>DCLA01000083.1:68729-68858 GCA_002320815.1 Myxococcales bacterium UBA1660
TGCGCAGATGATTGGATGGGCTCGCCAGCTATCTTTTGCTGGTCGGGCTCTTGCGTCCAACCCTGATCTCGAACGATTTCAAAGACGACTCGTACCTTAGAGATAGGTCAAGCCTCACGGCCGATTAGT
>DCLA01000083.1:69164-69310 GCA_002320815.1 Myxococcales bacterium UBA1660
CAAGCCTCACGGCCGATTAGTACCGGTCAGCTCCGCATATTACTATGCTTCCACATCCGGCCTATTTCCTCGTAGTCTTCAAGGGGCCTTTAGGGACCTTGCGGTCCGGGACACCTCATCTCGAGGCCGGCTTCCCGCTTAGATGC
>DCLA01000083.1:69634-69796 GCA_002320815.1 Myxococcales bacterium UBA1660
TTTCAGCGGTTATCCGTTCCGTACATAGCTACCCGGCGATGCCCTTGGCAGAACAACCGGCTCACTAGAGGTACGTCCAACCAGGTCCTCTCGTACTATGGTCAGATCCTCTCAAGTGTCCTGCGCCCACGGCAGATAGGGACCGAACTGTCTCACGACGTT
>DCLA01000112.1:0-83187 GCA_002320815.1 Myxococcales bacterium UBA1660
GTCCGAGTCGTCGTCGTCGTCCGAATCGTCGTCGTCGTCCGCGCTCACGGCGACGACCACGTTCTCTTCGTCTTCGTCGTCATCCGACTCGTCGGAGTCTTCGTCGTCGTCGGACTCGTCGGAGTCGGACGCGGACGCCTCGCGACGCGAGCGTCCCTTCCGGCGGCGGCGACGGCGACGGCGGCGACCGCCCCCGCTCTCCTCGTCGTCGTCCGAATCGTCGTCGTCGTCAGAGTCGGCCGAGTCGTCCGACTCCTCGTCCTCGCTCGACGCCTTCTTGCGACGTCGCCGAGAGTCCTCGGCCTTGGACTTCTCTTCCGGCTCGGGCTCGGTGTACCCCGGCCCGTGGAGCCCCTCGAGCAGCTCGAGGTCGAGGGCGGCCAGCGGCAGCGAGTAGGTCACGACGCCGATCCCGCAGCGCTCCATGGCCTCGCCCAGCAGGTCTCCGTCGAAGAGCGCGACCGGCGACGCGCCGTCGACGTCCAGCTCTTCCTTGGCGCCGCGCATCACCTTGCCCATCGTGATGAGCCACGCGGCCTTCGCGTCCCCGTAGTGGTGGAGCGCGCCGCGCAGATCGATCACGTGTTCGCGACCCAGGTCACCACCGCGGCGGATCAGGATCGCCACCGGGATGGCCCGGGGGCCGGACCGCCAGGTGCCGGCGAGATGGAAATCTCCGCTCGCGGCACCCGGGCGACGGACGCCTCGGAGCTCGGTGATGCCTTCCGCGTTGAGCCACGCGGCCAGCAGCTCGAGGAGGCCGCTCGCGGGCATCTGCCCCAAGCGATCGACCAGCGCACGACGCACGTGCTTGCGCTGCTGCTCGGCAGCGGCCACCGCCTTGCGCTCCGCGTCGACGGCGGCTCCCGAGGAAGCCCAGGCCAGGAGCTCGACCGAGCCGCCGACCAGACGGAAGCGCGGGCCCCGACCTTCCCGGCGCAGGCGCGCGCCGTCACCGCGGACGGCCGCGGCCAGCGTGGGCGCGAGGGCCGAGGCGTCGCCCTGCAGGCGACCGCGGCTCACCAGCTCCTCCGCGGCCTTCGTGAGCGAGATGGCCTGCTTGTTCCGGCGCCCCTCGAGCACGTTCTCGAGCGCCGTCGCCAGCTCCATGCCCAGGAGGTCGTCGCCGGACGGCGTCCGCTCCCAATCGCCGTCCACCTTGGTGGACTTGGAGGACGAGCCACCCGAGCTCCGACCGCGCCCGCGACCGCGGTCCCGGTCTCGATCGCGGTCCCGGTCCCGGTCCCGGTCCCCGCGGTCGCGTCCCCGACGGCCCGAGCTCTGCTGCTGGTCGTCGCTGCCGCTCTCGTCCTCGTCCTTGCGGCCGCGACGGCGGCGGCGACGCTTGCGGCGCTTGCTCTTGTCGTCCTTCTGTTCCTCGCGCTTCTTGGTCGACTCGCGCTCGATCTTGGCCAGGATCGGCTCGTTGTCTCCCTCTTCCTCGGGGAAGACATCGGCGCCCGGATGCGAGGGGCTGGGGGCGGCCGCAGCCTTCTGCTGCTGCGCCTCGCTGGCCTCCTCGGCGGAGGGCGGCGGGAGCTCGTACTCGTGCCCCGAGTCGGACTCGGCGGCGGCGAGCACGTCGGCGTCGAAGTCGCGAAGCCCGAAGATCCCGGGCTTCACCTTGATGATGGGTGCCTCTCCATCGTCCTTGCGCACCATGGTCGCGAGGCGGGAACTCATGGTGGTCTCCGGGGTCTTGCCCACGTGAGACAGCAGATTCCGCTCGATGGCGATCTGCGTGATCTTCTTGTAGTGCAGGGGCTTACCGACGAGCCTCAACACCTCCGCGGCGGCTTCCGTGAACGTCATCTGTCAAATCCTCGAACGTTGATTGTTCAGTGCGGCCGTCGGCGGCTCGATTCGAGCGTCGCCACGGCCACGGGTGTCGCGGAGAGAGCGACGAGCGAGTCTGCGCCGTCACCTCTCCGAGTTGATTCGTGTCAGGTTCGCGCACAACGACGCCATCCCGGTCGCCTCGACGAGGCTCCCCGGGGAGGCAGCTGCGCGCCGCGCCATGAGCGGACGGGACGGTCCCGAGCAATCGATGCGGGTACACGTCGTCGGTCTCCCGATTCAGTTCCCGGCGGTCGGGCACGGAGTCACGGCGGTCATGGGGCGCAGCGCGTTGGTACCATCGGGCCGCCGCGGAAGCAATCCTCGTGCAGATGTCGGCCCCGCCGAGGTGCCGACCACGGTGAGTCGGGCTATGGGGCCCGGGTGCGGCTCGCTCTCCTCGTCCCCCTGTTCTTCGGGCTCGCCTGCCAAGGCGAACGCCGGGCGCCGGTGCCCGAGGTGACCCTCAGCACCGACGATTGGGCGCCAGCGACCCCGGTGCCCACCGAGATCGCCGAGGACGAGGCCTTCGATGTTCGGCTGGTCCGGCTCGACCCCGAACACCACGAAGAGCGGGAGCGCGTCTGTGACGTGTCGTGGATCGGACGGCTCACCCGGGTCAGCCAAGCGGAGCAGAGCGGCTACCCCGTCCCGCTGAGCCGCCGACGACTGATCCGTTGTACCGCGCCGACCGGCGAGGGGTGGGCGGACCTGGTCTTCGACTCCGACAGCGCGGCGCTGGCGACGTACGTGGACGTGGGCGACCGTATTCGCGTCCGCGTCCTCCCCGGGCGTGGCTTCGAGGGGCACCCGCTCCTCGCCTTCGTCGCGGCCATCGGCGACGTGGAGATCGCGCCGCGCCGCGAGGAACCGGCCGGCGTCGGCGCCCGCTTCGTCGACGAACCCCGGGTCGATCAGGTCTTGCCCTGCGCGGTCGACTACGTGGGCGGCATCGAACGCCTCGACCCCGAGGTCCAGGGCGACACCCTGCACGTCCCCGTCCGCTGTCGGCACGCCGAAGGGACCGACTGGGTCGACGTGCGTTTTCCGGCGATCACCGCGGCCTCGTCCCTCCGGCTGGTCCGCGGCGTCGTGGTGCCGGTGCGCTTGTTGGCGATCGATGGCGGCCAGGCCGAGCTGCCCGTGGGTCGCTACGAGGGCCCCTGAGCCGCCCCTCTTTTTGGAGGATCGACGGCCCCCCGGCCTTGACCACCCCCGCAGCGCCGGCCATACGAGGCGTTCGTCCGGGTCGACCGGTTTTTTGACCCCCCGGTTCGACCTCTGATAGCGGACGTGGCTGAGACATGACGCAGACGTGGACACGAGGACGCGGTCGGAGCTACGAAGAGCTCACCGGTGCGCCCCGAGCGAAGGGCCCGCAGTGCCCATCGGCCACCGGCACGCATCTCGCAAACGCCTGCAGCATGCGCTCTCACCAAGACGCGAGCCCCACCGGAACCAACCGGTCGGCCGAGGAGCAGTACGGATGACGAAGCAGGTTCGAGTGGGTGTGCTCATGGGTGGAATCGGCCCCGAGCACGACATCTCCATCGCCACCGGTGAGGCCGTCCACGCGGCGCTTCTCCGCAAGGGCTACGACGCCGTGAAGGTCTACGTGGACAGCGACATCGATCGCGTGCTGCGGCAGGACCCGATCGACGTGGCCTTCCTGGCGCTGCACGGGCCCTACGGGGAAGACGGCTGCATCCAGGGCCTCCTGGAACTCATGGGCATTCCGTACACGGGATCCGGGGTTCTCCCCAGCGCCCTGGCCATGGACAAGCTCAAGGCCAAGGAGCTCTTCCGCCTCTACAACGTCCCCACCCCGCCCTACTACGCCCTCGACGCGGGCGACCTCGACCGGCTCGAGGCGGTGCACGGCTCCTTCGGCTACCCGGCCTTCGTGAAGCCCCGGCGCGCCGGCTCCAGCGTGGGGGCCGGCAAGGCGTCGGATCCCCGCGAGCTCTTCGAGCGCTGCTCGGAGGCCGCCCGCTTCGACGACAGCGTCCTCGTGGAGCGCTTCGTCGCCGGCCGTGAGATCGCGGTGGGCATCCTCGACGGCCGCGCCCTCGGCGCCATCGAGATCGCTCCGAAGGGCCGCTTCTACGACTACAAGTCGAAGTACCAGGCCGGCCAGAGCGAGTACCACCTCCCCGCCCGCCTCAGCCCCACCCGCTACAAGGGCGTGCTGAACCTGGCCGAGCGCGCGGTCCGCTGCGTCGGCGCGACGGGCGCCACCCGGGTGGACATGCTCGTGACCGAGGGCGAGAACGAGTACGTGCTGGAGGTCAACACCCTCCCGGGCCTCACCCCGACCAGCCTCCTGCCCAAGATCGCCGGCGGCGCCGGCTACTCCTTCGACGACCTCTGTGTCGCCATCCTGGAGCGCTCCGGGCTGGGTATGAAGGCCGACGTCCGCTCGAACGCTCGCGGCGGTGCGACGCTCAGCGGCGCGCCTCGGGCGGCCCTCGCCGACGCCGAGTGATCGTCACCTGGCCCCCGCCGAGGGAGCCGAAGGTCACCTCCGCGGCCCCGCAGCGCTCGACGCTCGGGGCCGCTTCCGTAGGTCGGTCCATCCAGACCCCCCGGGAGCCCTCCCCGGCCACGACGCGAACGCACGAGTCCCCGTTCGCCCGCACGCGGCGAACCTCGCCCGGTACCAGGCGGAGCACCTCGCCGCGCTCGGCCTCCGCGGAGGAGACCCGCGCGGGGCGACGCTCGCCGAGCCAGAGCCCGGCTTCGCCGTTCACGTTCTCCGACGGCGCCTGATAGAGACGCACCCGCACCGTCCCCGCCTCCTCCGGGACCAAGACCCCCTGGAGGGTCCGCGGACGATCCGCGCAGAGCTGGAGCGCGCGCTCGTCTTCGTCGGCCCGCGCCACGACCGAGGGAGTCCCGTCGTCGGCGAGCGCTTCGACCCGGAGCCCGGCTCGGGCCCCCGTGGCCCAGAGGGTGACGCAGCTGCCCACCTCGAGGGTCAGGGGAAAGCGCTGGGCGATGCCCGCTTCGACCGCGACCTCCCGAATGGGACCGGCGGGGACGAAGCCCCAGCGCCGGAGCGCCCGCGCCAGGGCCGGGTCCTCCCCCGGAGGCTCGCCCAGCCGGGCGGCCATCGCCTCTTCCACGTCCAGCTCGAAGACCAGCGGGCGCACCAGCCCCGCCCCCTGCACCGAGTCGTGCCAGTAGACCTCCAGGGGCGTCTCGGCCGCGCACGCCCCCACGACGCTGGGGTCGCCCCGCAGATCCCGACCGACCAGGGGGCCCTCGGGGAGGTAGAGCGCGCTGGCGGCCTCGTGGATCCCCGAAGCGGTGACGAGCACGAAAGCATGGCAGCGGTGGGCCGGGATGGTCTCCGCGACCACCGAGGGCTGGCCTTCGACGGCGAAGCGGGCGTCGCGGCGGGCCACCAGCTCCCACCCGCGGTGTTCCGCCGCCGCCACCGCACCATGGGTCGCCTCGCGGAGCGCCGGATCCTCCGGTGGCGGCTCGGCGCTCCGCGCCGGACGGACCGGGGCGGTCGCGCAACCGACGAGCAAGACGCTCGCGAGCACGGCTCTCATGGGACCTCCTCGATGATGTCGACGGTCCCCCGCCCCGCGACCGATCGAACCTCGATCCACAGGGGCCCCGGGTCGCATACGTGGACCTCGGCCGTCGGCGACGGCCGGGCGTCCCGAGGTCCCCCTCGAATACGCATCCGCAGGTCGCGGACCCCGCGCTCCGCGCCGTGCCCCGCGCCGCCCCCCTGGGCGCGCAGCGTCACGCAGGGCGCCGACGGACGATGCGGCAGCGCGATGCGTTCGCCGTCGAGCAGATGGACGCGGGCGACCACGTGCGGCTCCACCGCCTCCGCGCGCCAGGACGCGACGGCCACCACGAAGCGGGCGTCCCCGGGACCGTCGAGCCAGAGCTCCAGCTCGCCGTCCACGACGGGGCACCCCCCGATGATGGCGCGCTCGTGGGGCGGGGTTCGCCAGCGCGAGCCGGCCACGTCCCCCTCCAGGTAGAGCCCGGGGCGATCGGAGCGTCCGGCGATCCGGTAGCAGCGACCGGCCTCTACCCCGATCCGCAGCTGGGCCCGCCCCTCCCGGAGCCGCCCATGCCGTACCTCGGGTTCCGCAGCGCCCTGGTTCACAGCATCCGGTTCCCCTGCGCCCGGAGCCGCTGCGTCCTCGCCGACGGCCAGACGCCGGGCCATCGAGGCCAGGTCGGCGTCGTCCAGGTCGGCGTCCCCCCGCTCGTCACGCTCCGCGGCGCGGCCCGGTTCGCCCGCGAAGCACCGGCCCACGCGGCGCCCGAGGTCCGGGCGCTCCATCGGGGCGCCGGCCAGGACGGCGAAAGCGAAGCGCCCCCGGGTCCGGGTTCGGACCGTCACCGCGACCTCCTGGCCCGGAAGCCCGCAGAGACCGGCCCAGGCCCAGGCCCGGGGCGCGTCGTCCCGGGCGAGCTCGAGGCCGCTGGTCGCGTGCACGGAGAGGTCGAGGTCTTGGGAGGGCCGGGAGACGCCCAGGAAGACCAGGCACTCCTCGCTGTCGAAGCGAAGGCGGAAGACCTCGGGTCGGGCGGGGAGCGCGAAGCGGGTCTCGAGCGAGCGCACCGCCCCGCCGGCGCTCCGCGCTCCGGCACGCGCGCACTCGGCTTCGGGGGCCGGGGCCCGGCGCGCCTGCACCGGGGCGCCCCCGGCGAGAGCGACGAGCAGCGCCGCAGCGCTCAGCGTTCGTACCATCGCACCAAGACCGGACCCATCCCCGCGAAGGGTACGATCTCCAGGCTCGCCTCGTCCGGGGCCAGCGCGCCCGGCTCCGCACATCGTTCGACGACGGCCCAGGGCTCCGGACCCGTGTCCGCGCTGAGCAGCTGCTCGTCGACGTCGCGCACCAGGAGATCCAGGTCCCCGACCCCATCGCCACCGGCGGCGACGATCGCCACGCAGCCCGGGGGCACCGCCCGACGCGGTCCCAGCGCTCCGGCCTGGACCACCTCCTCGCCTCGGCGCTCGAAACCGCGGCGCTCGAGGGCCGCTCCCAACGGCTCCGCTCGCAGGGTCGCCAGGTCCTGGATGCCGGATGGCGCGGTCACCAACGCGAGGGCGTACTGACCCCGGCCGTAGGACTTCACGGTGATCTGCCGGGTGCGCCGCTGGTCCACGCAGGCGGCGACCTGCGCGGTGCGTCGGACCCGGGTGTCGCGGTCGACGATGCCATCCTCGGTGGCCAGGTAGAGGTCGAGGTCCACCTCGCCCGGACCCGCCGTGCCCAGCACCAGGGTGCACCCCGGCGCGAGCGCGACCTCGTGGCTGCGCGTCTCGGTCGGACCGATGGGAGCATCCCGCACCAGAAAGATCGGCTCGCCGTAGCCCCGGGCCAACAGCGGCGCCGCGACCGCCGCGAGGGCGGCAAAGGGCTCGTCGCTGACCCGCGGCGGATCCGCCGGGGCCGGGCTGTCCGGCGTGGTGTCTTCGCCGGACCAGACCACCCAGCCCACCGCGCCCGCGCCCTCGAAGACCCGGACCTCCAGGGTCCCCCGGCCGCTGCGACCGGGGCAGTGCTCCATCCGCGGCGCCGCGTCGGCGCCGAGGTCCCGGGCCACCTCCGCGCCCCCCTCGTCGTAGAGGAAGAGGTCGACGTCGACCACGCCCTCCCCCGAGCGCGCCGCGAAGACGTAGCAGCGACCGGCCTCGAGCCCCACGGCGACGCGCCGCGCCTGGCCCTCCGCGAGGGTGACGAAGACGGCCTCGGTCTCGGGCCGGAGGCCCCGCTCGCGGAGGCCGGCGCGGACCTCGGCCAGCGCTCCCTCGGCGTCGAAGTGGGGCTCGACGGGCGCCAGGATCTCGTCGAAGAGCCCGTCGAAGCCCTCTCCGGCGTCGGCGGGCGCGGTAAACGCTGCTAGCACGATGGCCCCCTCCCCGACGGTCGGCCGGGCGACCAGGTGATGGGGCACCGGGTGGAGGCCGGGCGGAGTGCACACGTGGACCAGCCCCGCCTCGCCGGGCGCCGCGTCGATGGCTGCCTCGCGACCGTCCCCGTCGAAGAGGGTCAGCTGCAGCTCCCGGATGCTGCCGCCCCCCAGGGTCACCAAGGTCGTGCACTGCTCGGGGGGCAAGTCCAGGGGGATGGCGACTCCGCGTCCCTCGAGGGCGAAGACGCGGGAGGTGGACACCGCCCCGCCATAGCCGCGGTTGTCGAGCCGGCGCTCCACGCGACCGAGTCGCCGGGCGAGCGCGTCGAGGGGCCCGATGTCGTCCATCGCCGCGATCGGCGGGGGGTCGGCGGGGGGCGGCTCCGCGCAGGCGGCCACGAGCCCCAGGAGCAGGAGCCACCTCATGGGGTCACGCCCCGGGGTGGCGTCGGCGCCGGCTGCAGGGCCTCCGGCGGCGCCCGGAGGTCGTCGAAGCGCAGCGCGATCCCGCGGGGTCCATCGAAACGCCGGGCCGCGAAGAGCCCGTTGCCTTCGGCCCGCACCACCGCAAAGTGGACGCCGCTGCTGGCGGCGCAGTAGCGCACGCCCCACTCGCCGCTGGCGCTCCGCGCCATCTCCGCGCCGTCCCCGTCGTGGACGGAGAGCTCGAGCGAGCGCAGCTGGTTGGACGCCACCGCGACCCAGACGACGCACTGGCCGCTGCGAAGCGCGATGCGCCGGGTGGCAATCGCGCCGTCGACGAGGAACCCGCGCCAGAGGTCGTCGGCGGGGCTGTACCCGCGCTGCTGGACGCGTTCGCCGATGGCGTCCAGCTCCTCGTCGAGGGCCTCGGACACGTACTCGTCGGCCCGCGCGGGAGGCGCGGCTTCCGAGCCGACGTCGTCCGCGCCGCAGGCGGCCAGGAGCGAGAAGAGCACGAGGAGCCGGAGAGGCATACCCGTCGGTTATCCAACCGCGGGCCCGACTTCAAGGGTCAGCCGCCGGCGGCTCGCTGCGCCCGGGCCCGCTGCTGGATCTCCCGGATGGCAGTGTCCACCGCGGAACGGTTGTCTCCGCGCTCCTGGCTCCGCTGGCGCCGGAGCGCGGGGACGGCCAGGGCGTCGCCCACCTGACCGAGGGCCTGGATGACCCGCAGGCGAATCCGGTCGTCCTCGACGGTGAGGAGCCGGACCAGCGCGTTGACCTTGTCCGGCGAGTCGATGCTGGCCACGGCGTTCACCGCCTCGAGCCGCTCTTCGTCGTCTTTGGCCTCGTCCTTGGCGACCTCGGAGAGGGGGGCCAGGGCCCGTACGTCCCCGATGCGGCCCAGGGAGCGGACCACGTCGATGCGGACGGCGCTCTCGGGATCGTCGATGACGCGCAGGAGCGCCTGGGTGGCCCGTGGATCGTGGATCACGCCCAGCGCCAGGGCTCCCCACTGCCGAGCCGCCGCGTCCCGATCCTGGAGGAGCTCGATCAGCGCGGGCACCGCCGCCGGGTCCGGCAGCCGCCAGAGAGCGGCGGCGGCCACGACCCGCACCTCGACCTGGGGATCCCTCAGGGCGCGGACCAGGTCCGGCACCGCCGAGCGGGTGCTCAGACGACCGATGGCGCGGCCAGAGGAGGCGCGGACCCGCCAGTCGGGGTCGTCCCGGAGCAGGCGCTGGAGCCGTGGCGCGATCTCGCGCCGGAGCCGCCAGCCCCGACGTCCCAGGATCTCCACGGCCTCGAGCCGGACCTGGGGGTCGTCGCTCTGGAGGCGCTGGAACTGCGCGCGCATGCCGGCCTCGTCCAGGCGCTGCGCGTGCGCCACCGAACCGAGGAGCTGGACGCCGAGCGCCACAGCCAATGCCATTGCCATCCGTCGAAGAGCCATCCCCCGAACCTCTATTCCCGACGCTCCGACCCCGGCAGAACGTCCTTGCCTGTCCTCGGTCACATTACCACAGACGGGTGACCCCTCCGGCGCATTCAAGGCGAAGTCGCGCCAAACGTGACCGAACCGGGTTCACTTTTGTCCCGCCGTGCCGCCGGGTGCGGCGCCGCATCCCCGTCTGGGGAGGCCTCAGGCGGAGTGTGCGGCCCGGACTTCGTCGCGCAGGTGGGGAAAACCCATGAAGTGCTTCACCACCGGAGAGGCCCGACGGACCACCTCGTCCAGGGCGTCCTGGAGGCGCCGGTCGAGATCGCCCGCCTCGGAGCGGAGGTCGTCCAGGTCCACTTCGCTCACCGCGCTGAGGCCGCCCAGGCGACCCTTGAGCTGGTCCATCTGGAAACGGAGGTCGGTGTGTTCGTGGTCGAGCTCCCGGATCCGGGGACCGAGGTCCCGGAGGACCCGCTCGGCGTCGAGCCGGATGGACGCCAACGCGCCCGCCTCCTGCAGGGCGCTCAGGATCCCGACGTCGGGCTCGCGGCCGGCACTCCAGGCGGGAATCTTGGCCCACGCGGCGACGACCGGGTCCATGACCTGGGCGATGCGCGCCCGGGCCTCCTCGACGCGCTCCCGGGCGTCGGCCAGCTCGCGCCCGAGGCGGGTGGCGTCGGCGCCGAGTTGATCGAGCGCGTGGCCGATGCGGATCTGGGCGTCGCGGATCTCCTCCTGGTGCGAGCTGGCCACGGTGACCCGGGTGAGGAGATCGACCCGGAGCAGGTCCAGGGCGTCCACGTCCTCGGCGAGGACCGCCAGCGAGTCGGTGAGCCACTGCGGCGCGTCGCCCTCCGGATGGGCCCGGGGGACCAGCTCGCGCAGCACCCGCACCCGCTCCCGCCAGCGCGCGACGAGCTCGAGGGCGGTCATCGTGTCCTGGGTGGGCTCCCCCTCGTCGTCGGCGGGCGGGACCTCCAGGGGGATCACCGAGCTGAGCGACGAACGGTTCTCCTCCAGCCACACCTGGATCGCGTCGGCCAGCTCGTAGGCGCTCCCGTACCGGTCCGTGGGGTCTTTGGCGAGGAGGCGGAGGACCAGGTCGTCGATCTCCGCGGGCAGCGTGGGCTCGTGGTAGCTCGGCGCCCGCGGGAGCTCCCGGAGGTGCTTCAGGATGAGGTCCGGCGTCGAGCCCTGGAAGGGCAAGACCCCCGTGAGCATCTCGAAGAGCACCACGCCGAGCGAGTACAGGTCGGCCCCCGGACCGATCGGGGCGCCCCGGGCCTGCTCGGGCGAGATGTACTCGGGGGTCCCGAAGATGGCGCCCGTGGCCGTGACCCGCAGCTCGCCGCGCATGTGGGCCAGGCCGAAGTCGAGGATCTTCACGAAGTCGCCCTGGTACCCGCCCAGCAGATAGATGTTGTCGGGCTTGAGGTCCCGGTGGACGACGTGCTGCTCGTGGGCCCGCGCCATGGCCTGGGTGATCTGGAGCGCGATCCGCATGGCCCGCTGGACCGCGATGGGTCCCTTGGCGATCTCGACGTTCAGCGGCACCCCGTCGAGGAACTCCATCACCAGGTACACCAGCCCGTCGTCGGTCTCGCCGAAGTCGGTGATGTCGATGATGTGCTCGTGGTTGATGCGGTTGGCCGCCCGGGCCTCGCGGAGGAAGCGGGTGCGATTGGCGGGCTCGAAGGCCAGGTCCGGCGACAGGAACTTGATGGCCACGTCGCGGCCCACCACCTCGTGGCGCGCCCGGTAGACGATGCCCATGCCGCCGGCTCCGATGCGCTCGGCGATGACGAAGCGGCCGGCGATGGTGCGCCCCAGGAGCGGGTCCGGGAGCTCGACCAGCACCCCGCCGTCCAGGGGACAGGTCTCCGGGTTCCCCCGGAAGCGCGCGCCGCAATTCTCGCAGACCCTCATCCCCGGTCGATTCTGGCATCGGTGCGGCTCCCACCACAACGCCCCCCGGGTGAAGAGCGGGGGTCGCCGGGGGTTGTTGACATTTCCGATGGGGCATTGCAGACCGACGAGGGTGAAGCTCTCGAACAAGGCCCGCTACGGCGTCCGCGCCATGTTCGACATCGCGTATCACAACGACGGGTCGCCGACTCAGATCCGATCCATCGCCGAGCGCCAGTCGATCCCCCCGCGCTTTTTGGAGCAGATCTTCCAGGATCTGAAGCGCGCCGGGCTGGTCACCTCCAAGCGCGGCCCCAAGGGCGGCTACGCCCTGGCGCTCCCGAGCGACGAGGTGCGCCTCGGCGACATCATCCGGGCGGTGGAGGGTCCCATCGTGCTGACCTCCAGCGACGCGCACCGGCCAGGCGGCGACGCGACCAGCCGACAGATCACCGAGGAGGCCTTCGCCGACCTCGGGCGCTCCATCGAGGGGTGCCTCGACGCGATGAGCCTGGCCGACCTCTGCGCCCGCGGCGAAGCCGAGGGGGTACGCCGCAAGCCCCCGCGGCGCTACGTCTACTCCATCTGAGCCGATGAGCCCCTCCCCTCGCCGCGTCACGCCGCTCGCCGACGCCACCGTGCTGCTGGTGGGTGCCGGCGGCTTGGGCTGCCCCGCCGGCCGCGTGCTGGCGCGGTCGGGCGTGGGCCGCCTCGTCGTCTCCGACGACGACCAGGTCGAGGGCACCAACCTCCACCGCCAGGTGCTCTTCCGGGAGACCGACCTCGGCCAGCCCAAGGCCGAGGTGGCCGCGGCCCGGCTCCGCGAGCTCGGCGCCGAGGCAGGCCACGCCGTGTCGACCGAGGCGCGGCTCCAGCGCTTCCTCCCCGAGACGGCCGCCGCGCTCCTCGACGGCGTCGACCTGGTGGTCGAGGGCAGCGACAACTTCCCCAGCAAGTTCGTGGTCGCCGACGCCTGCATGTTGGCGGGCGTGCCGGTGGTCCAGGCCGGCGCGGTACGTTGGGGCGGCTGGGCCCTGGCCGCGGGCGCCCGCCGAGGCCCGAGCCACGACCTCTGCCTCCGGTGCGTGTTCGAGGAGGTCCCCACCGGGGACGCCCTCACCTGCGAGCTGGCCGGCGTCGTGGGTCCCGTGGTCGGCGTCCTGGGGGCGCTGCAGGCGAAGCTGGCGCTGGGCCTCTTGAACGGCGAGGCCCCGGGCACGCTGATGCACTACGAGGGCCGGCGCGACCGGCTGCGCGAGACCCATCCCGTGCCGCGCGCCGAGTGCCCCCACGCCCGCGAAGCGATCGACGACCTCGCCGCCGTGCGGTACGTCGGCGAGACGAACGAAGCCCCCCTCGGCCGCTGAGCGGTCGACCGCCCCCAGGAGAGAACCATGGCCGCCATCACCGTCCGCATCCCCCCCGCCCTCCGCAGCCTCACCGCCGGCTCCGACGAGGTCTCCCTCGACGCCACCACCGTCCGCGACGCCGTCGAGAAGCTCGAGGCCGCGCACCCCGGCGTGCGCGAGCGGATCCTCGGGCCCGAGGGCAAGGTCCTCCGCTTCGTGAACCTCTTCGTGGAAGAGGACGACATCCGCATGCTCGATGGGCTGGACACCGAGCTGCGCGACCGGGACGCGCTCTCCATCATCCCCGCCATCGCCGGCGGCTGACGGTGCTCAGCGACCGCGCGCGCTTCGCGCGTCAGCTCCTGGTCCCGGAGATCGGCGAGGCGGGCCAGGCCAAGCTCTCGGCGACCCGCTTCTCGGTCGCGGCGCTCGCGCCGGAGGCCGCCGCGGTCGCCCGCCTCTACCTGGAGCGCGCCGGGCTGCGCGAAGGGGACCCCGACGAGGTTCGCGAGGCGGCGCGCGAGATTCCCTGCGCAGCCGGGGAGGATCCGGCCGCGGACGCCCTCGCCGGCGCGCGCTTCGCAGTTCGGACCATCCGCGACACCCTGGATCAGGCATGATCCCTCGAAGTCCCCGATGAGCGAAGAGCACCCCCAGTTCCCCGGCCGCCCTTGGATCGCCTCCGACCTGCGGCTGGCCCCCGAGGCCCTCGAAGCGATCGAGGCCCACGCCCTGGCGGCCTATCCCAGCGAGTGCTGCGGGTTCCTCTTCGGCCCGGCCGACGATCCCGCGGCGGTGGACGAAGCGCGCCGGGAGCCCAACGAGGCGGACAAGTACCACCAGATGGATCCGGAGACCTTCCCCCGGACCAGCGCCACGTACTTCAAGATCAACGAGCTCCGGGCCACCCGGACCCTGGACCAGGCCGCGGCCGAGGGGCGACCCCTGAAGGTCATCTACCACTCGCATTGCGAGGCGGGCGCCTACTTCTCCGAGGAGGACACCGCGACCTTCTCGCACGGCGGCCAGCTGATGTGGCCCTGTGCCTTCGTGGTGGTCAGCGTCCAGAAGGACGCCGCGGGTACCCCCCGGGTCGTCGAGCGCCGGCTGTGGCTCCACGTGCCCGGCGAGGATCGCTTCCGCGAGGGGCGGCTCCTCGGCGCGTGATAGCGTGGGGCCGATGGCCCCGCGCAACCCCTACCCCACCGTCGACGTCGTCGTGGAAGTCGAGGGCGGCATCGTCCTCATCGAGCGCCGGGGCGAGCCCCGCGGCTGGGCCCTGCCCGGCGGCTTCGTCGACTATGGCGAGACCGTCGAGGATGGGGCCCGACGCGAGGTGATGGAGGAGACCGGCCTCACGGTGGAGCTGGTGACGCTCCTGGGGGTCTACTCGGACCCCGACCGGGATCCGCGGCAGCACAACCTCTCGGTGACCTACGTGGGCCGCGCCGAGGGCACGCCCGAGGGCGCGGACGACGCGGCGCGAGCCGAGGTCTTCCCGCTCGACGCCCTCCCGGAGCCCCTGTGCTTCGACCACGCACGGATCGTGGCCGACTACCGCCGCTGGCGGGAGACCGGCGCGATCCCCGACCCCCGCTGAGACGGCGGCCCTGCCGAGAAGGCGGCCCTGCTGAGAAGGCGCCCGGCGCGGACGGAACGCGAAACGGGCGCGCACCCGCGGGGGTGCCGCCCGTTCGAACGGAGCGGGGTCGCTCAGCTCTTGTGCTGGCGGAGGGTCGCCTCGGCGCCGTGCCGACGGCTCGCGCGCAGACGGGCCTTCTTGCCGCGCAGGTCGCGCAGGTAGTAGAGGCGGGCCTGGCGGACGTGACCACGGGCCGCGAGCTCGATCTTCTCGATGCGCGGGCTGTGGACCGGGAAGATACGCTCGACGCCCACGCCGTAGGACACTTTGCGGACGGTGAACGTGGAGCGCAGGCCGCCGCGGTGGTGGCGGAGAACCACGCCCTCGAAGACCTGGACGCGCTCCTTCTCGCCCTCACGGATGCGGAAGTGGACGCGGACGGTGTCGCCCACCCGGAACGGGGGGACTTCACGAAGCTGAGCCTGCTCGATGGCGGCGATCTGGGGAACCGTGTTGCTCATGGGACGCTAGGGGGTCGAAGTCGTTGGTGGATACCCGCGGTCGGTCGCGGTCGCCGGAGCTCTCACCGGCGGCCTCCGGGGATGGCGGCGGGCCGCTTCATCCAAGGGGCGGGGTAGCTAGCACGGGGCTCGGAGGCGGTCAACGCCTCGTGCTCATCGAGGCCCGAGGAGTCGGTCGAGGATGATGGCCACCGCGGACCGGACGCTGAGGTGGTTGAACTCGTCGGAGAGCCCATCGATCGGCGCCAGAAGGCCCGAACAGCGGTCGATCGCCTCGTCGGCGAGGCCGTGCGCGGTCCCGAAGACCAGCAGCGTGGGCTCGGCGGCGAGGACGGCTCGGGCTTCCGCGAAGGCGATCGTCTCGTGCCCGCGGGGGTTCGCCGCCGTGGCCCACACGCGCGGGGCCCGGCCCGCGAGGCGACCGAAGTCTTCGATGGCTTCGTCGAGGCTGGCCGCGGGGAAGACGCGCTCGATGGCCTTGGCGCGCGCGGGGATCCGCTCCTTGCCGGCGCCGTCGAGCCAGTGGCCGCGGATGCGGTGGACCAGCTCCTGCTGGGCCGAGATCGGGGTCACGGCGTAGAGCCGCTCGCCGCCGAAGGTCCGCGTGGTGCGGGCGATGTCGTGGACGTCGATGTTCGTCAGGGCGGAGGCGATCGTGTCGCCCTTCCCGTCGCGCACCGGGTGGTGCACCAGCGCCAGTCCGATCATCGGTCCTCCTCTGCTTCCAGCTCGGCGAGGAGCTTGCGGTCCGTGGCGTCCAGCGCGGCCGTCTCCAGGAGATCGGGGCGTCGGTCGCGGGTGCGCCGCAGCGCTTCCTTGCGCCGCCAGCGGGCGATCGCCGCGTGGTCCCCGGATTTGAGGATCGCGGGGACCTCCTGCCCCCGGAACTCCGAGGGCCGAGTGTAGTGCGGATACTCGAGGATGCCGGTGGTGTGGCTCTCCTCGCAGGCGGACTCGGCGTTGCCCAGCACGCCGGGCGCGAGCCGTCCCACGGCCTCCACGATGGTGGCCGCGGCGATCTCGCCGCCCAGGAGCACGAAGTCCCCCAGGCTGATCTCCTCGTCCACCATGCCGCGGATCCGCTCGTCGAAGCCCTCGTAGCGGCCGCAGACCAAGGTCACGCAGGGCTCCTGGGCCAGCCGCTCGGCGGTACGCTGGTCGAAGCGGGTCCCCTGGGGCGTGAGGAGGATCTTGCGGCTCGGGGTGGCCCGCTCCGCGTCCAGGGCCTCGAGGGTCTCCGCGATGGGGCCCGGCATGAGCACCATGCCGCTGCCGCCGCCGTAGGGCGCGGCGTCCACGCTGCGGTGCTTGTCGGTCGTCGCCTCGCGGGGGCTGCGCGCCACGACCTCGAGGGTGCCGGCGTCCATCGCCTTGCCCAGGAGCCCGACGCGCAGGGTCTCGACGAACTCCGGGAAGATCGTCACCAGCTCGAAGCGCACTCAGCCGACCTCCGGGACGTCGTCCCAGCTCTCGCAGCGGATCCAGCCCTCCTCGATGTCGAGCTCGGCGACCCACGGCGGCACCAGGGGCAGCTCCTTCTTCCCGCTGGGGCCCACCACTTCGAGGCAGACCACGCTGGGATAGGTGAGCACGCGCTCGACGGTCCCGACCACCTGGTCCTCGTAGTGGACCTCGAGGCCCTCGAGATCGGCGAGGTAGACCTCGTCCTCGTCGAGGGCCGGCAGGACGTCGCGCTCGACGCGTAGCTCGAGGCCCCGGAGGGCCTCGGCGGCGTCGAAGCCCTCGACGCCTTCGAAGACCACGATCCAGTGCTTCGGCGCCCGGCGCGCGCGCTTGATACGCAGCTCACGCACCTGCCCCGCCTCGTCCGCGGCCCAGACGGCTTTCAGCCGTCCGAGGAGGTCCGAGTCGGGGTTGAAGGGATGCACGCGCACCTCACCGCGGACCCCATGGGGCCGGGTGATGGCGGCGATCGCCACGCGCTCGCTCATGAAGGGGCGCCCCAGGTCGGGGCGCTCACTCCAGGATGTCGAGGAGCACGCGGCGACGGGACCGGCTCTGCATCGACGAGAGGAGCGTGCGGATCGCCCGAGCCGTCCGCCCGTCCTTGCCGATGACCTTGCCCAGGTCTTCCTGGGCGACGGTCAGCTCCAGCGTGGTGCGGCGGTCGTCGTCGACGACCTCCACCCGCACGTCATCGGGCTCGTCCACGAGGGAGCGAGCGAGAAAGAGCACGAGCTCCTTCTGGGCTTCCACGGAGCCGTCGTCCATGACGGAGGGGCTCAGGCCTGGGCCTGGGCGCCAGCCGCGGCGCGGCTGACCTTGAGGACGCGGGGCGACACCTGGGCGCCGACGCCGACCCAGTAGGCCATGCGGTCCTGGTCGACGCGCGCGTCGGCGTCGGGCTTCGAGGGATCGTAGAGACCGATCTGCTCGATGAAGCGGCCGTCACGGGCGTTCTGCTTGTCGGTGACGACGATGTGGTAGAAGGGGCGCTTCTTGCTGCCAGCGCGGGCCAGACGGATCTTGACCATGGGTTCGTCCTCGGAGGGTCTACTCGAGAAAGCTCGGGATATCGTTGCTCTTGACCGCTCGAGACGAAGTCCCGGGCGGGGCGTCGACCGGTCGGGGCCGGAACGGGTCCGGGGCCCTCGAACCGAGGCGGCGCGAAAGGGAGGCGGACCCTAGCCGGGGGCCTGGGGGGCGTCAAGGAGACGAGTGCCCGAACGCGCGTCGAGGGTGCCGAGGGGTGGATGCCCATGATAGGGAGCGGCATGCGCCGTGCGCCATGGATCCTGCTCTTGGCTGCCCTCGCCCTCCCCGCCTGTGGGGACGACGACGAGACCCCCGAGCCCGAGGAGACCCCGGAAACACCGCGCGTGGAGCTTCCGGCGCCGGATCTCCGGCTGCTGGTGCTGACCGATCTCGACGGGACCCTGGAGCCCTGCGGGTGCACCTCCCGGCCCCTGGGCGGTATCGATCGCCTGGCCGCCCGGGTGCGCGAATTGGCGGCCGAGGCGCCCTCGGTCTTCGTGTCCGCGGGCGATCTCTTCCTGGGCCACGAGGGCCACGCGGGTCCCAGCGGCGGCGAGCAGGAGGTCTGGCGGGCGGAGACCCTGGCCGCGGTCCTCGACGAGCTCCGGCTGGCCGGCGCGGCGCCCGGTCCCCGGGATCTGCGCCTCGGCGTGGAGACCTTCGAGCATCTCCGGGACGCAGTGTCGTTCCCGCTCCTCGCCGGCGGGGTCGCGCTGCCGACCCCCGCGGACGAAGACGCGGGCGATCAGGAGGCCCCACCGCCGATGCCCGCGAGCCAGATCGTGGAGGCCGGGGGAACCAAGATCGGCCTGGTCGGCGCCACCCAACTGCTCACCGGGCCGGTCTCGCGGACCGCGGACCCCGAGGGTGCGGCCCGCACGGCCGTGGCCGCCCTTCGCGAGGCCGGAGCCGACCTCGTGGTGGTCCTGGGCCGGCTGGATCGCCGCAAGATGCGCCAGCTCGCCGGGATCGAGGGGGTGGACTTCGTGGTCCGGGGCGGCTTCGACGACGAAGAGGTCCTGGCGCCCACGGCGGCCGGCAACGGCACGCTGCTCCATGCGGGCCGGCAGGGGCAGCATCTGCTCGTGGTGGACCTCTACCGACCCGGCGCCGAGGGCGAGTGGACCGACGTGAGTCGCTGGACCGTCGACGAGCGGCGCCGGCAGCTGGAGGCGGACATCGCCGAGCTCGAAGAGCGGCTCGGCGGCGAAGGGGAGACCAACCCGCGCCTCCGCGGGCTGCGCGCCGAGCTGAGCGAGCTGCGGGACCCCGAGCTCCCCGCCGAGGGGCCGGCCTTCGCCGCGCGCGCGGTCGAGCTGGACCCCGAGGCGCCCCGAGACCCCGCGGTTCGCGAGCGCCTCGACGCGCTGGACGTGCGGATCAACGACCACAACCGCGAGGCCTACGCCGATCGCGAGCCGCCCCCGGTCGCCGAGGGGCAGCCGCGCTACGTCGGCTCGAACCGCTGCCAAGGGTGCCACCAGCAGGCCTACACCTGGTGGCGAGGCACGCCGCATGGCCGCGCCTACGAGACCCTGACCAGCCGCCACAAGGAGTTCCACCTGGAGTGCGTGGGCTGCCACGTGACGGGCTACGAGCTCCCCGGGGGCAGCACGGTCACCCACAACATGGACGGCGCGCTGGTCGACGTGGGCTGCGAGGTCTGCCACGGGCCGGCGAGCCAGCACGTGCAGGGCCCGGCGAGCCACAACATCCGGCGGTCGCCCGAAGAGCGGCTCTGCGTCGGCTGCCACAACGAAGAGCACAGCGATCTCTTCGACTTCGACACCTACCGGGCGCGGCTCCTCGTGCCCGGGCACGGGAGACCCCAATGAAGACGTTCCGCCCTCTCCTCCTCGCGCTGGCCCTCGCCGGCTGCGCCGACGAGCCCGGCCCGACCACTCCGGTCGCCAGCGACCCCGGCGGCGCCGAGACCCCCGCGGTGGGCCCGGTCGCCGAAGAGCCCTCCGGTGACGGCGAGGTGGTCGAGGTCCTCGAGGGCCGCGCCAGCTACTACGCCGACTCCCTGGCGGGGAACAGCACCGCCAGCGGCGAGCCCTACGATCCCTCGGCCCTCACCGCCGCGTCCCGCGACCTGGCCTTCGGGACCCGCGTCCGGGTCACCCGGCTGGCCTCCGACGGATCACCGATGGGCTCGGTGATCGTACGGGTCAACGACCGCGGCCCCCATCGCGACCACTCGCGCATCCTGGACCTGAGCCGCGCCGCCGCCGAAGAGCTGGACATGATCCGCGCCGGGGTGGTCGACATCCGCGCCGAGATCCTCGCCGACTGAGCGGGGGCGCCGCCCAGGACGACGTCAGCCGAGGCGGGCGGCGGCGACCTGGACCCGCCCGCGGTCGCCGGTGGCCATCATGCGCACCGAGCGCAGATGCTTCTCCACCGGGTACTCGCGGGTGAAGCCGTAGCCGCCGTGGATCTGCAGCGCGTGGTCCGCGGCCTCGAGGCCGGAGCGCACCGCCACGGTGCGCGCGGTAGCCGCGTGGACCGCGTCCAGGGAGACCGCCGCGCGGTGCACCAGGAGCTCCGCCGCGTCCAGGGCCGTGGCCGCGTCGGCGATCTTCCACTGGATGGCCTGGAACTTCGCCAGCGGTTTGCCGAACTGAGCCCGCTCGTGGGCGTAGGCGATGGCCGCGCGCAGCGCCGCCCGGCCGCTCCCCAAGGCCAGCGCCGCCGCGCCGAGATCGTCCCAGGCCCGCACCGCAGGGTGGGCCGGGCCGCTCACGGTCCCCACCTCGACCTTCGCCAAGCCGGCGCCCCGCTGGCCCATGGGGTCCACCGCCTCGGTGGTCGCCTCGCGACCCACGCCCTCGGGGGTCACCCAGGCATCCGCCGGCGCGACCGCCAGCGCGCCCGGCGCCGGCACGTAGCTGACGAAGGCCTCGCCCGCACAGTAGGGGTCGAGATCCCAATCGGTCGCGCTCAGGCCGGCGAGCCCCGGGCCGGCGTGGGTCGCCAGGCGCCGCGCCACCGAGGGCGAGCCCTCGGCGAGGGCCTCGACCACCAAGGCGTAGGCCAGCCCATCGAGGCCGAGGCCCCCCCGGTCCTCGGCGGCGGTCAGCCCCCAAAGGCCCAGCTCGGCCAGGGCGCCGCCCACGGCGGCGGGGATCGGTCCCCCCTCGTCGATGCCGGGGGCGGCGGGCGTCAACACCTCGCGGGCGAAGCGCGCGGTGGCCTGGCGGATCTCTTCGTGGAGCTCGGGGATGGCGAAGTCGGTCACTGGGCGTCGTCCTCGGGGGTCTCGGTCGCGCGGAAGCGCTGCTCGGGACCGGGTCCCGCGTAGATCTGATAGACGCGCAGCGGCGCCTCGCCGTGCTCGTAACCGTGGGGGGTCCCCGGCGGCACGTAGACCACCCGGCCCGGCGTCAGCGCGAAACGCTCCTCGC
This sequence comes from Myxococcales bacterium UBA1660, assembly GCA_002320815.1. Classification (GTDB taxonomy): domain Bacteria; phylum Myxococcota_A; class Polyangia; order Polyangiales; family Houyiibacteriaceae; genus UBA1660. The sequence goes on from DCLA01000112.1 coordinate 20,859, forward strand.
CGAGGATCATCGTGCCGTCACCGGAGTCGACCAGGAGCACCTCGGCGGAGTCCTCGTGGGTGTGGGTGGGGACGTCCAGGTCGGCGGTGCCCTCGAGGAGGCTCATGGCCGCGAACGTCGCGCCCCCCTCGCGGTCGAGGAGGATGCGGACCTTCAGCTTCCCCTCGGCCCGCTGGTGCTCTTCGAGGCTCCCGAGGTCGACGACCACGTCGCCCATGACCCGCTCGGTGCAGGGGGCGGCGGCCTCCGCGCCGGCGTCGGGGGCCTCGGGCGCCGCGGCGACCTCGGGGTCGGCGCCGGGGTCGGTGCCCTCGGGCTCGGCGCCGGGGTCGGTGCCCTCGGGCTCCGCGGCGTCGGCGGCCACGGGCTCCTCGGCGGGGATGGCCAGGGCGACCACCGCCGTCGCGGCCTCGATGGCCACCAGGTCCGTGGCCCGCTGGGTCCGGTAGAGGGTCCCACCGGGCAGGTCCTCGTCGGCCGGGGTGCGCAGGTTCCCCTCCTCGACGAAGACCAGCACCTCGCGGCAGCCCGCGCCGGGCAGGGAGAGGGTCGCGCCCTGGTCGACGTGCACCCGGCCGAGGCGGACCCGGGGGCCGCCTTCCTCGGGCAGGGTCGTGGCGGTCTCGGTCTCCTCGCCGCCGGCGCCGCCGACCATCGCCTCGTCGTCGATGGGGGGGATCTCGGGGATCGGGGTCTCCGAGCCGCCGCAGGCGGCCAGGAGCAAGACGAAGAGGATGCGCGAACGTGCCATCGCGCCGGAGCATGCCGAGCGCGGTCCGGGCCGGCAAGCGCAGCCTGGCCCGGGGGAGCGCCGCTCCTCAGGCGGTGGTGCCGCCGCAGCTGGAGCCGGCGCCGGCGGTGCACCCGAAGCAGTGGCGGTCGGTGGCGATGGTCCGCTGGGCGAGGACCGCGGCGTCGAAGTCGCGGATGTGCCCCACGGCGCCCGCCACGGGCATGGCCAGCATCTGGTTGAAGTCGCAGTCGTAGAGGCGCCCGTCCCAGCCCACCGAGAGGGTGTTCCGGCACATCACGCCCTGGGCCGCCAGCGGGTTGAACCCCTGGACGAGCTTGCGCATGTAGGCCTCCAGGTTGCCCGAGCTCTCCAGCCACTCGAGGTAGCGGCTGATCGGCATGTTCGTGATGGTGTAGAGGGCGTCGAAGACGATGCCGTGGCGGTCGGCCAGCTCGCGCTTCCACTCGCGCTCCAGGGACGCCTGGGACGCCGGCAGGAACGCGCCGGCGGGGTTGGTCACCAGCACCAGCCGGAGCCCGGAGCGCCCGTCACCGTAGCCCACCTCGTTCAGGCGGCGGAGCGCCCGGAGGGACTTCTCGAAGACCCCGTCGCCCCGCTGGGTGTCGGTGTTGAGCGCCCGGTAGTGGGGCAACGAGCAGACGACCTCGACCTCGTGCTTGGCGAAGAACTCCGGCAGGTCCCGGTGGGCCCCGGTCTCCAGGATCGTGAGGTTGCAGCGATCCATCACGTGGCGCCCCAGACCGCGCACCTCGCGCACCAGGTCCCGGAAGTGCGGGTTCAGCTCCGGCGCGCCGCCGGTGAGGTCGACGGTGGGGATGTCGCTGCTGGCCAGGGCGCGGACGCAGTCGTCCAGGGTCTCCCGGCTCATCACCTCGTCCCGATCCGGACCGGCGTCGACGTGGCAGTGGCGGCAGGTCTGGTTGCAGAGCTTGCCCAGGTTGAGCTGGAGCACCTCGATGGGCGCCGGCTTCAGCGGGCTCAGCCCGGCCTCGTCCAACGCCTCGTGGAACTCTCGCGCCAGCGGGAGCCGCCGCAAGACGGCGCGCTGGTGGTCGGGGGACGCGAGCGGGTCCCGCCGGGCCTGCAGCGAAGGCAGGGCGCGGCGGCGGCGGGGGGTCGGAGACAGCTGGGACAAAGGGGAACCGTTCTGGGTGTCGCCCGCAGGCGGGCACCGCTACATGCTGATCTTCTTGGCGTGGTTGCGCATCTGCGTGCCGTGCACCAGCGAGGCGCCTCCGCGGATGGCGGCGGCGACGTGGACCGCCTCGGTCATCTGCTCGAGGTCGGCGCCCTTCTCCAGCGCGCCCTTGGAGTAGGCGTCGATGCAGTAGGGGCACTGGACCGCGTGGGCCACCGCCAGAGCGATGAGCGACTTCTCGCGGGCGCTCAGCGCGCCCTCCTCGAAGACGGCGCCGTACCAGGCGAAGAACTTCTCCGCGAGGTCGGAGCGCACCTCGCCGATCTCGCCGAACTTCCCGAGATCCTCGGAGTGGTAGTAGTGATCGTGGCTCATGGACTTCCTCCTGGTGGGCGCGGCGGACGTACGCCGCGCCTGGCCCAGCGTTAGCAGCTGCGGAGGCGGTCGACGAAGGCGGCAGGCTCGAAGGCCTCCACCCGGTCCAGCCGCATCAGGAAGCGTCGGTAGTCCTTGTGAACGCCGACCGCGTCTTCCGAGCGCAGGTGGAAGTCGGTGATCCGGGTCACCGTGAAGCGCAGCGCCGCAGCCCGGCAGAGATCCCGGAGGGCGCCACTCTCCAGGTCGGACAGCGGCCGGACCGACTCGTAGCCGGCGACCATGGCCCGGGCGAGGTCCCAGTCGAGGTCGTCGCCGACGCACCACGCGAGGAGCGCTACGGCCAGGTCGTAGGCCAGCACGTCCCAGGCGGCGCTCTCCCAGTCGATGGCGGCCGAGAGCGTCTCGTCCTCCCAGAGGACGTTGTCCCGGAAGAGGTCGCCGTGGGTCAGGCCGCGCGGGAGCTCGGCCGGCAGGTCCAGCTCGGCGAAGGAGAACTCCAGCCGGTTGCAGATGGGACCGAGCTCGCCGTGGCGCGGGATGCGTCCCATGCGCACGGCCAGCGCCCGGCGGTCGAAGCGGCTCTTGCGCCGCCAGCCCAGGTCGGTCCCCACGCGATGGACGGTCGCGAGCAGCTCGCCCACCGCCCGGGCTCGCCCGGCGGTGACTCCCGCCTGGCAGGACATGGTCCCCGCGGCGAGCGCGAAGAGCGCCACCGGCTTCCCGCTGACCCGCACCTGACCCGGGGTCACCGCGCCCAGCCGCTCGGGGATCGGCGCGCGGCCCTGCAGGTGCCGCAAGATGGCCCACTCGAAGGCCACCCCGTCGGTTTCCTGCTCCTCGTAGATGCGCATGAAGACCCGGCGGCCGTCTTCGAGGTCCAGGAAGAAGTTGGAGTTCACCGAGCCCGCGGCGATGGGCACGATGGCCCGCACCGGCGGCAGCCCGTGGGCCTGCGCCACCCGCGAGGCGTCGGCCAGGCCGAGCTCGGTCAGGACGGCCACGACGCTCGGGGGACCAGGGCGCGGGGCGCGGGGTCGAAGAAGCCCGCGAATCGGCGCGCCTCCTGGGGGAGCGCGCCGCGGTGGTGGCGCCAGAGCAGGCGCGCGGCCTCGTCGATGGTCGGCTCGAGGGGCTGGGCTTCGAGTCCGTCGAGGGGCATCGCGTCGTGGACCGCCACCCGGCCCCGGGCGACCTCGAGGGCGCTCGCTCCCCGGACCAGGAAGAGCCGCTCGCCATCGCGGAAGGCGCGCGCCGCCGTCCGCTCCGCGTTCACCAACGCGAGCGCTTCCATCGGGCTGCCGGACGCGCCGACGAGGCGACCGAGGAGCCGCGGGAACTCGTCGTCGAAGCTCGCGCGGAGTCCGTCGAGGAGCTCCACGCGCTCGGCGGGTTCCAGCGCCGCGAGCGCTTCGGCGAGGGCGGCGGCGGCGTCGTCGTCGTCGAGGGCGCAGGCGGCGAGCGCGTCCAAGGACGCCGGGAGCGAACCCCGGCTGAGACCGGGTCGGGAGCCGCTGCCATCCGCTCGTCCACGCACACCCTCCGTCTGCCATGGGGCCTCCCGCCGGGCCAAGGACGGACTCGCGCGCGCGGCGACCTTGACCACACCGCGCCCTCCCCTGTAGACCACTTCGAGAGGGACGGATCACCCGGTGAGCGCGGAAGAATCGGACGAAGCCTTCGTCGAGGAGTACCGACCCCTGGTGGTCTCCATCGCGCGGAAAATCCGCACGCGCTTCGAGCTGCGGGCCGATCTCGACGATCTCATCGCGTACGGCTTCGCGGGGCTCCTGGAGGCGAAGCGGCGCTACGACCCCACCCGAGGCGTCCAGTTCAACAGTTTCGCGTACTACCGGATCCGCGGCGCGGTCATCGACGGCGTGCGCGAATCGGGCGTGCTCTCCCGGCGGGCCTATCAGAACCTCAAGGCCGCCGAAGCCGCTCTGGCCATCGGCGAGACGGTGGGCGAGGAGCGCGCGGCCGACCCCGCGGCGCGCGGAGACAAGGCGCGCGCGGCCGCGACCTTGCGCGACACCCTGACCAAGTTGAGCACCTCCTGGACGCTCGCCGCGGTCGGCCAGAGCGAGGAGGAGCAGCAGGGGGAGACCCCGGAGGCCGCCCTCCTCTCCCGGGAGATGAAGGAGCGGGTCCGCGCGGTGGTGCCTTCACTCCCCGACCGGGAGCGGCAGCTCATCGAGGGCTTCTACTTCCAGGGCCGGCGCTTCGACCACGTGGCCGAGGAGCTGGGCATCTCCAAGAGCTGGGCTTCGCGACTGCACCACAAGGCCCTCGCGCGCCTGAAAGACGCGCTCGGCGACCCCTGACGCAACCGGCCGGCGCGAGGCGCGAAGAAGCGGCCATGCCCGACCCCCTGTCCGCCCTCCGGGGCCCCTCCGCCCCGTCTCCCATCGCGCCCACCCCGAGCCCCAGCGGCGAGCGGCGCACCGCCTTCGCCGAGCACCTGGAGCCGCCGGCCGAGGCCGCCGAGAGCCCGGTGAGCGAAGCGCCTGCGCCCTCGCCCGCCCTCGACGCCCTGGGCGACGCGGTCCGCTCCATCGCCCGCGGCGAGCGCTTCGTGGACGGCGCCATGCGCCGCGCCGCCCGCGGCAAGGAGCTCGAGCCCGGCCAGCTCATCGCCATCCAGGCCGGCGTCTACCGCTACACCCAGGAGCTGGAGCTGGCCTCGAAGCTGGTGGACAAGGCCACCGGCGCGGTGAAGCAGACGCTCCAGTCCCAGCAGTAGTCAGCGCACGGTGATGCGCGCGTAGGCGCGCTTGCCGGCGCGCACCACGTAGGGCCCGCCCCGCTGGAGCTCGGCCTTGATGTCGGTGATCTTGGTCCCGTCGACCTGCACCGCGCCCGCCTTGATCCGGCGGCGCGCCTCGCTGGTGCTGGGCACGAGCTCGGCGGCGGCGAGGGCCTGGGCCAGGCCCAGGGTGTCGCCCTCGGCGGCGAGGGTGTGCTCGGGCATGTCCTCGGGGAGCTCGCCCCGGGAGAACTGGGACTCCCACTTCCGCTCGGCGTCGGCCGCGGCGTCGGCGCCGTGGTAGCGAGCGACGATCTCCTTGGCGAGCGCCATCTTGGCCAGCTTGGGGTTCATCGACCCGTCGGCGCAGGCTGCCTTGCGCTCGGCGATGACCGCGGCGGGCTCGGCGCTGAGCAGCTCGTAGTAGCGCCACATCACCCCGTCGGAGATGCTCATCAGCTTCCCGAGCTGCATCTCCGGGGCCTCGGCGACGCCCACGTAGTTGTCGAGGGACTTGCTCATCTTGTCGCCGACGATCTTGCCGTCCTCCTCCCGGGCGCTGAGGCCCTCGAGGATGGGCGTGGTCATCACGATCTGCGGCCGCAGGTCGTACCGCCCCATGATCTCCCGGCCGACCATCAGGTTGAAGAGCTGGTCGGTGCCCCCGAGCTCCACGTCGCACTTCAGGGCCACCGAGTCGTAGGCCTGGACCAGCGGGTAGAGCAGCTCGTGGACGGAGATGGAGGCGTGCTCGGCCCAGCGCTTCTGGAAGTCGTCGCGCTCCATCATGCGCGCCAGGGTGTAGCGACCCGCCAACCGGATGACGTCGTCGAAGCGCATCTCGCCCAGCCACTCGGAGTTGTAGACCACCTGCGTCCGGTCCGGGTCGAGGACCTTGAAGGCCTGCTCGGCGTAGGTATTGGCACCCTCCAGGATCTGCTCCCGGGTCGCGACCGGGCGGGTCGCGCTGCGTCCGGAGGGGTCGCCGATCATGGCGGTGAAGTCGCCGACGACGAAGACCACCTCGTGCCCCAGCTCCTGGAACTGGCGCATCTTGTTCATCAGCACCGTATGGCCGAGGTGCAGATCGGGGCGCGTCGGGTCGAAGCCCGCCTTCACCTTGAGGGGACGCCCCTCCTTCAGCCGGGCCAGGAGGTCCTCCCGCACGTGCAGGTCGACCACCCCTCGCTCCAGCTCCTCGAGCTGCTCTTCGGCACTCCGCTTCGTCATCGCGGCGGAGTATGCCCGGCTGGCCTCCGAGCGCTAGCGCTCAGCTCGCGGTGCCGGGCTCGTCGGGGTCCGGCGCGGCGCGCTCGGCGGCGCGGATGCGGGCCGTCTCTTCCTTGGCTCGCTCGCGCTCCGCGAGGGGCGCGTTGACCAGCTCCTTGAGCTCCTTGCCCACCTTGAAGAAGGGCAGCCGCTTCGGCGGCACGGGCACCGGCTTGCCGGTCCGGGGGTTGCGACCGTTGTACGCCTTGTAGTGGCGGACGGTGAAGCTCCCGAAGCCGCGGATCTCGATCCCCTCGTCGCCCTCGAGGGCCTCCGTCATCGCCTCGAAGACACAGTTCACGACCTGCTCCGCACGACTCTTCGTGATGCGGGTGCGCTGGGCAACGGCGTCGATCAGCTCGCTCTTGGTCATCCGTGGTCTCCGTCGGGGGCGTGAGGCTGGAGCAGACTACGGGCCCCCGATGCTCGGGTCAACAAGCGATTCCGGGCACTTGCGGGCGTGACGGGCCCGTGTCGAAGGCGGTTGAAGCGAAATTCCCCTTTCGGGTATGGTGGCGCCGCTCGCGAGGGGTTGGCCCGTGGTCCGACGGCGCGCGCGGGACGGCCCGCACCCCCTCCCCCACTCAGCCAAAGGCATCCGGAATGTCCACCGATCCGTTCGACGTAGAGAGCCAGCCCGACAACGACCTCGCGGCTTATGGCGACTCGCCTCCCCCTCCCGGCATCGCCGTTCCGGGTGACGACAACGCCACCCTGAAGAAGATCAACCAGCGCAGCTCGATGGGCGGGAAGATCTTCGTGTTGATCCTCTTGGTCGGCGCGCTCGGCCTCGGGGTCTGGGCCTACACGCGCAGCGCCGCCTACGACGCGCGCATGGAGGTCTTCGACCCCGTCCAGGAGATGGAGGACGCCAGCCAGCGCAATGCCGCGCTTCGGCAGATCCTCGCGGACGCTCAGTTCGAGGACGTGAAGCAGCGCGCGATCATGAACCTCGGACACTTCGAGGACGCCGAGGCGGTGACCCTCCTGACCGAGAAGCTCGACGAAGGCGGCGTCGTGCGCCGCTCGGCCGCCTGGGCCCTCGCGCAGATCGGATCCCCGGAGGCCGACTCCGCGGTGCCGGCGCTCCTGCGGGTCCTGCCCGAGACCGACGAGACCGACCGCAACCAGGTCATCTGGACCCTCGCGGTGCTCCGTTCCCAGGACCAGGCCTTCATCGAGGCCATGCTCGAGGCCTTCAGCCGCGGCGACCTGCAGCACATCACCGGCTTCGACCACCGCCTGGTCACCGAGGTCCTCGGGGTGCAGCGCCTCAGCTCGCCGGACCTGACGGACCACGAGACCGAGGCCGTCCGGCTGCTGACCGCGCACGCGCTGGCCGAGGTCGAGACCGCTCAGGTCATCGACCCGCTCTCGCGCATGCTCCAGAACGAGATCGCGCGCGAGGAGGAGCAGCGCTCCACCGAGGTCATCCGCGCCTCCGCCGCCGGCCTCGGCCGCATCGGTGAGGCCGCCGCCGCGCGCCCGCTCTTCGCGGCGCTCCAGGCCCACCCCAACCTCAAGGGCACCATCCTGGACTCCCTCAAGAAGTCCACCGCCGGTGACGACCTGGCCGTGTTCATGGCCGAGGCCTCGGACATCGAGACCAAGCGCGAGCTGGCCCGGCTGGTCCAGGAGACCCACGACCGCCGCACGGCCGACGCCATGGCCGGGCTGCTGAACCACGAGGACCAGGAGCTGCGCTCCATCGCCGCCCTCACCCTGGCCAACTTCGGCGACCGCCGCGCCGCCCCGGCGCTCTTCGCGCTCACCGAGGTCGAGGACAACGACGACCTGGTCAGCGACTCCATCGAGGCCCTGCGCTGGGTCGTGACCCCCGAGGACACCAGCCGCCTCGTCGCGATGCTGGAGACCCACCCCTACCGCAAGGCCGCCATCCTCCGGAACCTCGGCGCCACCGGCGACGCCTCCGCGTCCCGCGCGATGGAGAAGGAGCTCGAGGGCGACGACGTCCGCGCCGCGGCCATGTCCCTCGGAGACCTCAACGACGACGGCTCCTTCCGCAAGCTGCTCGGCATGGTGTCCCGCCCGCGGGACGTCGAGATGGCCGCCACCAACGCCGCCGACCGCTCGCTGGTCAACGAGGAGCTCCTCGGCAACCGGCGCGCCGCCATCCTGGCGATGGGCCGCTACGGCCGCCCGGAGGCCATCGAGCCGCTCATGACCGTGGTCGAGGACGACCTCGACGACTACGAGCTCCGCGGCCTCGCCGCCGGCTCCATCGGTCAGATCGCCGACGACGAGGCCATGCGCACCGTCATCCAGAAGATCCAGGGCCCGGGCGTCCGCGACGCCGCCAAGCGCTACTACGTGCAGGCGCTCTGGCAGCGGCCGCACCGCGAGCTCAACGCCCAGCTCCTCGACCTCATGGCCAGCGACCAGCCCGCCGAGGTGAAGCGCGCCGCGGCCATCGCGGTGGGCTACTCGGGTGACCCCGCCGTGGAGCAGCGCCTGATGGACATGCTCGACGACGAGAACGTCCGCCGCGACGCGGCCGTGGCCATCGTGCTCGGCGGCGGCGAGGACTCGGCGAAGAAGCTCGTCGAGACCCTCGGCCAGGACGGCGACCTCCGCGAGGTCCTGCAGATGTGGGTGATGAACGAGGAGAACGACTGGTTCAACCTGCTCACCGCCGAGATGGTCGAGAACGGCGCCGTCTGGCGTCGCGTGCACGTGGCCGACATCCTCCGCGAGGGCGACGGCGAGAACAGCTACGCCTACCCCTTCGCCAAGGTCGTCGCCGTCCTGCGCAGCGGTTGGGAAGGCGTCGGCGGTCTCCGCCCCCAGGAGGTGCGCGACGAGCTCTGGGACGCCCTCGCCGGCGAGGACGAGCTCCAGCGCGAGCTAGCCGCCAAGGTGATGCACGAGATCCCCGAGACCGGCCTCCTGCTCCGCGCCCGCGACGAGGGCGGCGAGAAGGAAGAAGCCGCCCGCGCCGTCCTCGGTGGCGGCGACGACGAGTGACGCCCTAGGCGCTCACCCCGGACCCGATGAAGGCCGCGTTCCCCCCAGGGAGCGCGGCCTTCATCGTTGCGCCCTCCGTGCGCGAGCGCACGAGCGGGACGCACTTGCGTACTTGCGCTTCACCCCGTTTTTCGTGCGTTAGCGCACAATCGGGACGCCCTTGCGTACTTGCGTGTCCACGCAAGTCATTGGAACCATTGAGCTCTACGCCCTGCGCAAGTACGCAAGGGCGTCCCTCGTCGGGGCGTCAGTTGGCGAGGGGGACGGGGCGGCCGGCGTCCATGGCCTCGAGGGCGGTCTCGGCCGCCGCGGCGTAGTGGGCGTGACCGTGGTCGTTGGCCAGCCGCAGGACGCGCTGGAAGCCAGCGCGGGCGCGCTCGACGTCACCGAGCGAGCAGTCCACGAGCGCCAGCATGTAGGCGCTCTGGATGGTGTCCCACACGAAGTCGTGCTCTTCGGCGTAGGCCAGGGCCTCCTCGACCCGGGCCCGGCCCTGGGGGCTCTGGAGCTTCACCGCGTCGATGTACCCGAGCACCCGGAGGTTGTTGTACTGCAGCTTCAGGAAGCCGTGCTCCCGGGTGAGGTCGTAGCTGTAGCGCAGCATGGCGAAGGCGCGCTTGAAATCGCCCATGCGCATCAGGGTCTCGCCGATGTTGTGGGCGTTGACGGCGGCTTCGTAGGCGAAGCCGTACTCCTTGGCCAAGTGGAGCGCCCGATACGACGAGTCGAGGGTACGCTCCAGGTTCCCGGTCAGGAAGCTGACGAGCCCATCGGTCTTCCAGAGCTCGCACTCCACGATCCGCTCGGGGTGCTGCTCGAGGGTCGCCTCGACCCGGGACAGCGCGCTCCGGGCCGCCGCTGCGTCGCCCTTGCCGCCGTAGGCCAGCGCCAGCGGCAGCAGGGCCCGCCGCTGCGCGGTGACGTCCCCGTTCGCCTGCGCCAGCTCGAGGGCCTCTTCCAGGAGGACCGCAGCGCGGGCGTTGTCGCCGTTGCGCGCCCGGGCCTCGGCGTCGCCCCGGGCGATCTCGCCCAGCAGCTCCACCAGGCCGGCGTTCTTGGCCACCTGCCGCGCGCGCTCGAACCAAGGCTCCGCTCCCCCGAAGCGGTTGGCCGCGGTGAGCAAGAGCCCCTTGGCCAGGGAGAAGCGCGCCACGTGCTCGTCGCGGCCCAGGTTCTCGGCGAGCTCGAGGGCGATCTCGATCTTGTCCAGACCGGTCTGCACCTCGCGCCCGCGCAGGCAGAGGTTGGCGACCCGGCGGTGGAGCTCCAGCTCCCGCTCCCGGTCCGGGGAAGGCGCCTGCCCGATCATCTCGATGGCGCGGGCGAGCATCCCCACCGCGCCGCCCAACGCGAACTCGCCCTCGAGGCGGTCGGCCGCGCGCACCAGGTAATCGATGGCCCGGGAGCGCTTACCCGCTTCGCGATAGTGGTGCGCGAGCCGCTCGGCGAGCTCGTCCAGGTGGTCCGGGTAGACGGCCTCGAAGCTCTCGGCCACCGCCGCGTGGAGCTGCCGCCGAGCGTCCAGCGGGAGCTGGCTGCGGACGATCTCGGGAACCAGGCCGTGGGCGAAGCCCATCTCTTCGGCGCCGGTCTGCACCAGGATCTCGCGGCCGACCAGCCCCTCCAGGACCTCCCCGACCCGCTCCCGGGGGAGCTGGGTCACGTGGGCCAGCATGGCCACGTGGAAGCGACCGCCCACGACCGCGGCGAGGCGGAGGATGGCGCGCTCGTCCTCCCCGAGCCGCTCGAGGCGACCGGAGATGATCCCCCGCAGCGAGCGCGGGACCTCGACGCCCTGCCCGGGTCGGTAGAGGGCCTTGCCGCCGTCGACCGCGACCGCCCCAGCCTCCTGGAGCGCCAGGAGGTACTCCTCGACGTAGAGCGGGTTGCCCGAGCTCTTGAGCACGATCTCGCGTAGGAGCTCGGCGGGAACTTCGTCGACGCCGAGCCGGGCGGCGACCAGCCGCGCGATGTCGTCGTCGCCCAGCGGCCCCAGCCGGACCTCGATGTGGTTGGGGAAGCCCTCCCACTCGAAGGGCGCGTCGTCCCGGTGGGCGACCACGATGAGGATCCGGCCCCCGGTCGGCGTCCGGGCCAAACGCTGCAAGAGCTGCAGGCTCTCCGGGTCGATGCCCTCGAGGTCGTCGAAGGCGAAGACGGTGAGCCGGTCCTGCGCGAGCTTGGTGGCGATCCGCGCGATGGCCGCGCGCAGGGGCCGCTGGGCGGTGTCGCCCTCGCCCTCGACCTCGAGGCCGACCGCCTTGGCCACGGCGTCCATCTCGGTCTTGCTGAGCCCGAGCTCCCGGAGGCGGTTGACCTTCTCGGCGGTCTCGTCGGGGCTCTCGAGGTCCCCGATGCCGAGCACCTCGCGCAGGAGCGCCTGGCAGGCGGAGAGCGGCACGTCGGGGCTCTGCGGCACCCGGGTGATGATCATCCCCACGTCGTTCTTGCCCGCGCGCACCCGCCGCATGGTCTCGAGGAGGAGGCGCGTCTTGCCGCTGCCGGCCTCGCCGATCACCGAGACCAGGGTCTGCTTGCCCTTGCTCCCCGTGGCCAGAGCTTCACCGATGCGCCGGAGCTCGGTGCGGCGCCCGACGAAGCGGCCGAAGGCCTCGGCGAGGTCCCGCTCGGCCACCAGCTCGTGGGAGTTCTCGTCGACCTGCAGCAGCTCGAAGAAGCGCCGCGCGTTCTTGGCCGCGACGGTGGACACCAGGGCCCGGCCCGCCTTGGCCCGCGCCGCCAGATCGGTGACCCGGGCGAGCAGCTTCCGGTAGGCCTCGTCCTTGCGGATGCTGCGGTCGGCTTCGAGGACCACGCGACCGGCGTGGACCCCCATGCGGACCTCGGCGTCGGGGAAGGACTCGGGCAGGTGTAGCGCGAGGCGGGCCACGGTCTCGGTGTCGCGGCCGTCGCTCTGCTTCAGCCCGAAGAGCACGTAGCGGAGGTCCCCGGTCTCCTCGACGACCTGACCGCCGGCCCGCTCGATGAGCCGGGCCAGCACCTTCGGCGCGCCCGGGCCCGCTCCGAGCGCCATGACGGTCACGTCGCGCCGCTCCGCCCGGGGCGCGCTGCGCTTGCCGCTGCCGGTCGTGATGACGCCCGCGCCGGTGGAGCGAGCGCTGGGGACCTCGGCGGGCGTGAGCTCGTGGGCCTCGGGGACCCGCGCGGCCGAGGTCTCCATGTCGAAGGCCCGGCGGAGCCCGGTGTCGGTGCTGGTGGGCCCGGCCTTGCGCTTCTTGCGGCCCTCGGAGAGGGCGCGGAGGTTGTCCAGGTAGTTGGAGAGGTCGTGACCCCCGACGCGGCGCCCGGTGGAGTAGAGGAACTGGACCAGGTCCTCGTAGAAGCGCCCGGCGTCCTCGTGCCGGTCGGCCGGGTGCGGGCTCATCGCCCGGGCCACGATGGCGGAGAGCTCCTCGGGGATCTCCCCGGAGACCTCGGCCAGCGGCTTGGCCTCTCCCGATCGGACCCGCTGCAGCGTGTCGTAGGTGCTGGCGGCCAGGAAGGGGCTGCGCCCGGCGAGCGCCTCGTAGAGCACGGTGCCGAGCGAGAAGAGATCGGTGCGCGCGTCCACCTCGCGCCCCCGGGCCTGCTCGGGCGCCATGTAGGCGTACTTGCCCTTGAGGACGCCGGCGGCGGTGCCGTCCTCCACCGAGCCCCGGGCCTTGGCGATCCCGAAGTCGGTGAGCTTCACCTCGCCCTCGTAGCTCAGCAGCACGTTCTGCGGCGAGACGTCGCGGTGGACGATGTGCAGCGGCTGCAGGTCGGCGTCGCGCCGACGGTGGGCGTAGTCCAGACCCTTGGCGACCTCGGCGATGACGTAGACCGCCAGCTCGATGGGGAGCGGCTTGTCGTACTTGCGCGCGCGGCGGAGCACAGTGGCCAGGTCGGAGCCCGCCACGTACTCCATGGCGATGAAGTAGGTCTCGTCGGCGCGCCCCAGGTCGAAGACCTGCACCACGTTGGCGTGGGAGAGCGTGACGGCGATCTTCGCCTCGTTGATGAACATCTCGACGAAGTCGGGGTTCGACGAGAGCTCGGGGAGGATTCGCTTGATGACGAGGACCTTCTCGAACCCCTCGACGCCGTGGGACTTCGCCTTGAACACCTCGGCCATGCCACCCCGAGCGAGGAGCTCGAGGAGCTGATACTTGCCGTAGACGACCGGGGCCTGGTGTTGCACCGCTACTTCGAAAGCCACGAGCGAGTGACACCCTCGCTCCGTTCCGCGAGCATACCGCGACACCTGCACTGGGTGCACGTTTACGGTGAGCTTCCCTACATCGCGAGCCGGGCTCACGAGGGCTTGGCCCCTCAGGCGGTGGAGGTCTGCAGGCGGTGCAGCCGGGCGTAGAGGCCACCCTGGGCCAGCAGGGTCTCGTGGGTGCCCATCTCGGCGATGCGCCCCTGGTGCATGACCACGATGCGATCGGCCTCGCGGATCGTGCTCAGCCGATGGGCCACGATGAGCGCCGTGCGACCGCGGAGCACCTCGCGCGCGGCCTCCTGCAGCCGCGCCTCGGTCTCGCTGTCGACGTTGGCCGTGGCCTCGTCGAGGATGATGCGGTCCACGTCGCGGTAGAGCGCCCGGGCGAAGGCGAGGAGCTGCCGCTCGCCCGCGGAGAAGTTCTGGCCGCGCTCGTCCACCCGCGCGTCGAGCCCGCCGCGGCGGCGCACCAGGGCCGCGGCGCCCGAGCGCTCGAGGGCGTCCCAGAGGCGCGCCTCGTCTTCGTCCTCGCTGCCCACCCCGAGGGCCAGGTTCGCGCGCAGGGTCCCGGCGAAGAGGAAGACGTCCTGGGGCACGACCGCGAAGCTGCGCCGCAGGGCGCGCACGTCCCAGGCGCGGACGTCCTGCCCGTCGACGGCGATGGAGCCCTCCTGGAGTTCGTAGAGCCGCAGCAGGAGCGAGGTCAGGGTGGTCTTGCCGCTGCCCGTGGCGCCCACGAAAGCGACGTGCTCGCCGGCGCGGATGGTGAGGTCGATGTCGTGGAGGACCGGGAGCCCTTCGCGGTAGCCGAAGGTCACGTCGCGGAAGGCGACCACCGCGTCCTCGGGGACCGAGACCTCGGGGGCTTCCCGGGGCGGCGCGTCGTCCTCGTCGGTGTCCAGGAGACCGAAGACCCGCTCGGCCGCCGCGAGCGACGACTGGATGATGGTGTACTTCGTGGCCAGGTCCCGGATGGGCACGAAGAAGCGCTCGATGTAGTCGTAGAACGCGACCACCGTGCCCACGTAGAGCGCGCCCTCGGCGCCCTCGCGGACCCAGCCGGCGCGGACCGCGGCGAAGTAGAGCACCAGCGCGATGCATGCGGTGCTGATGGACTGCACCACCGAGTAGAGGAGCGCGTCGTAGCGGATGGAGCGGTAGTTGGCGTCGCGGTAGCCGGCGTTGATGTCCCGGTACTCCTCGGCGCACTCCTCTTCGCGGCCGAAGGCCTGGACCACCCGGACACCGCTGACCTGCTCGGCGAGGTAGGCGTTGAGCTCGGCCACCCGGGTCCGGATGTCGCGGAAGGCGCTCCGGGCGCGCTTCCGGAAGAGGTCGATGAGCACCACCAGCGGCGGCAACGCCACGAAGGACACCAGGCTCAGCTGCCAGTCGAGGGCCAGCATGAAGCCCACGATGCCGATCAGGGTGATGACGTCGGTGATGGCGGTGACGGCCCCCGACGCGAAGAGCTCGGCCAACGAGTCGATGTCGTTGGTGACCCGGGTGACCACCCGGCCGACCGGGGTCCGGTCGAAGTACCCCACCCGCAGCCGCTGGATCTTCTCGAAGACCTCGGCGCGCAGATCCGCGGTCGACTTCTGCCCGGCGTACTGCATCAGGTAGGTCTGCCCGAAGCGCACCACGAACTCCGCGGCCAGCGCGGCGGCGAAGAGGAGCACCACGTCCCGGAGCGCGGCCCCGGAGCGCTCGACGACCACCGCGTCGATGCCGCGCTTGATGAGCAGCGGCTGCACCAAGCCCATCAGCGACGCCAAGGGCATGAGCACCATGGCGCCCAGGAAGAGCCCCTTGTGCCGTTTGGCGTAGGGCACGAGCCGCTTCAGGAGCGCGATGTCGTACTGGCGCTCGCCCGTCTCCGCCTGGGCACCGGTCAACAGCCGGGCGCGGCTGGTCTTCTCCGCGTCGCTCACGGCCGCGCCTCCCCGAGGAGCTCCGCCTCGAGCTGCTGGCGTTCGGCCAGCGCCGCGTAGCGCCCGTCCTGGGCCAAGAGCTCCCCGGGCGTGCCGCGCTCGACCACGCGGCCCTCGTCGAGGACCACCACCTGGTCACAGCGCGAGGCCGCGGCGACCCGATGGGTCACCAGGATGAGCGTCCGGCCCGCGCCCGCGCGGTCGAGGGCCTCCAGGATGCGCGCCTCGGTGCGCGCGTCGACGGCGCTCATCGGGTCGTCGAGGACGATCACCTGGGGCTCGTTGAGCAACGCGCGGGCGAGCGCGATGCGCTGCTTCTGGCCTCCGGAGAGCTGCACGCCGCGCTCGCCGACCAGGGTGTCCATCCCCTCCGGCAGCGACTCGATCTCGTCCAGGATGGACGCCTCTTCGGCGGCGCGCCGGATCCGCGCCAGCGCGTCGGGGGCGTCGGGGTCCGTCATGCCGAAGGCGATGTTCCGCTCCACCGTGGTGCTGAAGAGGAAGGGCTCCTGCTGGGCGTAGCCGATGGCCCGGCGCAGGGCCCGGAGATCGAGCTCGGTCACGTCCCGACCATCGAGGAAGACCTGGCCCTCCGGCGTCGGCGCGAGGCGCGGGAGGAGCGAGGCCAGCGTGCTCTTACCGCTGCCGACCGCGCCCAAGATCGCCAGGGACCCCCGCGCGGGCACCTCGAGGTCCACGTGCTCCAGGAGCGGCAGGGCCCCGCCGCCGGGCGTCTCCACCACGTAGGTCAGGTCGCGCACGGACACCGCGCCCGGCCCCGCCGGGACCCAGTCGCCGCTGGCCTCGACCTCGGGCTCGGCGTCCAGGACCTGCCGCACCCGGTCGTAGCCGGCGCGGCCGCGCTGGACGACGCTGAGCAGCCAGCCGAGGGCCAGGGTCGGCCAGACCAGCTGGGCCAGGTAGGCGTTGAACGCCGCCAGTTCGCCCACGGTCAGGGTCCCGTCGAGCACCATCGAGCCGCCCTTCCCGATGACGATGAGCGTGCCCAGCGAGGCGACCAGGAGGAGCATCGGCCACATGAGGCCGCGCAGGACCACCAGCCGCATGCTGGCCTCCACCGCGGTCGCGTTGGCACCGTCGAAGCGCTCCTGCTCCGCGTCTTCGATGGCGTAGGCCCGAACCACCCGGACCCCGGCCAGGTTCTCCTGGGCCACGTCGGCGAGCCGGGCCAGGGACTCCTGGTGCTCCCGGCTCCGCTGGTAGAGCCGCTTCCCGAAGAAGCGGGCCAGCAGGACGATGAGCGGGAACGGCGCCATCGCGTAGAGCGTCAGCTCCGGGCTGAGGGCGACCATCAGGGCGATGGCGCCGCCGAAGGCGAAGACGGAATCCACCACCCGCAGCACCCCGAAGCCGACCAGGAGGCGGACTTGGCCGAGGTCGTTGGTGGCCCGGCTCATCACCTCGCCGGTGGCCATGCGGCGGAAGAAGCTCGGCCCCAGCCGGTGCACGTTCTCGATGAGCTCGTTGCGGAGGTCGAACTCCACGTCGCGGCCCACGTTGAAGACCACTACCCGCGAGAGCGTCCGGAAGATCCAGAGACCGGCGGCGATCCCCATGACCACCAGGGCCATGGCCTTCACCGTGCCGAAGCGCTCGCCGACCATGGCGTCGATGGCCTGCTGCAGCACCCAGGGGATCGCCTTGTCGAAGGCGTTGGTGAACATCAGCAGCACCACGCCCAGGACCAAGCGCCCCCGGTAGGGACGCAGGTACACCCCGAGCTTCTTGCTCGGGGCGGGCGCTGCGGAGTCGGAGGAAGCCATCGGGGGAGCGGCGACGGATCGCCGTCCCCCTGTGTCGCGTCAGCGGGTCAGCCGCAACGCGAGTGGCGGCGACGACGCCACCAGACGAGGGCGGGAACGACGATGAGGAAGATCCACAACGGCTTGGATCCGCTGTGCGTGGCGCCGGGAACGCTGCAACCACAGCCCGAGTTGTCGCGCAGCTCGGCCCCTTCGGTCTCGAGGCAGATGCTCACCATCTCGTCCACCGCGGTGCAGGCGAACCCGTCGGGACAGGTCGTGGTCTCGTCGCAGTAGTTGGTGCAGAACCCGGCGCCGGCGCGGAACGCGCACTCCTGGGTCGAGCACTCGTCCCGGTTGGTGCAGGGGTCACCGAGGCCTCCCACGCTGCCCTCGGGCTTGCAAGCGCCGCAGCCGTTGCCCACGCCGGCCTGGCACTCGTACCCGCTCTCGCAGAGGGTCGCGCCGCCGATCTGGCAGGGCTGGCTGCAGGTGCCGCGGTCACAGAGGAGCGTGGCGCAGTCGGTGTCCTCGGTGCAGGCCGCGCCGGGTCCGCCGGCGCCGGTGCCGCCGCGGACGCAGAGGCCGTCGCCGCAGACCGCGCCGCCCTGGCAGTAGAAGTCGACCGGGCAGCTCGTGGCCGGCTGCAGGTCGCTGCACCCCTGGGTGCACACCTGCTGACCGCCGGCGAAGGCGCAGAGCCCGGAGTTGCACTCCGCGCTCTCCTCGCAGGGGGTGCCCAGCTCGGAGCCGCCGGTGGGCTGCGGGATGCAGGTCCCGGTGCCGTCACAGATCTCGCCCGCGGCGCAGTCGGCGGCCGAGCGGCATCCGGTGGAGGTGTCGCAGTTGGCGTTGCTCCCCGAGCCCAGGCTGAGGCATTGGTTCACCGTGCCGCCCGTGCTGGTGGGCAGCCCGTAGCACTCGGCCCCCGCGGGGCAGTCCGCGCTGCTGCTGCAGGACTGGCCGCAGAAGCGGCCGTTCGCGTAGGGGATGCAGTAGTCGCCGTTGCCGCCGCACTCGCCGTCGCTGGAGCAGGTGGAGCAGTAGCTGCCGTCCCCCATGTCGGCCACGCACGTGCCGCTCTGGCAGGTCTGGCCACTGGGGCAGCCGGTGGTGGTGCAGTCGGTGGTGCCGCCGCCCGAGCCCGGGTAGAGCGCGCAGATGCCGTTCTGATCGTCGGCGCCCAGCGCGTCGATGCCGCCCTGGTAGGCGTAGTACATCGCCGCGCTGGAGAGGTCCGAGTGGTCCAGGCCGTAGTAGTGGCCCGCCTCGTGGAGGATGATGGAGTAGGCGTTCACGTTGGAGCCCCGACCCGAGCCGGTGATCCAGGTGTAGTTCACGCCGTTCATGTCCATCTCGGCGTGGACGATGCAGGTGGACGAAGCGCTGGTGCCGGTGACGCCGATGGCGCCCGAGCCGTAGGTCCAGCCGCTCTCCAGCCAGTTCACCATGTAGCTGCCGCTGCGGCCGGTGTAGGACGTCGTGAGCCCGGTGCAGGACACCGCGGTCCAGTCGTCGAAGCCCCGCCGCAGCTCGGTGATGGTCGTGGCGTCGCCGAGGTCGGGGGATGCGTCGCCCAGGCCGTAGCGGACCGGCAGGTTGCACCACTTGGCGCAGCCGGCCCAGGAGCACTCCCAGGCGCGGGCCTCGGGGAGCCCCACGAAGATCGTCGCCAGCACGGCGGCGAGAGCGAGGAGGCGGGTCACTGGGTCACCCCGCCCGTCGAGCCGGGAAGAGTCGGCGTGAGCGCGACCGCGTTGGTGACCACGTCGCGGAAGGTCGCGAAGGCCATGGTGGTCGGGGCGCCCTGGGCGAAGACCATCCGGCCCTCGGTCCAGCGGGCGAAGGCCACCGCCTCGGTGTCCCGGCGCACGGTGCGCGGCATCCCGGGGACGGCCAACTCGACCACGAACTTGCCCTGGACCATCTCGTGGGTCCGGTAGAAGTCACCGCCCTGGTCCTCGTCGAGGAAGACCACCACCTCTTCGCCGAGGCGGTAGTCGGGCACGCCGTCGATGGCGTAGTGGAGCTCGCCCTGGGCGTAGGTGCCGCCGACCTCGCGGAGCACGAGGGTCTCGCCGCCGGATCCCTTCATCCACTCGTGGACGCGGATCGTGGTGAGCGTGTGCGGCTTGCCGGTCTCGAGGTCCAGGTGGCCGCTGCTGCGCTCCACCCGGCCGTGCACGATGGCCACCGCGCCGCGGGCGAGATCCTCCAGCGGGATCTCCACCATGACCGTCGCGCGCGCCGGCGAGACCCAAGAGGCCCCACCGATCGACAAGAGGGCCGCCACCACCGGGGCGAGCCAACCGAACGTCCGCTTCATTCGCTTCTCCACTTCCAAGGCGACCGGACCCACCGATCCGGGAAACCACTGCACCATGCCACGAGAATCGCGTCCTGCGTGGAGGGGCGAACCAGCGGAAACCGACGGAAGAGGGTCAAGCCTCGACGGACGTCTCCGCAGGCGGCCCCTCCCCAGGAGCGAGACGAAGATAGCGGTTCGCCCAGCGGACGCCAAGGTAGAAGGGACCGGTGTCCGCGAGCGCGGACACGAGTTTGAATACGTATCCCGCGGCGATGAAGGTGAGGAGCTGATCCCAGAGCGGCTGATCCGCGTCGATGGGCAGCCCCCCCGCGAGGAAGTGGGTGATGAGGATCACCGCCACCGTGTCCACCAGCTGGCTCACCAGGGTCGAGGCGTTGTTCCGCAGCCAGAGGTGGCGGCCCTGGGTCAGGCGTTTCCAGAAGTGGAAGAGATGCACGTCCACGAGCTGGGCCGCCAGGTAGGCGATCATCGAGGCCCCGATGGCCGCGAAGGCCAGCCGGCGGACGTCGAAGAAGAGCCCGCTCTCGCTCGCCGAGGGGAGCACCCCACCCAGCCAGAGGATGAACGCGACCCACCCGTTGAGGAGCAGCCCCACCCACACCACCGCGCTGGCCCGCTCGCGGCCATAGAGCTCGCTCATCAGATCGGTGCAGAGGAAGGTCAGCGGATAGGGGAGCACGCCGACCGCGAGGGGCATGGGGACCGTCACCCCGAAGGCGGTGAAGCTCAGGTCGATGAAGTGGGTGACCCCCAGGATGTTCAACATCGCCAGGGTCCCCAGGAAAAGCCCGGCCAGCACCAGGAAGAAGTGCTCCCGGCGGCGATGGAGGGTGGCCTCGTCCAGGACCGGCAACCCTTCGTAGCGGTGCTGCTCGCTGGGGAGCGGAGCCGCGTGGCTCATGCCGCGGGCCCGGTCATCGGTCAGGCCAGCCCCTTCTGGGTGGCGTAGCGCTCGACGCTGCGCCAGGCGCGGTGCTGCTTGCCCGCCCACTCGGTGAGCTGCAGACGCTCGTAGAGCGCCGGGATGGCCAGGCGCCCGCCGTCTTTCATGTGCCGCTCGATGGACTCGCGGACCTCGCGCAGCGGGTGCCCCTCGGGGACCACCAGCTTGCCGTAGACCAGCCGGCGGCTCGCCGAGCGCTCGGCCTCGCCGGCGGGGACGATGGGCGAGAAGAAGACCCGCGCGCCGGGGACCCGGTCGGCCAGGGCCTGACCCGCGGCCTCGTCGTCCAGGACGGCGACGAAGGGCAGCTTCACCTCGTGGCCCACGTGGAGCTGCTCCAGCACCGGGTGCACCGGCTCGCCGGTCTCGGTGGTGGCCACCCGGGCGGGGTCGAAGAGGACGACGTCCCCGTAGTCGATGGGGGCCTCGAGGAAGGTCGGCGACGAGACGACCCCGTGGCACGGCGAGAGGGCCTCGACCCAGACCAACTCGAAGCAAGGGTCGGGGAGCTCGCGCACGCCGAGGCCCGGCTTCGCGGGGGTGCGCACGCGCCGCCGGCCCAACCCATCCACCCGCGGCAGCCCGCCGCCAGCGACCTCCGGCCGCGGCAGGCCCAGCGCCGCGTAGGTGTCCGCGGCCAGGGCGCCCTCCCCGCGCGCCGTGGCCGCGAGCGCGACCGTGAGCAGCGGGACTCGCTCGCCCGGGAGCAGCTCCGCGGCCCGCCGCGCGCTCTGGAGGCACTCCTCCCAACGGCTCCGCCACTTGTGCAGCTCGGCCAGCGCGTGGTGCCACCAGCCGCGCTCGGGCTGGAGCGCGAGGGCCTCGCCGTAGGCCTCCTGGGCGCTGGCGTCGTAGCCGGGCCCCATCCGGCGCAGCGCGTGGCCCCGGTTGAGGGCCACGTAGGCGCGCAGCTCGGGGTCCAGGTCGTGCCGCGCCAGGAGCCGCGCGGTGACCTCCGTCGCGAGCTGGGCGGGGCCCTCTTCCTCGACCGGCGCGTCCGGCGGGCGGCGCTCCGCGTCCGCCACCAGGGCGGTCACCACCGCGAGGGCCACCACCGGATCCTCGCCGTGGTGCGCCAGGATCGTGCGCGCTTCGGCCAGGAGATCGGGCCGCCGCTGGCTGCGAGCGTCGTTCGCCCACGCGAGCGCGACGTCGCGCGGCATGGACTCACTCATGGGATTCGCTCGCGAGCGGGAGGGCCTTCATCGTCAGCGCATAGCAAATCACGGAGCGCGGGAAAGGGGCCCACGCGATTCGTCCTGTCACCCAAGCCCGTCGTGCGGTAAAGTCGCATCGTCGTCAGAAGACGGATGGGGACTGGAACAATCCGGATGAAGCGCCAGGGAGCAGGGCTGACCGACGTCGGCCAGCGACGCGCCGTCAACGAGGACGCGTTCTTCTTCGACGACGGCTTGGGACTCTACGTCGTCGCCGACGGCATGGGGGGTCACGCCGCGGGCGAGATCGCCAGCCAGGAGGCGGTGGACACCGTCCACGGCATGGTGGCCAAGGAGAAGGACGTCCTGAACGCCATCACCGACGGCGACACCTCGGACGAGACCATCCGGCGCGGGCTGCGCGTGATGGAGAGCGCCATCCAGGCGGCCACCTACATGATCTTCGGGCTCTCCCAGCACGACCCGGAGCGCCAGGGGATGGGCACCACCCTCTCCGCGCTGGCCCTCTGCGGCAGCTTCGGCATCACCGCCCAGGTCGGCGACAGCCGCATCTATCTCGTCCGCGACGGGTCCGCGTCGCAGCTCACCGAGGACCACACCCTGGTGGCTTGGCAGCTCAAGCAAGGCATCATCACCGAGGAGGAGGCGGCGGTGTCGCCCCATCGGAACGTGATCACCCGCGCGGTCGGCAGCCGGGACTACGTCCAGGTGGACACCCGCTTCTTCGACATCCGGCCCGGCGACGCCTTCTTGATCTGCTCCGATGGGCTGCACGGGTACCTGAAGGACGGCGAGATCCCGGACATCATCGCCCTCGGGCCCCAGATCGCGGTCCAACGCTTCATCGCCCTGGCCAACCAGCGCGGCGGCAAGGACAACATCACCGCGGTCATCGCCCAGACGGCCTGAGCCCGCCCCCCGCACCTCGCCGGGGTTGAACTCGGGCGCGCGACCGGAAAGGATGCAGCGGTGGCGACCGGGGTGACCACGAAGGGGATCGTTCGCTTCCACCTCCGTTTCGGCTGGTGGTCGCTGCTCCTCTTCGCCTGCCTGGGGCTGAGCCTGGAGGCCATGCACGGCTTCAAGGTCGGGTGGTACCTCGACGTCACCCACGAGACGCGGCGGCTGATGTTCCGGCTGGCCCACGCCCACGGGACCCTGCTCGCGCTGGTTCACGTCGCCCTGGCCGCGACCTTCGCCCACTTGGGAAGCGATGCCGCCCTGCCCCGCTCGGCCCACGTGGCCTCGCGGACGCTCTGCGCGGCCAGCCTGCTCCTGCCCGCGGGGTTCCTGCTCGGTGGCTTCGGGAGCACCGGCGGCGATCCCGGGCTGGGCATCGGCCTGGTCCCCCTGGGCGCGCTGGCGTTCCTAACGGCCCTGGTCTCCATCGGCCTCGCCCTCCGGGGCCGGCCGTGACCCTCGTCGCCTGGCTCGCCGTGGCCACCCTGGTGGGCGGGTCGGTCGGGGCGTTGGCGACCCGCAGCGCGTCCTGGGCGCTCCGCTTCTTCGGGTTCGCCATCGGCGCCAGCAGCGCCGCGGTGAGCGTGACCTTCTTCGTCCCGGCCCAGCCCGACGTCGAGCTGAACCTGCGCACGCCGGCCCTCGGCCCCCGGGACGGCTTCGCCTCCTCCGACAGCTGCCGCGCCTGCCACCCCGGCCAGTACGAGACCTGGCACGACTCCTTCCACCGCACGATGACCCAGCGCGCCACCCCCGACGCGGTGGTCGCCGCCTTCGACGGGCGGACCCTCGAGGGCTACGGCCTGCGGTCCCGGGTCTGGCGCGAGGGGGACCGCTTCTTCGCCACCCTGGAGGGTCCGGAGACCGGCGACGCCGACGGGGGGATCCCCGCCGGGGAAGCCCGGCGGGTGGTGCTCACCACCGGCTCCCACCACATGCAGGCCTACTGGTTCACCGCGCCGGACGGGACCCTCCAGCAGCTCCCCTTCGTGTGGCTCATCGAAGACGGCCGCTGGATCGCCAACGACGACTCCTTCCTCCAGCCGCCCGGCGACGTGGCCGCCGACGCCGCCGTGTGGTCGGATGGTTGCGTGAACTGCCACGCGACCGGCGGCCCCTGGGACTCGCCGGTCGAGGGGACCCACGGCGACGTGGCGGTGGCCGAGCTGGGCATCGCTTGCGAGCGCTGCCACGGGAACGCCGCCGAGCACGCCGCGGCCAACCGTTCGCCCGCCCGCCGCTACCAGCTCCACCTGGGCGCGGAGGGCGACGACACCGTGGTGAACCCTCGGCGCCTCGACGCGGTGCGGGCCACGTCCGTCTGCGGCACCTGCCACACCGCCTGCGAGGAACGCGTCGCAGGCAGCGACGGGTTCGCTCCCGGCGAGCGGCTGGACGGGCACCTGGACTTCGCGGCGATGCACGCGACCGCCGCCGGCGCCGCGGACGTGGTGGATCCCGACTTGCTGCCCGACGCCGACCGCGACGTCGTCGAGGCCTTCTGGCGCGACGGGCGCGCGCGGGTCGCCGGCCGCGAGTACGACTCGATGACCCTCAGCGCCTGCTACCTCCAGGGCGAGATGAGCTGCATCAGCTGCCACCGCGTCCACGGCGGCGAGCCCGAGGACCAGCTCGCGGCAGACGCCGACGGGGTCGCGCTCTGCGGATCCTGCCACCAGGACGTCGTCGCCCAGGGCGGCGCGCACACCCACCACGACGCGGGCAGCAGCGGCGCCGACTGCCTGGGCTGCCACATGCCCTACACGAGCTACGGCCTCCTCGGTGCCACCCGCAGCCACCGCCTGGGCAGCCCGGCGGCCACGGGGCTCGAGGGGCGCGAGACCCCCAACGCCTGCAACCTCTGTCACCTCGATCGCTCCCTGCGCTGGACCGCCGACCACCTGAGCGCGTGGTACGGCGTCGAGACCGAGCCCGAGGCGCTCCCCGAGAGCCGCGCCGACCTGCCCGTCGGCGCGGTCTGGATGCTCCGGGGCGACCCGGTGCAGCGGGCCATCGCCGGTTGGCACCTGGGCCGCGAGGAGGTCCGCAAAGCCTCGGACCCGGCCGTCGTCCGCGCCGCCTTCGCGGTGCTGCTGGCGGACCCCTACTCCGCCGTGCGCCAGATCGCCGGGCGCGTGGCGCGCGATCACGAAGGGCTGACCATCGACTTCGACGCCCTGTCCGCCGAGCCCCAGAACAACCTCGTGCGGGCTCTGCGCGACCCGCTGCCCGACCCGGCCAGCGGGCTGGACCTCCCCACCCTGCGCCGCCTCCTCGACGAACGCGTGGACGTCGCCGCCTCCATCCCCGAGTGAGCGGCCGAGGTCGCGTCCCCATCGGGCGCGCCAGCGGCTATGCTCTGCCCCGCCTCCATGGGCCCGAACCTCCTCAACACCGTCAAGGACCTCGACCGACTCCGGCAGATCGTCGGCGTCCTGGCGAAGCACGGCTTCGGCCAGCTGGTCGCGCGCACCGGGCTCGGCGCCCTGGTCAGCAAGAAGCGCAAGGAAGAGGAGTGCGCGCGGAGCGTCGGCGAGCGCATCCGGCTCGCGCTCCAGGAGCTCGGCCCGAGCTTCGTGAAGCTCGGACAGATCGTCTCCACCCGGCCGGACATCATCCCGCCGGACATCATCACCGAGCTCAAGAAGCTCCAGGACGAGGTCCCGCCCGAGCCCTTCGAGAAGATCAAGCCGATGATCGAGAGCGAGCTCGGCGCGCCGCTGAGCGAGCTCTTCGTCGCCTTCGAGGAGACCCCCCTGGCCTCGGCCTCCATCGGCCAGGTGCACCGCGCCAAGCTGAAGACCGAAGAGGGGCTGGTCGAGGTGGTGGTGAAGTGCCAGCGC
Source organism: Myxococcales bacterium UBA1660 (assembly GCA_002320815.1). Classification (GTDB taxonomy): domain Bacteria; phylum Myxococcota_A; class Polyangia; order Polyangiales; family Houyiibacteriaceae; genus UBA1660. The sequence continues at coordinate 46,280 of DCLA01000112.1, forward strand.
CCCGACGTGAAGCAGACCATGGAGCTGGACCTCGACCTGCTCTACTGGCTGGCGCACGCCGTCGAGCGCTCGGTGCCCGAGGCCAAGCTCTGGAAGCCGGTCCAGATGGTCCAGGAGTTCGACCGCGCAGTCACCGCCGAGCTCGACTTCGTCAACGAGGCCGACAACGCCGAGCGCTTCGCGCACAACTTCGCGCGCAAGCGCTACGTCTGCTTCCCCAAGGTCTACCGCGACGCCAGCTCCCGCCGGGTGCTCACCATCGAGTACTTCGCCGGCAAGAAGGTCTACGACGCCATCGAGGAGGGTCACTCCGGCGCCACCATCGCCAAGACGGCGGTGGACATCATGATCCAGCAGATCTTCGAGGACGGCTTCTTCCACGCCGACCCGCACCCGGGGAACGTCTTCATCCTCGGCGAGCCCGACCGGCCGGTCATCGCCATGATCGACCTCGGTCTGGTGGGCCACCTCACCCCGCAGCTCCGGGACCGGACCATCGATCTCATGGTGGCCGCGGTCCGCGAGGACTACCGCGGCGTGGCCGACGCGCTCTATCAGATCGGTCGCCCGACCAAAAAGATCGACCGCCAGGCCTACGAGGCCGAGGTGGCCATCATGGCCCAGAAGTACCTCGGCAAGTCGCTGGGCGAGATCGAGCTCAGCGCGATGCTCCGCGACCTGGTGGACGGCGCCAAGCGCTACGGCATCGAGATCCCCGGCGGCTTCCTGATGATGGGCAAGGCCCTCATGACCGTGGAGGGCGTGGGCAAGGAGATCTACCCCGACCTCGACGTCTTCGAGGAGGTGAAGCCCTACTTCCTCCGGCTGATCCAGCAGCGCTATTCGCCGGAGCGCATCACCCAGGACGTCATCCGCGGCGTCACCCGGCTGAGCCACGCGGCCACCGAGGCGCCCATGCAGATGCAGGAGATCCTCGAGGACCTCCGCAAGGGCAACTTCCACCTCCAGGTGGCGGAGACCACCCTCAAGGAAGCCACCGACCGCCTCGGTCGCCGCATCTTCAGCGGGCTGGTGGTCGCCTCGTCGATCCTCAGCGGATCGGTCCTGATGGCCGCCGGCAAGATGTGGATCGGCGGGAGCATCGCCGGCCTCGGCGCGGCCTACGGCATGGCCCACTGGCTCTTGGTCTTCCTGCTCAACCGCCGCCGCCCCCTGTGAGCCGCGTGTAGCTCCGGCCGCCCCTCGCGCGACTCCCCCCCATGCACCCGCGCACCCTGGCTCTCCTGGTCCCTCTGCTCCTCACCGGCTGCCCCAAGAGCGGCGTCCCCACCGACGACGCCGCCGAGGAGGTCGTCGACGCCGAGGGCGGCGAGGAGGTCGGCTCCGAGGGCGGCCTCGACACCATCAGCGACCCGCCCCCCGAAGGCACGCCCCCCGGCTCCACCCCGCCGAGCAGCACACCGCCCACTACGCCTTAGGCGTTCGGTCACCGGCGGCGCGGTGGAACTCGGCCGCCGACCCGGTGTCCGCGCGCCATGCCGCGCACCGTCCTCTTCACGCTCGGCGGCGCCGGGCTCCTACTCATCGCGATGCGCCTGGCGTTCTGCGGGCCGCTCGAGGCCGGCGCTCCCCGACCGCGGCCCCCGCGCCTGGGCGAAGGGGCGTCGCCGGCCGCCCTCGAGCGCGACGTCCGGTACCTCGCGGAGTCGCTCGGACCCCGGGGCCAGCGCCACCCGGCGAGCATGCGACAGGCCGCGAACCACATCGCGCGCGCGTTCGCGGCCGCGGGCGGGCGCGTCGAGCGGCAACCGACCCCGGTGGGCGCACCGCCCTTCACGAACGTGGTGGCGCGCTTCGGTCCCGCAGGGCTTCCGCTTCGAGTGGTCGGCGCCCACTACGACTCCTTCCGGGACACCGCCGGCGCCGACGACGACGCCTCGGGGGTCGCGGGGCTCCTGGAGCTCGCGCGGCTTCTCGGGGCGACCCACCTCGAGGCGCCGGTCGAGTTGGTCGCCTACGCCAACGAAGAGCCTCCGCACTTTCGCACGAACCAGATGGGCTCCGCGGTCCACGCCCGCACCGTCGCGGCGAGCGCCCGAGTCGTGGTGCTCGAGATGATCGGCTACTTCTCCTCCGAGCCCGGGAGTCAGGAGGCCCCGTCGCGCGCACTCGCGGGGCGGATCCCCGACGTCGGTGACTTCGTCGTCGTCGTGGGCCGAAGCGAGGACGAGGAGTTCGCCCGAGCGGTGCGTGACGCCCTCGCGCTCCAGGGCGCCCCGCCGGTCTACGCCTTCACCGCCCCGCCGACGCGGCCCGGGATCGACCACTCGGACCACCGTAGCTATTGGCCGCGAGACATCCCCGCGGTGATGGTCACCGACACCGCCTTCCTGCGGAACCACGCCTACCACACCGAGCGCGACACGCCGGAAGCCCTCGACTACGAGCGCATGGCCGCCGTGGTCGATGGCGTCTTCGTCTGGCTCACCGAGGGATGAGGCCCAGCACCCGAACGATTTTCTCGGCCCGCCGCGCATCCTTTTCGCTCTCTCGCCCGTGGTGGAGAGGAGCCGCACCGCGGCCCGACGAAAGGAACCCCCATGGCGAGCGTGAGCACCTACTTGAACTTCGATGGCCAGACCGAGGCCGCCTTCGAGCACTACCAGACCGTCTTTCGCGCGGAGCCGGTCGGACCCGTCGTCCGGGTCGGCGACATCCCCGAGTCCGAGGGCGAACCCCGCACGCCGGCGCAGGCCCGGCGCATCGCGCACATGGCCCTCGCCATCACCGGCGGTCACGTCCTCCGAGGCACCGACGTGCCGGAGATTCGGCCCGGGTCGCAGATGGGCGCGATGCTCGAGCCCGACGACGACGTCGAGGCCGCCCGCCTCTTCGAGGCGCTCGCCGCCGGCGGCCAGGTCGTCGTCCCCCTGGAGCACCAGTTCTGGGGCGCCTACTTCGGGGAGCTGGTGGACCGATTCGGGATCCGCTGGTTCGTGAACGTCGACCACCCTCCCCGATGACGGCGTGCGTCGCGCGGGTCCGCGACCTAGGCTGGCGGTCGCCGGGCCCGACGCCCGGCGCCCGGCCGACCGTGCCCCGAACCGACGACGCGACCCGCGAAGCCCGCGCGCATCTCCAGGACCTGGTGGACTCGATCCGCCCGGACCTCCACCGCTACTGCGCGCGCCTGATGGGCTCGGCGGTCGACGGCGAGGACATCGTCCAGGAGACCCTGGCGCGGGCGCTCTACCGGTTGCCGGAGCTCGCCGCGATCCCCGACCTGCGCGCCTGGCTGTTCCGAGTCGCTCACAACCGGGCCCTCGACGTGCTCCGGCGCCACGAGCGGCAGCGCGTGGAGTCCCTCTCGCCGCGGCCGGCGGAGCCCGATCCCGAGCAGGTCCCGACCGACGAGGCGCTCGCGCGCAAGGAGGCCATGACATCCGCCCTCACCCGCTTCCTCGAGCTCCCGCCCGTCCCGCGGAGCTGCGTCATCCTGAAGGACGTCCTCGACCACTCCCTGCAGGAGGCGGCGGACACCCTCGATCTGTCGCTGCCGGCGGTCAAAGCGGGGCTCCACCGCGGGCGGCGCGCGCTGCGCGAAGCGCCCGCGTCGGCGCCCCCGCCGTCCACCCCCTCGCCCACGCTGACGCGCTACGTGGAGCTCTTCAACGCGCGGAACTGGGAGGGCGTCCGCGCGCTCCTCGCCGACGACGTTCGCCTCGACGTCATCGGTCGCGCCCGCCGCCGGGGTCCGGAGGCGGCGGACTACACCGGGAACTACGACCGGCACCACGACTGGCACCTGCGCACCGCGTGGGTCGATGGTCGGGAGGCCGTCGCGGTGTACCAAAGCCCGACGGCCTCCGAGCCGCTCTACCTCATCGAGCTCCACGTCGAGGACGACCGGGTGCGCGGCATCCGCGACTTCCGCTACGTGCCCTACATCGCCCGCGACGCCTGCGTCACCGCGCTCTGACTTCGCTAGGGCGTCAGACCCGCTCGATCACCAGGCTCATCGTGACCCCGGCGCCGCCGCACACGCTGGCCAGGGCGACCGCGCCATCCGAGCGCTCCAGCTCCGCGAGGGCGTTGGCGAGAAGGACGCCTCCGGTGGCGCCGAGGGGATGGCCCACGCTGAGCGCGCCGCCGTTGGGGTTGAGGCGCTCGGGGTCGACGGCGAGCTCGCGCTGGAAGTGGAGCGGCACGACGGCGAAGGACTCGTTGACCTCGAAGACGTCCACGTCGGTGACCTGCATCCCCGCGGCGCGGAGAGCCCGCCGCGCTCCCTCGACGTTGCCGGTGAGCATCTTGACGGGCTCCTCGGCGTAGGTGGCGAAGGAGCGCAGTCGGGCTCGGGGTCGCGTGCCGGCTCGCTCGCCGGCCGCTCGATTGCCCACCACCGCCAGCGCGGCGCAGTCGGCGAGCCCGGGCGAGGTGGCCACCGTGTGGCGATGCGCGACCGCGTCGATCGCGGGGTACGCGGCGCACGCCCGCGCGTCGCCCTCCTGCGCGCCGAGCGCGGCGAACGCGGGCTCGAGGCGCCCCAGGGCCTCGGCCGTCATCCCCTCGCGTACGCCCTCGTCCTCCGTGAGCTCCGCGACGGGCGCGAGGGTCCCCGCGAAGCGCCCTTCCCGCTGAGCTCGCGCCGACCGCGCGTGGGACTGCAGCGCCAACGCCTCGAGCGCCTCGCGCTCGAACCCCTCCAGGGTGGCCACCAGGTCCGCCGCCACGCCCATGTGTAGGTACTGGGTGCGCTCCGACACCTCGCGGTCGAAGCACCAGGCCGCCCGGTCGGAGAACATCGGGACCCGGCTCATCGACTCCACGCCCCCGGCGAGCATCAGCGGCGCGCCGGGCTCCGCCGCCGCGCGCAGCGCCGCGACGCGCAGCGCCTCGAGCCCGGAGCAACAGAAGCGGCTCACGGTGCTCCCGGTGGCGCCGCGCCAGCCGGTGTAGACCGCTGCGATCTGCGCCAGGTTCCCGCCCTGTTCCCCGGTCGGCGTCGAGCAGCCCAGGATCAGCTCGTCCACCTGCGCCCGGTCGAGCCCGCGGGCTTCGAGGGCCCCCATCACGTGGCTCACCAGCTCGATGGGCCGCACCCCGGCCAGGGCCCCCTTGGGGTTCCCGCGACCGCGCGGCGTCCGAACCACGTCGTAGACGTAGGCGTCCATCAGCGCTCCACCACGAAGCTCACGGTGGTCGTGGAGCTCCCGCCGAGGTTCAGGGTCTGCGCCCGCCGCGCGCCATCGACCTGGACGCCATCCGCGAGGCCGCGCACCTGCTGCGCGGCGTCGTGGAGCATGCGCACGCCGGTGGCGCCCACCGGGTGGCCGCCACCGATGAGGCCACCGCTGGGGTTCACCGGGAAGCGCCCGTCGGCGCCGGTCTCGGCGATAGCCGCGCCCGGGCGCCCCGGCGCGACTCCCTCCACCAGCCCCTCGAGGCCCAGGTGGTCCAGCACCATGTACTGGGTGATCGAGAAGCAGTCGTGGACCTCGAAGGCGTCGACCGCCTCGGGCCCCGCGACGCCGGCTCGCCGCCAGGCGTCCTCCAGGGTCCGGCGCAGCTCGGGGAAGACCCAGCGCTGGCCCCGCGACGCGACCAGCTTGTCCTCCATCAACATCGGCGCCGTGCGGTGGCCCCAGCCGGCCACGAAGGGCACCGCGCCGAGATCGACGCCCTCGCGCGCGGCCCAGTCGCGCGCCCAGCGTTCCGAAGCCAGCACGACCGCCGCGGCTCCGTCGGTGATCTGCCCGCAGTCCTGGCGCCGCATCCAGCCCTCCACCACCGGGTTGGCCACGTCGTCGGCGGTGAAGCTCCGGTCGGTGAAGGTCCACGCCCGCGACTGCGCGCGCGGGTTGCGGCTCCCGTTGGCGAAGGCCTGCCGGCTGAGGGCCATCAGGTCGTCGTAGGCGAGCCCGTGGCGCTCGTCGTACTCGCGGGCCAGCCGGTCGAACATCGCCGGCCACAGGTAGGTGGCGCCTTGCCCTTCCCTGCCGCGCCAGGCGGCGGCGCCGAGATGATCGGCGGCCTGCTGCCCGGGCACGTTGCGCATCTGCTCCACGCCGGCGACGCAGGCCACCTCGTAGCGCCCCGCCTCCAGCTCGCTCATCGCGGCCAGGAGCGCGATGGACCCCGACGCGCAGGCGGCCTCGTGTCGGCTCGCCGGGACCCCGGCGAGGTCGGGGTGCAGGCTGGCGAAGAACCCGCCGAGGTGCCCCTGACCGGCGAAGAGCTCGCCGGTGAAGTTGCCCACGTGGCCCACCTCGACCTCGTCGGGGCGGACCCGGGAGGCCTCGAGGGCCCCGCGGACCGCGGCGCCCAGCATCTCGAAGAGCCCCTCGCCGCCGCGGCTCCAGTTGCGAGCGAAGTCGGTCTGATGGCCGCCGAGGACGTAGACGCGGCTCACGCGCCCATCCAGCAGGCGTGGAAGCCCGCGGGCACCCGCTGGGGCACGGTGCACTTGGCGACGACCTCCAGGTCCTGGGCCCGGGTGATCCACAACTCCGAGCGGTCGGCCGCGCGATCGTCGACGAACGAGAAGAGGTACCCGTCGTCCTCGGCGCTCGCTCCGACGCGGGGCGCGAAGGCGACCTCGCTGCCGAACTGGCCCGGGCCCAGCTCGAGCACCTTCCGCTCGCCGCCGTCGGTGTCGTACTTCACCACGCCGTCGAAGATCAGCGTGCGCGCCCGGGGGATCCGCTGGTGATAGGAGTAGCGGCTGCGCACCCCGGTCCGGCGGGTGTCGATGACCGGGAACTCGGCGCTCAGGTCGTCCAGGGGCGTCTCGGTGGTCTCGCCGGTCCGGAGGTCGAAGCGCCAGCGGTGCAGATGCGCGGTGACTCGCAGGTTGGCCAGGGCCCGCGCGTAGGCCCCGTCCGCGGGATCGACGGCCGGGATCGGCTCGTCGCAGCGGCACCCGATCATGACGATGGCCTCGTCCTCTTCCCAGGCGTTGACCACGTGATAGACGTAGCAGGGTTCGGCCTCGAACCAGCGGATGGACGCACCGTCCCCGCGCCGAGGCAGCACCCCGAAGCGGGCCGGGAGCTCGGGGTGGTAACCCACGATCCACTTCTTCTTCTTCAGCGCTTCGGGCCGATAGAAGACCGGGAGGTCCATCAGGATCGCGTGGTTCTCGGTCAGCGCCATGTCGTGGGGCAGCCGCGGCCCCGGCAGGTCGATGGTGGTGCGGTGCTCCAGGGTCCCCGTGGGGCTCACCACCCCGTACTGGAGGAAAGGCGGCGTGGGCCCGTAGTCGAAGAAGAAGAGCTCGCCGGTGCGCTCGTCGACCTTGGTGTGCGCGCTCAGCCGCAGGGGCCGCTCGCCGCCGAAGGTGTCCAGGCCCTCGGTCTCCAGCGTCTCGGGGTGCACCCGATGCGCGCCGCCGGAGACGTACCAGGAGGTCAGCAGCCGGCCCCCGTGAGCCACCACGTCGGTGTTCGCCGTGTCCTTGTAGACCGCGGGCACCTCCCCCGGCCCCGGCCGAGGGTTGTCGGTGATCGGCTCCATCAGCCCGCGCCAGAGCGCCTTGCCGGCCTCCTCCTCGCGCCGGAAGCCCGCGGTGCGGATCCAGCGGTTCCGATAGAAGACCCGGCCGTCGGCGATGCGCGCGGCGTGGAGCATGCCGTCGCCGTCGAACCAGTGGTGTCCGCCCTCGGCGCGGAAGCGGGGGTTGGGTCCGTTGCGCACGTAGCTCCCGGCGACGTCGTCGGGGATGGCCCCTTCGCGCGCGACGAGCTCGGCTTCGATCTCACGGTCGACGGGCGCGTACGCCCCTTCCAGATACGGCGACTCCATGCCGAAGTCTTAGACGTTTCCCCGCCCGGAAGCGAGGGTCCCCCCTTACGGCGCCGGCGCGCGCGCGAGCTTCTTCCACGCCTCCGGTAGCGGCTGGCCCAACAGGCGCTCCGCCGCCTTCTCGTCCAGGAGCGCGAAGTCGAAGGTGCTCGAGTAGGCCCGCTGGCCGCCTTGGTGCAGCTCGACCTCCACGCCCACCACCCGGGACCCCGGCCGCGCGATGCGCCCGCGCCCCTCGACCTCCTGGCCGATGCGCACCGGCGCGTGGAGCTTGCACGCCATCTTCGCCGTGAACCCGAAGCGGGAGAGGAGCACCACGAGCGTCCACGCGGCCACCTCGTCGGCCAACGTCGCCACCAGCCCCCCGTGCATGATCCCGGGCGGCCCCTGGTAGCGCACGCCCGGCGTGAAGCGCGTGAGCGCGTCGTCCCCGTCCCGCTCGAAGGCCAACCGGAACCCGATGGGATGATCCGGCGCGCACCCGAAACAGGGCTGGCCTTCACCGAAGAGCGAACCGTCGAGCACCGTCATGGCGCGAAGGGACCACGAAGCGCGAGCGGTTGCCAGCAGGACTCGTAAGCGCCGGCCGTGAGCTGCGTCACCGGTCCCGGCGAGCGCGCCCCGCGCTCGGGCATGCTCGGCCGATGCGCTTCGCCCTCCCCCTCCTGCTCCTCTCGCTGATCCACTGCGGAGAGGAGAGGTGGTGATGCAGCTCCACCTCTTCGACACCACCGGCCACGACCTGAGGGAGACGGTCTCGGTGACCGCGCACCGGGCGGCCGAAGGGCTGGAGAAGGTAGGCATCTTCGCGCTGGGCACGAGCGAGATCGAGCTGCCCCCGCGCGAGACCACGGTCGTGGCCAACGACTGCGAGATGGAGCGCGAGGTTCGGGCCTTCGGGGTCCTCCCCCACATGCACTACCTGGGCACCACCCTCGAACTCGAGGTCTCCACCGACGGCACCGAGTGGGAGACCGCCTACGTCCTCGACTCGTGGAACTTCGACCAACAGGAGATCGAAGCCCGCCCCCTGGTCCTGCCCGAGGGCGTGATGACCCGGGTGAGCTGCACCTACGACAACCCCACCGACGACACCGTGGTCTTCGGCGAGAGCTCCACCCACGAGATGTGTTTCCTGGTCCTCTACGAGGTCGGCCCCCAGGAGATCAGCGGGTGCGTCAGCTTCGGCAACGCCGGCGGCGGCGGTCCCGCGTGCGAACCGGAGGGCAACGAGATGGGCGTCGGCGCTCCCTGTACCGCCGGCGGCGGCGAGTGCGCCGAGGGACTCTCGTGCACCTCGGATCAGCCGGGCGAAGACTCGGAGACCGGCTTTTGCCTGCGCATCGGCGGCTGCGACGTCGACGCCGATTGCGGCAGCGGCGCCGTCTGCTGCTCCCCAGCCGCGGCCGGCGGGCTCATCAACATCTGCCTCCCCGAAGAGTGCCGCCCCAGCGACTGCGAAGCCCCGATGTGAGCGCTCGGGCCCGCGCGCCTTCGCCGCGTCTCCTCCGGGTCCGGGATGGGGCCCTGGGCCTGCGGTGCCTCCGATTCGTCGGCATCGTCGCCACTCTGGTCCCTGCGTGCGGCTCTCCATCCGCTGGGCCTGCGGAGCCGGTGGTTCTGAGAGTGCGGCCCGGGGAAGCCGGCCCCGACGCGACACGGTCGCATCCTTTCGATGGGTGCCCCCCCGTGCCCGACGATGCGGACACTCCCGATTGGGCGGTCCACGTCCAGTTCGGCCGCGGAGAGCTGGACGCTTGCCCCCGCGGGCGGGGGCGCATCATCGAGTTGGAGTCGGCGGACCGGTACCTCGAGGACGTGCGCATGGAGATTCTTCAGCAGAACGTCTCGGCGCTCGCGGCATGCTTCATGGGCACGGCCCATGAGCGCAGTTGTCGATCCGCGAGCGTCGCGGTCTCACTGACGGTCTCGTCGGCCGGCTTCGTGGAGCACATCTGCGCGAGAGGGAGCGACCCGAGCATGGCGACTTGTGTGGAAGACGCGCTTCGACCCACGAGGCTCCCGGAACCCGAAACGAACTCGTACGAGATGAACTTCCCGATTCGCTTCGTGGCGCGGTGACTGGACGTGTCTTCAGGCATCGGAGACCGTCGACACCGCTCGGTCGTGACCGAGGCCGCGGGTCAGCGCCGGCCGAGCTTCGCGGTGCGGCCGGCGCGGTAGTAGCGCCGGAGCTCGCGGACGAGGCCTTCGCGGTCGCCGCGGCGCACGAAGGTCCGCTCGAGGCCGCCGGTGTACTCGGCGGCGACGCTGGTGGCGTGGAGGTAGCGGTCGTGTTCGGCCGACCCCGGAGCGTCGAGGAGCTCCTGCTCGACGAAGAGGCGACGGCGGAGGTCGCGGCTGCGGGCGAGGAAGAGACCCACGCCGTAGCCGGCGAGGAGCTCGGGGCCGCCGGCGAGCAGCGCCGCGGCGTACTTGTCGACCTCGGCCTGGATCTCCAGCTCGAGCTGGGTCACGGAGTCGCCGCCGGTGTGACGGAAGCTGAGGTAGCAGAAGTGGCTTACCCCCTCGGCGGCGAGGCACCAGGCGTCGAAGCGGCCCGGCGCCAGGAGGTCGCCCGCGGTGGCGAGGAGCTCCAGGGCCGCCGGCGCGACGTAGAGCCCGACGTCGACGTGCTCGCCGTCGTCGTGCACCAGGAGCACCTCGCCGCGGCTCGGGTCCCCACCCGCGGCAGCGACGTCCGCAGCCTCGCAGAGGAAGGGGGCGACCGCCGGCGAATCCTCCAGGTCGTAGAGCGCGACCAGGTCCCGCTGGATGGCGCCGAGGACTTCGGCGTGCGGATCGCTCAATGGACGCTCCCGTCGTCCTCGACGTCGACGCCGCCCCAGGTGGTCTGCGGGAAGACGCCCTGCCCTCGCAGCTTGGCGGCAAAGCGCGGGTCTCGGGTGCGCTTCCAGAGATCGTAGAGACGCACGATGTCCTGGGGGCTGCGCAGCACGGTCCGCTCGCGCACCTCGTCCAGGACCTGGGCGAAATCCTCGAAGCCCTCCGCCAGCTCCACGAAGGTCCCGCGGTGCTCGAACGAGAGCACGCTTGCCCCGTGGTACGCCCGGCCACCCATGGCCGCGTAGTAGGCCGGGCTCATCCCGCGGCTGGCGACGTGCTCGCCGAAGAAGCCACAGGTGTAGAGCGCGGCGTCGCCGACCTCCCGCAAGCGCCGGAGCCGCTCGCGCGCGTCCTCGACCTCGAGGGCCCCGGCCATGAGCTGCACCAGCGGACGGTCGGGGGTGGCGGGCCGGACCCCGCGCATCAATACGCTGCGCACCAAGAGGTCCTGCAAGTAGAGCTCAGCCGCCGGGCTGGGGCGTACGCGCAGCCGCGACAGCGCGGTCTGGAGGTGCTGGTGGAAGAAGCTGCCCGGGTCCTGGCTCTCGATCATGGGTCTCCTCGGGATGGTGAGTTTGCTCCGCCTAGTTGTACGAACTCTGCGCAACACCTCCCAGTGTAGCGACACATCGCTCGGACCCCAACAATTCCGGGCAGTTGGACGGCGACCCGGAGGCGGCGTCTCAGCACTCACGACCCGAGAGTGCCAACAACGCCCCCCAGGTGGCCCCCAGATGCCAAAACCTCAACGATTCCCGTTCGTGAGCGCGCTCACGGGGCGGGTGAGGCATGGTTGATCTCCCCGTCGGTCGACTTAGAGTCGCGCCCACCTATCAGCACTCCTCCGGGTCGAGTGCTAACAAACCGCACCCGACCCCTCCGATTCGGGGGAGTGAAGACAACGAGGTCCCCCGCAGAGCGGGGGCACAGGAGGTAAGACACATGGCGATTCGTCCCCTGGGAGACCGCTTGCTCGTGAAGCGAGTGAAGGAAGAAGAGAAGACCAGCGGCGGGATCATCATCCCGGACTCCGCGAAGGAAAAGCCCATCGAGGGCAAGGTCGTCTCCGTCGGCAACGGCAAGCGTGGCGACGACGGCAAGCGCGTGGCCCTCGAGGTCAAGGCGGGCGACACCGTCCTCTTCGGCAAGTACGCCGGCACCGAGGTGAAGATCGAGGGTGAGGAGCACCTCATCCTGCGCGAGGACGACGTCCTCGGCGTCGTCGAGTGAGCGACCCCCGAGGGTTCACCCCGAACCCTCAGCGGGCGGAGCCTGCGGCGATTTGCCCGTGCTCCCCCGCCCATGGCGCTGCCGCGCGCCGATCACTCACCGCGGCGACAACCAGAAAACCCGAGGGTCCGATGACCCTCTCCCGACAGAGAAACTAGGAGAATTCCGATGGCTGCCAAAGACATCCTCTACGATACCGCTGCCCGTTCCCGCATCCTCGCGGGCGTCGACGCCCTCGCCAACGCCGTCAAGGTGACCCTCGGTCCGAAGGGCCGTAACGTCGTCATCGAGAAGAGCTTCGGCGCTCCGACCGTGACCAAGGACGGCGTCACCGTCGCCAAGGAGATCGAGCTTCCCAACAAGTTCGAGAACATGGGCGCCCAGATGGTCCGCGAGGTCGCCTCCAAGACCTCGGACGTCGCCGGCGACGGCACCACCACCGCCACCGTCCTCGCCCAGGCGATCTTCCGCGAGGGCTCGAAGATGGTCGCGGCCGGCCACAACCCGATGGAGCTCAAGCGTGGCATCGACGCCGCCGTGACCTTCATCGTGGAGAAGCTCACCAAGCTGAGCAAGGCCACCAAGGACCCCAAGGAGATCGCCCAGGTCGGCACCATCTCCGCCAACGGCGACGAGACCATCGGCAACATCATCGCCGAGGCCATGGAGCGCGTCGGTAAGGAAGGCGTGATCACGGTCGAGGAGGCCAAGGGTCTCGAGACCGAGCTCGAGGTCGTCGAGGGCATGCAGTTCGACCGCGGCTACCTCTCGCCCTACTTCGTGACCGAGACGGACACGATGAAGGCCGAGCTCGAGGACGCCTTCATTCTCATCTACGAGAAGAAGATCTCGAACATGAAGGACCTCATCCCGGTCCTCGAGAAGATCGCCCAGCAGCAGAAGCCCTTCCTCATCATCGCCGAGGACATCGAGGGCGAGGCCCTCGCGACCCTCGTCGTGAACCGTCTCCGGGGCACCCTGAAGGCCGCCGCCGTCAAGGCGCCGGGCTTCGGTGACCGCCGCAAGGAGATGCTGAAGGACATCGCCACCCTCACCGGCGGCGAGTACATCTCCGAGGATCTCGGCCTCAAGCTCGAGAACGTCGGCATCAAGCAGCTCGGCCAGGCCAAGCGCGTCATCATCGACAAGGACACCACGGTCATCGTCGACGGCGCCGGCAAGAAGAAGGAGATCGTCGGCCGGATGGACACCATCCGTCGCCAGATCGACGAGACCTCGAGCGACTACGACCGTGAGAAGCTCCAGGAGCGTCTCGCGAAGCTCTCGGGTGGTGTCGCCGTCATCAAGGTCGGCGCCGCGACCGAGGTCGAGATGAAGGAGAAGAAGGCGCGCGTCGAGGACGCGCTCCACGCGACCCGTGCCGCCGTCGAGGAGGGCATCGTCCCCGGTGGTGGTGTGGCCCTCATCCGCGCCCAGAAGGGCATCGAGAAGCTCGAGACCAGCACCGACGACCAGGCCGTGGGTGTCCGCATCCTCAGCCGCGCCATCGAGGAGCCCCTCCGCCAGATCTCGGCCAACGCCGGTCTCGAGGGTTCCATCGTCGTGAACGAGGTCAAGAACGCCAAGGGCTCGAACGGCTTCAACGCCCGCACCGAGACCTACGAGGACCTGGTCAAGGCCGGCGTCATCGACCCGACCAAGGTCGTGCGCTCCGCCCTTCAGAACGCGGCCTCCGTCGCCGGTCTGATGCTGACCACCGAGGCCCTGGTCGCCGAGCTTCCGAAGGAAGACAAGGGCGGCGACGGCCACGGCCACGGCGCCCCCGGCATGGACTTCTGAGTCCCGCCTGACGCCAACGAAGCGAGCCGCGTCCCGAAAGGGGCGCGGCTCTCTTCGTTCCGTCCCCGCCCCCTCGAAACGCATCGCCCCCGACTTGCCATGGGGACGCACTTGCCAACTTGCGCATCGCCCCGACTTGCCATGGGGACGCACTTGCCAACTTGCGCATCGGCGCCCCGACGCCGCCTCCCGGCGCGCCCACGAGGGCCGCGCCCCGGAGCCCGTCAGTAGCGGCTGAGCACGCTGAGCAGCGCGCCGATGCGCTCCGCCGTCGCCGGGTCGCCCGCGCTGGTGGCCGCCCCGAGCAGCTCCTCGAGCCCATGGCGGGTGTCCGCGCAGACCTCGCGGAGGCTCTCGACGTCCTTGGCCGCCGCCCGCGCCCGGGAGCGCGCCACGTCGAGCGCCGCGTCGCGGGTCTGGAGCTGCGCGCGAACGCGCTCGACTTCTTCTTCGGCGTTCGGACGCTCGACGACCCGGTCGAGCTCCTGCTCGGCCGCGCTGCGCGCGTCGCGCTCGTGGCGCAGCTCTTCCTGCAACCGAGCGACGCGCTCCTCGAGCTCCATCAGCTCGCCGGCGTCCACCTCGGACCCCGGCCCCTCGGCCAGCCGCCGCTCCATCGCGCGCAGCCGGTCGTCCCGCTCCTCGAGCTGGGCGGTGAGGGAGCGAAGGAGCGTCTCCTTGTCGTCGAGCTCCCGCTGGAGCTTCGCCTCCGCGGCCTCCGGCGCGTCCATGCCCATCGCGGTGATCTCGCTGGGAGCCGGCCGGTCGCCGTCACGCTCGGCGCGGAGCCCATCGAGGACCCGCCGGGTCTCACGCAGGGCCTGCATGGCGTCGTTCAGCAACCCGGCCTGCTTGGCGCCCCGGGCCTGGCTCTCGGTCATCGCGGCCTCGAGCTGTCCCACGCGCTCGGCCTCGGCGCGGTGCGCGGCGAGCTGGTCCTGGAGACGACGGACCTCCTCGGCGTGCTCGCGGGCCCGCTCGGTCGCGTCCGCGGACTGCCGCTTCTCCAGCGCCTCGACGTGAGCCCGCGCGTCGGCGGCCTCGCTCCGGGCCTCGATGAGCGCGCGGGCGGCCTCGTCGGCCTCGGCGCGCATCTCCTTCAAGGTCTCTTCGTCGGCGATGGCGGCGCGCGCCTCGGCCGCGGCCAGCGCCTCACGCAGGAGGTGCACCTGATGCTCGGCGGCCTCCTGGGCGGCGACGGCGTCCGAGGCGGCCAGGACGCCATCGCGGAGGCGCTCGTTCTCTTCGGCCAGGCGGTTCATCTGCTGGTCGTGGAGCCGCGCCGCGTGCTCCTCCTCGGCCAGATCCATCTGCAGCCGGGTGACCAAGGCGTCGCGCGCAGCCAGCGCGGAGGTCAAGTCGGCTGCCCGCTGCTCGGCCGCCGCCCGCGCCGTCTCCAGGTCGGCGGCGCGGAGGGTGAGCTCGGAGGTCTCCGCCCGGAGCACGTCGACGTCGGCGCGCAGCGCGTCCGCCTCGTCCGCTCCCTTGGGCGGCGCCGCGGCCAGCTCGCGCAGGCTCGCCTCCAGGTCCCGGAGCCGGAGCCGGAGCCCATCGCGCGCTCCGCGGAGCTCCCCCAGCTCGGAGTGGAGAGCGTCGAGGCCTTCCGGCGAGATCAGGGGGACGGCGTCCGACCCGATCATCGCGATGCGCATCTCGTAACCCAGGCGGAGCCCTTCCATGCGGGTCTCGGCCATGCCTAGCTGGGCGGTGAGGCGCAGGTTCTCCGCGCGGGCGCGGTCGCGCTCGTCGACGGCGTCGGCCAATGCCTCGTTGGCCTCGTCGAGCTCACGCTCGAGCTCCCCGACCCGCGCCTCGCTGGGGCGCGGGCCCCGGGCCTGGATGAGGGCCAGCTCCAGCTCCTCGCGAGCCTCGGCCAGGCGCCCCTCCAGGGAACGGGCGCGCTCGGCGCCCCCATCCACGTCGAGCTCCAGCAGCCGGATTCGCGCGGCGCCGATCTCGGCGAGCTCCTCGAGCTCGGCGATGCGGCTGCGGAACCCGCGGGCGCGCCCCTCGAAGCGGGCGTGGTCACCCTCCAGGGCGGAGAGATCCTTCTGGAGAGCCGCCAGCGTGCGCTCCCGCGAGGCGAGCCGGGCCTCCAGCTCGTCCACCTGGAAGCGCGCCTCGTCCCGGGCGGCCTCGGCGTCGAGGGTCCGCGCGACGGCGTCGGCGGAGCCGGTCGGCGCCTCGCCGTGCCGCTGCTGCTCACGGAGTTCCTCGGCCAAGTCGCGCACGAGCACCGCCCGTCGTTCGACCTCTGCTTCCAGCTCGCGGACCCGGGCGCCGCGCTCCCGGAGGCGCGTCTCGAGGCGCTCCACGTCGGCCCCGGTGTCCCCGGCCGGCGCCTCGGTGGCCTCGGTGGCTTCGGCCGCCGAACGGGCTTCGGCGGCCGCGTCGGCCTCTCTCAGGGCGGAGCGCGCCTCGGCGAGCTCCGCCTCCGTGGAGACCAGCCGCGCCTGGGCCTGCTCCAGCCGGCTCGTGCTCCGCTCCAGCTCGTCGCGGAGGGCGCGCACCTCGACCGCGTGCGCCTCGGCAGCCTTCGTCGCCTCCGCGCGCGGCGCCGGCTCCCGACGGACCTGCACCAGCACGTGCGGGTCGACCGCGGGGACCTCGTCGGCGGCGAGCGCCAAGAAGCGCCGGATGGGCTCCGTCTCCTCGCCGAGGAGCGAGCCGTCGACGACGACCTCGCCGCCTTCGCTCTCGAGGTCGATGATCCCCGCGCCGTGGAAGGCGCCCACGGCGAGCATGCGCACTTCGCGATAGGCCGGCTCGAGCGCGTCGAGGAGTCCCGAGTAGACGTCGTCGGGCTCCTCGCCGGCGTCGGCGCCGAAGACCAGGACCCCGTCGCCCACGGTACCGCGGAGGGCCTCCGCGGCCGCCTCGAGGTCCTCGAAGACGCCGGCGTCGGGGACGACGACCAGGTCGAAGTCGGCGTCCAGCTCGAGGTCGTCCAAGCCGCGGTAGGCGGAGATGTGCCCGCTGGCGCGCCGGCTCCGACCTCGGCCCGAGGTGTCCAGGACCCGGAGGTCGTGGGCGAAGGTCGCGATCCGATCGGTGGCCCCGGTGGCCGCGTCGCCCACCCAGAGGACGCGGCGCCCCGTGGCCAGCTCCTCGAGCCAGACGGTGAGAGCGAGATCGCCGGGGGAAGTGGAGTCGTTGGAACGGGCCATGAAATCGAAGTCCTCGCGGAGAGCGGAGGAGGAGCCGCTTCATATCAATGGGCCGGATCGCCGGTCAATGGCTCGCCCGTTCACGTGCGGAGAAGCCCCTACGCGCGTCCGGGGCGTGCTAGGGTCCGCGCGCGAGCGGATGGACGTCACCTGCGAACGCTGCGGGACCGAATACGAGTTCGAGGAGACCCTGGTCTCCGAGCGCGGAACCACGGTCAAATGCACTCAATGCGGACACCTCTTCAAGGTGTTCCGGCCCAAGGGCGAAGGTGCGCGCCCGTGGATTCTCCTGCACCCCGACGGACGCCGCGAGACGCTCGGGTCGCTGGGCGACCTGCAGAAGCGGATCACCCGGGGCGACCTCAGCGAGTCCGACCAGATCTCGCGCTCGGGCGATCAGTGGAAATCCCTGGGCGAGATCGCCGAGCTGGAGCCCTTCTTCCGTGCGGCGCGGACGGCGTCGGCCGCCGCCCGGCGGCACTCGACCCGGCCTCCGGTGGCCGCGACCATCCCGCGACCGAGCGCGCCGCCGGTCCAGCGCCCCTCGCAGGCGCCCCGAACGGCGAAGAGCACGCTGATGGGCGTGGGGACCTCGGCGCCGCCCCCGGCGGACGCGACGGTCCGTTATCCCCGGACGCCTTCCCTCGACGCTCCGCCGAGCCAACCTCCCGCCCCGCGCAGCCAGCCCGCGCCCTCCCTGGACGCCCCGCGAAGCCGGCCCGCGCCCAGCGCCACGCCGCGCAGCCAACCCGCGCCCTCCCTGGATGCCCCGCGCAGCCGGCCCGCGCCCAGCGCCCCGCCGCCCTCGTCGGTTCCACCGGCCCCCGTCGACCCCGACGCCACCGCCGCTCCGATGCGACCGCCCCGGCCGCCCAAGCGGAAGACGCCGATGGCCTTCGACGAGACCATCCGCGCCGAAGCGGGGGATCTCGACCTCTCGCCGCCGGAGCCGACTCCCGCTCCCGAGCCGACCCCGGTGCCCGAGCAGCCCCCGGTCCCGGACCGCCTGCGGGCTCCGACCCTCGAAGAGCCCGTCGCGCCCGCCTCCCCGACGGCGCGCCCCGGGCGTCGGAACGTCCTCTATCTCGACGACGACGAGATCCAACCGCCGACCAAGCGGAGCGGCGGTCGCATCGCCCTCGGCGTCGTGCTCATCCTCCTCCTGGCCGGGGGGGCCGCGGCCGCCCTCCAGTGGAACAGCATCGGTCCCGCCCTCGGCTTTGGCGGGAGCCCCGTCGCCGAATCGACCGCGGGCGCCGACGCAGAGCTCGCCAAGGACACGCCCGAAGGATACGCCGCGGCCGTCGCCGCCCTCGAGGGCGCCGAATCTCCCGACCACCTCGCGGCCCTCGGGCGCGCCCACGTGGCCTGGGCCCAATGGCTCCACTTCCGCGCGAGCGACCTCGACGCGCGCGCCGTCGCCGACCCCGGCCTGGCCGCCGACGCCGCCCCCCTCCACGAAGAGTCGAGGCGCCACGCCCAGGCTGCCGTCGACGCAGCCCGGGAGTCCCTGGATGGCCGGCGGGGCCCGGACGCCGAGCTGGTGCTCGCCGACGGGCTGCGGCTCCTGGGCGACGACGAGGCGGGTGACCACCTGAACCGCGCCGCGGAAGGTCTCCCCGACCCCACGCCGGAGCTCCGCTTGGCCCAGGCCCTCGCCCAGGCGGAGGGCGACCGTTTGGCCACCGCCCTCCCCCACGCACGCCGCGCGGCCCAGATGGAGGGCGCGCCGCTGCGCTCGTTCTTCCTGCTGGCCCGCGTGGCTCTCGCCGCCGACGACGTCGGCGAAGCCCGGGCGGCCATCCGCCAGATCCGCGAGCGAGCTCCCGGGCACCCGGAGGCCGACTACCTCGCCGACGCCATCGACCGCGGGCTCCCGCCGGCCGCGCCGGTCCTCGACGTGCCGGACGCGGGCGTGGCCGACGCGGGCCTCGCCGAGCCCGAAGAGCCGGAGCCCACCGACGAGCCGGCCCCCCGGGCCAACGCGAGCGCGGGCACCGCCTCGAGCGGCGGCACTTCGTCCGGCGCGCCCCCCGAGGGCCGCGACTACAGCTGGTACATCCGGCAGGGCGACGCGCTCCGCCGATCGTCGAACTTCAGCGCGGCCCGGGAGCACTATCAGCAAGCGCTGACGCTGCGGCCGAACAGCCCGGAGGCGACCACCGGGCTCGGCTACGTCGAGCTCCTCGGCGGCAACGCCTCCGCATCGCTGGCGCACTTCCGGATCGGAGTCCGCGCCAACTACGGCGACGCCTACATGGGCCTCGGGGATGCCTACCGCCGGCTGGGTCAGCTCGCCGAAGCCCGCCGCGTCTACGAGCGCTATCTGGCCAGTCAGCCCGGCGGCGTCCACGCGACGACGGCGCGCCGGCTGCTCGAGGAGCTCCCCGGGGGCGCGCCGTCGACGGAGCCGTCCCCGAGCGCGATGTCGGGAACCGAAGCCGCGGTCATGGAAGCGGATCCCGCCGAGCCCGCACCCACCATGGAGGCCGAGACGCCTCCGGCGCCTGGTCCGACGCCCGCCCCAGCGCCGGCCGAGCCCGCCCCCTCGGACACCGAGGCCCCGGAGTGAGCGCCCCCGCGCTCGAGCCGCTGCCGTTGGCGGTAGCGCTCTTCCGGCTCCCGGGCCGCTTGCGCGATGGGCTGGTCCGGCTCGGCGAGCGCACGCTACACCTCGCCGGCGGCCGGGTCCTGGACCTCGAGCCCGGGCCCGGGGACGGCACCCTCCTCGACCTGGCGCGCCAGGCGGGCCACCTGCCCCGCTCGAACTCGGCGACCGGAGACTCCCGGGAGGCCCTCCGCGAGGCGGGCGTCGCGGCGCGGACCGTGGACCGGCTCGTCCGGGCCGCCTGGACCGACCGCCTGGTCGCCGTCCTCGACACCGTCGAAGCGCTCCCCGAGACCTTCGGCGAGCCGGAGACGGCGGGCTCGCTCGAGGGCGCCGTCCCGCTCGCGGGGCTGCTCCTCGACGCCCTGGCCCGGCGCGCCGGCGAGAGCGACGCGGGCATGGTGGGTCGGATGGCGTCGCGCACGCTGCGCTTCTCGCCGGCCCTCGACGATGCCCAAGTCGCCGAGGCGCGTCGCTGGGCCGGTCTTCGGCCCGACGACGAGGGCCAGCGCATCGGTCGGCTCCTCGCGCGCTCGCCGGGGGCCGCGGCCCGTCTCGCCGCGCTCTATCGCTGCGGTGTCCTGGTTCCCGAGGCTGCCCTCGCCGCGCCCGAAGCGAGTCCGGCGGCGGTCCCCCGCGAACCCTCGATCGCGCCGCCTCGCGGTCCCGCGCGCAACCTGGCGCCCGGCGGTACGGTCCCGCCGCCGGCGGCGGACGCCGTGGAGCTCCCCGAGGTCCCCACCGCCGAGGGGACGCTGGATGATCCCCTCCTCGACCTGGAGCGCGAGATCGCGGCCCTGGAGGCCGAGGACGCCCCGGGAGCCCAGCGCGCGGAGGCATGGGTTCGGGCCGCTCGCATCTGGCAGCGCGACCACGGGGCCGTGGAAGAGGCCGCCCGCGCGCTCCGGGAGGCCGTCGCCGCCGATCCGGGGAACGTGCAAGCCGCCCGGCTCGCCGCCCGCGCGTGTCTGGCCCTCGGTCAGATGGCCTACGCGCGCGCTTACGCGCGGACCGCGACCCTGGCCTCGGAGCGTTCGAGCGACGCCCTGCGCCTGGAGGCTCGCCTCGCCCGCCTCGACGGCGACCTGCCCCTGGCCAAGGCGCTGCTGGCGGAAGCCGGCGCCGATCCCGAGGTCCTCATCCGGCGCCTGGCGAGCACCGACGACGACGAAGAACGGCTGGAGCTCGCCGACGCTTTGCGCCCGAAGCAGCCGTGGGTGGCGCGCTCGGTCTACGCGGCCCTGGCCGCCGAGTATCCGGAGCAGATCGCCCTCCGCGCCGCGCAGGCCGACACCTTGGCCACCGAGGGCCACGCCGAGGCGGCCGTCGACCTCCTCATCGGCGAAGCGGAAGAGGTCGAAGACCCCGACGACCGGCGGTCGCTCCGGTGGCACGCGGCCGAACTCGCCGAGGAGCACGGCATCCCCCGGGCGGCCTTCGCGGCCCTCTGGGCGGCCCATCGCGAGGAGCCCCACGTGGACTTCCTCCACGAACCCCTCGCGCAGTACGCCGAGGCCCTGGAGCCCGGCCAGCGCGCGGTGGTCCTCCGGCACCTCGGACGTATCTCGGACCTGGACGGCCCTCAGTTCCTGTTGCGCGCCAGCGAGGCCTTCGCCGAGATCGCGGGCGGCCGCTTGGACGCGTTCCATTGCGCCTTCCGAGCCGGTCTCCGCGGCGCTGGCGTCGCCTGCCTCGAACCGCTGGCGCGCGCGGGGGACCGCGACGAAGGGCGCCTCGCCGACGCCCTCGAGCGGCTCGCCCGCGAGACCGAGGAGCCCCTCCGGAGCGCGGCGTGGTCGGCGCTGGCCACCCTGGCAGACCGGGAGCTCGACGCGCCCCAGCGCGCCCTCCACGCCTGGGACCGGGTCCGCGAGCTCGGCCACGATGCCGACGACGACGCCGTCACGGCGCTGCGCCCGCGGGCCGAGCGGGAAGCGACCCGGGCGATGCGAGCCCGGGCCGCCGGGACCGAGTCCCCCGACGCCCGCCGACGCCTCGCCGTCTTCTTGCGCAACGATCCCGCCGCCCGGGACGAGGCCATCGACATCTACCGGGAGGTGGTCGCCGCCGACCCCGGCGACTCCGCGGCCGCCGGCGCCCTCGAGTCGTTGCTTCGCGCCGCGGGCGACCGCGAGGCGTGGGTGGCGCACCTCGAAGGCCGCCTGGACGCCGTCGCCGACCTCGGCGGCACCTCGGCCCGCATCGAGCGCAGCCGGATCCTGGCCGAGCTCGGCGAGGACGCGGCCTGGCAGCGCGAGTGGGGACGCGCGGTCGAGCTCGCCGAGCGCGCCCTCCGGGACGCGGCGCCCTCGCCGGCTTCGGTCGCTCGCTTCGAACTCTTCGCCGAGCTCGCCGGCGACGCCGACGCCCGAGAGCGAGCGCGGGAGGCGCGACTCGCGCTGCAGCCTCACCCCGGCCAGGCCGACGCGCTGGTGGACCGGGCCGCCGCCGAGCAGGACCCCGAGCGGGCCATCATGCTCTTGCGGCGCGCGTTGGGTATCGACCCCCGTAACGCGGCGGCTCATCGGCAGCTGGTGGAGCGCCTCGACGCCCTCCCCGCCCCCGAGGCTCTCGAGACGCTGGGTCGCGCCCGCGATGTCCTCGGAGAGAGCCCGGAGCGTTGCCGTCGAGCCATCGGCCTGGCGGACGACGACCGCGCGGCGAGCGAGTGGGGGCGGCTCGCCCGCCTGGTCCCCCACGACCTCGGGAGCGCGCAGGACCGCTTGCGGGACCTGACCGAGCGGGGCCACCGGGACGGCATCCGCGCCGCCGCCGAGGACCTGCTCCGGCACGACGAGCGGACGGCAGGCCCCCTGCTCGCCGCCGCGGCTCACGCGCTCGCGAACCATGGGCAGACCCACGACGCGGTCGAGGTGCTCCTCCGGACGGCGGACGCGCTGGGGCAGCCGGAGCTCCTCGCCGACGCCGAGCCCCTGGCGGAGGCCCCCGAGATGCGGGCCGCCGTGCTGGAGCGGCTCATGGCGGTCGACGAGCACCGGCCCCGGGCCCTCCGAGAGCTGGCCCGCCTCTATCGGACGATGGACCGGCCGGCGACGGAGTGCCGGGCCCTTCTGCGCTGGCTCGCCGAAGAGGACGACCAGCCGCAGATCCTCGCGCGCTTGGAGGACCTCTTCGCCCGCCATGGCGACGAAGACCGACTGGCGGCGGTGCTGGAGCTGCGCCTCGAGCGCGCGGACACGCCGGAGGAGCGGCGGCGAGCGCTCAAGCGCCTGGCCTCGGTCGCCTTCCAGCGGCGCATGGACACCACGGCCACCGCCCGCCACCTTCGCGCGCTGGCCAAGGAGGGGCCCGAAGGAGCCCAGGAAGCCGCCGCGGTCTGGGTCGGCCTCGGCGACCCCCGTCGGTCCGTGGAGCTGCTTTGCGAGCGCGCCGCGGAGCTCGCCCCCGACGAAGCCGCCCCGCTGAGCGAGCTCGCCGTTCGACTGCTCGAGCACGAGGTCGGGGATGGCGAGGCCGCCCTCGAGCTGGCCGCCGACGCGCTCGCTGCCGGCCGGCGGACTCCGGAGCTCCTGTTGACCTTCGAGCGTCTGGCCCTCGCCGCTGGGGCCATCGACCTGGCGCGGACCACCTACGCCGCCCTCCGGGACCGCGCGATGGGCCATCACGGCGAACGGGGAACCCTCTACCGGGAAGCGCGCTGGCTCGAGCGAGCCGACGCCATCGGGCCCGCTCTGGACACCTACGCCAAGAGCTTCGAGCTCGCGCCCTCGGATGGCGCGGTGCTCCGCGCCCTGGAGCGCCTGGCGGCCCGGGAAACCGTCGACGGAGCCGAACACCTCGCCCGAGCCCTCGTCCTCTTGGCCGAACAGCAGAGCCAGCCGGACCTGCGCCTCGAGTACGAGCGCCGCGCCATCGATCTGATGGAGGGCGCGCTGGACGATCCGGCCGCCGCGTTCGAGCGACTCCTGACCGCTTGGCGCGCCACCCAACGGAGCGCGCTCGTCCCGGAGCTCCGCCGGTTGCTCGGCGTACTGAAGGAGCGGGAGCTGGGCGACGTCGCCGCGGGCCTGGACGCGCTCCGCGAAGGGCTGCGGGCCCGCGTCGAGATGACCTGGGACGTCCCGGACCAGGTCGCCGCGCTCTTGAGCCTCGCGGACCTCGAGGCGGACGAGGGCGGTGAGCCCGCGACCGCCGCGCGCGTGCTGCTCGACGACGTGTTCCCCCGGCACGCCAAGGAACCCGAGGACGTCGAGTTGGAGCCCATCGCCGCCGCGGCGGAGGCGCTCATCGTCCGGCTGGGCGACGCCGACGAGAGCGCGGCGCTGCGGAGGGCCCTCGAGGCCGCGGCCGAGGCGGAGGGCAGCGTCGAGGCGCTGGACTGGGCGATCGACGAACCTGGCGAGGAAGCCGACGGCACCGAGGCCGACTCCAATGAGGCCGACGCCGAGGAAGAGCGCGCCGAGAGAGAAGACGCCGACGCCGAGGAAGCCGCCTCTGACGAGACGGACGCGAACGAGGCGACCGCAGAAGAGACGGAGTCCAGGTTCGCTCCGACGGAGCCCGCCGCCGAGCCCCCGGAAGTCGAGGCTCAGGACGAGAGCGCGGACGAAGATGACGTCACCGGGTCCGAGGCGCCCGAAGCGGTCGAAGCCCAACCGGCACCGGAGGCCGCCGAAGCGGACGCCACCACGAGTACGGACGCCGACACCGACGCCGACGTCGACGAACGCCCCCGGAGCGGAGCCCGCCCGCCCCGCTCCGAGCAGCTCCTCGCGCGCTGGCACGTGGTCCCCGAGCCCCGGGCCGTGACGGACGAGGGTGCGCTACGCGCCCGCATCGCCGAGGGAGATCTGGACGCCCTGGAGCGGCTGGGCGCGGCGCTGGCGAGCACCCCCGAGCGCGCCCGGGAGGCCCAGAGCCTTTATCTCCAGCTCCTGCGCCGCGACCCCGGCCGGGTCGAGGCCGTGCGGCGCCTCGCCGACCTCGCGCAGCGCACCAACGCGCTCGGCCTCCAGCGAGCCTGCGCCGAGATCCGCGCCCTCTTCGGCGAGGGCTCCGCGCCGGCCCGAGCGGGCGGCTGGGGGCGCCACGTCGAGTCGATCGCCGACCTCGTCCCGCGCCGTCCGGAGCCGATGCTGGATGCGCTGGGCATCATCTGGCGAGAGGCTCAGTCTCTCTTTCGCCAGCGCCTCGAGGACCACGGGGTCCTGGGGACGCGACGGGTCACCGCGCACACCCGGGTCGTCGGCCCGGCCTTCGCGCGGTGCGTCCAGCGCCTCGAGCTGAACGACCAGGTCAGCGTCTATCTACACGAAGCCGCCGGCGCCTTCGAGTTGGTCCCCGCGCCGGTCCCCGCCGTCCTGGTGGGTCGGGGCTCCCTCGAAGGCCCGCAGGTCGAGACCTTCCGCTTCCGCTTGGGGCGGGCGATGACGCTGGCGCGCGCGGATCATCTCCTCCTGGCCACACGAGACCGCGAAGGCCGCGAGCGACTCACCGCGGGGGTCTTCGGCGCCTTCGGGCCGGCGCCCTCCGGGAGCGTGTCCCGGGAGGCCGCGAGCTTCGCGGCGGACCTCTGGCACACGCTACCCACCCAGGCCCAGAACGAGCTCCGGCGATGCATGCCCGAGGCGTCTCCGGACCCCGAGGGGCTCCTGGAGGAGGTCGTCTGCCGAGCCGCGAGGGCCGGCTACCTGGTCGACGGCTCGCTCTCGGTCGCCGGGCGAGCGCTCGTCCAGGACGACGACGAGTTGGCCGAGACGATGGACGATGTCGAGGGCTACCGCGAGCGCTGCCGGCGGAGTCCGGCGTTCGCCTCGGTCATCGCCCTCGCCCTCGATGACAAGCTCCTCGCCGCCCGCACGGCGAGCGACGAGTGAATCGGGCGCGGCCGAACGGAAGTCGGCCGCGACCCCAACCCGCTCAGGGGCAGACCGACTGGAGCACGTAGTTCGAGCCGGGCGCGCACTGGCCGAGCGAGTCCTCGTTGAGGTCGTCGGGGCTCACGCACTCGAACAGGCAACCGTTGCAGACGGAGACGGGCCACGAGAACGCCCCGGTCTCGATGTCGATCTCGCCCTGCGTGTGACCGATGAGGCTGATCTCGAGGATGATCTGCCCCTCCGTGGTCACCATCCCGCCCGGGATGGCCTCGACGGTGACGGTGTCGGTTCCGCCCGGCGCGATGTAGCCCGACGCGGGCACCCGGTATTCTCCGACACTCGCGCTCGTGGCCGTGCTGATCATGTTGACCACGGCGTCGGTGACGAAAACTCCGTTGGTTTCGGCGTGGAGACCGTTCTCCCGCGCGAAAAGTGAGTTCTCCACGGAGAGCGCGAGCTCGTAGCTCGTGCCGGCGCTGTAGTCGTAGCGACCGCTCAGCAGCTGGGTGCTCGGGTCGTAGGTGCAGGCGCCGTCCGACGCCGTCGGCGTGGACACGCCGGTGATGAACACCGACGCGTAGTCATCGGCGCAGCCCACGAGGGCGAGGAGAATGGCAAGGAATCCCAGTCGCATCAGATCGGCTCCGTTCGCTCCTCAGGGTAATCGGACAGGTTCTCGGCCACCAATTTCTGGCGAGCTAGCGCTCCACCGCGCGGCGCACCTCGTCCACGGGGAGGGTCTCCACCCGGGTCTGCCCCGGCTCTCCGGGTACGATGAATCGGACGGCGTCGCCCTGGCGCTTCTTGTCCGCGTCCACGTAGGGCCAGACCTCGGCCCCGAGGCGGGCGTCGAGGTCGACCGGGAGACCGAGCGCATGCAAGAGCGCCTCCATGCGCTCGGCGGCCGAAGCCGACGCGCGCCCGCGCGCCATCGCCACCCGCATGGCCGCGACCATCCCCAGCGACACGGCCTCGCCATGCCGAAGCGCGCCATACCCGGCGGCCGCCTCCAGTCCATGCCCGACCGTGTGGCCCAAGTTCAGGAGCATCCGCACCCCACTCTCGCGCTCGTCCAGCGCCACGACCCTCGCCTTGGTCCGCACCGCGCTCTCGATCGCAGTGATGGTGGCCGCGCGGTCCCCCCGCACGAGCGCCTCGGCGTCCCGCTCCAGCCGAGCGACCGCTTCCTCTCCTTCGAGCCACGCGGCCTTCGCGACCTCGGCCAACCCGGCGATCCGCTCGGCGGGCGCCAACGTGTCGAGCACCACCGGGTCACAGAGCACGAACTTCGGCTGATGGAACGCGCCCACGAGGTTCTTCCCGGCGCTCCGGTTGAAGCCCGTCTTCCCGCCCACCGACGAGTCCACCATGCTCAGCACGGTGGTGGGGACCTGCCCGAAAGCGACCCCCCGGAGCAGGCTCGCGGCGGCGAACCCGGTGAGGTCCCCCACCACGCCGCCGCCGACGGCGACCACCATCGCGCGACGGTCCACGCCGTAGGCTAGCGCCGCGTCCCAGATCCGCGCCACGGCATCGATGGTCTTGTGGGCTTCGCCCTCGTCGAGGGTGACACGGCAGGCCTCGAACGCGGGCTCGTCCCGATAGCGCTCGGTGTTCGGGTCGGCGACCAGGATCACTCCGCCGTATCCAGCGACCCGCTCTTCGAGCCGGTGCCGGTATCCCTCGCCCACCTCCACCACGTACGAATCCTCGCCGAGGGGGACCGGGACCCGGACCTCGGACGCGAGGCTCGCGACCCGCTCGACGACCTCCCCGAGCGCCAGGTCGGACGTGTCCACCCGGCCGTGGCACTCGGCGTAGACCGCGGCTCGGCGTGCGCGGAGCGACTCCATCGCTCGACGCGGGTCCGGCTGGAGCAGGGGCCGCCCTTCCCCGCCGCCCACTCGGGCCAGGAGCACGTCGGTCCGGGCCTCGAGGGTGACCAGCGTCCCCTCGGCGAGCAGACGTCGGCGCAGGGGGGTCTGGGTGACCGCGCCGCCGCCCAGCGCGACGACCGCGGACTCTTCGCCGAGGACCTCCTCGGCCAAGCGCGCCTCGAGCGCTCGAAACGCGGGCTCGCCCCCGTCGGCGAAGATTCGCTCGATGCTACGGCCGCTGGTGGCGACGATGCGCGCGTCGAGGTCGACGTGTCGTCGGCCGAGCCGGGCAGCGAGCGCCAAGGCCACCGCACTCTTGCCGGCCCCCATGGGCCCGGAGACAAAAATGGAACGCTCGCCTACCGGCCTCATCCGCGGAGGCTAGCAGGCGAGCGCGTCGGCGTCCCGACGGGTGGCGACTACTGCGGCAGCGCCTCGGCGCGGTTCACGATCCGCGGCGTGAGGAAGATGAGCAACTCGTTGCGCGCGTCGGTGACGCGGCGGCGCTGGAAGAGCACGCCGAGCACCGGGATGTCGCCGAAGAAGGGGACACTGTTGACCTGACGGCCCGTGTTCCGGGTGTAGATGCCACCGATCACGGCGGTGTTCCCATCGGGGATCAGCAGGTCGGTCTCGGCCTCGCGCTTGAGGATGGTGGGGTCACCGCGGGTGGAGGTCCGGTTGAAGTCGGGCTCGTCGCGGGTGATGGCCACGTGCATGGAGACCGAGCCGTCGGCGGTCACGTGCGGACGCACGCGCAGCTCGAGCTTGGCCTCCTGGAAGGCCGTGTTCACGCCCTGGGCGCTGACCTGCGAGTAGGGGATCAGGGTGCCCTGGGCGATGTGCGCCTCGTGGTTGTCGAGGGTCAGGATGCGCGGCGAGCTGATGATCCGGACGGTGCCGTTGGACTCCGCGGCGCTGAGACGCACGTTCACGTTCACGTTGCCGCCGACCGAGCCGAGGCTGAGGCCGATGGCGCCACCCTGACCGTCACCGGTGATGGCCGGCAGGTTGACCGCGTAGTTGGCCGGCTGCACCGACTGAGTGAAGGGCGAGAGGCCGGACGTGTTCGACGTGGAGCTGTAGTTGCCGCCCGCGAGTCCGACGTTGCTGGGGAAGACCAGACCGGTGGGGTTGCCGTTCGCGGAGCTCATCACGACGTCACCGCCCCACTGGATGCCGACATCGCGCTCGTAGTTGCTGGTGGCTTCGACGATGCGAGCCTCGATGAGGACCTGAGGGGTCTGGGTGTCGAGGGTACGCACCAGCTCCTCGATGTCGTCGAGCTGGTCGACGATGTCGCGCACGATCATGACGTTGGTCCGCTCGTCGACGCTGACCGAGCCCCGGTCCGACAGGAGTTCCTGAACCCGCGGCGAGAGGTCGGTGGCGCTGGCGTAGCTGACCGGGACCAGACGGGTCTCGAGCGGCGCGAGCTGCTCCTGCTGCTTCTGCCGCGCGATGGCCGCCTCGCGCTCCTTCTCGAGGGTCTCGAGCGGCGCGACGCGGATGAGGTTGCCGCGCCGGACCATGCCGAGCCCCTTGGCCTGGAGGATCACGTCGAGGGCCTGGTCCCAGGGCACGTTGCGCATGCGGATGGTGACCTGGCCCGACACGTCGTCGGCGGTGACGATGTTCACCCCGCCGACGTCCGCGAGAAGTCGGAGGATGTTGTGGATGTCGGCGTCCTTGAAGTCGAGGTCCACTCGACGCCCCGAGTAGCGACGGCCGCCGCGCGCCGCGCGGACCTGCAGGGGCACGTCGCTGACGAAGCCAGCGACGTCCGCGGTCTCCACGGTGACGCCGTCGACCACCGGGTCGATGTCGTCGTACGCATCCTCGCGCGCGATCGTGCGGGAGCGGGGACGAGTGCTGGCGCCCTCACCCGGGGAGAACATCCATACGATGCGGTTGCCGGCGCGGATCGCGGTCCCCTCGGCACCGTCGGCGTGGTCGACCTCGACGACGGTCCGGTCGTCCTCGCTGCGTAGACGCACCGAACGGATGAGGGAGCC
Source organism: Myxococcales bacterium UBA1660 (assembly GCA_002320815.1). Taxonomy (GTDB): domain Bacteria; phylum Myxococcota_A; class Polyangia; order Polyangiales; family Houyiibacteriaceae; genus UBA1660. Next base: position 75,428 of record DCLA01000112.1, read on the forward strand.
ATCCTGCCCCCGCACGGTCCGGGGGGCGCGCGCGCCCATCCGGGCCCCAGGGATGTCCATCCGTGCGCCCTCACCGGCAGCCCGGCGCATCCGGAACTCCAGGGACTCGTCCATCTCGATCACCAAGCGATCGCGACCGTTGCGCCGCTCGATGGTCACCGAGGAGATGGTCGCGCTCTCGGCCGTGGCGGCCTCGGGCGCGCTCCGTTCCTCACCGGACTCGAGCCGGATGAAGATCCCACCCGAGCGAGCGCGCGCTCGGTAGCGGACGGCGCGGGTGAGGTCCAGCTCGATCCGGACCCCGCGTGCGGTTGTGCTCGCGACCGTCCGCGAGACCAGCGGGGCGAGCCCCTCGGCGGAGATCCCGCCCTCGGGGAGCGACGCCTCCGCCACGTCGATGACGACGACGCGCCCTTCGTCCCGCGTGCGGACGGCGTAGGCCGGCGTCGCGAACGAGCCGCGGATCGCGATCTCGGCGTGGTTGTCGGAGCCTCGTACGCCCACTCGGCGGATGGAGGGCGGATCGGCGCTCGCTACGGGAGCGAGCGCGAGGAGGGTGATGATGAAAGCGCACGCGGTACGCATCGTGGAGACTCCCTTCGAGACCATGGCTGCCGCGAAATGGTCCGATGCCTGAGCACGCGCGGGCAAAAAAGCGGCAGGTCTGGATGCCGGTCGGAGCCGGAGACCGGCCCCTCGAACGACGAACGCGGGACCCGGATGGCTCCGGATCCCGCGTTCGCGATCGTCTCGAGGGGTTCAGCGGATGCTGAGGTTGGCCTCTTCCAGCTCGTCCTCGTTGTACAGGGGGAGGATTCGCGTGAGGGGCGGTCGGTCCGGGGCGGTGGGGTCGGTTCGGCTGAGGACGACCTCGTTCGCGCGGACCCGGGCGACCTGCCACTGGAGCTGCACCGGGATGTCGCTGCCGACCTGGACGGTCTCCGGCCGGCCGAGGAAGTCGCGGGGGCGAACCACGTAGCCGACACCGCTCGGGTCCTGGATCATCGCGCGCGGCGGGGAGATTCGAGTCACGATCGCGATGACGGTCATGTCGTCGATATCGACGTCACCCATCTTCACGTCCCGCGAGATCTGGGCCCGCTCCGCCGCCGTGGCGACGAACATCCCGATGAACGTCCGGAAGGGATCCCGGTTCGTCGTCTCCAGCTCCACGAAGTCGTCATCGGTGAAGGTGGCGACCGTCGGCTCGGCGCCCGCGTCGGGGTCGGCGGCGGGCGCCACCGGCTCCGCGGGCGGAGCCGAGGGAGGAGCGACCGGCGGCGGCGCTTCGACGACCACCTCGTCCTCGCAACCGAAGCCGGTGAGCGCGAGACAACAAGCGAGGATACGGAGGCTGCGCATCAGGGCGTCCCCTCTCCGGCGACCGGCCGGCGGAAGGTGGTGGCGGTGAAGCTCACGCCGAGGGGAACGACACCGTCGGTCGCGTCCTGCCGGGTGGCGTCGAGGCGAATGTCCTCCAAGTTCACGGCGCGCCGGAGCTGGCTCGCGGCGTAGGTGAACTTGGCGACCTCGTGGAACGTGCCGCGCACGGACAACGACACCGGGAGCCGGGTGTAGAGCTCCTCCGCCTCTTCCGGCCGCGGCTCGACGGTCTGGAGGCTCAGGTTCGAGAGCTCCGCGATACGGTTCAGGTCGTCCAGGAAGGCCGCCATCTCGGCGTCCTCGGGCAGGATCTCCTTGTTCCGACGGTCGATCCCTTCCCGGGCGGTGAGCTCCTGACTCACCCGCAGGAACTCCTGCTTGCGCCGTTGGGCTTCGCCGTATTCCGTCTCGAGAGTCCGGTGACGCGACTGCGCGCTCTCGAGGTCCTCGGCGAGCGACATGTGCAACGCGAGGTAGTACCCGCCGGCCACGATGCTCACGATGAGGATCAGGATGAAAATCTTGCCAGCCGTGGGGACCGTGGCGAACGACCCCTTGGCCGCAGCGTTGGGCGGGGCCATCAGTACACCACCTTCGTCGCGATCTCGAACCCGATCAGCTCGATGCCGTCGACATCACGGGCCTGCGTACGCTCGAGGAGGACCTCTTCGAAGACCTCCGAGAGCGCGAGGCGCCGCAGGAACTCCGCGACGTCCTCGTTGGTTCGACCGGACCCCGTGACCTTGGCCTGACCGTTTTCTTCGGTGAAGCTGTCGAGGGAGAGCCGGCGCGGGTCCCAGTTCCGGTTGAAGCCGGCGAGGGGGTTCTCCCGGCGCATCTCCTCGAGCTTCTCCGGGTCGATGGTGGGCCCGGACCCGGGCCCCGTGCTCAGGATGTTCGAGATCTCCATCAGCACCCGGGTCGGCCCCGAACGCGCGGCATCGAGTTGCTCGACGACCTCGGCCAGCGCCAAGCTCGCCTGGAGCTTGGCCTGGACCTCTTCGAGGGAAGCCGACTCCTGCCGAAGAGCGTCGATGCGCTGCTGGAGCTCGTTGTTCTGACGGCGCTGCGCTTCGAGTTCGTTCCCGAGAGAGACGTACCAGACCGCACAGGCGATGCCGGTCACCAACGCGGCGCCCAGGTACGCGGCGACCCAACCGGTCGTCCCGCGCTCCGAGGGGCTCGACGCCGTGCGAACCTGCCGCTTCGCCTGCGGTAAGAGGTTGACGCGAATCATGCTTCCCGCCGCTCCTTTTCTTTGCGAAGCGCCAGCCCCACCGCGACGACCGCCTGAGCGGTGCGTCCCTGCAGGACTGCCGGGTCCAACTTGGCGTCGCGGCTCGCGACCCGCAGCGGGTCGAGGACGTCGACCGGTACGCCGGTGCGCTCGGCGATGGCATCCCGGAGGCCGCGGATGTTCGCGGTGCCACCGGAGACGTAGATCCGACTGAGGTCGCTCTCGCCGGTGGTCGCCAAGTAGAAGTCGAGGGAGCGCTGCACCTCACCGGCGAGCTGCTCGACCACCTGCTGGATGATGTCGGGTACCTCGCGTGGGACGATACCGCGCCCTTCCCCGCCCAGCTTGTAGGCCTCGGCCTCTTCCCGGCCGATGCTCAGCGTGCGCTGGATCTCCTCGGTGATGGCCAGGCCGCCGTTGGCGATGTCGCGGGTGAAGGCGGTCGTCCCGCCGGCGAGGATGTTCACCGTGGTGAGCGACGCGCCGACGTGGATCAGCACCACCGTCTCGCCGGGGGCCGGCTTCCCATAGCCCTCCTCGAAGACGTTCTGGACGGTGAAGGCATCGAGGTCGACGACCATCGGCTTCAGCCGCGCCTCCAGCGCGATGTTCTGGAGGTCGCTGATCTCCTCGCGCTTCGCGGCGACCAGGAGCACGTCCATCTGCCCCTCGGTCTCCCGTCGGTGCAACACCTGGTAGTCGATGTGCACCTCGGCGAGGTCGAAGGGGATGTGCTGCTCCGCCTCCCAACCGATCTGCTCCTGCAGCTCGGCCGGCGTCATGAGCGGCACGGCGATCTTCTTGATGATCACCCCGTGACCGCTGGCGCGGAGGGCGACGTTGCGCCGCCGGGCCTTGTGGAAGAGCTTCTCGAGCCCCTCCACCACCGCTCCGGAGTTCATGATCTCGCCGTTCACGATGGTGTCCGGCGGGAGCGGATGAAATCCGAAGTTGACGAGCTTGCGCCCGCCTCGGGATTCTTTGATTTCGCAGACCTTGATTGACGTCGACCCGATGTCGACGCCGATCAGGTTTTTTCCTTCGGAAGCCATCCGCCGCGCATCATTCCTCCTCGCCGAACACGCGAACGCGATCTTCGAGGCTGAGGCCCAGGGCTTCGAGAATCTTTCGCTTGGTGTTCATGCGGCAGCCGAAACCCTTTTCTACTCGGTCGATGGTCAACACCGAGAGATTTGCGCGGCGAGCGAGCTCGGCCTTCGACATCATGCGGTCGATCCGGAGCTTGCGAACGTTGTTGGGCTTCAGCTTGCGGGGCTTCTTCTTGGGCTTCGGAGCCGGCCGCCCCTCCGTGGTGTGCGAACCACCTTCGGCGGGTGCGCCCTCCGACGGCGACGCAGACGAGGTCGTCCGATCGTTCGTCGAAGAACGCTGTGGCGGGGTGGCCTCCGAGGCCTTGACGTCGTGGTCCATTCGGTCCGCTCTCGTCCTCAGACGTGTCCAAACCGTATGGTGAGGACGGCGAACCGTCAAGAAGTGCCCACTCAATTACACCTAATTTAGATGTAATTGTGCCCCATTCGATCCGAGATCGGGTCGAATTGAGACTCAGCTCGCCACCCCGACCCGATCGCCCGGTTCGAAGAGGCTCGCTTTCCGCGCAGAATCTCTCGGTTGTCAACGAACGCCCGTACCAAGAGCCATCGTCGCAAAGGGACCGCCACCGCGCAAAAAAGCGGCACGATCGGCCGGTCCCGTCGACTTGCCCCCGCGCCGACGTCCCCAATACTCGCGGGCCCATGCGCGTACGAGCCAGCATTTTCGCGGGGATGGCCGCGCTCGCCCTCCTCGTCCCCTCCGCCGACGCCCAGCAGCGCGAGCACACCGTCCGCTCGGGTCAATCGCTCAGCCGCATCGCCAGCCGTTATCACGTGCGGGTTCAAGACCTCGCCGCCGCCAACGGCCTGACGGTGCGCTCGGAGCTCCGCGAAGGGCAGACGCTGACGATCCCCGAACGGGGGACGCACTACGTTCGCGCGGGCCAGACCCTCAGCCACGTCGCCGCGGAGCACCACGTGACCGTGGCCGAGCTCGCCCGGGTCAACCGCATCCGGCGGGACGCCAACCTCCGCGTCGGGCAGCGCCTGCTCCTCCCGGGCCACGATCCCGTCGAGCAGCGTGAGGCCGCCGAGGAGCGCTGGGGACGGCCGCGGCACCCGGGAGTCGTCACTCTCGTTCGGGTCCTGACCCACGAGCGACTCCGGCTACGACTCCTCGACGGTCAGGGACGGCCTCGGCGCGCGGCCCGCCGTCGGCTGGCTCGACTCTTCCGGTATCGACAGACCACCCAGGCGAAGGAACCGCCCGGGCGGCTCCTCCGGGTCCTCACCCAGGTGTCGGACCACTTCGGGGGCCGGCCCATCTCGATCTACAGCGCTTACCGCCCGGAGGGTGGCAACACCCAGGAGAGCAGCCGGCACGTCGCCGGCGCGGCGGTCGACATCCGGATCCGGGGCGTCTCCAACACGGCCCTCCGGGACTACCTGAAGACCCTGCCGCGGGTCGGGGTGGGCTACTACCCCAACGGGCGCTTCGTCCACGTGGACGTGCGGGACCGATCGGCCTACTGGGTCGACCGCTCCGGGGTCGGGGAAGACCCCGACTACGTGCCGCGCGGCCAGCGCGAGAGCGTGGACTGAGCCGGCCGGCGGGGCCGGCTCCACGCCTCAGCCCTTGCGGATGCTCGCTCCGTCGAGGCGGTAACCCGGCGGCATGTTCGGCGCGACCTCGGCCGCTCGATCCCCGAGGTCCCATCCCTTGGCGATGAAGCCGTCGAGTACGCTCGCCCGGACGCGGGTGCCCTCGTCCTTGGCGAGGAGGTCGATCAGGCGGTCACGGCTCGCTTCCGCGTCATCCTGCGCCAGGAGGGCGCCGGCGGCGTGGAAGCGGACGGTCTCGTTGATGTCCTCGAGGAACGGCGTCACCGCCTCGCGAGTCCGCGGGTCGGGGCGGGCCTCGAGCTGCGCGATGACGTCGATCTTCCGCTGCGGGTCGCGCTCGTACTCGGTGTCCATCTCGCCGAGGAGCTCGAGGAGCGCCGCTACGACCGACTCCGGGCCCTGGAGCTCGTCCAGGAGCCGTACGGGCCAGGCGATCGCGTCGGCGTCCGCCAGGTAGGCCCGGACCGGGGGCACCGCGGCGTCGCCGGCCTTGAGGATGGACTGGAACGCGAGGTCCTTCTCCTCTTGGTCGGTGATGGAGGGATCCACCCGGAACGTGAACCGCTGCAGGAGCCCTTCGACGGCCTCGGCCGTCCCGGCGTCGCCGAGGGCGACCAGGGAGGTCCAGCGGTCGGGAGCCTGGGCGCGCTTGTCGCCCGCGCGCTTCACGTGCTTGTCGAGCGCCTTCGCGCTGCCCTTACGTCCGAAGAAGTCGAGAAAACCCATCGAGAAAAACGGCCTCTCCCGGCGGGCTCGAAGAGTCCGCCGGGCGCCGACCGGCCTCGGCCGGCGCTAGTTGATGATGACGGGGCGCAAGATGACCTGCGAACCCTTGGTCTGCACCTGGAAGCGAACCATCCGGCAGCCGTGCTTCTTCTTCAGGTTCTCGGCGTTCTTGTCGAGCCGGGAGAGGAACCGCTCCTGACCGATGTTGGACACGTCCTCGCCCGCGGCCTGCTTGGCAGCCACATACTCGTCGTAGATGCGCTGGCGGTACTGGTCCTCGGGCTCGTCGGCGAGCTGCGCCGCGAGCGCGGCGTCCTCGGGGCCGTCCTCGTCGGTCGGCTGCGCGGTCACCGCGGCCGCGCCGGTCCAGGCCGCCCCGCCGCCCGCGGAGCGTCCCTCGGAGTCCGCCTCCTCGACGCCGGTGAAGACGTTGATGAGCTGGTTGATGCGGTACGCGAGCCCACCGTACTCGGCGCTCTCCACGTCGATGCGGTGGTCGGTCCGGCCGTTGATGACCGTCAGGACCCCCTCCTCGATCTCTTCGATGGGGCGAATGAAGCTGGTGCCGATGATGAAGCCGTAGATCAGGACGAAGATGAGCCCGACCACCATCAGGATGAGGATGACGTTGGCGGTCTCGGCCATCGCCAGGTGTGCGGTCCGGTTCCCGAGGACGGCCACGGCCATCTTCTGGCTCGGGGTCATGGGAAGCCCGGCGGCGACGCCGACGTACTCGTTGCCGCCGAGGTCGACCGTGAACGGCGAGGTCGCGTTCCCGTCGAGGGCACCGGTGGTGGCCTCGGCCATGTCCGTGTAGAGCGCCCGGGTGAGCGGGTTGACCTCGCTCTGGTCCAGGCTGGAGCTGTAGATCCCGCCTTCACGCATGAAGACGACCTCGGCCCCGAGCACCTCGGCCTCACGCTCGGCGAGGCCGTTGGAGATGTCGTAGCCCACGACGACCGCCCCGATGACCCCGCCCTCTTCGTTTCGAACGGGCGCCATGGCGACCTGGAGGAGCTTGTCGTCGTCCTGCTTCAGCCAGACGTCGTGCACCGCGAGGCCGCGGTCCAGGACCCGCCGCACGCTGGGCAGCGAGGCCACGACCGACGTTCCGTTCATCCGGTTGATGTCGTTGTCGCGTGCGATGACCCGGCCGGTCTCGTCGGTGATGACGACGATGTCGGGTCGTCCGCCGTGCCCCCGGGCCGGATCCTGAAACCACGCCGCGATCCCCTCGGCCCGCTCGAACGCCGACCGGCGCCGGGACTGCTGGTCCAGGGCGTTGAAGGCGCTGCGCACCTCCCGAGACTCGGCGCGCTCCCGCACCTGCTCCATGAACTCCAGGGCCGACAAACGCCAGCTACGGCGCAGCAGCTGAAGATCCTGGTCGATCTGGCCGTCGACCTGCTCTCCGAGGCCCCTCTCCAGGCCACCCTTCACGTAGAAGTAGGACCCGAGCCCCACCAGTAGGACGGCGATGAGGTTGCCCGCGATGATCTTCAGGCGCATTCGTGCGTTCTCCCGATGCAGGCGAGGTGTGACCCATTCCCACCGCTGACCCGCTCGATGGGGAGCAAGCTCCCGCGCCGTTGATATCAGAGCACTTTTCTCGGGGTCAACCCCGAGCGATGATGACGCGGTGCGTGAGAGCCTCCTGATCATCGACGACCCCCGCTTCGAAGACCATCGCGCGAGGGACACCCACCCCGAACGGCCGGAGCGGCTGGCGGCCGCCC
>DCLA01000112.1:83508-83872 GCA_002320815.1 Myxococcales bacterium UBA1660
TCGAGCCGGTCTCGAGGTCCTCCCCGGCGTAGCCCGCCGCTCGCTGGAGTTCGGCGACGCCCGTCCCGAGGAGATCGAGCGGGTGCATCGGCCAGGCTACGCGCACGCGCTCGACGAGGCTCTCGCCCATGGATGGGGACACCTCGACCCGGATACGTTCTTCAGCCCCGGTTCTCGCCAGGCCACCTGGTTGGCGGCGGGCGCCGCGGCCCGACTGGGGGAGCAGCTCGTTCGGTCGCCCGGGGAGCGGGCCCTGGCGCTCCTCCGGCCCCCGGGCCACCACGCGCGACCGGGCACCCCCATGGGGTTCTGCCTGGTGAACAACGTCGCCGTGGCAGCGGCCGCCGCCCGCGCCGCCGGCGCC
>DCLA01000112.1:84211-84775 GCA_002320815.1 Myxococcales bacterium UBA1660
CGTCGACTGGGACGTGCACCACGGGAACGGGACTCAGGAGATCTTCCAAGAGGATCCGTCGGTCCTCTTCGTCTCCCTCCACCAGAGCCCCTTCTACCCGGGCACCGGAGCCGCGACCGAGATCGGCACCGGGGCCGGACGGGGAACGACCGTCAACGTTCCCTTCGGGGCTGGGACGGGCGACGAAGCCTACGGCGCGGCGTTCCGCGAGGTCGTCCTGCCTCGGCTCCGGGCGTTCGCTCCCGAGGTCGTGTTCGTCTCGGCGGGGTTCGACGCGCACGCGCGCGATCCCCTGGCGCAGCTCGAGCTCCAGTCCTCCCTCTTCGGAGCGATGACCACCGCCTTGGACGATCTCTGCGGGGACGTCCCGCTCGCGTTGCTCCTGGAGGGGGGCTACGACCTGCAGGCGCTCGCGGACTCGGTCCGCTCCTGCGTCGACGCTCTCACCGGGCGGGAGCGGCCGGCCCTGCCCGAGGGCGAGGTCCCCGCCGCCGCCCGGACGGCCATCGAGCGGACCCTCGCCGCCCACGCGCCGCAGGACTAGTACACGGCCACAGTGATTCT
>DCLA01000054.1:0-63176 GCA_002320815.1 Myxococcales bacterium UBA1660
CCAACTTGCGCATCGACCCCGGCGACCGAGCGGGCCGTCGACTGGCGCCGGCTTCGCTCGACCGAGCGCCCGGGCTCAGAAGAAGCTGTGGGCCAGGAACGCGCAGTCCACGGGGACCGCTCCGTTCTCGGTGTCGTTCGCCGTGGCACCGACCCCGGCGCCGGTGACCCGGTCACGCTTGGTGCCCCCGCAGGTCATCTCCCCGCGCGCGGCGGCGACCCCCCCGTCGAAGATCACGTACTCGGCCAGGGTCTCGGGCAGGAAGCGACTACGCCAGGTGCCCAGGGGCGAGGCCCCCGCGACGACCAGGAGCGCCCCGCCGGTGTCCGGCCAGCGCGCGCGGAAGACCGCGCCGACCTCGGGCCCGCGGAAGCGCCGGTCCCCGAGCCGGACTCCGCCCGGCTCGAAGGTGATGGGGAGCTCGCCGGCGACCGGAGCCAGGACCGCGTTGGACGAGGGCGGCCCCACCAGCACGAGGGTGTGCGCCCGCCGCATCGCTTCGGTGACGTCGACGTCGTTCACGATGGGGTAAGCCACGTCCCAGCCGGCGGGCCGGGCCCAGTGGGCGGCCACTCGGCGGTTCATCGCGGTGTGCGCCGGGTCCTGGGTGCCCACCACGAAGAGGAGGGGCTCGTGGAAGACGTCCCGGAGCGGGCGCCCCAGGGGCCCCGCGTCCGCGGGCCCGGGGACCCACCGCTCACCGCTCCGGTGCAGGACCAATGGGCGATCCCCGGAGAGCGCCTGGCCGTCGATGACGACGTCGAGCGGCCCCTCGGGCGCCACCGTGGTCGGCGGGTCCAAGCGCACCTCCTGCACACCCTCGGTCGTCACCGTGACGCGGCCCGAGCGCGCGACGGCGTCGACCTCGCCGAAGGCGTCGGCGCGCGCGCGTCGGAGGGAGACCCACCAGGCCGAGCGCGTCCGCTCCCGCGCCGTCCGCAGCTGCACGTGCGCGGGGGCCGCGGGGCGCCGGTGCCGGGCGAACCAGGTGAAGATCGCGCCCTCCGCGTAGGTCTCGGTCCACACGTTGTGGCGGAGATCGGGCTCTCGATGCTCGACCTCGAAGTCCAACGCGCGCAGCCGGGCGACCAGGTTGCGGGTCCAGTCCAGGGGGCGGTCCCGCTGCCCGCGCACCAGGAGCATCGGGAGGTGCCGCGCGTTCTCCGCCCAGTCCACGTCGCCGACGCGCTGGAAGAGGAAGCGCTCGATGGGGCTCAGGCCCGGGTGATGCGTGTCCTGGCGAACGCTCTGGTCGTGGTACCCGGCCAAGGGGGCGGCGGCGGCGAACAGGTCCGGGTGTCGAAGGGGCAGGAAGGCGGCGCCGGTGCCCCCCATCGATCCGCCGGTCACGTAGATGCGCGCGGCGTCGATGGGCAGGCGCGCTCGCACGTCGGCCAGGGCCTCGAGGACATCCTCCTCGCCGGCTTCGCGGTACATCGTCTGTCCGCGGCCCTCGGGGGCGAGGACGACCATGGGCCCCGCGGTGGGCGCGGTCCCGTGGCGCCCGTGGGCTTCCAGCGACTCTCCGCCGCCGTAGTCCCGCGGCAGCCCGAAGGTGTTCCGGAAGAAGTCCCCGGCGTTGCCCTTGAACCCGTGGAGCGTGATCACCACTGGCCACCCGCCCGCGGGAGCGCGCCCCGGGGGTACGAAGAGCTCGTAGCCCTGCGCGGTGCCGTCCAGCCGACTGACATGACCCATCCGCTCGTAGCCGCGGAGCTCGGCGAAGGGGTCGCTGCCGGCGGACAGCGCGCGATGCAGGCGGCGGGCCTCGGTCTCCAGCCAGCGGAGCCAGCGCGCGTCTCGTTCGCGCGCGTTCACCGCCCGGAGGGTCTCGCGGAGGCGCCAGCGGACGGGCCCCACCGAGGGCTCCGGGGGCGACATCTCCGCCAGCGCGCCGGCCGCGCGGAGCAGCCGCCGATAGCGACCGAGGTCCCGCCCGACCGCGACCTCACGCTCGCCTACGCGCAGGCTCTCCAGGTCCCCGCGGCCGGGAATCGGGTCGCGCACCGACACCGGGGTCCGCCACGCACCCCGGGTCGGCGCGATCTGCACCGCGCCGCCCCGTCGAACCACCAGCGGCTCCGCCGGGCCGCCGCCGGGGAAGCTCACCCGGGTCACCCAACGCAGCGGCGCCAGCTCGGCGGACTCCTCGAGGTGGACGGCGCGGGCTCGCACCTCGTCCCCATCGACCCCGGGCCCGAGGTCCAGGTGGACGCCGCCGGGGCCGGGCCGGAAGTCGGCGCCCGTCACCCGGGCCTCCATGGCCCAGCCGCCGCGCCGCGGTGCCCGGAGCGCGAAGACCAGCCGGTGGCGTCCGGCGCTCAGCGACACCGGCAGGTGTCGTTCGTCCGGCACCATCCCCCGGCCGGGGATCTGCGCGACCCGCTCCCCGTCGACCCACACGTCGAGGTCCGCATGGAGCGCCAGGAAGAAGCGCAGGGTGGTCGCCTCGTCGGTCTCGAGGTTCAGGCCCAGCGCGGCGAAGCGGGCCCCGCGCCGGGTCGCGGACCCGAGGTCGACCCGGGCCGACGCCTGGGCGACCACCGGGCAGGCATCACACGCGCCGGCGTCGAGCGCGGCGACCTCGGCGTCGCCGGGGGCGCGGCGCCCCTCCGCGAGCAGGCGCCAGACCCCGAGCTCGCCGTCGGGGCCGGTGGCCAGGTCGGCGCGCGCCACCGACGCGCACGCCAGGCCGATCAGGAGCGCTGCGCCCGGCCACGCGCCCCACATCAGATGTGGAAGGTGATGTGCAGGTGGCCGCGCAGCTGGAAGCCGACCGCGTCGCCCTCTTCCTGGAAGTCGACGTCGTCGATGGTCCCCACCTCGTCGGCCGTCTGGCGCCCGAAGTTGAGGTAGGCCGCGTCCACGCCCGCGCCGATGGAGATGGCCCGAGCGAGCTTGATGTCCACCCCCGCGCCGCCCTCGATGACGAAGCCGTACACGTTGGTCTCGCTGAGCCCCGGGCTCTCGTAGTTCGCCTTGCCCATCCACCCGTAGCCGGCGCCGAAGCGGAAGTAGGGCTGCACGGTGGGGATGGGCAGGTGGAGGGCGATGGTCCCGATCGCCGTGCCGACCTCGAAGCCATCGGACTCGGCCGGCGCGTAGCTCCCCAGGGTCGCCTGGACCCCGACGGTGACGATGTGCACGCGGAACCCGAGGCCGAGGCCCCCGAAGTAGCCGTTGCCCTCCCGGCGCTCGGTCTCGGGCAAGAAGTTCTGCTCGCTGAACTGCACCAGGTTGGTGAAGGCGTAGCCGCCGAGGAGCTGGATATAGAAGGAGCCCCACTCCTCCTCGTCCTCGTCCTCGTCCTCGTCTTCCGGCGGAGGCTCCGGCCGCGCCCGGGGCGGCGGCAAGGGCTCCGGCGCGGGCCGGGCGGCGGGCGCGGGACTCGCGGCCGGGGCGGGACTCGCGGTCCCGGGGGGCGGCGCGTCGACGTCCGCCGCTGCGGGAGCGGCCGTCCCGGGCTCGCTCGGTGTCGCGGTCCCCGCCTGGGCGGCGGCCCTGGTCGCCGCGCAGGCGACCAGGGCCGCGGCGAGGATCAGGCGCTGGGCCATTCGTCCTCCGAACCGAGCAGTCGCTGGAGCAGGGCGCCCTCGGCTTCCGGCGCCGGGGCGTCGGCCACGCGGTACGACTCGCCGAGCCAATCACCGAGATCGAGGGTGCGGCAGCGGCGGGAGCAGAAGGGGAAGGTCTCGACACCGCGTTCGATGGCTTCGCGGCAGACGGGGCAACGGGGACCGGCCATGGAGCGGATCCTAATGGTTCGGGCGCCCACGTCCACGCTGCTATCGTTCCCGGGTGCAAGGAGGTGCGGTAGAGGCGGGGAGGCACTCCTACGGGAAGCTGCGCCACAAGCTCGGGTCGACGCGGGGGTTCGAGGCCTACGTCGAGGGCAATCGCGTCACGCTCCTCCACGACGGTGGTCAGTGCTTCCCGGCGATGCTCGACGCGATCGCCCACGCCCGGCACGAGGTCCTGCTGGAGATGTACTGGTTCGGCTCGGACGCCACCGGGTGGCGCTTCGCCGAGGCCCTCATGGACAAGGCCCGCGAAGGGGTCCCGGTCGCGCTGATCTACGACGCGGTGGGGAGCATCGACTCCGACGGGCGCATCTTCGACGCCATGCGGGCCGCCGGGGTCCACGTCATCGACTACAACCCCATCGCGCCCTGGCGACGCCGCTTCCGCTGGGGCGTCATCAACCGGCGGAATCACCGCAAGATGCTCATGGTCGACCGCCGCGTGGGCTTCACCGGGGGGGTGAACATCGGCGACGAGTGGGCCGCCGAGGCCGACGGCGGCGGCGGCTGGCGGGACGACATGGTGCGCGTGGAGGGCCTGGCGGTGACCAGCATGCGCACCATCTTCCTGCACACCTGGGACCGCCTGGTCCGGGAGGAGTCCGGCGAGCACACCGAGGTGGGGGACGAGATCCCTCCGGCGCGATTCACCGGTGAATCCGACGCCAAGGTCCGGGTGTTGGCCAACCACTACCTCGGCGAACGCCGGGCAATCCGCGCGACCTACCTCGACCGGATCCGGCGGGCCGAGAAGAGCGTCTACATCACCAACAGCTACTTCCTGCCCGATCGCAGCATCCGGCGGGCCTTGATCCACGCGGCCCGGCGGGGGGTCGAGGTCCGGGTCCTGCTCCCCGGCGAGTCCGACGTGCCCGCCGTCTCCCATGCCTCCCGCCGGATGTACGGCTGGTTCATGGACGCGGGGGTCCACTTGCACGAGTGGCGGGGCAACGTCCTCCACGCGAAGACGGCGGTGGTCGACGAGCGCTGGACCACCGTGGGGACCTACAACCTCGACCACCGCTCCTGGCATTTCAACCTCGAGGTCACCGTGGCCATCGAGGACGAGGCCGTCGGCCGCGCGATGCGCGACCGCTTCTTCCAGGACCTCGCCCAGGCCCCCGAGGTGGACGAACGCTCGTATCGATATCGTCCGATGGGCGACCGGCTCCTGGAACACTTCTTCTACCTCTTCCGTAAGCTCCTCTGAGCACCTCGCGGGCGCTCGCCCCCGTCCACCGAAAACAGGCTACGCTGCCACCCAATCGATGAATCGCTACCCGTTCCTCCTCCTCTCCTTCGCGCTCGCCTGTGGCGGCTCCCAGACCCAGACCGAGCCGCGCTTCGTCGCCGTTCACAACGCGCTGAGCGCGATGGGCTTGGCCCAGACCGGCCCCATCAGCGAGGGCTCGCTCCCCGAAGGCGCCGAGGCCCGCATCGAGGTCGAGCTCCAGGCCGGCGAGTGCTACACCTTCGTCGCCCTCGGGAGCGACTCGGTCGAAGACCTGGACATCCTGGTCCTCGACGAGGCTGGGGAAGAGGCCGGCCGCGACGTGACCCACGACCGCCAGGCCGCCGCGCGCGTCTGCGCCGAGACGACCGGCACCCACACCGCGGTGGTCTCCATGACCGAGGGCCGCGGCGGCTACTTGGTCTCGTCCTGGTCCGGCGCCCCGGCCGGTGGCGGTTTCGGCGGCCGGATGGTCGCGGGGGGTGGGGCCGGGAGCACCTGCGCCGGAGCGCGCGAGCTCACCTTCGGTCAGCCCCAATCGGGCGACACCACCGGCGGGACCAACGCGATGCAGGCGCCCTGCGCCGAGGGCAACGCGCCCGAGAACGTGTACCGGCTCGACATCGAGGAGCCCTCGCAGATCTCCATCGCCCTGCAGTCGTCCTTCGACGGGGCCCTCTTCATCACCCGCACCTGCGGCGACGTGGCCTCGGTGGTGGCCTGCAACGACGACGCCCAGGACACCTCGCACTCGCGCATCGACACCACCCTCGAGCCGGGCACCTACTATGTCGTCGTCGACGGCTACGGGAACGCGGCCGGCGCCTACGAGCTCGTGGCCACCCGGACCACGCTGCGCCCCCTCGCCGAGGTCTGCGCCGACGCGCCCGCCCTGCAGGTGGGGCAGCCGGTCAGCGGTTCGACCCAGGGGGCCGCGGACTACTTCCAGGCCACCTGCGCCGACGGCGCGCGGATGCCGGACCGGGTGTACCGCCTCGACGTGCCCCAGCGGTCGCGACTGCGCCTCCGGCAGCAGACGGACCACGACGGAGCCCTCTACCTCCGCTCGAACTGCGCCGACGCCACGACCGAGGTGGCCTGCAACGACGACTTCCGGGACGTCCGCGGATCGATCATCAACACCATCGTCGACGCGGGGCAGTACTTCGTGGTCTCCGACGGCTTCGGCGCCAGCGGCCAGGCGGCCACCGGCAACTTCACCCTGGAGGCGAACCTCGCGCCGGTCGCCGGCGGCGGCGTCCAGGCCGATAGCTGCGGGAACGCGGTGGCCCTCGACCCGGGCGCCCAGGACCTCGACACCTTCGAGGCCGGCGACGACCTCGCGGGCAGCTGCGGGGGGCAGGGCGGCGCCGACGTCGTCCGGACCTTCACCGTCCGTAACCGTTCCCGCGTCGTCATCCGGGTCCGTGACGCCGAGTTCGACGGCGCGATGTACCTGCGCCGGACCTGCGGCGACGCGAACAGCGAGGTCGCCTGTGTCGCGGTGCCGGTCTCTGCGCCCCGCACCCAGGAGGCCACGATCGACGAGACCCTGGTCCCGGGGACCTACGCGCTGGTCCTGGACGGCGCCCGCCCGGACAGCTTCGGCGCGGCCCAGGTCACGCTGGAGATGACCGACCTGGTCGCGATGGAGCGCACCTGCCGCTCCGCACCGATGCTCCGCTCGGGCCAGACGGTCAACGGCACCACCGCGGGCGAGTCCAACGACTTCCAGGCGAGCTGCGCCGAGGGCGCTCGCTCCGGCGACGTCGTCTACCGCCTGCGGGTCGCGCGGCGCTCTCGGGTGCGCATCGATCTGACCGGCGACTACGACGGCGCGCTCCACCTCCGCCGGGACTGCGTGGACGCGACCAGCGAGGTCGCTTGCAACGACGACGTCGATCAGAACAACCGCGCCTCGCGCATCGAGACCACCCTCGACGCTGGGATGTATTTCGTCGTCGTCGACGGCTTCCGCGAGGGAAGCGAGGGCAGCTACTCGCTGCAGGTCGAGATCGACCGCCCGTAGCGCGAGACCGACCGTCGGTCGCTCGAGATCGAGCTCCGGTACCGCGAGATCAACCGCCCGTGGCGCGGGTCCGCGTCCACCAGGGCACCGTCCAGTCGACCTCACCGTCGTGGGCGGGGCCCGTGGGTGCGGCCACGGTGACGTCCGCCGGGCGGCGGGTGTGCTCCATCGGCTCCCGCTCCCGGACCAGCGGCGCCACCACGGGCGGCGCGGGTTCCAGGGCGGGCTCCTGGGCGGGCTCGGCTGCGGCGACCGAGGCCGGGGCGCTCGGCGGGACCGTGCGCTCCACGGCCGGGGTCGGGGTGGCCACCGGCTCGGCGGGCTCCGCCGGCGGCTCGACGTCGTTCACCGCCACCGCGGTCTCGCCATCCACGGCGGGCGGGGCTTCCTCCCAGGGCACGTAGCGCGGGCGCTCGCCGGGACCGGAGAGGTCCACCCAGTGGTGGCTCGTGTCGCGGACGTCGATGTGGGTGAAGGTGCTGTTCGGGTAGTAGCCGACGCCGGTCTCGGCGAAGCCGCGGGCGTGCTCGGCGACCTCGCGTCGATCGACCCCCACCACGCGGATGTCGAGGGCGCGGCCGACCCGGTGCCGGCTGCCCGAGCGAGCCGTCGGCCGGTAGCCGGAGACGATCTCCAGGGTCGCGTCCGGGAAGCGGGCGGCCACGGCCTGGAGTCGCACCAGGAGGCCGGGGTCCAGGCGCCGGATCCCGGGGTGGACGAACTCGGCCACCCGCTCCGGCGGCGCCTCGCGCTGGTAGACCGCGCGGGCCCCGGGCTCGGGCCGATCGGTGCGCGCCGGCCGCGCGAGGAGGCTGAGCTCCTCGAGGCTCGCCAGGGCTGGGGACCCATCGCACTCGACCAGGCGGAGGATCGCGCGCTCGTCGCTGTGGGCCCGGGCGACGGTCACCGGCTCGGGGCAATCCGCGTGGGCCAGGGCGGGGAGCGCGGTCAGCGCGAGAGTGGCGACTGCGATACGTATCATCCATGACCATTGGAGGCCGCTGCGCGGGTCCGGTCAAAAATTCGACGCATCGCGCCCCTCGGGGCGCCGTGAGCGCGCGGGGAGCGCGCCGCCTCAGCCGAGGAGCTCGCGGGCGTAGCGACCGCGGACCAAGAGCGGCTTCCCGTCCACGGTCACGTCGGCGCGGCGGACCAGCATGGGGACCAGGATGCCGCTGTTCCAGGTGGCGCCGGTGAGCTCCGGGCAGGTGTAGCCCAGGATCAGGTGGAACCCGGGGATCTTGGAGTCCTGGAGCATGGCGCCGATCGGCGTGAGCACCCCGACGTTGGTGCCGAAGCACATCTGGCCGACCCGGGCCCCGTCGGGTTCCTGGCCCACGGCGGCCATGATGTCGTCGCTCTCGGGCCCGTCCGCGCCGACCAGGCGGCCGCCCTCGAAGCGCATGGTGATGCGGCTCGAGCGACCCAGCGCGGGTCCCTTGGGGAGCCAGACGCCGCCGTCGGGCACCAGGGTCCCCTCCACCGACGCGGGGGTGGCGAAGACCTCTCCGGCGGGGAGGTTGGTGAACCCGGGCGCGCGCAGGAGTCCGCTGCCGTTGTGCCAGCGCAGGGTCGGGTCGGGTCGGAGGACCAGCTCCTCGTTCACGCCCGAACGGACCACGATCTCGCGACAGGACCCGACGTGGGCGATCAGCCGCTCGCCGAGGCGATGCATCTCTTCGTGATCGGCGCGGATCGACTGCCGCATCATCGAGGGCGTGACGCCGACCATGTGGGCGTGGCGTCGCTGCCCCTGGATCTCCATCACCGCGCGCCGGAAGGCCCGGGGCAGGCCGTTGCGGCTGGCGACCAGCGCGGAGCCGTCGGCTTCCGCGAGCTCGCCCACGATCCGCTGGACGAAGAGCTCGCGCTCGCAGGTCTCCTCGTCGAGGACGAAGCTGCGCGTCTCCACGCCGAGCTCCACCGCGGCCCGAAGCAGGGCGGCGGCCACGTCCTCGTAGCCGGCCTGCGCGAGCAGCACGAAGCGCTGGCCGGGCTGGAGGCCGAGGGCCTTGGTCAGCGCGTTGCGCGCGCCGGGCATCAGGGAGGGATCGTCGGTGACCGCGAGGAGCGCGTCGTGGGCGCTCATGCCCGGGCTGCTGGGGACGCGCCGGCGCAGGAAGGAGCTCGAGATCGGCTGGGTGTCGAACTTCGAGCTCCGCTTGGGCCTTCCCTCGTTCCCGTACGGCCTCGCCCCCCCGGCCGGATCGGGTCTTCCCTTCGAGCTCATCGCGGGCTGCAGCATAGCGAAAGTGGAGCCTTTGAACATGATTCGTTTCGGGACCACGCTGCGCCCCATGTCTCGGGAGGTCCGATTCCAGTACCAAGACCCGCTCGATGCGGTGTGGCTCGGCGCAGCCGCCCGGGTCGGCCTTCGCGTCAATCGCTCGAACGAGGTATTCGCCGCGACCGATGGCCGGGGCGTGCTGACCCTCGGAGAGGAAGCGACCCTGGATGCGGACGACTGTCTGGCGCAGATGATCTTCCACGAGCTCTGTCACTCCCTGGTGCAGGGCCCGGACTCGTTCACGGTGCCCGACTGGGGCCTCGACAACGTCGCGCCCGGCGACGAGGTCCGCGAGCACGCCTGCCTCCGGGTCCAGGCGGTCCTCGCCGGGGCGCGGGGTCTGCGCGAGGTGCTCGGCCCGACCACCGACTTCCGCGCTTACTACGACGCCTTGCCCGCCGACCCGCTGATCGGCGACGAACCCAGCGTCCCCCTCGCGGTCGCGGCGCTCGGCCGCGTGGACCAAGCACCCTGGGGCCCGCACTTGGTAGAGGCCCTCGACGCGACCCGGGTCATGGCGGCGGCCGCGGCCCCGTACGCGGCCCCGGGCTCCCTGTGGTCGCGCTTCAGTCCAGCACCCGCGCCACCACGACCTTGAGGTAGTCCCCCTCGGGGAAGGCCGCGAGCCGCGGATGGTCGAAGGGCGCGCCGGTGCGCTCGAGGATCTGCACCCGCCGGCCGGTGGCCGCCGAGGCCTTGGCCAGAGTGTCGTGGAAGGTGTTCGCGTCGACGTGGCTCGAGCAGCTCGCGGCCAGGAGCATCCCGCCGGGGACCAGGCGGTCCAGGCACTGCGCGTGGAGACCCTCGTAGGCGGCGATGGCCGATTCGAGCGCGGACTCCCGGGGCGCGAAGCTGGGCGGATCGGAGACGACCAGCTCGTAGCGCTCCTTGTCGATGCGCAGGAAGTCCCGGGCGTCCTCGGCCAGACCCCGATGGCGCGCCGGGTCCAGGCCGTTGGCCTCCCAGGTGGCGTCGGCCAGGGCGATGGCCTCCGGCGCGATGTCCACGGAGGTCACCACGCTCGCGCCGCCGAGGCCGGCGCCGACCGAGAACCCGCCGGTGTAGCTGTAGAGGTTGAGCACGCGGCGACCCCGGGCGAGCTCCCGCACCCGGCGGCGGGACTCCCGGTGGTCCAGGAAGAGGCCGGTCTTCTGGCCCTCCCAGAGGTCCCCCACCAGCGTCATCCCGTGCTCCCGGACCCGCACCCGGCCCCGGGGGACCTCGCCGAAGCCCAGCACCGGGCCCTGGCCGCTCCGGCGATCGCGGCGCTCCAACAGCCCCGTGAAGCCCTGGTCTCGCAGGAGATCCCGCACCGTGTCCTGGACCCGCTCGTAGAAGCGCGCGGCGCCTTCGCCGTCCAGCCGGAGCACCGCGATGCGCTCGCCGCTCTCCAGCCCGTACTCGTCGATGACGAAGCCCGGGCAGCCGTCCCCCTCGCCGTGGACCAGCCGGAGCGCGGTGGTCTCCGGCGGCCGGAGGGCGGCGCGCAGGCCCAGGGCCCGGCGGAGGCGACGCTCGACGAGCTCGGCGTCCAGGGGTGCGTCGCGGAGGCGCCAAATGCGCACGCCGATGGCGTCGCCGCCGTCGGCGATCCCCCGGGCGAAGGGCCGACCTCGGCGATCGTGGATCACCACCTCGGCGCCGGCCTCCAGCTGCTCCGGTCGCTCCAGGGCGTCCCGGTAGACCCAGGGGTGCCCCGCCTTCAGGGTTCGCTCGAGGGCCTTGCGCAACTTCATGGGGACGGGGGCGGTCATCGCGGCGGACTCAACCACAGATCCCCCGCCTCGACGACCCGAGCGGCGGGGCGTTCCGAGGGCCCCGGCGGCTGGCAGAGCGCGCGGGATGTGGTATGGAGCGCGCGCTGTCGCCCATTGGGGGCGGCGCCGGGGACCTGCAAGTCCTCGAAATCACACACACCTCCCCGTTCGAACGGTCGAACCGGTGCCCGCCTGGCGGGTTTTCGGCCGAGGGAGGTGGAGGCCCAACCGGAAACGGAGAACCCACCATGGCCAACGCCAATCACGAGATCCAGGAAGCCCCCGAACTCGCCGCCCTCGGCACCCCCGACGTCGCCAGCGGCGACCTGCCGATCGGCCTGCGCGCCCTCATCGACGCCGGCGTCCACTTCGGTCACCAGACCAAGCGCTGGAACCCGAAGATGCGCCCGTACATCTACGGCGCCCGCAACGGCATCCACATCGTCGATCTCGACCAGACCGCGCAGCTCTTCAAGAAGGCCTTCCAGTTCGTGAGCGACGCCGTCGCCCGCGGCGGCCACGTGCTCTTCGTGGGCACCAAGCGCCAGGCCGCCGACGTGATCTACGAAGAGGCCACCCGCGCGGACCAGTTCTACGTCACCGGCCGCTGGCTCGGCGGCACGCTCACCAACTTCAAGACGGTGAAGCAGGGCATCGAGCGGCTCCGCGACCTCGACCGGATGGCCGAGGACGGGACCTTCGCGAACCTCTCCAAGAAGGAAGCCCTCACCCTGACCCGCGAGCAGGACAAGCTCGAGAAGTACCTCGGCGGCATCAAGCTCCTGAACGCCGTGCCCTCGGTCATCTTCGTCGTCGACCCGAACCACGAGCACATCGCGGTCAAGGAGGGGCGCAAGCTCCACATCCCGATCGTCGCGCTCACCGACACCAACTGCGACCCGGACCTGGTGGACTTCATCATCCCCGGCAACGACGACGCCATCCGCTCCATCAAGCTGATCACCTCGCGCATCGCCGACGCCTGCATCGAGGGCCAGCAGCGCCGTCGCGAGATGGCTCAGGGCGGCGGCAACCACGCCCCGCAGAGCTCCGCCGATGGCGTGGCCGTCGACTTCCAGCGCGGCCGTCGTCGCCCCGGCAGCGGCCGCCGCTGAGTCCTCCGAGGGTCTGGCCCCCAGACCCTCGCTCGTCGGCCCGGCCTCCTCGGTTCACCCGAGCTCCCCGCCCACCACGCTGCCGCGCGTCTCGCCCCGCGAGACCGGGCGGAGGCGAGGTCGGGCGAGGCGGGCCCCGCGGCCGACACCAAGCATCCCCCTCCGAACTGACCGAACGAAAAGAGCATCGAGATGAGCATCAGCATGACGCAGGTGAAGTCCCTCCGTGAGCGCACGGGTGCGGGCATCATGGACTGCAAGAAGGCCCTTCAGGAGACCGAGGGCGACGAGGAGAAGGCGGTCGAGCTGATCCAGAAGAAGGGTCTGGCCAAGGTCGCCAAGAAGGCCGGCGCCATCGCCGCCGACGGCCTCATCCACGCCTACATCCACGCGGGCGGGCGCATCGGCGTCCTCCTCGAGGTGAACTGTCAGACCGACTTCGTGGCTCGGAACGAAGAGTTCAAGAAGTTCGTCGACGAGGTCGCCATGCACATCGCCTCCGAGGCGCCGACCGTCGTCCGCGAGGAAGAGATCAGCGCCGCGGCCATCGCCAAGCAGGAAGACATCTTCCGCGGCCAGATGGCGGAAGAGGCCAAGGAGACCGGCAAGGAGAAGCCGGCCGCCGCCGTCGACAAGATCATCGAGGGCAAGCTCGCCAAGTGGAAGAAGGGCACCGTCCTCCTGGACCAGCTCTTCATCATGGCCGAGGACAAGAAGACCGTCGCCGACGTGACCGACGAGCTGACCGCCAAGATCGGCGAGAAGATCAGCATCCGTCGCTTCGTCCGCTTCGAGCTCGGCGAGGGCATCGAGAAGAAGGTCAACGACCTCGCGGCCGAGGTCGCCGAGACCCTCAAGGGCGCCTGAGCCGCCCAGGTGGGGCCCGAGAGGGTCTCGCCCCACCACGCCGAAACGGCCGGGGCCCACGCCCCGGCCGTTTTCGCATGTGCGCTTCGGCGCCGGGCGAGGTAGGACTCTCGCGATGAGCGAGAAGCGACTGAATCGAATCCTCTTGAAGCTCTCCGGCGAGGCCCTCTGCGGCGAGGTCGGCGGCTTCGGCATCAACCCGGAGACGCTCCGCGAGGTCTGCCTGGAGATCGCCGAGGTCCACGCCACGGGCGTCCAGATCGCCATCGTCGTCGGCGGCGGGAACATCTTCCGCGGCCTCAAGGGCAACGCCCAGGGCATGGAGCGCGCGAGCGCCGACTACATGGGCATGCTCGCGACCGTCATCAACGGCATCGCCCTCCAGGACGGCCTGGAGAAGGCCGGGGTCCAGACCCGGGTCCTCAGCGCCCTGAGCATCCGGCAGGTCGCCGAGCCCTACATCCGCCGCAAGGCCATCCGCCACCTCGAGAAGGGCCGGGTCGTCATCTTCGTGGCCGGCACCGGCAACCCCTTCTTCTCCACCGACACCGCCGCCGCGCTCCGCGCGATGGAGATCCAGGCCGACGTGCTCCTCAAGGCCACCAAGGTCGCGGGCATCTACGACAAGGACCCGGTCAAGCATCAGGGCGCCACCATGTACCGGCGCCTCAGCTACGATCAGTTCCTCATCGACCGCGTCGGCGTGATGGACCAGACGGCCGTCACCCTCTGCCGGGACAACTCCCTGCCCATCCGCGTCTTCGCGCTCACCCAGCGCGGGAACATCGAGCGGGTCGTGCGCGGCGAAGACGTCGGCACCCTGGTCAACGAGAGCGGCGAGGGCGACTGAGTCGCCGACCCACAAATCCTCCGCCAACCCGGACACTTGGGGTAGCCTCGGCCCCCCCGGCGCGGCCGCCCCGGCCGCCCAGGCCCGATTTTCAGGACGAATTTCCAATGATCTCAGACACTCTCGACGAGCTGAAGAGCTCCATCGGCAAGGCCCACGACTCCCTGAAGCGCGAGCTCTCCCGGATCCGCACCGGCCGCGCGAACGCCAACATCCTCGACGGCGTCCGGGTCGACTACTACGGGCAGCCCACGCCCCTGAAGCAGGTGGCGTCCATCTCCATCCCCGAGCCGCGCATGATCGTGCTCAAGCCCTTCGAGCGGCAGCAGATCGGCGCGGTCGAGAAGGCCATCGCCGCGGCGAACCTCGGCGTGAACCCGTCCAACGACGGCGAGATCATCCGCATCCCCCTGCCGCCCCTCACCGAGGAGCGCCGCAAGGAGCTGGTGAAGGTCGCCCGGGCCAAGGGCGAGGACGCGCGCGTCGCGATCCGGTCCGCCCGCCACGACACCAAGGACATGCTCGACGCCTTCCAGAAGGACGGCGACGTCGGTGAAGACGAGGCCGACCGCGGGCGCAAGGAGATGGAAGAGATCGTCAAGGCCGGCAACAGCCGCGTCGACGAGATCGTGTCGGCCAAAGAGACCGACATCATGGAGGTCTGAGCCCGAGGCTCGGACCCCGGGGCGCCGAACCCAGCGCTCGGAACCCCCGGGCGCGAAACCCTG
This sequence comes from Myxococcales bacterium UBA1660, assembly GCA_002320815.1. Taxonomy (GTDB): domain Bacteria; phylum Myxococcota_A; class Polyangia; order Polyangiales; family Houyiibacteriaceae; genus UBA1660. The sequence continues at coordinate 14,665 of DCLA01000054.1, forward strand.
CCGTCAGAAGGGGACGCCCAGGTGGAAGTACACCTGGGCTTCGCCGCCCTCCATCGGGCCGTGGGCGAAACCGAGCCGGAAGGTCCAGGGCAGGAAGTAGCCGACGAGCACGTCGGTATGGAGCTCGGCGCCGAAGCCCAGCCGGAACGTCTTCGGGTCCAACCGGCCGAAGAAGGCGTCGCCCGCATCCGCGAAGACCGTGGCGTGCATCCGCTGCAGGTACGCGGGCAGCGTGGAGAAGCCGCGCATGAAGCGGAAGAGCGGGAAGCGGTACTCCAGCTGGGCCAGGTGGTACTGCACCCCGTTGCGCTGACCGGGCACGTAGCCGCGGAGCGCCGCCCCCCCGAGGGTCGTGCTGTCGATCAGCTGGTCGACCACCGAGACCGAGGCGAAGCCGCCCACGGAGAACACGCCCCGCCGACCGAGATCGCCCCCGCTGATCCCGCCCGCGTAGCGGAGGGCGAAGACGTGGTGCTGACGCCAGGGCGCCTCGACGTAGCGGGTCCAGCGCCACTGAACGGTCGCCACCTTGAACTGGCTGCCGATCGCCGGGTGCGCTAGAGACAGGCTGATCGCCAGCGAGCGGCCCTCCGACGGGCTCATGTCGTAGAAGTGGCTCCGCGCGTCGTTGTAGGACCACCCGAAGCGCAGCGACGCCAGGCGGCCGGTCTCCGGAAGCACCGGTGGGGGCGTATTGGGATCGAGCCGCCCGCCCCAGGGCTCCGCCTGCCGTAGCCAGGCGAGGGAGTAGCTCGCGGTCCAGGACTCCGAGTGGAGCGAGCGGGGGATGGTGTACCCGGTGGCGATGTCCGCCCCCAGGGCCTCTTCGACCCAGTTGCGGCTCTCGCCGGCGACCTGGAGCCCACCCCGGACGGAGACCCGGCGGAACGCGCTCACGCTGATCGGCGCCGGGAGCCGGCGGAAGAGCATGCTCGCGTCGGCGTTCAAGTAGCCCTCGGCCAGGCTGACCCCGAGCCGCGCGCTCCACGCCATGTGCTGCGCGATGTCCTCGCCGCTCACGGTGATCCCGAGCTGCTGGCCGAAGCTGTCGGGGGTCAGGTCCAGGAAGTAGGAGCGCGGGTAGAGGGTCCGGGCCGGGCGGTAGCGCTCGGCGTGGGTCACCCGGCCCCCGGGCGCGTGGTTCGGCTCGGGGCGGTCGTCGACGTACGGAGCCGCCGGGCGCGGCGAGGCCGAGGCGAGGTCCAAGCGGAAGATGTCGAAGCCGAAGCTGGTGTAGCCGAGGTAGACCACCGAGCGGCCGTCCGGCGACACGTCCGGCGAATAGGCGCCGGCGACGACGTTGGTGATCTGCTCGAGGTCCCCGGAGCTCACCTCCCACCGGTAGAGGTTGGCCACCCCGCTCCGGTCCGAGCTGAAGTAGAGGTGCCGCCCGTCCGGAGCCCAGGCCGGTCCGGTGTCCAGCGCCCGGTCGTGGGTGACTTCGCGGACCTCGCCGCTCGCCACATCGACCAGGCGGATGTCGCGGTAGCCGCCGGCCCGCCAGTGACTGAAGGCCACCGTTCGGCCATCGGGGGAGAAGCGCGGTGTGTAGGCCTGCTCGTAGCGGCGGCTGCGCACCAGCGGCCGCTGGGTCGCCTCGATGTCGTCGGTCTCGGCGATCATCAGGTGCGTGGTCCCGGCGCCGCTCCGAGTGAAGGCCACCCAGCGCCCGTCCGGCGACACGTCGGGCTCCCGGGCCCGGAGTCCGTGGGTCAGCCGGGTGAGCTCTTCGGTCTCCCGGTCGAAGCGGAAGAGGTCGTAGAAGAAGTAGATGTCCCGGTGCCCGTCGGGCTGCCCGAAGATCAGCGAGCGGCCGCCATCCATCGGACCCCAGTAGACGTTGCCCACCGCCCGCACGAGCTGCCGGTGGTCACCGCCGTCGCGGTCCATCGCCCGGAGCTGGCTGTCGTGGGAGCCGTCGTTGGCGAAATAGACGAGGGTCTCGTCATCCAACCAGCGGGGGCTCCGGGCGATGTCGCCGTAGCGGGTGAGCCGCTCGCCCTCGACCCGTCCCTCCGCCTCGACCCGGGCCTGGAGCGCCTCGCTCTTCGCCACCAGGTCGGCCTGCCAGTCGTCCCAGAGCTCGTCGAAGGTTCGGCCGGTGACCCGCTTGGCGGTCCGGTTGAGCCCGTAGGGGATGGCCCGCCGGCCATACTCCCGGCTCATGGCGGCCAGCGCCTCTTGCCCGTGGGTCTCGGCGAGCCACCGCACGAAGCGCGACCCGTAGAGGTAGTAGGCGTTGCCCCGGGGCCAGCGATCCATGCCGTTCGAGACCTGGTCCATGCGCATCAGGCGGCCCTCCAGGGCGTCCATGCGGATGTACATCTCGAACATCGACGAGCGGATCCGGCCGCCGGCGGTCAGGGCCGACTCCATGTGGGTCGCCAGACCCTCGATGAACCACCGGGGTTGGACCAGGTTGGGCGCCCACACCTTGCCCAGCACCCGGTTCACGAGGGCCGGCAGACCTCCGATGGTGTCCAGGTGAACCACGTGGGTCTGTTCGTGGGTGATCAGCGTTCCCAGCCAGTCGTCGTGATCCCCGAGGGGCGTCAGATCTTCGGGCGCCTGGGCGAAGAGGCGCATGAAGTCGTAGGGCAGGGCGCTCGCGGATCCGTTGGCGGAGTCCGAGTCGTCGGTGAGCACCACCTCGACCACCTGGTCCGGCTCGTTCTCCAGGATCGCGGCCAGCCGCTCGAAGGACTGGTCGCAGATCGTCGCGGCCCGCCGCGCGAGGACCCCCAGCGGGACCGGATAGGCGACGCGGCAGTGGTCCGACTCGATCTGGTGCCAGTCCACCCGGCGGTCGGGAACCTGGGCCCCGACGGGGGCCGCGAGCGTCGCGAAGAGCAGCGCGAGGACCCCTCCCGAGAGGCGAGCTGGTGACCGGCGAGCGCCCACGAACCCGTCGTATCACGGTGTATCGGTCCCCGGCGCGCTACGATTCGGGGACTTCGGCTGATTTCGGTGGTTCGAGACGCTCCGGATCCTTGACCATTGGCGCTCAGATTTCCTAGCCTAGGGCCGAAGCCCCTTTCATGGAGCCCCCGATTTCCAAGATGACGCCGAAGCCTCCGTCCCGGCCCGAGCGGTCCTACGCGTTGCGCTTCATCTCCGGCAAGTACCAGGGGGGCGAGTTTCCGCTCCCCGAGACCGGTGAGATCGTCATCGGACGGTCCAGCGAGCTCGACATGGTGCTCGTCGAGGACATGGTCAGCCGTCGGCACGCCAAGATCACCGTGACCAACGGGCAGATCTTCATCCAGGACCTCGGCTCGACGAACGGAAGCTTCGTCAACGGCGAGAAGATCAAGCGCTCCCGGCTCACCGAGGGCGACCGGATCCTCATCGGGACCAGCATCATCAAGGTGATCGCCACCGAGACCGCCCAGTCGCTCGACGCCGCCAAGGCGCACCTCGAGGACGTCGCGGCCGGCAAGAGGACTTCGCAGGTCCGCACGATGACCGGGTCCATCGCGGAGGTCCCGCTCCCGGACCTGCTGCAGCTCTTCAGCGCCTCGAAGAAGAGCGGCGTCCTGGTGGTCCGCACCGACCAGGACAACGGCAAGATCTACCTCGACAAGGGGCGGGTGGTCTTCTCGACCATCAACGACAACTTCGACGTCGCCCCCGACAAGAGCTTCTATCGGATCCTCACCTGGTCCGAGGGCACCTTCGACATGGCGCCCAGCGAGGACCGCGAGTTCCTCGAGCCCATCGAGATGAGCACCGAGGCGCTCCTCATGGAGGCCATGCGGCAGCTCGACGAGGTCCGGCGCCTCGGCCCCGACATGCCTCCGCTGACCAGCGCGTGTTCGCTGGCGGTGCCCTTGATCCCGCCCCTGCGCGACCTGAGCCCCGACGAGCTCGACGTCCTCCAGCTGGCCCACAACTACGGCCACGTGGAGACGGTGCTCAACAAGAGCCTCGCGAGCGACCTCGAGACGAGCAACATCTTCGTCAAGCTCATCAAGGCCGGCTACGTCAGCATCGACTAGGACCCACGCTCCGGCTCGCCTCGGGACCCTATTCGACTCGCCGAGGGGTGTCGTCGTCGAGCGCGGGACCAGGTGACGGCTCTGCTCCGAAGATCACCCGGTCATCCTCGAGCGCCGCACTCATGACGAGCAGCGCGACGGCGCAAGCGCCGTCATTGCGGAGGACGTGCACCGGGGGACCGGCGGGGAAGCTGATGAACTCGCTCTCGGTCGCCGTGAACGTGCGTTCGCCAGCGACGACCGTGACGGTTCCCCCGAGCACGAGGACGCATTCTTCCCGGGTCGTGTGGAAGTGCGGCCGACTGCTCCGCGCGCCCGGTTTCAGGACCTCGTGCTGGACGCGTAGGTGGCGAAGACGCCCTCCGCCGAGGGTCACCACGTGACCGAAGGTCTCCGTGGTCGTCGCGGACCCCATGGGCGGACTCGCGAGCGTCCGTTTCGTCGAGAGCTGCTCGGCTAGCGGACCGTCGGGCGACGGGATCGACTTCTCCATGTTCGTTCCTCCTCCTGGTCACCCTAGGGGAAAGCTGCGAGCAGGAGAAAGGAAAGGCTGCGGCCCGCGCAAGCCGAGCTCGCCCGGGCGCCTCAGCGGGTCGCGACGTAGGCTTTGATGCCTTCGTAGGCTTCGCGGAGCTTGCGGGTGAGCTCCTGGGCGACGGCCTTCTTCGCGTCGTCCTTCTGCCGGTCGGGATCGTAGCGGTCGAGGAGCTCGAGGTACCGGTTCTGCACCTCGTCCTTCGAGGCGCCCGGCTCGAGCTCCAGGCTCGCGAAGTACTTGCGCACCTGGTCGGGCGCCGGGGCGTCCGTGGGCGTCGCGGCGATCGGGCCGCCCTTCATCCCGCCACGCCGAGCGCGGCGCCGCGCGTCGGCTTCCCGTCGGAGCTCGGCGTCGCTCAGCTCGCCGACGGGCTTGCCGTCGATGCGCAGGGTCATTCGTCGCCCTCGCTGGGCGGCCGCGGCGCGGTGGTCAGGAGCTGACTCAACAGGTGCTGCGAGTACTGGCTGAGCTGGGTGAAGACCACGCCCATGCCCGGCGGGTCCTTCTGGACCCGGACCACTTCGCCGACGCCTTCGATGGTCTCCACTTCGTCCATCACCACGGTGAACTTCAGGTCGACCTGGGTCCCCACCGGCAGCGGCTCCTTCGACTTCACGAAGGCGCCGGTGCGGGAGATGTTGGTGACGTACTCGTGGATGAACGCATCGAAGGACTCGAAGTCCTTGTTGATGGTGACCCGCGGCTCCTGGCGGGAGGCGTCGTCGGCGTCGGGCTGGTCGGGGTCGTCGGGCATCGTCGGCAGCGACTCTAACCTGCGGTCAGGTCGAACTGCTCCAGATGATAGTCCCTTCGGGCGCGAAGCTCTATCCGCCGCTGCACCACCTGGGACGCGGCCTCGAGGGCTTCCTTCTCCTCCCGCTCCAGCGCGTCGCAGACGGCCGGGTGGGCGGTGACCACGATCTTGTAGCCGGGCAGGGTGCTGCGCTCGCGGCGGAGCTGCCGGAAGATCTCGTGGCAGACGGTGGTCTTCGACTTCAGGAAGCCGGTGCCGTCGCAGTAGAAGCAGGGCTCGTAGAGCATCCGGCCCAGGGACTCACGGGTCCGCTTGCGGGTCATCTCGACCAGGCCGAGCTCGCTGATCCGGACCGCGGTGGTCTTCGCCGCGTCCTTCTTCAGCTCCCGGAGCAGGGCCTTGTAGACCTTGTCCCGGTGGCTGCTCTTGTCCATGTCGATGAAGTCCAGGACGATGAGCCCGCCGATGTTCCGGAACCGGAGCTGGTAGGCGATCTCGTTCACCGCCTCCAGGTTGGTCTGGAAGATGGTCTCGGCGACGTTCTTGCCCTTGCCGGTGAAGCGGCCGGTGTTGACGTCGATGGCCGTCAGCGCCTCGGCCTGATCGATGATCAGGTAGCCGCCGGAGGGGAGGGCGACCTTGCGGGAGAGGGCCCGCGCGATCTCCGCCTCGACACCGAACTCGTCGAAGAGCGGCTCCTCGCCTTCGTAGAGGGTCACGTCCTTGACCCGGGCGGGCAGGAACATCTCCACGAAGCGCACGATGCGCTCGTGCTGGTGCGGGTCGTCGACGACGATCTCGTCGATGTTTTCGGTGAAGAGGTCCCGGGTGACCCGGAGCGGCAGGTCCGGCTCCTCGTGGATCATGCGGGGGACCTTGAGCCTCTGGCGCGAGCTCTTGGCGGCCTCCATCTGGGCCTGTACGCCTTCCCAGACCTTGACCAGGTAGCCGATGTCGGCCTTGAGCTGGGCCAGGGTCAGCCCCTCGCCCACGTGGGTCACCATCACGCCGCCGGCTTCCGGCTTGATCGACTGCACGAGCTCCTTGAGCTGCTGCCGCTGGGGCTCGTTGGCGATGCGCTTGGAGACCCCGACGTGGTCCACGCCGGGCATGAAGACCACGTGACGCCCGGGGAGGGCGACGTGGGTGGTCACTCGCGCGCCCTTGGTGCCGATGGGGCCCTTGGAGACCTGGACCATGAGGGACTGGCCCTCGGTCAAGAGGTCCCGGATGGGGGTCTTGCGGGAGGCGCGCTTGGAGCTGCGCCCGCGGTTCCCGCGGCCCCGCTTCCCCTTGTCCGCGCCCTTCTCTTCTTCCTCTTCCGCCTTCTCCTTGGGAGAGGCCTGGAGGTCCTCCACGTGGAGGAAGGCCGCCCGGTCGAGGCCGACGTCGATGAACGCCGCCTGCATGCCGGGGAGGACTCGGGTCACCTTCCCGAGGTAGATGTTACCCACCGGGGACCGCTCCCGTCGTCGTTCGACGTAGAGCTCCCCGAGGGTGCCGTTCTCTGTCAACGCGACGCGGGTCTCACCCACCGCCACGTTCATCAGCAAGCTGCTGTTGGCCATTGCACGCCTCGATGAGGCGCGTCCCGGATCACCCCGAGGCGACGGCGAGCCGTCATTCGACCCTCCGCCATCGCGGCGCCCTCCCGGGCCGCGCCTCGGATGTCAGTTGGTCTCGAAGATCTTCTCGATCTCGGCCTGGACCTTCTCCTCGCTCTTGTGGCGGGCCACGGCGATCTCCTTGACGATGAGATTGCGCGCGGTCTCGAGCATCTTGCGCTCGCCGAAGGACAGGCTCTTCTCGGCCTTGAGGCGGTAGAGGTCACGCATGACCTCCGCCACGTCGAAGACCGAACCGGTCTTGATCTTGTCCATGAAGCCGCGGTAGCGGCGGTTCCAGGTCTGGTTGTCGAAGGCGATCGTCTGTTCCTCGAGGATCACGAAGATCTCGCGGATGTCCGCCTCGGAAATGGGGGGTCGCAGGCCCACGTTGCTGGCGTTGCTCACGGGGACCATGATCTTCCGGTCCGTGTCGAGAATCTTGAGGACGTAGAACTGCTGCCGGTTTCCGGCGATGTCCTTCTCCTCGATCGAAACGACTTCGGCCACGCCCTGCGCGGGGTAGACGGCCTTGTCGCCGACCTTGAACTCGTGCTGCTCCGCCTGCATCAGGCCTCCTTCTGGGTGGTGGCTCGGCCACCGGCTGCGTCGCTGAGACGCTTCGAAGCGGGGTCCGTGACCCCGGCGAGCGGACCCTCCTCATCGGGACTCGGGCTCTCCGCGCGCATGATCGACCTCCGGAGACCCGGGATCATTCCGTTGACTCGTAAATCCAGCGGACTGATTGGGTGTCCGGCCCCCGGTCCGTCCCCGGGATGGGGGCGTGCCGCGAGGCCGGCAGAGTGTAGTGGATCGCCCCCCTCCACGCAACGCGGCCGAGGGGGGCGCTCCGGGGCGGCGCTCAGTCCCCGTCGGTGGCCGAGGCCCCCGCGGCGGGGGTGCTGTCGTCGCCGGCGAGGCTCGAGAGGTCGGGGAGCTCGTCCAGGTTGGGAAGGAGCACGATCTCGATGCGGCGGTTCTGGGCGCGACCCTCGGGGGAGTCGTTGGAGGCGGTGGGCTCGGTGTCGGCGTAGCCGGCGGCGCTCATCCGGTTGGCCGGGACGCCCTCGCCGATGAGGAAGCGGGTCACGGTGACGGCGCGCTGGGTGCTGAGCTCCCAGTTGTTCTGGAAGCGCCGGTTGCGGATCGGGATGTTGTCGGTGTGGCCGGCGATCTGGAACGAGCGGTTCTCGATCTGCTTCAGGACCTCGGCGACCTCCTTGAGGGTCTCCTGGCCGCCGTCCTTCAGGTCGGCGCGACCGCTGTCGAAGAGGATGCCCTCGGGCAGCTCGACGACCATCCGGTTCCGAACGATGCGGACGCGGAGCTGACCGCTGTCGATCAGGGACTGGAAGCGCTGGAGCAGGTTCCGGAAGGTCTCGAGGCGCTGCTGAGCCTGGCGCTCGCGCTCCTGGAGCTCGGCGAGGGCCTGCTGGAGGCGGGTGTTCTGCCCCTCCAGGTTCTCCACGTTCTCACCGAGCGAGGTGAGCCGAGCCGCGAGCGCACCGTTCTGCGCTTGGAGGCCGTTCAGTTCCTCTTCCATCTCGGCGGAGCGGGCGCGGGACTGGGCCAACTCGTTCTCGAGCTCGGCGGCGCGGGCGTTGGCGGCGTCCAGCTCCTCCTGCGAGGGGCCGCAGGCGGCGGCCACGAGGGTGAGAGCGACTAGGGCGCGAGCGAGGGCGCGTTCGATCATCTTCTTCCTCCAAGTCGGCCGGGGGTGGCCGCGGACGGCGACCCTAGAGGGCTGGCAGATCGGTGTCAACGGGCCGCGCGATCGCGACCGCGCGGTTCCTCAACGTTTTCGGGGGCTTCGCCGGCTCAGCGGAAAACTTCAATGATTTCCGCGGATTGGCCTCACTTATGCAGAGTGTTGGCTTAAATAGAGCAAAGTTAGGTATAAATTATGTGCCCTTCAGCTTGACACGTGACGTGACGTGACAATACGGTACGCCCGTACCACCGGCCCCATCGGAGGAGGTCCATCATGGCTACGAAGAAGTCTACGAAGAAGAAGTCCAGCAAGAAGGCCAGCAAGAAGGCGCCGGCCAAGAAGCGCACGACGAAGAAGGCTGCCAAGAAGGCGCCGGCCAAGAAGGCCGCCAAGAAGGCGACCAAGAAGGCCGCGAAGAAGGCGACCAAGAAGGCGCCGGCCAAGAAGGCTGCCAAGAAGGCGACCAAGAAGGCCGCGAAGAAGGTGACCAAGAAGGCCGCCAAGAAGAAGCCGGCGAAGAAGGCCGCCAAGAAGGCGACCAAGAAGGCCGCGAAGAAGGTGACCAAGAAGGCCGCCAAGAAGACCACGAAGAAGGCCGCCAAGAAGTCGACCAAGAAGGCTTCGAAGAAGGCGCCGGCCAAGAAGGCCGCCAAGAAGTCGACCAAGAAGGCCCCGGCCAAGAAGTCGACCAAGAAGGCTTCGAAGAAGGCCCCGGCGAAGAAGTCGACCCGCAAGTCGACCAAGAAGGCCGCCAAGAAGAAGTGACGCTACCGCCTCGGCGGTAGAGCTTCGACTTCGGCTCGACGGCCCGACTCAGGTCGGCCGACCTCCTGGCTCCCGAACGGTGAGCCACTTCACGCGACCCTCCGATGGGATCGCTCGACCACGCCTCGGCGGCCATCAGGCCGATCGGGGCGTGGCCGATCGATCACCGGGCCCCTCGGGCCGCAGCAATCGGATGGCGCCGCCGGTGACCCGGCACCTGCGTCTGGCTGTGTCCCCGGGACACAGCTTCAGGCGCGACGATCCCCGCCGACGCCGGGTACCCCGATCCCCCGCGTCACCTCACTTCGCGCTCGAGCAGAGCTCGCAGGCGTGCGGAGTCCATTCGGACGGCGAAGATCTTCTCCCGACTCGGTCGCACCGCACCCGGCGCGTCGCCCTTGCGCTTGTGGACGTGACGCCGCGGGACGTAGGAGACCTCCACGATCGCGTCGCCGTGGGCTTCGCTGAAGTGCGCCGCGAGCATCGCGGCGTCCGCGAGGAGCTCCGGGGGGCAGGGCTCCTTCTTCTCCAGCGGGACGACCACGTGGGCGCCCCGGCGAGCCTTGGCGTGGAGCCAGAGATCCCAGGGCCGGGCCACTCGTAGGGTCAGCTCGTCGTTGTCCCGGGCGCCTCGGCCCACGAGCACCGGGCGGTCTCCGGCCGCGAGGAAGCGGCGGTAGGGGCTCCGGGTCGGCTGCGGCTTCCGCGACCCGGCCTTCGGCGCGCTGGTCGCCAGCCCCAGCCGGGCGCCCGCGTCTTCCCACTCGCTCCGCTCCTCCGAATCCTCCGGCTCCGCGGCGAGCCAGGCCTCGAGGGCCGCGACCTGGCGCTCGAGCTCCGAGACCCGCTTGGCCCCGACCTCGGCCCCGCGTTCGAAGCGGCGGGCGCGATGGAAGAGTCCGTCGGCGGTGGCGCTGGGTCCGAGCGCGGGGTCCACGGGGACTTCCCGCTCCGCCGGGGGATCGGCGTAGAAATCGGTCACCTGCACCCGGTCGGCTCCCGGCTTCCAGGCGTGGAGGTGGGCCTTGAGGAGGTCGCCGCGCTGGCGGAGCTCGGCGGCCTCGTCCGCCCGGGCGATCTCGCGGCGGATCTTCGCGCAGGTGCGGCGGAGCGAGCGGACCCGGGCCCGACCGGCGACCCGCAAGGGCGAGGCGGCGCGTTGGGGCGCGGCCAGCGCCCGGCGGGGTCCGGCTTCGGCGGGAGCCCAGCCGTCGCCCCACGGTTCCGCCGCGAGTCGGTGTCGGCCCGCCAAAGGGCGCCCGTCGGCGTCCCGACCCACCGGGGAGCCCTTCTCGTGGGTCAGCCAGAGGCGGCTCGCGTCCCGGCCCCGGTCGAGACCCAGCCGCCACGCGGCGCCGCGCCGCTCGACCGCGACCAAGCGGGCACCCTCGAGGAGGTTCCGCAAGCGCTTGCCGAAGCCGTCGACGGGGGCGCCGCGGGGGCGCTCGTCCACCAGCGCCGGTCCGGAGGGCTCGAGCACGAGGTGGCCCCGGGCGTGGCCCTCGTCCGTGCGCCAGCGGAGGCCGAGGACCACCTGACTCTCGGTGGGGGTATCCACCCGCTGCACGCGGGCGCCGAGGGGCCACTCGTCGACCGGCGCGGGCCCCTCGTCCACGTCAGCCGCCGGCGGCCAGGGCCTGGAGGGCGACGGCTTCCTGGAAGGAACGCCCGGACTCCAAGGACACCAGCGCCTGCTCGGGCTCGGCGTCGATCAGGGCCTCGAGGAGCTCGTAGAGGATCCCCTCGCCCAGGCGCCGGCGGGCCCCCACGGCGGCGACCCGCGCGTAGATGACGTCGCTGGGCGGGGCCGGGTCGGTGAGCGGGTCGAAGGCACAGACCACGTCCATGTCGGCGGCGGCCGGGTAGGCCAGCTCGACCTCCCACAGGCCTCGGGGAGACCAGACCTTCAGTCGGTCGTCGATGTCGGGAAGCCCGTCGAAATAGGCCTCGAGCCGGTCCCGATCCTTGCGGCTGGTGCTCAGCCCGCTGCCGGTGGGGAGCACCACGTCGGCCTGCAGGATCCCCATGGCCTCCTTGAGCCACTCGTAGGCGGGGAGCGTGTCGTCGCCGAGCCGGAGCGGGGTCCGCGCGGGCCCGATGGCCGCGTGGGGCACCACGATGGCCACCCGGAAGCTCTCCGGGACGCTCTCGCGCCAGCGGGCGAGGGTCTTGGCCTTGGGGAGCGAGCCGGGGAAGGTGAGCTCCGCGAAAGGCAGAGCCTCAACGTACTTGTTCCCGGGGGGCCGTTCGAGGGTGGCGCCGACGTAGAGCTGCATCCGGGCCCCTTAGCACGCCTCGGGCGCGGAGGAAGCCTACGAGTGCGGTCGCGGCGTGCTATGGTCCGCGCGTGCAGGAGCGCTCCTTCTCGAGCTCGGTTCTCGTCCTCGGCCTCGCCCTCGCGGGGCTCCCCCTGGTCGCTTGTGGTTCGGACGCGCCGTCCTTCGAGCCCCTCGAAGTCGACGCCGGCATCGAGTGCGTCGACGACGACGCCTGCGACAGTGACGAGGTCTGCCTCGCCGGCCGCTGCTTCGCGGCCTGCGAGAGCGATACCCAGTGCGCCATGGGCGAGAGCTGCATCGAAGGCGTCTGCAGCACCGAGGAGGCGCCCGAGCGCGACGCCGGGATGCCCATGGACGCCGGCCCCTGCGCCGACGTGACCTGCGAGACCGGGGTCTGCCACCCCGACACCGGGTCCTGCGTGGAGTGCCTTTCGGGAGACGCTTGCGGCGCCGCCGCGCCCATCTGCGAGATCGCGTTCGGACGCTGCGTGCCCTTCGTGGCCAGCATCCTCTGTGCGCCCTGCAACCAGGATGCCGACTGCCCCAACGCCGGCGAGACCTGCGTCGACCGGGGGAGCGAGCAGGTCTGCCTGGCGCCGTGCGGCATGGGATGCCCGAGCGGCTTCCAGTGCAGCGACGACGTCTGCGTGCCCAACCTGGGCACCTGCACCCAGACCCGGCTGGCGCTGGGAGCGGCGGCCTGCACCGCCGACACCGACTGCGTGCCCCTCGGCACCGCGGCGGCGGCCGGGACCTGCGACGCGACCGCGATGCAGTGCCTCGCCGCCTGCGCCGATGGGATCAGCTGCCCGGGCGCGCTCGTCTGCGACGGCGCCACCGAGGCCTTCTGTCGCTGAGCGGAATGTCGCCGGCCGACGGAGCGTCGAGTCTCCTGCCGTGGTAGGTGGGCCAACCCGACGCTATGCTGCCCCCGTGAGTCGATGCGCGCGACTGGGGGCCCTCCTGTTCGGGCTCTCGTGCGCGCTCGGCGCCTCGTCGGTCTCGGCCCAGGGGTGGGGCCTGACCCGCATGCGCGACAGCGGGATGCGCTCGACCGGGATGCGCGGGAGCGGCATGCGCGGGAGCGGGATGCGCGCGACCCGGCGGGATCCGCAGTCGGCCTCCGACGCGCCCGACCGCACCACGGTCCTCATCACCCGGTACCGGCGGATCCTCGACGCCGACCCGCGGAAGACCTTCGCCTTCCAGCGCCTGCTCGATCTCTACCGCGAGCGCGATGGCAACATCGACGCCTTCGCCGCCGAGCTCCGCGCCGAGGTCGACGCCGACGCCCAGGCCTACGCGCCCCGGATGCTCCTCGGCCACGTCCTGGACGCGCAGGGCCAGGGCGCGGAGGCCGGGCGGCTCTACGCGGAGGCCGCCGAGCTCCGCCCCGACGAGGCCGCGCCCCACCTCGGGCTCGGCGCGCTCCGGCAAGCCGCGGGTGACGGCGCGGGCGCGACCGCCGCCTTCCGCGCCGCGCTCGAGCGGACCCGCGACGACCAGGAGAAGCAGGAGTTGATCCGGCAACTCGCCGGCCTGGCCCTGGACGCGAGCGACTACGACACCGCCCGCGGCTACTACGATCAGCTCACCGGCCGCGGAGCGACGGTCTTCGTGCGGACCGAGCTGGCCCGGGCCCTGGCCGAACGCGGCGAACACGCGCGCGCGGTCACCGAGTACCAGCGCGTCCTCCGGGCGCTGCGGGGGGACAACCGGATCATCGGGCCGGTCCTCCGGGACCTGGCGCGGGCCCAGCTCGACGCTGGGCAGACCGACGAGGCCATCGCCACCCTGGACCAGGCCCTGAGCAAGGTGGGCCGGAACTCGGGGGTCCGTCGCGAGATCTACGACGTGATGGTGGACGCCTACCGGCGCGGCGAGCGGCTGCCCGAGCTGGCGGAGCGCCTCGCGGAGCGCGGGCGCGACTTCGACGCGGTGGAGCTCCTCGGGCGCATCCACGACGAGCTGGGCGACGAGGCCGAGGCCCTCGAGGCCTACCGGAAGGCGTTGCGGCTGAACCCGCGGGACATCGATACCCGGGTGCGGATCGTCCAGCTCCTCTCGCGCTCCGGGCGCTTGGACGAGGTGGTCGAGGAGTACCGGGCGCTGGTGCGGGCGGCGCCCCGGGAGCCGCGCTTCGTGGTCGAGCTCGCGCAGCTCCTGATGCAGACCGGCAAGCGCGACGAAGCCATGCGCTTGGCGGAGCAGACCAGCCGGCGCAACGCCCGCGACGCCGGGGTCCACCAGGCCCTCGCCGAGCTCTACACCCGCTGGGGCGAGACCGAGCTCGCCGCGCGAGAGATCGCCGCGCTGGTCCGCATCGACCCCCGGGACCCGGGCCACCTGATCGCCCTCGGCGAGCAGCAGCTCGACGAAGGCCGCCGCGAGGCCGCGCTGGCCACCTGGGACCGGATCCTGGGCGCGGACTCCGACCGTGCCCGGGGCCACGCGACCCTGGCTGGGGTGCTCGCGGACCACGACTTCCTCGACGAGGCCGAGCACCACTACCGGGAAGCGGTGCGCATCGATGACGACGCCCTGGAGTACGTGCGCGGCCTGGCGACCACCCTCGAGCGCCCTCATCGGAACGAGAGCAGCGGCGATCGCCGCCGCCGGGACGAAGAAGCGGCCACCTGGTGGCAGAAGGTCCTGGATCTCACCGATGACCGGCCGAGCCGCCGCGAAGCCCGCCGGCGGATCGTGGGCATCTGGGCGCGTCGTCGGGAACTGGACTCGAAGCGCCAGCAGTGGCGCCGCGAGTTCGTCGGGGACCCACCCAACGTCGAGTCCGGGCGCTTCCTCGCCGAAGCCTACCTCCACGCCCACCCCAGCGACCCGGCGCGCGCCGAGGAGGTGCTGCAGCGGATCGTGGGGCTCGAGCCCGGAGACGTGGAGAGCCTGCTCGCCCTCGAGCGCGTGCAGACCACCCGGGGCGACCTCGAGGCGGCCATCGCCACCCTGCGCAAGCTCGCCGAGGCCGACTCGCGGCGGGCCCCGCGCTACCTGCAGCGGATGGCGGAGCACGCCCACGCCCTCTACCGCGACGAGGACGCGGTGCGCTTCGCGGCCGAAGCGGTGGCGCGGACCCCCGAGGACGCCGAGGGCCATCGACGCCTCGGGGACCTGCTCCGCTCGCGCCAGGACCTCGAGGGGGCCATCCGCGCCTACCGCAAGGCCCTCGAGCTCGAGGAGCGGCTCTTCACCACGTACTTCGATCTCGCAGAACTCTACCTCGCGCGGGGCGAGCACGACGAGGCCGACCGACTCTACCGCCGGGTCCTGGGGCTGACGCCCGACGACGATCTGGTGGCGCGGGCGGGCCGGGCCTCGATGCAGATCCACCTCGGCGCCGGGAGCCTGGAGGTCCTGGAAGCCGAGCTGCTCCCGCTGGCGCTCTCGCACCCACGCCGCCCGGTCTTCCGCAAGCTGGTCGTCGAGGTCTACGATTCGCTCACCGCCGGCTGGATCCAGCGGGACGCGCGGGGCGACACCGAGGCGCGGGAGGCCCTGGACCGGTTGGGCCACCGGGCCCTCAAGCCGCTCCTCGAGGCGCTGGCCGACCCCGACCCCGCGCAGCGGCGCGTCGCGGTCGACGTCCTGGGTCACCTCGGAAACCGCAACGCCGCGGGACCGCTGCTGGCCCTCGCCGAGGGCGACGCCCCCGTCGAGCTCCGCATCCGCGCGCTCGAAGGGGTGGGGCGGCTGAAGGATCCCGAGGTCGCCGCGCGCCTCGCGGCGCTGGCCACCGGCTCCGAGCGTCGCCTGCGCGAGGTCGCCGCCTGGGCCCTGGCGCAGGTCCATGGCGCCCGGAGCGAGCCCGCCCTGCGCACCCTCCTGGCACAAGGGGACCCCGGGGTCCGGGCCCACGCGGCGATCGGGCTGGGGGCCTCCGCGGATCCGCGGGTGGCCGATATGCTCGAGGCCGCGGTCCAGAACGAGCGGAGCCCGGCCGTCCAGGCCGCCGCCGCCTGGTCCCTGGGCGAGGTCGGCGACGACGCGGCCGTCCCGCTCCTGGTCAGCGCGCTGCGCGGCGCGCCCCCCCTGGTGGCGCGCGCCTCCGCCTTGGCGCTGGGCGCGCTCGCCACCCAGGGCGCCACCGCGGGACGGGAGGCGCTGGTCGAGGCCCTCTTCGACCCGCGCCCCGAGCTCCGTCGGGCGGCCGCGGACGGGCTGCGCGGCGCGGCGCCGGTGGTGACGGTGGCCTCGCCGGTGGGGATCTCCATCGACGCCTATCTGGAGCGGGCCCTGAAGTCGGCGTCGGGACCGTCGACGCCGGTCGACCTCGGGCCCCTCTTGCCCGCCCTGGAGTCCGCCGCGCACGCCGCGCTGCGCGGGCCCATGGAGCGAGTCGACGCCGCCCTCGACCTGCTCGCGGCCCCGGCGTCCGGGGTGTCCCCGCTGGGCCTCGGACCCCTGACCGAAGGCATGGAAGCCTGGCCCGAGAGCGCCCGGGACGAAGCGCTGACCGCGACGACCGCGCTCTTCCGCGCGCTGGTCCCGGACCTCCTCTCCCTGGCCGAACACCCGGCGCCGGCCATCCGCGCGGAGACCTTGGCGAGGCTCGGGGCCGCTGCCGCCGCCGACGCGCCCGCGGTCGCGGCCGTCCTCGCCGGGGCCCTCGGGGATCCCGACGACGACGTCCGTCGCGCCGCGCTCGAGGCGGTGGACGCTCGCCACGCCGGGGCGCCCGCGCTGGAGAACGCCGTCGCGGAGGCGACCCGGGCCCGCGACTGGGCGTCGCGGCTCCACGCGGTCGAAGCCCTGGGTCGCCTCGGGGCCGGCGAAGCGGCGCTCCGGGAACGGCTGGTCGAAGACGACTACGCCTTCGTGCGGGAGGCGGCGGCCCGAGCGCTGGGGGGTCTCGGGGGGTTGCCGGAGCCGACGCGCGCCGCGCTCCGCGCCGCGAGCACCGAGGACCCCGAAGCGCGGGTTCGGGCGGCGGCCACGGCGGCCCTGGGCGAGGGAACCCGTCCATGAGTGATAACAGCCCGTTGACGTGCCGAGGCTGCCTGGCCTACAACCACGACGCGCGTCCGCCCTCACCGAAGTAGGCGGGCACGAGGCATCGATGGAGGAATGGGTCGGGATCGTCTGTGGACAGTGCGACGCGCTATCGCCGCTCGGCGCCCCGCGTTGCGTTCTCTGCGGACGCGAACTCCGACCCACCACCCAACGCCCCGCGGCCGCCGAGGCCGGCGCCGCCCACCAGGATGAGGAGGATTTGATGGAGCAGGCTCGCAACTACGTCTGCAAGGAGTGCTCGAGCCCGGTCCCGTCCGGTCACAAGTTCTGCGGAGCTTGCGGCGCGACCGTGCCCCAGTCCGTCCAGGACGCGCAGGAGGAGTTCTTCGGTTCGCTGCAGACGCCTGGCCGTGCGCGCCTGGTCCTCATCCGTGGCGACCAGGGGGTCGACGGGCTCACCTACCAGCTCGAAGGCCAGGCCATGGCCGGCAAGCAGGAGGGCCAGATCCTCTTCCCCGAGGACCCCTGGGTCAGCAACAAGCACGCCGCCTTCTACTACCAGGACGAGAAGCTCTTCGTCCGCGACGAGAACAGCGCCAACGGCGTCTTCGTCCGGGTGAGCGGCACCACGCCTCTGGCGGTCGGTCAGCACTTCCTCTGCGGTGAGCAGGTCTTCCGGCTCGACTCCGCCCCCGCCGACGACGCGGGGCCGGGCGCCGACCAGACCTACTTCTACTCCTCGCCCAAGCGCCCCATGACCTTCGCCGTGACCCAGCTCGTCGAGGGCGGCCGTGACGGCATGGTCGCGACCAGCCGGGACGACGTGGTTCGGATCGGTCGCGAGGACGCGGACATGAACTTCCCCGAGGACATCTTCATGTCGGGCACCCACGCCCACGTGCAGTCCCAGGGCGGATCGTTCCAGCTCGTCGACGACGGGTCCCGCAACGGCACCTACGTGCGCGTCGACGGGTCCCGGGAGCTCAAGCACGGGGACTACGTCTTCCTCGGCAAGCAGCTCCTGCGCGTCGAAGTCACCGCCTGAGACTCACCGCCCCTCGAGCAAGCGCTCGACGATCGCCCGATCGTCGGCGTCGGGCGCGAGCTCGAGGTAGCGCTGGTACGCGCTCCGCGCCTGGCTCAGATGTCCGGCGCGCATGTGCGCACGACCCAGCTCCTTGTAGACCGCCGCCCGGTCCGGCTGCGCGCGCCGCGCGGCCTCGAACTCCCGGATGGCTCCCGCCAGGTCGTTGGCGAGGAAGAGGCGCCGCCCTTCGTCGAAGGCGCTCGGCTCGTCGGCCGAACCCGTCGGGCCCTCCATCGACGCCACGGGCGACCTCGACGCCACCGGCGACCTGGTCGCGGCGGGCGAACTCGACGCCATGGCCGCGACCCCGTCGGGCGTCGCCGGCGGCGACCCTTCGAGCTCCGGCGAGGGGCTCGCCGTGCCCCCGTCGTGCCCTCCGGCGTCCGCCAAGGGCTCCGCGGCGTCTCGTGGTCCCGCATCGGCCTGGCCACCCTCCGGTGCGTCGACCTCGCCGGCATCCGGGGGCCCGACGACCGCCAACGCGCCTCCGTCGGCGCGCCCCGCGACCGGCTCCGGCGGGCCGGCCTCGCCGCAGCGCAGGGCCAGCGTGCCCGCCAGCGCGGCGCCCACCACCAACCCCGCGGGCACCAACCACCGGGGCTGTCGCGCCGGCGGCATCGACTCCGGGTGGGGCGTCCCGATGGGGTCGTCGGCCCGTTCTCCCAGCGCCTCGAGGGCGGTTTCCAGGGCACCGCGCATCTCGGCGGCGCCCTGGAAGCGGCGCTCGGGATCCTTGGCCAGGGCCTCCTGGCAGACCTCGTCCAGGATCCGCGGCACGTGTCGCTCGGGGGTTCGCTCCCGCGGTGGGACCAGCGGCTGGGTGAGGTGCTCGGTGATCGTCGCCAGCGCGCTCTTCCCCTGGAAGGGCACCACCCCGGTCAACATCCGGTAGAGCAGGCAGCCCAGCGCGTAGATGTCCGCCCGTGGGTCCAGGGCCTCGCCCCGGGCTTGCTCGGGCGCCATGTACTCCGGCGTACCGCAGACGAAGCCGGTGATGGTGATCGCCGAACCCTCCGCTTCCACCAGCTTGGCGATCCCGAAGTCGCAGACCTTCACCCGCTCGCGGCCTTGGTGGTCCTCGACCACCATCACGTTCTCGGGCTTCAGGTCCCGGTGCACGATGCCCTCGTCATGGGCCTCCTCGAGGGCGTTGAGGACCTGGATCAGGATGGTCCCGATGCGCCGCGGCGTGAGGGGATCGTCCTCCTGGAGGAGCTCGAGGAGGTCCGGGCCGTCGAGAAGCTCCATCGCCAGATAGAGGCGCCCCTCCTCGGTCCGGCCGAAGTCGAAGACCCGCACCGTGTTGGGGTGGGAGAGGCGGCTGGTCATGCGCGCCTCGCGATGGAAACGGCGTTTGACCTTGGGGTCCGCGGCCACGTGCTCGTGCAGCACCTTCACCGCGACCTCGTGGTCGAGCCCCTCCTGGTTCGCGGCGTAGACCACGCCCATGGACCCCTCGCCGAGGATGCTGGTCAGCGTGTAGCGGTGGGCGATCAGGGTCCCGATGAGCGGATCGGTGTCGTCCGCCGGGTCGGCGGGGAGGGCCGCGCCGCAGGCGACGCACTCGGACACCTCGGGGAGGTTCCGCGCTCCACACTCGGGACAGAGCAAGGGTCCACTCATAGCAGGAGCCCGCGTCCGACTCCATGGGCAGGGCGCGCCCATCGGTTCACAGTGCTTGACCGTACTCCGGCGATTTCTTTATGCTCGCGCGCGCCGCGGGGGCCCGTTCTGGGCGTCATCCGCAGCCTACGAGGAGCCCTCCGTGATCGTCTGCCCGCGCTGCAGCAAGGACAACCAAGACCACTACAAGTTCTGCCTCGGCTGTGGCGCCGAGCTGCCGCGCGACCAAGCGCAGCCGAAGAACTTCGCCGCGCCCACGCCGCCGGCGGGTGTACCGACGGCGGGCCCCGACTCGGGGGCCCAGTTCGGTGGCGCCGCGTCCGCCCCGGCGGCTCCCGCCCCGGCCGCTCCGGCTCCGGCTGCCCCCGCGCCGGCCGCGGCCCCGACGCCTTCGGCCCCCGCGCCGGCGGCTCCCGCTCCCGCCGCGGCTCCCGCGCCGGCCGCGGCTCCCGCACCGGCCGCGGCTCCCGCTCAGCCGGAGATGGTCAAGTGTCCGAGCTGTGGCTCCAACGTCCCGCACAACTTCAAGTTCTGCGGGAGCTGTGGCCACGACATGAGCAAGGCCGACGCGCCCGCCCCGGCGGCCGCTCCCGCCGCCGCTCAGCCCGCCGCGGGTGGTGGTCCGGGCTCGGCGACGCTGGTCCTCATCCGGCCGGACGGCACCGAGGGCGACTCATTCCCCATCGAAGGCTCCACCGTCATCGGTCGTGAGACGGCGGGTCCCTTCGCCAGCGACAGCTACCTCTCCCCGCAGCACGCCGAGTTCTCGTTCGACAACGGCGCGCTCAGCGTCCGCGACCTCGACAGCCTCAACGGCGTCTACTACCGGGTCGCCCGCGAGCAGCCCATCGAGCTCGCCCCCGGCGCGGTCTTCCGCATCGGTCAGGAGATCCTTCGCTACGAGGCCATGCCCGAGGCGAAGGCGCCGCAGGATGGCGCGACCCTGATGGGCGCCGAGGACCCCGGCTATGTCGGGCGCGTTCGCCTGGTCGTCGGCCGCGAGTCCCACGGCGCGTCCTTCTGCATCCCGCCGGAGGGCATCCACATGGGCCGCGAGCGCGGTGACGTGATCTTCCCCGAGGACGGCTATGTCTCCGGCCTTCACTGCCGGGTTCACCCGGAGGGCGGCAAGATCTGGCTCACCGACGTGGGCAGCTCCAACGGCACCTTCTTCCGGGTCGGCGGCAGCCACTCGGTCGGCCGCGGCGAGCTCCTCCTGATGGGCCAGCAGCTCTTCCGCGTCGACTACTGACCCAGGCGCTTCGGCGCGAACGAAAAAGGGCGAGCCCTCGGGGCCGCCCTTTTTCGTTCCGTCCGCTCCGGTTCAGGCGGTCGCGAGCTGGACCCGGACGCAGACGCCGTCGCTCTCGACGGCCTCGAGCGTGCCGCCATGGGCTTCGATGAGGCGGCGAGCCAGGGTGAGCGCCAGTCCCTTGGCGCGCGGGTGCGGCTCCGCGCCGCGGCTCGTGGGCCGGAAGAGCGCCCCGCGAGTCTGCGCGTCGAGGGAGGTCCCGGTGTCCTCGACGTCGAAGGTCGGGACACCCTCGACGACACTGGCTCGGACGGTCACGGAGCCCTTCTTCGCGTGCTTGCAGGCGCCGTCGACCAAGAGCCCGAGCGCCTGGGCGAGGCGGCTCGCGTCGGCATGGACCGGCGCGTCGCCGTCCGCGTTCTCGATGGCGAAGGTGACCCCGGCGTTCTCGGCGAGGGGCTCGGCGTGGGCCCGCAGGTGGCCGAGGATGGTCTTCATGGGGACGTCGGCCAGGCGCATCTCCAGGCGACCCGCCTCGAGCTCGCCGAGATCCAGCAGATCGCGGATCATCCCCTCCATGGTGCGCGCCGCGCGGCGCACCTTGGCCACGAGCTCCTTCTCGGCGTCGCCCACGGTGCTCTGGAGCATCGAGCTCGCGAACCCGATCACGTTCAGGGGGCCGCGGAGGTCGTGGGAGATCGTGGAGAGGGCGCGGTCACGGAAGAGGCTCGGGTCGGTGTCCAAGCCCTGGAGCCGCTCCACGGCGGCGCCGAGGAGGGTCAGGGCTCGCGGGTCGAGCGCCTGGTCGGTGACGAAGAGCGCGTCCTCGCCGAACTGGGAGCTGAGCGGGTGCAGGTGGAGCGCGCCCTGGGCGGCGCCCGCCAGCTCGCCGAGGCGAGGGGAGACCGCTTCGGGGTCGGCGAGCTCTCCGGTGGCGTCCGGGGCTTTGTAGGCGACCTCCGGTCCCGGCGGCTCGGGCGCCGAGGCGAGCGGCGTCAGCGTCTCGCCATCCACGGTGGCGAGCAGCCAAGTGCCGCTCCCGGTGCATTCGGCGATGGCCTCGCCCACCGCGGCCGGCGTAGCGGCCTCGGCGAGAGCGAGGGCCAGGGAGGCGAGATCGGCGTCCTTCATCGTCATCCAGATCCTACACGGGCCGCGCGGGCCAGCAGCTCTTCCAACACTTCCACTTCCACGGGCTTGACCAGATGGTCGTCGAAGCCCGCCTCGAACACCCGCTCGCGGTCCTCCGGGCGACCGTACCCCGTCACGGCGACCATCGTCAGCCTCGGTCCTTCCCAGCGCTCACGGACCGCGCGCGCGATCTCGTAGCCGGTCATGCCCGGGAGACCGATGTCCAGGATGGCCACGTCCGGCCGCTCCTCGAGGATGGCCTCGAGACCGGACTCCCCGTCTTCGCAGGCGACCACCTCGTGCCCCCGGGAACGGAGCCACAGGACCAGCATCTCGCGGCTGTCGTCGTTGTCTTCGACCACCACGAAGCGGAGGCGGTCGCTCGGCGTGTCCTTCGGGGGCGGGGGGGGCGCCGTGACGTCGGTGCTCTGGTCCACCGGGAGCCGCATCTCGAAGCGGGCGCCGTGGCCGAGACCCGCGCTCTCGGCGAAGAGCTTCCCGCCATGGAGCTGGACCAGGGTTCGGCTGAGGCTGAGCCCGAGGCCCAGCCCGCCCTCGCTCCGCGCGATGGTCTGGGGCCGCTGATAGAAAGGATCGAAGATCCGCTCCAGGTCCTCGGCCTCGATGCCGGTGCCCTGGTCGCGGACCTCGGCGATGGCCCAGCCGTCCTCGTGCCAGACCCGAACGTGCACCGTCCCGCCGGGGTCGGAGTGGCTCACGGCGTTTCGCAGGAGGTTGACCAGCACCTGGACCAGGCGCGTCTCGTCCCCGCGCACCCGGGGCCGCTGGACGTCGAGCACGACCTCGACGTCGCCGGCGACGGCCACCGACTTCACCGTCTCCACCGCGGCGTCCACGACCTGCTCCATGGCCACCCGCTCGTCGGCCAGGGTCAGGCGCCCGTGGGTCATCCGGGAGACGTCCAGGAGGTCGCCGAGCATCCGGGACACGTGCGAGGCCTGGCGGCGGATGATCGCCTTGGCCTCCCGGGAGACGTCGACCTCGTCGGCGTCGACCATCCGGACGGCGTGCAGGATCGCCTGCATCGGGTTGCGCAGCTCGTGGGAGAGCATGGCGAGGAAGCCATCGCGCCGGCGGATCGCCTCGGCCCGCTCCTCGGCGAGCTGGCGGCGGTCGGTCACGTCGACCGCGATCCCCGCGAGGGCGCGGCCGGTGGTGGCCGGGAGGGGGAACTTGGTGGTGAGCCACCAGTGGTCGTCACCCTCGGGACCGGGGACCATCTCCTCGAAGATGCGGATCTCGCCCGAGTCCAAGACCTCGAGATCGTTGGTCCGTACCTCGCGGGCGACGTTCCAGGGCAGCAGCTCTTCGTCGCTCCGGCCCACGATGCTGTCGTCGGGGTCTCCCGCGAGGAGCCCGGTGACGTGGCGCGACGCCAGCACATAGCGCCCCTCGGCGTCCTTCACGAAGATCGGGATGGGCGCGTTCTCGACCAGGGCCGAGAGCATCACCTCGCGCTGCCGGGCCGCGGCCTGGGCCCGACGCAGCTCGGAGACGTCCATGAGGTGCCCGACCCACTCGCGGACCGTGCCATCCTCTTGCAGGAGCGGCGCCGTCCGGAGCTCGCACTCACGGTACTCCGACCGCTCGACGCTGTGGACTCGGACCTCGGTGAGGAAGACCTCGGTGCGCGCCCGGGCCTCGGCCCACTCGCGGACGAAGCGGCCCCGGTCATCGGCGTGGATGGCCTCGAGCCACCCGAAGCCCAACTGGGCCTGGGGATCCTGACCCGTGAAGCGGGCCCACTCGGGCTGGGTGGCGGTGAAACGCCCCTCGGGGTCCGCGGCCCAGAGCACCGTCCGGGTCGCCTCCAGGATCGTCCGATACCTCGCCTCGCGAAGACGGAGCGCCCCGACGGTGTCCTCGTCGCCCGTCGGCGGCCCTGGCTGTGTCGATGCGTCTTCGTCTTGGGACATGTCCGGAGGATCGCGGCCCGTTCCCCGGCGGGCTCTCAGGCGCACATAGGGCGAAAGACCGTCAGAGGGAGTGGTCGAGGAGGAACTTGTCCACCCGGAGCTGCACCGCGAGCGGCTGTTCGACCGGCGCGGCGTGGCTGCCGCCCCGGATCTCGAAGAGCTCCCCGGCCTCGAGGCGCTCGGCCATGGCGCGGGCGATCTCGGGCGGGGTGAAGGTGTCCTTCTCGGCGGTCATCACCAGACAGGGCACCGGGACCGCGCTCAGATGGTCTTCGGCCGAGTGGTCGCCCGCCGCGTCCAGAAGCTGGAGGAAGACCTCCGGCTCCATGTCGGAGATGTGCTGCCAGTAGCGGTGGAAGTCCTCCGAGCGCAGCATCGCAGGGTCCACCTCGCCGCTGAGTTTGGCGAGCCGGAAGGCCAGCCGGGGCGGCACGTGCCCCCAGAGGGCCCGGGCCAGCGCCGGGTGGGTGCGGACGACGTCGCGCACGGTGGGCAGGACCTGGCTGAGCGCGTCGTGACCGTGGAAGGTGTGGGTGACCCGGCCCCAGCTGCCGCAGATCAGGATCATCCCCGTGACCCGGTCGGCGGCGGCGCGATGGAGCTCGAGCTCGACCTGGGTGCCCATGGAGTGCCCCAGGAGCAGCGCGCGCTCGATCTCCAGCGCGTCGAGCACGCGGAGCATGTCGGCCGCGAGCCCGCGGATCGTCAGCTGACCCCGGTCCCGCGGCGGCCCACTGCGGCCGTGACCGCGGTAGTGGGCGTGCACGACGGTCCGGGTGCGCGCGAGGTGAGGGCCGAGGTAGGCCCACACGAATCCGTCGCAGCCGATGCCGTCACAGAGCACGGCCGGCGGCAGCTCGCTGTCCGCGGGTCCATCCAGGATCCCCACGAAGAGCCGCGTACCGTCGGCCGCGTCGATGAAGCGCGCGTGGTCGTAGGTCAGCGGGCCGCGCCCGCCCCGGTCGACGAGGGGAGCCTCGTCGCTCCGGGTGCCTTCACTCTTCCGATTCGTCGTCACTGCCATCCGGGATGTCGTTGACCGACGGCAGCTTCCGGATCTCGGAGAGACCGATCTTCACGCAGCGCTGCACGATCCAGGAGAGTGAGCGATCCAGGCGCGCGGCCTCGTGCTGGATGTCCTCCAGCATGGTCTCGGGAAAGTAGAGGCTCTGCTTGCGCTTGTCCGTACCCGCCATCCGTCCGTTTTCCTTCTTGAACTCGACGATTCTCTCGTAAGCCACCGCCCCCTGCGGCTGTGCGCTCGAGAGGGCTCGTGGCGGAGAGGCTACTACATCCCGACCGGAAGATGTCAACGGGGCCGGCGCTTCACAGAAGGGGCTTTCGATGCGGGCGTTCGGCGCTAGTCTCCTGCTGTGCGACGCTTCGCTTGGCTCGCCGCGCTCGCCGCGGCCTTCCTCCTGGGTTCCCTGTGGGGTCCCCGAATGGTGGGTGCCGAGCAGACCGGGAGCCCCTTCCAGAACCTGTCGATCTTCACCCGGGTGCTGGCTCACCTGGAGACCGGCTACGTCGAAGAGATCGACCAGGACGAGGTGATCCGCGGCGCGATCCGGGGCATGGCCGAGAGCCTCGACCCGCACACGGTCTACCTGGACCCCGCGGAGTACGCGCAGCTCACGAGCGATACCCAGGGGCGTTTCGCGGGCATCGGCGTCGAGATCAGCGTCCGGGACGGGTGGCTCATCGTGCTCAGCGTTTTCGAGGGCGGCCCCGCCGACCGCGCGGGCCTCCTGCCGGGCGATCGCTTCCTGCACATCGAGGGGCGACCGGCCCGCGACATGCGGATCGCGGACGCGGTGCGGATCATGCGTGGCGAGCCTGGCTCGACGGTGCGCGTCGGCATCCGGCGCCCGGAGGTCGAGGACGGGCTGGAGATGACCCTCGAGCGCGCCTTCATCGACGTGAACCCGGTGGAAGCCGAGCTCCTCCCGGATGGAGTCCTCTACGTCGAGCTGGCCGCGTTCCAGGAGAACACCACCCGCGAGCTGCGCCAGGCGATCGACCGCGCGGTGATCGCGCGGCGCGAGGCCGGCGGCGAGGTCACCGGCATCCTGCTCGACATGCGCAACAACCCTGGCGGGCTCCTCAGCCAGGCCGTGAGCGTCGTCGACGAGTTCGTCCCCGAGGGGCTGATCGTGTCCACCCGGGCCCGCGGCGGCGCGGTGCTCCAGGAGTCCCACGCCCATCGCCGCGGCACCCGACCCGACTGGCCCATGGTCGTCCTGGTGAACGGCTACAGCGCGTCGGCGGCGGAGATCGTCGCCGGGGCCCTGCGCGACCACGAGCGGGCGGTGCTGGTGGGGACCCGCACCTTCGGGAAGGGGTCGGTGCAGAACGTCATCGAGCTCCCCGACGGAAGCGCGCTGAAGATGACCATCGCCCGCTACTACACGCCCTCCGGCGAGAGCATCCAGGCGCGGGGCATCGTGCCCGAGGTCGAGGTAGAGCAGCTCGATCCCCGCCTGGTGGAGCGAGCCCGGCTCGACGGGGAGCGCCAGCTCCGGGAGGCCTCGCTGCGGGGTCACCTGGACGAGCGCACCGAAGCGGCCCTCGCCGAGCGCGACCGGACGACTCCGCGCGCCGAAGGCGACGAGGACCGCCCGCTCTTCGCGGACGATCACCAGGCCCGCATGGCCTACGAGACGCTGCGCGCCGTCGTCACCGACCGCACCCGCCGCGAGGAGCGATGAGCGTGGAGGGACCGTCGTGGCGCTGATCGAGTTCGCGCACGTACAAAAGGCCTTCGGCGAGAAGGTCGTGTACCGGGACCTCAACCTCCAGGTGGAGAAGGGCGAGGCCCTGACCATCATCGGCGGGTCCGGCCAGGGCAAGAGCGTGATGCTCAAGATGCTCATCGGGCTGCTCTCGGTGGACTCGGGGACCATCCACTTCGACGGCCGCCGGATCGACCAGCTCCCTGAGAAGGAGATGGCGGGGGTGCGCCGCCGGGTGCAGATGCTCTTCCAGGGCGCCGCCCTCTTCGACTCGATGACCGTGGCCGAGAACGTCGGCTACGGCCTCCGGGAGATCGGCTGGAAAGAGGGGCCCAAGCTCCGCAAGAAGGTCGAGGAGTCCCTGGAATACGTGGGCCTCGAGGGCCGCGGGGGGGAGTGGCCGTCTTCCCTCTCGAGCGGTATGAAGAAGCGCGTCGGGCTGGCTCGGGCGATCGCCATCGAGCCGGACGTGCTCCTCTACGACGAGCCGACCACGGGGCTGGACCCCAACAACATCAGCCGTATCTGTGATCTCATCGTCTACATGCAGGAGCAGCTCTCAGTGACATCCATCGTGGTCACCCACGACATGCCGAGCGCGTTTCGCGTCAGCGATCGCATCGCCATGATCCACGAGGGCTACATCGTGTTCAGCGGCACGCCCCATGACGTCATCCGGTCGGAGGACCCGGCGGTGAAGGACTTCGTCGAGGGCAACGCTCCCGAGGACGAGGACACCCAGGCCCTGCTCAGGAGCGCGGGATGAGCGAACCCAAGCGCAGGCGGGTCGAGCTCCGCGTCGGCATCTTCGTCGTCGTGGCCCTGATCATCGGCGGCACCCTGGCCTTCGTCATCGGCAACCAGCAGTCGATGTTCAAGTCCAAGAACGACTACCACGCGATCTTCGACGACGTCGGCGGTCTACGCGCCGGCAACACCGTGCGCATCGCCGGCGTCAGCGTCGGCAGCGTGGACTCGGTGATGTTCCGGGACGATGGCCGGGTCGAGGTCCACTTCCGGATCGTCGAGGACGCCGCCCGGCTCATCCGCGGCAACCCCGGCGACGAGGACGCCACCGACGACGAGGGCCGCGTGATGGAGCGCTCGGCGGCGGTTATCGGCAGCAAGGGCATGCTCGGCGACCGCCTGATCGACATCACGGTCGGCGACGGTCGGCTCCCCACCTGGGATCCCGCTCAGCCGCTGCCGACCTCCGAGGAGGGCGACCTCTTCGCCATGGTCGAGGGCGTCGCGGGGGACGTGCAGGAGGTCGTGGACAACCTGAAGCAGGCCACCGACCCCCTGGGTGACCCGGCGTTCGGCAACGACATCCGGGAGACCGCGCACAACCTGGCGCGGCTCACGGGAATGCTCGCGGGTGGCGACGGCCTCGTGCAGCGCCTGATGACCGATCCCAGCACCGCCGACGACGTCGAGGAGACCCTGGCGAACATCCGCGCGACCAGCAACGAGCTCCGCCGCACGGCGCGCTCGGCCCGGGCGATCACCGAAGAGGTGGAGCGCGGCGACGGCACCGCCCACACGCTCATCTACGGCCAGGAGGGCAAGGAAGCCCTCGAGAACATCGGCCGCGCGAGCGGCGAGCTGGCCCAGCTCCTCGGCGACGTGCGCACCGGCGACGGCACCGTGCACGACCTCATCTACGAGGACGCCGCCGACGAGATGGTCGCCAACCTGACCCAGGCCAGCGAAGACATCGCGGCGGTGACCGGCGAGATCCGCGCCGGCCGCGGTACCATCGGCGGTCTGGTGATGGACCCCTCGATCTACGAGGACGTGAAGCGCCTCGTCGGCGACCTGGAGCGCAACGAGATCCTTCGGGCCCTCGTCCGCTACTCCATCCGCCGCGACGACTCGCGCGGCGACGCCGACGTGACCCCGGTGGCCGAGGAGTGAAGGCCTACCTCGAGCTCCTCCGCGAGGTCCTCGAGGAGGGAGTCGTCCGCGAGGACCGCACCGGCGTGGGCACCCGGAGCCTCTTCGGGCGCCAGCTCCGGGTGGACCTCGGCGCGGGGTTCCCGCTGCTGACGACCAAGAAGGTCCACCTCAAGTCGATCATCCACGAGCTCCTCTGGTTCCTGCGGGGCGACACCGACGTGAAGCACCTGCAGGAGGTCGGCGTCCGCATCTGGGACGAGTGGGCCACCCCCGAGCAGACCGCGCGCTTCGGTCGGCGCGAAGGAGACCTGGGTCCGGTCTACGGGCACCAGTGGCGCAACTTCGGCGCGACCTTGCAGGCCGACGGGACGTACGCCCGCGACGGTGTCGACCAGATCGAGCGACTGGTCCACACGCTGCGGACCAACCCGATGTCCCGGCGGCTCGTCGTGACCGGCTGGAACCCCGCCGAAGCGGACCAGGTCGCGCTGCCCCCCTGCCACACGCTCTTCCAGTTCTACGTCGCCGACGGGAAGCTGAGCTGCCAGCTCTACCAGCGCAGCGCCGACATCTTCCTCGGGGTGCCCTTCAACATCGCCAGCTACGCCTTGCTGACGATGATGCTCGCCCAGGTCACGGGCCTGCGGTCCGGCGACTTCGTCCACACCTTCGGGGACGTGCACCTCTACTCGAACCACCTCGAGCAGGCGAAGACCCAGCTCGCCCGGGAGCCGCGCCCCTTGCCGCGCATGGTCCTCGAGCCGCGCGCCGAGCTGAGCGAGTACCGCTTCGAGGACTTCCGCCTCGAGGGCTACGATCCCCATCCCCGCATCAAGGCCCCGGTCGCCGTCTAGCCCGTGAGCCCTCGGACTCCGTGTCTTCGCGCGCCGAAGGGGAGCCGCCGATGAGCCCCCTCGGGCTCGTCGTCGCCGTCGCCCGGGGTGGGGTGATCGGCCAAGAGGGCGGTCACCTCGGGCTGCCGTGGCACATCCCCGAGGACCTGAAGCACTTCCGGCGCCTGACCACCGGTCACGCCATCGTGATGGGGCGCAAGACCTTCGCGACCATCGGCCGGCCGCTGCCCAAGCGGCTCAACATCGTGCTCTCGCGGGACCCCGACTTCGTCGCGGGCCCCGAGGTGCGGGTCGCGGGTTCTCTGGACGACGCGCTCGCAGCCGCTCGCGGGAGCGGACTCGACGAGCCGACCATGATCATCGGCGGCGCGACCGTGTATGCCCAGGCGTTGCCCCGGGTGACTCACCTGCACCTCACCGAGGTCGACCGTGACGTGGAGGGTGACGCCTTCTTCCCCGCCGTCGACCGCGCCGCCTTCGACGAGGTCGAGCGGCGGCCCGGGGAGACCCCCGGCGTCACCTTCGTCACCCTCGTCCGGCGCTCGTGAACCGCGGGGTCCTGCCGGCCCTCTGCGTGGTGGCCGCGTGCACCAGCGGGAGCGCCGCCGAGGCCCTCGAGGCCGCCGCCCCCTTCCGCGAGGAGCACCGGCGCTTCGCCGATTGGGCCGAGCGCACCCTCGGCAGCGAGGCGGGCCATCCCCGCAGCCGGGCGGAGCTCCAGGAAACCCTCTTCGCGCCCCTGGTGCTCGAGAGCGGGGTCCTCGGCGCGCGCGTGGAGCGCGGCGAGCGGAGCTGGGACCACGGAGAGCCCATCGACCCCGATCTGGAGTGGCAGGTGGCGCGCGAGGGCGACGCGGAGATCCGGGTCGCGACCACCGAGTCGGCGGTGCTCATCGCCACCGAGCGCGGACGGATCCGGGTCCTGATGGCCTTCCGGCGCGAGCCGGGCGACGGATCCTGACCGGCTCCGGAGCCTCGCCTTCGGGGGCGGCCCTCAGCCGCGGGGGAAGCGCAGGACGAAGCGGGAGCCGCCGCCTTCCCGGGGCTCGAAGTGCGCGTCGCCGCCATGGGCCATGGCCACGGCGCGCACGATCGCCAGCCCGAGCCCGGTGCCGCGCCGCTCGGCGTCGGTGGTGAAGAAGCGCTCGAAGAGCCGGTCGCGGTCGCCGTCGGGGACCCCGGGTCCCCGGTCTTCGACCGCGATCCGCAGCATCGGGCCCTCCAGGGTCACGTGAACCGCGACTTCGTTCGGCGAGTAGCGCAGGGCGTTCTCGACCAGGTTGGCCACGGCGCGTTCGAAGTCGGCGGGGCGGACGTGCATCCGCTCGCCGCCCACCGCGGCCTCGAAGCGCACGGTGGGGAACCGCTCTTCCAGCGTCGCGATCAGCGGGGCCACCCGCACCGGGTCGCGAACCGTCGCGCCGGCCTCGATGCGCCCGAGCTCCAGGAGCTGACTGACCGAGCGGTCGATGCGCTCCACGTCGAGCATGATGTTGCCCAGGAAGCGCCGGCGGGCGTCGCGTTCGGGTCCCTCGGGGCCGTCGTCGGCCATGTCCTGGAGGAGCTCCGCGGCGCCGCGGATGCTGGTGAGCGGGGACTTCAGCTCGTGGGCCACGTCGGCGCTGAAGTCGCTGGCGAAGCGGTAGCGCCGCTGGAGCTCGTCGGTCATCGCCGCGAGGCTCTCGGCGAGATCGCGGACCTCCCCGTGACCTTCGACGGGCACCCGCACGTCGCGCTCGCCGGCGGCGATGCGACTCGCCGCGCGCGACAAGCGACCCAGCGGTCGCGAGATGCTCCACGCGAGGAGCAGGGTCACGAAGGCGGTGAAGATCATCGCCGCCGCCAGGAGCACCGCCAGGCCCATGCGGATCCGATAGAGCTCGACCAGCACCGGCCGCGCCGAGCGCACGACGTACACCACGCCCTCCACCCGGCGCCGCGGGATGATGGGCTCGGTCACGAAGAGGAGGGCCGCCGGCTCGCCTTCGCGGAAGCGGGTGAAGGAGCTGGGCCGCCCTTCGTAGGCCTGGACCATCTCCGGTCGCTCCACGGGGATGGGCCAGTTGCTGGTCTCCGGGCGCCGATACGAGCTCCACCCGTCGCGGCGGCTCTGACCGAGGAGCCCGCCGGGGGGCGGTGGCTCGGGCCCCTCGGGCGCGCCGTAGCGGTGCGAATCGGCGACCAGGATGCGCTCGCGATCGAAGACCCGGACACGCATCCGGGTCCCGGTGGCGGACTCGCGCACCGCCTCCTCGTGCGCCGGGTGGGCCAGGGAGACCCCGCGGCGGTGGCCGGCCTCGATGAAGCGCCGTACCAAGAGGGCCTGGTGGCGCATGTCGCGCTCGAGGGCGCCGAGGAGCTGCTTCTCGTAGAGGTTGGCGAACTCCACGCCGGCCACCGGGACCAGCACGACCACCAGGTTCAGCAGCAGGAGCCGGTATCGGAGGCGGCCCGCCTGGCGGCTCAGCCAGCGCAGCGCGCCCCGACGCGGGGCCCGGCTCATGCGTCGTGACCGAAGGTGGTCGCCGCGCGATAGCCGACGCCGTGCACCGTGGCGATGGGGTCGGCGTCGTGGACCCGGAACTTCGAGCGGATCCGCCGTACGTGGGTGTCGATGGTCCGCTCGGTCACCACGTTGTCGTAGGCGTAGGCGCGCTCCATGAGCTGGCGCCGCGAGAGCACGATGCCCGGGCGCTGGAAGAGGGCGGCCAGCACGCCGAGCTCGGTGGCCGTCAGCTCGATCGGGTGACCGTCGAAGGTCACCTGGTGCCGGTCGACCTCGATGCACAGAGGGCCGGATCGGAGGACTTCTTCCGCGGCGGCCGGCGCGGCCTCGGGGATCGCTCGCCGCAGGATGGCGCGGACTCGGGCCACCAGCTCCCGGGGCGAGAAGGGCTTGGTGAGGTAGTCGTCGCCGCCGAGCTCGAGGCCGAGCACCCGGTCGATCTCCTCGCTGCGCGCGGAGAGGAAGAGGATGGGGACCCGCGCGTGCCGTTCGTCGGCGCGGATCCGCCGACAGACCTCCAGGCCATCGGCGCCGGGCATCATCACGTCGAGGACCACCAGGTCGACGGCGTCGGCCTTGGCCAGCTCGCGGAGGGCGACGGTGCCGTCTTCGGTGGCGGTGACGCGGAAGCCTTCGCGCTCCAGGGCGAATTGGACCACGTCACGGATCCGCGCTTCGTCGTCGGCGATCAGGACGTGCCGCATCGCGCGATGATACGGGTTTCCGGCGGTCGACATTCCCCTCGCGTGCGTCCGCCGTGAAATGGACGGGGGCACGTACCGACCCTAGGGGGTGGCGACCCGCGACCTCGACGATCCTCATTCGGCTTGGGCCATCGAGCGCGGTGACGCGCCCTTGGTGGCCACCGCCATCCACGACGGCCACGAGCTGCGCCCCGAAGTGCAGGAGAAGCTCGCGCTGACCGAAGAGGAGCGGCTCCGGGAGGAAGACCCGCTCACCGGGCTCTTCACCACGGTCGCGCCCACGGTGGTGCGCGCCTTCCGCTCTCGCTTCGAGGTCGACCTCAACCGGCCCCGGGAGCGCGCCGTGTATCGGACGCCGGACGACGCGTGGGGCCTCGAGCTCTGGACCGAGCCGCTCTCGGACGCGCTCGTCGATCGCTCCCTCGCCGTCTACGACGCCTTCTACGGCGCGATGCGCAGCCTCTTCGACGACCTGGTCGAGCGCTGGGGGCGGGTGGTGGTCTACGACATCCACAGCTACAACCACCGGCGCCGCGGCCGCGCGGAGCCGCCGGAGAGCCTCTCCCGGAACCCCGACGTGAACGTGGGGACCGGCACCATGGACCGGGACCGCTGGCGACCGGTGGTCGAGGCCTTCGAGGGCGCCCTGGTCGGCGCCGAGGTCCGCGGGCGCGAGCTGGACGTCCGCGAGAACGTGAAGTTCCTCGGGGGGCACTTCGGCGAGTGGCTCCACGCCAGCTACCCCACGACTGTCTGCGTACTCTCCATCGAGCTGAAGAAGACCTTCATGAACGAATGGGACGGCGAGGCGAACATCCTCGCGGTGGAAGAGCTCCGCCGCGCCCTGGCCGCCACCGTGCCGCCGGTCCTCGCCGCCCTGAAGGCCGAATGAGCCTGGAGACGATCGCGGCGACCGTGGCGCGGGACGAGAGCCTAGCGCTGGAGTTGGAGGGCGGCGTCCACCTGCACGTCGAGCGGCAGCTGCCCTTCCTGGTGGTCCACCGGGGCAAAGGTATCG
This sequence comes from Myxococcales bacterium UBA1660, assembly GCA_002320815.1. Classification (GTDB taxonomy): domain Bacteria; phylum Myxococcota_A; class Polyangia; order Polyangiales; family Houyiibacteriaceae; genus UBA1660. The sequence continues at coordinate 48,022 of DCLA01000054.1, forward strand.
GGCCCGACCGCGCGCTGGCGTCGATCCTGCGGCCCGAGGCGTCGCTCCTGATCGGGCCGGACTCCGCGGTCGCGCGCGACGCGGCCCGGGCGGTGACCACCGCGCTCCGGGAGATCTTCGGGGAGGTGCTGGTCCTCGAGGTCTGGGCCGGGCCGGCCGTGGAGGAGGAGCCCCAGCGGCTCGCGCCGGCGTCCTTCCGTGTCGCGCACCGGAAGGGCACCCGCATCGACGAGGCGGTCGCCGCGCTCCAGCAGGCGCTGAGCACCTTCCACCTCCCGGGCCGCGGCACCGACGCGACCGTTCGGGAGACCGCCCCCCAGGCGCCCGGTCGGGCGCCGCTGGAGCTCGGCGAGGGGATCCATCACGTGGGCATCGAGGTCGCGCCGCTCTGGTACTGGGCTCCCGGCGACCTCGACTACGCCGACGTCACGCGCGCCTACCGGCGGCTGCTCGGCCCGGCGTTGCGCGAGGCGGTGCGCTCCCACGCCGCGGCGCGGGTTCCTCCGCGCTCCGAGCCCGACGCTCCGCCGATGAGCGTGCACGACTTCGGGCGCAGCCGCGTCGCGCCGGAAGCCACCGCGGTGGACCAGCAGATCGGCGCCATCGCCACCCGCTACGAGTGGCTGCGCGCGCTGACGCCGGTGGGCGTCGACCGGGTCTGGGCGGCCTTCGAGGCCAACGGCTTCGAGGCCGAGCCCGAGCTCCACTACCGACCGCTGCGGGTGGATCCCGATCGCCTCCGCCGCGAGCTGATCAACGTGCCCGTGGAGACCGTACCCGATCCCACGGTCGAGGCGCTCCTCCGGGAGAAGCAGAGCGAGATCGACCGGCAGCTCTCGATGCTCGCGCAGCGCGGCTCCCGCGGGTTCCTCTACGGGAGCCTGCAGCTCTACGGCGAGGTGGACGCCGGCCTCCGCCAGGACGCCGAGGCGGTGCTGGTCGCGGTCGAGGCGCACGCCGACCGCGAGAGCGATGCGGTCCTCTCGGTGAGCGAGGTGCGCGAGCGCGCGATCGCCGAGCTGGCCTACTACGGCGCCGACCACCCCGGCTTCCCCGACGAGGTGACCATCGGTGACGACATCGCCGCCGGGCTCATGGTCTCCCACGGGCGGCTGCTGCTCGCTCGGGACCTGGTGCTCCCGGCGCACCGCATGGAGGCGCTGCTCCAGCACGAGGTCGGCACCCACGTGGTCACCCACTACAACGGGAGCCAGCAGCCCATCCGGCAGCTCGCCAGCGGGCTCTCGAGCTACGACGCGCTCCAGGAGGGGCTCGGCGTCTTCAGCGAGTTCGTCGCCGGAGGCCTCACCGCCGACCGGATGCGGGTCCTGGCGATGCGCGTCTTCGCCGTCGGCGCGCTGGTCGACGGCGCGAGCTTCGTGGAGACCTTCCGGCTCCTCCGCGAGCGGGGCACCGACGCGCGCGCCGCCTTCGACGTGACGCTGCGCGTGTTCCGCGGGGGCGGGCTGACCAAGGACGCGCTCTACCTCCGCGGCCTGCGGGACCTGCTCGCCTACCTCGGCGAGGGTCACGAGCTGGAGCTGCTCTACCTGGGCAAGATGGCCCTGCGGCACGTGCCCATGGTCCAAGAGCTGCGCCGCCGTGGCGTGCTCGAGCCGGCCCGCGCCCTTCCGCGGATCCTCCGCGACGAACGCTATCGCGCGCGCATCGACGCCGCTCGGGGCCTCCGCCCCGCCGACCTGCTCCGGGAGAACGCATGAAGATTGGATTCGTCGTCAACGCCGTCGAGACCGAGGGCCCCACCTACACCACGGTGCTCCTCGCGCGGGTGGCCGAGAGCATGGGGCACGAAGCCTGGTTCATCGGGGTGGCCGACTTCATCTACGACCCTTCGGGGTCCATCTGCGCGCGCGCCGTCCGGGCGCGGAAGAGCGACCACGAGACCATCGAGGCCTACCTCGAGGACGTCCAAGGCCCGGAGAACGAGAAGCAGCGGATCATCGTCGACCAGCTCGACGTGCTCATGCTCCGCAACGACCCGGCGGAGGACGCCGTCGAGCGGCCCTGGGCCCAGACCAGCGGGATCCTCTTCGGGCAGCTCGCCGCGGCCCGGGGCGTACTGGTGGTCAACGACCCGATGCACCTCGCGGACGCGATCAACAAGACCTACTTCCAGCACTTCCCCGAGGAGGTGCGCCCGCGCACCTGCATCAGCCGGGACCCCGGCGAGATCCGCAGCTTCATCGAGAGCGAGAAGGGCCACGCGGTGATCAAGCCGCTCCAGGGCAGCGGCGGTCAGGGCGTGTTCATCGTGAAGCCCGACCTCGACAACCTGAACCCGATGATCGAAGCGGTGACCCGCGACGGCTACGCCATCGTGCAGGAGTACCTGCCCGAAGCGGTCGATGGGGACATTCGGCTCTTCGTGCTCAACGGCCGGCCCCTGCGCAACGGCGACGCCATCGCCGCGCTCCGCCGGGTCGCCGCCGACGGCGACGCGCGCTCCAACCTCTCCGCGGGCGGCTCGATCGTGAAGGCGGAGATCGACGAGCGAGCGATGCGGCTGGTGGAGTTGGTGCGCCCGAAGCTCGTCCGGGACGGGATGTACCTGGTCGGCCTGGACGTCGTCGGCGACAAGCTGATGGAGATCAACGTGTTCAGCCCCGGCGGCCTCCATGGCGCCGAGGAGACCCTCGGCGTGACCTTCATGGACGTCATCGTCCGGGACCTCGAGCGCAAGGTGCGCCTGGCCCGACACTACGGCGCCAAGCTCCCGAACGAGGTCTTGGCGACCCTCTAGCAGGAAGCCTCCCGAGCCCGCAGGGCGAGTTCGGGGTCCCGCTAGTCGACCAGGAGGGACGCGGCTTCGGCGGCGTCCTGGGTGACGAACTCGCGGGTGGGATCGACCACCGCGTACCGCTGCTGGAGCGCGCCCGTCGCGCTGTCGACGACGATGACCAGGCGGCGGACGTCGGCGCCCTCCAGGGCCGGGACCTTGATGCGTTCCCGGAGCCGCTGAACCGCGGCACCCTCCAGGGGCTCGAGACCCCGAAGGTCGAAGAGGGCCACGCAGGGGTCGCCCGCCGTCGCCGCGAGCGCGCGGGCCCAGGCGCGGGCGATGGCGTCGATGTCGCGCGAGGCCACGAAGCCGCGGACGCGCAGCTCCAGGAGCTTCAGATGGGGGTCGTGTTCGACGCGCCACATGGCTTCGGGTCCCTCAAATGCACGCGCCCGCGCTCCAGGGGAGCGCGGGCGCCGCATCACCGAGCCGCGATCACTGGACCGCGGCGGGGTTCTCCATGTGGACGATCTTGAACTGCTGCTCGGGGGTGTTGCAGCCGACGATCTTCGCCGAGCCGGACACGTAGGAGAAGCAGCTCGTGGGATCGAGGCCGGCCGCCTGGGCGTACGCGCCGTCACCCGCGTTGTCCGAGCGCTGCACCGTGGAGCAAGGGGTGGGGCGCGGCTCGGTGTCGCAGCTGTTGCTGAAGGCGGCGACGGTCTGGTCGTTCACCTGGCAGGCGACGGCCTGGTACTGGGGGAAGACCGTCGGGTGGAACTGGTTCGCCGCGCCGGCGCCCGAGGGGTCGCTCGCGCAGGACATCTTCATGCTGGAGAGGTGCAGCGAGAGCGAGAAGCGGCTGAGCTCGCCGGCGACTGCGCCGCCGACCTCTTCCGCCTTGCTCTTGCACCACCACCAGCTGCCGAGGCAGCCGACAAGGGCGAGGACCAGGCAGCCGACGCCGACGCCGATCCACACCTTGGCGTTGCTCTTGCCCTGCGCCGGAGCGCCACCGGGGGGCGGACCACCGGGTCCACCGGGGGGCGGGCCGCCGGGGGGTCCACCGAAGCCGCCGCCGGGGGCACCGCCCGCGGGCGCGCCACCGAAGCCGCCGCCGCCGCCGGGAGGGGCGCCGCCGGGAGCCGAGCCGAAGCCGCCGCCGGCCGGAGCGCCGCCGGGAGGCGCACCGAAGCCGCCGCCGCCTGCGGGAGCGCCGCCGCTGGGGGGCGCGCCGAAGCCGCCGCCGCCGCCGGCAGGAGCACCGCCGCTCGGGGGCGCGCCGAAGCCACCGCCGCCGCCCGCGGGGGGAGCGCCACCGCTGGGGGGCGCGCCGAAGCCACCGCCGCCGCCCGCGGGGGGAGCGCCGCTGGGGGGCGCGCCGAAGCCGCCGCCGCCGCCCGCGGGAGCGCCGCCGCTGGGAGGCGCGCCGAAGCCGCCGCCCTGGTTGCTGGGAGCGCCGCCTGCGGGGGGAGCCCCGAAGCCGCCGCCGCCGCCGCCCGCGGGGGGAGCGCCGCCGCTGGGGGGCGCGCCGAAGCCGCCGCCCTGGTTGCTGGTGGCGCCGCCTGCGGGCGGAGCCCCGAAGCCGCCGCCGCCGCCCGCGGGGGGAGCGCCGCCGCTGGGGGGCGCGCCGAAGCCGCCGCCCTGGTTGCTGGGGGCCCCGCCGGCCGGGGGAGCCCCGCCGGCCGGGGGAGCGCCGCCGTCGCCGCTGGGGGGCGGCGTCATCGGACCGAGCATGGTCGCCTGGAACGCCAGGTTCTTCTTCTCGCCGGAGGGGGCCGGAGCCGCGGGAGCCGCGGGCGAAGCCGGGGAGGGCGGGCCGCCGGGAGCCGCGCCACCCGGAGCGGGCGGCTGCGGAGCGGTCACCCCCGACATCATCATCGTGCCCTTGAACTTCGCCTTACCGGAGGGCTTGGACAAGGCGGTGCCGCAGGACACGCACTTGGCGGCTTCGTCGGTGTTCGGTTTTCCACAGTTCGGACAGTACTGGCTCACGCGGATTCCTCCGGCCGCTCGAAGGCGGCGGGTGGGCGGGAAACCCCCGCCTCGGCCGCGTACCCTACATGTCTTCCGCGCTGGATGGAAGGGCCCGACCGATCTCGAAAACGCGCCCGCGGGACGCGCCCGCGAAGGGGTCCGTACCCCGGGGGCCCCCCAGGTGTCGACCTGCCTTGACAGACGGGGGACCGCAGCCTAGCGTCCCGGCGCCGGACCCCCAGAAATCGGTTTTTCCGGGGCGTTTTCCGAGCATCAGGCAGCGCGGACCACGCGCCTCGAGCATGGACCCCAGGATGGCCTTCAGCCTCACTCCCGAGCGGGAAAAAGAAGTCGACGATCTCCTCACCCGCTACCCCACCACGCGAGCCGCACTGATCCCGATCCTCTGGGTCTGTCAGCGCCAGCACGGTTGGGTCAGCCCCGACGTGATCCAGTGGGTCGCGGATCGTCTCGAACTGACCACCGCCCAGGTGAAGGGCGTCGTGACCTTCTACACGATGTTCCACCAGGAACCGGTCGGGGAGAACGTCATCTGGGTCTGCCGGACCCTCTCGTGCGATCTCCGCGGCGGCAAGGCCCTGCAGGAGCACCTCGAGGAGCGTCTCGGCTGCCACGCTGGCCAGACGTCGTCCGACGGCAAGTTCACGCTGCTCAAGGCCGAGTGCCTCGCCGCGTGCGGTCAGGCGCCCATGGTGCAGATCAACGACGACTACTACGAGAACCTCACGGTCGAGGCGATCGACGCGATCCTCGACCGTCACGCCTCCGGGGAGGCCGCCGAATGAGCGACGAGACCAAGAAGGACGCCGAGGAGATCGCCGCCGCGGCGGCCTCGAGCGACAAGGCCGATCCCCCCTCCGACCCGAGCGAGGCCAAGGCCGCCGCCGACCAGGAGTCGCCGGATCCCGCGGCCAAGCCCGCCCCGAAGCCCGCGGGCTCGGTCGCCCCGAAGTCCGCTGGCTCGGTCGCCCCGAAGCCCGCTGGCTCGGTGGCCCCGAAGCGCGCTTCGGTCCCGCCGACCAGCCGGCCCTCGGTCGCGCCGACCACCGGGTTCAAGCCGCTCATCAGCTCCCGGTACACGGTCCCCGACGTCCACAAGATCGAGGTCGCCGAGCGCCACGGGGCGTACAAGATCGCCCGCCGCGCGCTGATGGCGATGACCCCCGAGAAGATCCGGGAAGAGGTCAAGGCGGCCTCCATCCGCGGTCGCGGTGGCGCCGGCTTCCCCGCCGGCATCAAGTGGGGGTTCCTGAACCCCGGCCCCGACGAGCAGGTCTACCTGGTCGTCAACGGCGACGAGAGCGAGCCCGGCACCTTCAAGGACCGGACGATTCTCAACATCGATCCGCACCGGCTCATCGAGGGCATCCTCATCACCTGCTACGCCATCGGGGCGCACCGCTGCTGGGTCTACATCCGCGGCGAGCTGCAGCACTCGATCAAGCAGCTCGACGCCGCCCTCGCCGAGGCCCGCGCCAAGGGCTACGTGGGCGCGCGTCCCTTCGGGAAGCCCCACGAGATCGAGATCTTCACCCACACGGGCGCCGGCGCCTACATCTGTGGTGAGGAGACCGCCCTCCTGAACAGCCTCGAGGGCCGCCGCGGCGAGCCGCGCCTCAAGCCCCCGTTCCCGGCCATCAAGGGCGCCTTCGACATGCCCACGATCGTCAACAATGTGGAGACGATCGCCGCGGTGCCGGACATCCTCGAGATGGGCGGCGAGAGCTGGAACAAGCTCAGCCGTCTCTCGCCCCAGGACGGTGGCACCCGCCTCTACGGGATCAGCGGGCACGTGAAGAAGCCCGGCGTCTACGAGGCCCCGGTGGGCATCTCGATGCGCGACCTGATCGACGAGTACGGCGGCGGCATGCTCCACGACGATCGTCCGCTCAAGGCCGTCATCCCCGGCGGATCCTCCACCCCGGTGCTGCGCCCCGACTGGAAGGTCGACGCCCCGAAGGAAGACCATCCCCTGCACAAGTGGCACGGGATGAGCGAGATCGACGTCCCGATGGGCGTCGACACCTACCGCGCCCTGGGCACGATGCTCGGCACCTGCTGCGCGATCGTGATGGACAGCTCGGTCAACATGGTGGAAGCCACCCGCAACCTCATGCGCTTCTACAAGCACGAGTCCTGCGGTCAGTGCACCCCCTGCCGCGAAGGCAGCGGCTGGTTGGTCGACACCCTCCAGCAGATCGTGAGCGGCAAGGGCAGCGTCCAGGACGTGGAGACCCTCGCCGAGATCGCGAACAACATGATGGGCAACACCATCTGCGCCTTCGCCGACGGCACCGCGATGCCGCTCCTCGGCATGGTGCAGAAGTTCCGCGAGGAGTTCGTCGAGGCCGCCACCAAGGGCACGCCCCTGGACGTGCGCCACGACTCCAGCACCGTCGATCTCTTCGAGGGAGCCGCCTGAGATGGGTACCGCGAACTTCGTCCTCTTCGGGATCTGCGCCTTCTTCGCCCTCTTCGGCGCGGTGGCGACGGTCGCCGCCAAGCGGCCCCTCCGGGGCGCCGTCGCCCTCCTGGCCAACATCATCGCCCTGGCCGGCCTCTACCTGACCCTCTCCGCGCATCTGCTCGCGGTGATTCAGCTGCTGGTCTACGCCGGCGCGGTCGTCGTCCTCTTCGTCTTCGTCATCATGCTCATCGGGCCCGCATCCGAGGTGGAAGGCAAGAGCGAGGGCCTGGCGGGGAGGGCGCTCTCCATCGCCATCATGACGATGGTCACCGGGACCATCGCGTTCGCCGTCTCGGACGCGGTGGGCAACTGGTACGCCATCGCCGACAACCCGGCCTACGGCACCATCGAGGCCGTCGGCGCCGAGCTCTACAGCCGCGCGCTGGTGCCCTTCGAGATCGTCTCCATCACGCTCCTGGTCGCCATCGTCGGCGCCATCGCCGTCGCGCGGCACCGCACCGCTGACGAGATCGTCCAGGCGAAGGCCGTCCACGCCAAGGCGCTCGAAGTGCGCGCCGAGGCGGAGGCCAACAAGGAGGCGGCCGCCGAGGCCGCCGCCGGGGCCCACTGAGGAACCCATCATGGACATCACCCTCGGAACGTTCCTGGCCCTCGGGGCCATCCTCTTCGGGATCGGGGCCATCGGCTTCCTGGTCCGTCGCAACGTCCTCGTTCAGCTCATGAGCATCGAGCTCATGCTCAACGCGGTGAACGTCGTCCTGGTCGCGGTGAATCGGTATCACCCGGAGAACCAGGCCGGTCAGCTCTTCGCTTTCTTCGTCATCGCCGTGGCCGCCGCGGAGGCCGCCGTGGGCTTGGCGATCGTCATCGGGCTCTACCGACTGAAGAAGTCGGTCGCCAGCTCCGATGCGGACCAAATGAGGCATTGATTCGATGAACATCGACATCGAGCAGGCACTGCCCTGGATCATCGGGCTGCCCCTGGCGGGCGCCATCATGAACGGGCTCGCGGGCCGCTTCGCCAACCGTCGCCTGGTGGCGACGGTGGCCGTGGGATCCGTGCTCGGCTCCTTCGCCATCGCGCTGATGGCGTTCTTGGAGCTGCGCCACCTGAAGCACGACGGCCAAGGCCTCGCGCTGAGCAACACGCTCTGGGAGTGGTTCACCATCCAGATGCCCGGAGTCACCGGGTGGCGGGACATCCCCGTCGACATCCGGCTGGTCTTCGACTCGCTCAGCGGTCTGATGACCCTGGTCATCACCGGTATCGGTTCGCTCATCCACATCTACTCGCTCGGCTACATGAGCGAGGAGAAGAGCTACGCCCGCTTCTTCACCTACCTGAACCTCTTCACCGCCTCGATGCTGGTGCTGGTGCTCGGCTCGAGCTTCCCGGTCCTCTTCGTGGGCTGGGAGGGCGTCGGCCTCTGCTCCTACCTGCTCATCGGGTTCTGGTACGAGAACACCGCCTACGCGCAGGCCGGCAAGAAGGCGTTCATCGCCAACCGTATCGGTGACTTCGGCGTCATCATCGGCATGTTCATCCTCGTCGGGGCCGCCGGCTCCTTCGAGTTCTCCGCCATCAACGCGGCGGCGCCCGGCATGGTGACCGAGTTCTCCATCGGCACCTGGGCCGCAGGCTCGATCGCCACGGTCGGCGGCCTCTTCCTCTTCCTCGGGTGCACCGGTAAGAGCGCGCAGATCCCGCTCTTCGTCTGGCTCCCGGACGCCATGGCCGGCCCCACGCCGGTCTCGGCCCTCATCCACGCCGCTACGATGGTCACCGCGGGCGTCTACCTCTGCTGCCGGCTCTCGCCGGTCTTCCTGCAGAGCTCGACCCTGCTCTCGGTCATCGCCATCGTCGGCGCCTGCACCGCGTTCCTCGCGGCCACCATCGCGGTGGTGCAGAACGAGATGAAGAAGATCCTGGCCTACTCCACGGTGAGTCAGCTCGGCTTCATGTTCGCCGCGGTCGGCGTCGGCGCCTTCACGGCCGGCTTCTTCCACGTGTTCACCCACGCCTTCTTCAAGGCCTGCCTCTTCCTCGGCGCCGGCTCGGTGATGCACGCGGTCCACGCCCACGGCGACGCGGACATCCGCAAGCTCGGCGGCATGAAGAAGTTCATGCCCATCACGCGGATGACCTTCCTGGTCTCCTGCCTGGCCATCGCGGGCGTGCCGCCCTTCAGCGGCTTCTTCTCCAAGGACGAGATCCTCCTCGGCGCGGCCGAGGTCGCCCTGCACGACACCATGATCCCCTCGGGGGTCGGCTGGTTCGTCCTGGTGACGCTCTTCGTCGCCGCGGTGATGACCGCCTTCTACATGTTCCGGCTCTACTTCCTGACCTTCACCGGTGACTACCGCAGCGCCAAGAAGGTGGCCGCGGAGGGTGACGAGGGCGAGGCGCACGACGACGCCCACGGCGATCACGACGACCACCACCACGGCTACCCGGAGAAGCCCCACGAGTCCGAGCCGGCGATGACCTTCCCGCTCATCGTCCTCGGGGTGGGCGCCGTCCTGGTCGGCTTCCTCGGCCTCCCGCACGCTTTCGTGCCGGCCGAGTGGGTCTGGTGGGGCCACTGGCTCGAGCCTTCGATCTCGACCCTGAGCGCCGGCGGCGAGGACCACACCGCGGCCTACGTGGCCATGGCCTTCGGCATGGTGGCCTGGATCGCCGGTGTCGGCGGCGCCTTCGTCGCCTACCGCGGCAAGCCCGCGGACACGGTCACCACCAAGATCCCCAAGCCCATCCACTCCTTCCTCTTCGACAAGTGGCGGGTGGACGAGTTCTACGACGCGACGATCCTCCGGGTCTCCCGGGGCATGGCGGTCTTCGCCGGTCGGGTCGACAAGACCTTCATCGACAACCTGCTCACCGGGGCCGCCGCCAAGGGCGTCGCCGCGGCGGGCTGGGCGGCGAGCCGCCTGCAGGTCGGTCGGGTCCACGCCTACGGCCTGGCCATCGTCATCGGTCTGGGCGTGATGAGCTGGTACTTCCTCTTCCCCCACGCCTCCGTGGACTACGAAGTGGACGGCCAGAACGTGACCTACGTCGCCCCGCGCGGCCTCGGCTACGAGTACCGCTGGGACGTCGACTCCGACGGCACCTACGACATCCCGGCCCAGCCGGTTCGGGTCCGCCTGGACATCCGCGACGACGCGACCCCCGAGCAGATCGGCCAGGTGGTGAACGTCGTCCGAGCCGCCGTCGCCCGCGAGCGCATGCTCCCGGCCGACCGGAGCGCCCTCGGTCGTCCCATCCCGCCGGCGCGCCACCGGGTCTACGAGATGCAGCCGCCCGCGGCCGCCCTCGAGAACCTGATGGCGGGTCTGGAGCGCCTCGACGTCCTGGAGGAGGTCACCCTCCTTCCGGATCCGCACCAGACGGTCTACGGCGACACCGTGACCGTGCCCCACACCTACGACGACGAGAGCATCGTCGGGCACGCCCTGATCATCGGTACTCTCCGCGGCCAGCCCCTGGAGGTCATCGCCCGCGAGGAGGGCGAGCAGTTCGACATCGACATGCTCGGCACCCGCTGGCGCCGCTCCGAGGACGACGCCACCCCGCCGGCCTTCAAGGCCGTGCCGGAGGGCATCCAGATTCGGCCCAACGGCGCCATGGTCCGGCAGGGGAGCCAGGGCTTCGACGAGCCCTTCGTGCTCCGCGCCGGCGAGTCGGCGACCATCGGCAGCACCCCGGTTCGCGTCGTGCCCGTGGCCCGCGTCACCGTCCAGGTGCGCAACGCCTTCGGCAACATCGACACCCACACCGAAGAGGTCATCCTCATGAACAGCGCCGGCCCCCGCGTCGCGCAGAACCAGGGAGGCGCCCAGTGAGCGAGTCTCTCCTCACGACGCTCCTGACCATCCCGGCCATCGGTGCGCTCGTCGTCCTCTTCCTGCCCCGGCAGTGGCCGAACGCCGTTCGCCGCGTGTCCGTGGGCTTCATGCTCCTCACCTTCGCGGTCAGCCTCCTGCTGATCCCCGAAGTCGCCGAGTACCTGCAGGAGCCGATGGCTCGGCTTCTGGGCTCGGACATCCTGATCCCCACCTACGCTGGCGGCGAGATGCACTACGTGCAGCAGTCCGTGTGGGTGGAGAGCCTGGGCATCTCCTACAAGGTCGGCATCGACGGCATCAGCCTCTGGCTGGTCCTCCTCACCACCCTGCTGACCCCCATCGCCCTCTACGGATCGTGGACCAGCATCGGGACCAAGGTGAAGGAGTACGCCGCGGCCTTCCTCCTCCTCGAGGTGGGCATGCTGGGTGCGTTCTTCGCCCTCGACCTCTTCCTCTTCTACGTCTTCTGGGAGCTGATGCTGGTGCCGATGTACTTCATCATCGGCATCTGGGGCGGCAAGGACCGCGTCTACGCGGCGGTGAAGTTCTTCCTCTACACGATGGTCGGCTCGCTGCTGATGCTGGTGGCCATCCTCTACGTGGTGGGGAGCTACGAGGACGTCACCGGTCACTACACCTTCGACCTCATCGCCCTCTACGACCTGGTGCTGCCCTTCGAGGACCAGCTGCTGCTCTTCAGCGCCTTCGCCTTGGCCTTCATGATCAAGGTCCCGATGTTCCCCTTCCACACCTGGCTGCCCGACGCGCACGTCCAGGCGCCCACGGGGGGCTCGGTCATCCTGGCGGCGGTGCTCCTGAAGCTCGGCACCTACGGGTTCCTCCGCTTCGCGATGCCCCTCTTCCCCCTGGCCAGCCAGTACCTCGGGCCGAGCATCGCCATCCTGGGGCTCATCGGCATCGTGTACGGCGCCTACTGCGCCTGGGTGCAGCGCGACGTGAAGAAGCTCGTCGCCTACAGCTCGGTGAGCCACATGGGCTTCATCGCCCTGGGCATCTTCGCCATGACCCCGCACGGCCTGAACGGCGCGCTCATCCAGATGGTGAACCACGGTGTCTCCACCGGCGCGCTCTTCCTCCTGGTCGGCGTGATCTACGAGCGGCGCCACACCCGCGACATCGACGCCTTCGGTGGCCTCGCCAAGGTCATGCCCTGGTACACCGCCGTCTTCGTCCTGGTCGCGATGAGCTCCATCGGCCTGCCCGGGACCAACGGCTTCATCGGTGAGTTCCTCATCATGGCCGGCGCGTTCTTCTCGAACCGTGGCTTCATCGGCTACGGACCCTGGGGCACCATCTTCACCCTGGTGGCCGCCACCGGCGTCATCCTCGCCGCCATCTACATGCTCCATGTGACCCTGAAGATGTTCTGGGGTCCGCTCTCCAAGAAGGAGAACATGGGCCTGCCGGACCTCACTCGTCGCGAGTGGACCGCCTTGGCGCCCCTGATCCTCTTCATCTTCTGGATCGGCTGGAGCCCGGCCACCTTCCTGGACCGCTCCGAGCCGGCCATCGTGCAGTTCCTCGCCGACTTCGACGCGAAGTGGGAGAGCAGCAGCACCGACGACTCGCTGCGCCTCCTGCACCCCGCCCCCGCGGCCCCCGCCGCGGAGGTCGAGGCCGCCGTCGAGGTGCCCGCCGCGGACGACTCGCTCGCGGCGCTGGTCGCCAACCCCGTTCCCTCCCGTGAGGTCGTTCGATGAACGCCTGGATTGCCATCTCGCCGCTGCTCCTCCTGGTGGTCGGCGGCCTGTTGACCATGCTGGTCGACGCCTTCTCCAAGGAAGGCAAGGGCGAGGTCGCCACCGTGACGGCGGCGACCCTCTTCCTGGCGGCGGGCGTCTCGTTCGCCGCGCTCCTGAACGGTCAGGACCCCCAGGACGTGCCGGAGATCTTCGGCGCCTACCTGGCCACCGACCGCCTGGGCCTCTTCTTCGACGTGGCCATCGGGCTCGGGGGCGGCCTCAGCGCCCTGCTCGCCGGCGGCTACCTCCGCGAGCACGGCCTCGAGCGCGGTGAGTTCTACATCCTGCTCCTCTTCAGCGCCTTCGGCGCCATGGTCCTCGCCCGGTCGACCGACATGCTCACGCTCTTCGTGGGCCTGGAGACCATGTCCATCGGCGTGTACGCCCTGGCCGGCTTCCGCCGCGGCAGCCCCCGCTCCATCGAGAGCGCGCTGAAGTACTACCTCCTGGGCTCCTTCGCGGCCGCCATCCTCCTCTTCGGCGCCGCGCTCATCTACGCCGGCACCGCCCACACCGACTTCGCCGGCATCGGCGCGGCCGTCGAGGGCGGGCACGCGGACGTGAAGCTGGTGCTCTTCGGGCTCCTGCTCGTGCTCGTCGGCCTGGCTTTCAAGGTCAGCGCGGTGCCCTTCCACATGTGGACCCCGGACGTCTACGAGGGCGCGCCCACCCCGGCGACGACCTTCATGTCCGTCGTGGTCAAGGCCGCGGCCTTCGCGGTCTTCGTCCGGGTGGTCATCACCGCCTTCGGCGACGAGATGAGCTCCTCGAGCGCCGGCGGCTGGCCCCCCGTGCTCGCGGGTCTCGCCGTGGTCACCATGGTCTACGGCAACCTCGCCGCCATCGCGCAGAACAGCGTGAAGCGCATGCTGGCCTACTCCTCGATCGCCCACGCCGGGTACATCCTGGTCGGCTTGGCGGCCTCGAGCGTCGTCGGTCAGCGCGCCATCAGCGCCGTGCTCTTCTACCTGATGGCCTACACCGTCTCGAACGTCCTCGCCTTCGGCTCGCTCATCCTCATGGGCTCCCGGGGCCGCGAGGCCGTGAGCTTCGACGACCTCGCCGGCGTCGGCCGTCGCCACCCGCTGGCGGCGCTGCCCTTCATCATCGCGGTCCTGACCCTGATGGGCTTCCCGCCCACCGCGGGCTTCATCGGCAAGTACTACGTCTTCAGCTCGGCCGTGGAAGCCGGCGGCGGCTTCATCTGGCTCGCCGTCCTCGGTGTCCTCGCCAGCGCCGTGGGCGCCTACTACTACCTCCGGATCCTGGTCGCGATGTTCATGAAGGACCCCATCCCGGGCGAGCCCGTGGCCGTCCCGATGCGCTCGGGTTCGGTCGTGGCGGCCCTGGTGATCTCGGGGCTCGCCGTGATGCAGATGGGCCTCATGCCCGGCGACATGCTCGACCTGGCCGTCGCCGCTGCCGAGCAGCTCTTCGCCGGTTGATGCGGGCCCGCGCCGCACATCTGCGCGCGGGCGCGCTGCTCCTCTCCTTCGCCCTCGGCTGCTCTTCGTGCGAGGAGCAGCCGGTCGAGGAGACCGACGCCCCGGAGACCCCCTCCGAGGAGGCGCCCGCCGATCCCGGTGGCGCGCGGGTGGGCACCGTGACCGGTCGCGTCGTGCTCGCGGAGGGCTTCGCGCTGCCGCACTACGAGCGCTCGGACCTCCAGGGGCAGAATGCGACCGCACCGTGGCCCGCCCACTGCACCCCGCCGGGCGAAGACGACCTCTACCCGCTGAAGCTCGGCGAGGGCCGGGGCCTGCAGGGCATGCTGGTCGCGGCGACCGCGGAGAACGCCCAGGGCTTCACCGAGGCCCTCGGCGAGTGGGAGCCCCAGCGCCACGTCGTCACCATCACCGACTGCCGCCTCGAGCCCCGCCTCGTCAGCGCGACCCGGGGCGACGTGGTCGTCGTCCGGAACGAGACGAACCACGCGTTCCTCCCGCGCCTCGGGCCCTCCTCCTTCATGCAGGGCGCCCTGCAGGGCGAGGAGATCGAGTTCAACCTCGAGCGCGGCGGCGTCCTCGCCCTCGACTGCAGCTTCGGTTCGCCCTGCGGTCGCGCCGACGTCGTCACCCTCTACCGGCCGGTCCACACGATCACCGGCGAGGACGGCGCCTTCACCATGCCCAACGTCCCGGGCGGCATGCCGGTGATGATCCGCGCCTGGCACCCCATCTACGGCAACGTCGACGTCAGCGTGGAGACCCAGGTCTCCGTCGGCGGCTCCGAGACCGTGACCCTGACCCTGACCCCCCCGACCGCAGCGGCCCCCACGGAGCCCACGGAGCCCACCGAGCCCGCCCCCGACTCCGACGAACCGACCCCCACCATCGACTGACCCCAGGGAACCAACTTGCCATGGGGACGCACTTGCCAA
>DCLA01000054.1:63510-111984 GCA_002320815.1 Myxococcales bacterium UBA1660
GGGGACGCACTTGCCAACTTGCCGAGCGCCTCTGACCCACCGTCCCCGGCAGCCGCCGTCCGCTCCCACAGCCGCCTCTCACCCCCGGCGTCGCTCCGCGCGCCGCGTCGCCGCGGCCAGTACCCCGATGCCCACCGGCTGGGCCATCAGCGCCGCCAACGCGACGCTCGCGCCGTAGCGGTCCGCCAGGACGCCCAGCCCCCACACCGCCCCCAGCATCAGGGGCGTGAACAGGTGCGCCACGGCGTTGACGGTCCCCGACCGGCCCGGTAGCGCCGCGTAGGCGCGGGCGATGGTCAACGGGTACATCGGGGCCGCAGCAGCGCTCACCACGGCCAGCAGCAGCGCCGAAGGGATCGCGGAGTCCACGACGAGCCAAGCCCCGTAGGCGACGACGCAGAGCGCGGAGGCTCCGACCAGCAAGGCCAGGGACGACACCCGGCGGAGGAGCCGCTCGGTGGCCGCCGCTCCCGCGATCGCGCCCACCACGCCCGTCGCCAGGATCCCGCCGACCTCTGCCGTCGAGAGCCCCGACGCCGCGAGCCGCGCGGTGGCGAAGACCACGACGACCTCGTCCAGGAGCTCGGCGAGGGTCGCCGCGCCCAACCAGAGGAGGAGCTCCCGCCGGCCGAGCGCGAGCCTCAGCGAGCCCCGCATCGGCTCGGCACCGGGCTCTGCTTCGGACGCCTGGGCGGCCCCGGGGGGGAAGCGGTACCGAACCATTGCCCCCGCCCCCACCAGCGCCGCGACCGCCACGCCGACGAGCGCCCCGCGCCAGCCGGCGCCCAGGGCCGCCGCGAGAACCAGCCCGAGCGGCGCGAGGAGATCGCCCACCTCGCCGGCCAGGGCCCAACGGGCGAGGACCCGCTCGGGCGCGTCCGGGTGGAGGTCGACGAGCGTCGCCTCGCCCAGCGAGACCGCCAGGCCGCTCCCCAGCCAGAAGAGCGACGTCCCTACCGCGAGCAGACCGAGGCCTCCCGCGAGCGCCATCGCGGCGCATCCCGTCGCCATCAGTAGCAGCCCCGCCACCACGAAGCGTCGGCGGGGATGGCGGTCGGCGAGGAGGAAGAGCGGCGGTTCGAGCACGAAGGCGACGGCCCCCGGGAGGGTCACCGCCGCGAAGGTCAGCGCCGCATGGGAGACGCCGAGCTCGCCGCGCATCCCCGCGTATCCGGCCGAAGGGATCCCGCTCGCGAGCTCGTCGAGGAGCTCGACGCCGAGGAGCGCTGCGGTGAGCCAGGCCAGCCGCTTCGTGACGGCAGTCGCCGATCAGATGGGTTCGGTGTCGCGCACGGTCCCAGTCTGCCAAAGGGATCGGGAGGCGGCCACACCGGCGGGGCGGCCACAGAGCAGCCGGATCGCGTCGATGGCGGGGCCGAGCTGGTCGGGGTGCTCCCGCGCGACCTCCAGGTACTCGGTGAGCGTCGATCCGCGGGTGCGCATCAGGCGCTCCAGTAGCGCGATGGCGTCGGCCATCCCCTGCGCGGGCTCGCTGGTGCCCAGCTCGAGGACCTCGGCGATGACGCCCAGGGCGTCGAGCATCGCCACGCGCTCCAGCTCGTCCGGATCGGGGAGGGAGCGCGTGGTGATGGCCAACGCAGGGAAGAGCCGGTCGAAGCGTCGCTCGAGGGCCCCACGGTCGCGCCGCGCCGCCTCGAGCTTCGCGCGTTCGCCCTCGCCGAGGGCGTCGAGGCCGAGGCCCACCTCCGCGTAGGCCGCCGCCATCTCTTCTGCGAGGTCGGCCGCCAGGGGATCGACCGCGGTCTCGTCCAGCCCGGCGTGCTCGTCCAGCGCGCCCTCGGCGCCGGTGAGCTCCGCGTCGGCGACGGCCCCGTGCCCGAAGTCCGCGGACGTCGCGAGGGCCCGGAGCTCCGCGTCGCCCATCTGCTGGTAGAGCACCTGCAAGCCCGCCTCGCGCTGCATGGTCGCCAGACGCCGCAGAGGCTCGCTGTCCTCGCCCAGGACGATGATGCTGATCCGCACCGGCACGTCGAGCCGCTCCTGGAGCTCGCGGATGGTCTCCGGTTCCACCTGGGCGAGGCCGTCGGTGACCAGGACCACCTGGGCCCGGGTGAGCTCCACGTCGGCGCGGCGGGCCTCGTCGATGAGCGCGAGCGTGTCCTCGAGGGCCTCCTGGATGTCCGTGCCTCCGGAGCGCTCGTGGCCGAGCACGTGCTCGATGGCTCCGAGGGCCTCGGCGACGGTCGCCACCCGGCGGGTGGGTTCCACCGCCGAATTGAAGTAGCGGTAGTAGAGGAGCGAGTGGACTCGGCCCGTCGGCCGCTCGAGCCGGGAGACGAGGGAAGCCAGCTCGGCGACGAGGATCCCGTCGCGCATGCGGGCGCGGTCGCCCAGCATCGAGCCCGAGCCGTCGAGGAGATAGAAGCGCACCGCCGCTCGAACCCGGGGCCGCCGCGCGCGGCGCACCCGCCGCCGCCGAAAGCGCCGCACGAGGAGCCGCCGCGTGGCGAGGTGGTGGATGAGCAAGCGGGGGTCGTCCAGGATGGCGTCGACCACGTCCCGGGGATGCTGCCCCTGGTGGAGCTCCATCGCGGGGGTGGGGAAGGGGACCCGCTCCACCGAGGCCACCGGGGAGTCCACCTGCTCGCGTTCGACGCCGCCGCCCACGTCGAAGAAGCCGTCGACCCCGAGGACCATGCGGAGCAGGGCGCGGCGTGCGTCGGCGCCGAGCTCGCCGCGCCGCCGCCGCAGGGCGACCGCGTCCGAAGGGCCCGCGACCTCCAGCGCCCGCTCGACGTGCTCGCTGGCCTTGGCGAACCCTTCGTCGACCGCCGCCTGGGCCCGGGCGGGCAGCGCGTGGGAGCCGTCCACGTCCAGCCCCTCCGCGAGCGTCGCCAAGGCCCGGGAGATCGGCCGGCTGCTCCCGGCTCGCAGATAGGCGCTGGCCGCGCAGACGGCGAGGACCTGCCGCGAGTCTCCCCGGCGCTGGGCCGCCCGGAGCTGTTCGCTCAGATCGAGGTCGTCGCGCGGGCCCGCCGCGACCAGCCGGCGGAGCTGGTCGAGCTCCCGGGCGACCACCCGCCGCCGCGAGGCGAAGGGCTCCCGGTCGCGGGCCGCGGCTTCGCCTTCCAAGAGGAGCCGGCGCGCCGCCTCCAGGAGCCGCCGCCGCCGATTGATCCGCTCGGTCTCGGCCGCGGCTTCGTCGATGAGGGCATCGACGCCGGCGAGCGCCAGCACGCTGCCCGCTTGCCGGCCCCCTTCGAGCGCCCGGCCGATGCCGGGGAGGCTGGCGATCCCCTGGGTCAACGCCCGGCGGGCATGGCGAGAAGGCGCGGCCCAGGCCTGGTCCATGGAGAGGGCCCAGTGCTGCACGCCGAGGCACCAGTCCACCGTCGCCGTGGGCGGCGGCCGCCCCGACCGCGCGGCGCGCTCGAGCCGTTCGACGTTCCGCGCCAGCTCGCCGGCCACCGACGCGCGGTAATCTCGCCACCGGTCGAGGGTGGGGGCCTCCTCGGCGAAGGCGCGGAGCGCGCTCGCCTGCACCGAGGGGTCGCGGCGCGGACCCGCGAGCCGCAGCCAGGCGCGACGCAGCCAGTGGGCCTCGTCCCGGAGGGCCTCCGGCGTGGCCCACAGGCGAGCCAGCCGCTCCCCCAGCGCTTCGAAGTCGACGTCCTCGCTCATCCGCGCCCCCGCTCGTGCCCCGCTCACGCGCCCCAGAGTGCGTCCATGGCCGCCCGCCGGGCCTCGCCTCGGGAGTCCAGGAGCACGTCGGCCAGCGCGCGGAAGCGCGCTTCCAGAGCGTCGGCCCGGGCCTGGGCGACGGGGAGGAGGTCGGCGACCAGGCGCACCTCCAGACACGAGCGGAGCAGCGCGCGCTCGTCGAACGCGACGGCGGCCAGGGCGACCGCCTCGTCCCCGGAGCGGTGCCAGCGCTCGAGATAGGCGACCAGCGCTTCGAGGCGCCCGAGGTCCCGGTCGGCGAGCGTCGCTCGTCGCTCCTCGTCCAGTCGTCCGACCTCGGCGCGGAGGGCTCCCAGGTCCCCCGGCCATCCTTCGTCGGCGGCGCTGGCCAGCAGCCCGGCGAGCTCGGCGAGCGCGTACGCGAGGGGTACCCGGCTCGGGCCCCGGAGCGCGCGGTACGCGCCGAGATCATGGGTCTCGGGCACCGGGCGCGGTTCGTCACCGCGGACGAGGGCCGCGGCGAGCCACTCCAGGTGCTGGGCTCGGGATAGGTCCTCCACGAGCGTGAGCCGACCGAGCTCCTCGAGCACCTGCCGGACCTCCTGGACCAGGCGCCCTCGGTCGGCCTCCCGGACGTCGGCGTAGGCGGCTTCCAGCAGGGGCGCGATGCGGCGCCCCAGGGTGCGCCGGGCGGCTCGGGCGTCGGGGATCCCGAGCGCCGCCGCGCGGTCTTCGAGGGGTCGCAGTCGCGCGACCACCGGCTCCAGCCCGTCGGCCACCGCGCCGAGCCGGGCCGCGCTCGCGCTCGCGCCCTCCCACCCGCGGCCCACGTCGTACGTCATCAGCTCGGTGAGGGTCTCCAGATGCTCCCCGAGGCGGAGGCCTCCCTTGGCGAAGCGGGCCTCGAGCTCGCGGAGCTCGACGCCGGCGACGCCCGCGGCCAGGAGCCGCTCGCGCAGGTCCACCGCGGCCTCGAACGCGCCGAGGTGCCGTTCCAGGAAACCCTCCCAGGCGGCGGCGCCGTCGCCGGGACCGGGCTCGTCGATGCCGGCGGTCAGCCCGTTGAAGGCCACCACGTCGCCGAGCGCCGCGAGCGCTCGACCGCGGGCCGCGCGGATCGCGGCCGGGTCGGTGGGACCTCGGCGCTCGGCGTCGTCCGCGGCGTCCGCCACGCCGAGGACCGTGGCGAGGGTGGGGTCGCCGGCCAGCGACGCCACCGCGCTCGCCAGGGGGTCGACGGGCGCCGGCGTGTGCGCTTCGAGCTTCGCCGGCTCGCTCGCCGGCTCCTCGACCGCGCTCACCGCGGCCTCCGGGGGAAGCTCGGGGATCGCCCGCAGGCACTCCCGGAAGATCTCCAGCTCGGCGCGGACCAGCTCCAACTGCCGTCGCTCCCGTGGGTCGCTTTCCCGGGCCAGCAGGTCCTCGATGTCGTCCGGGCGAGGCCCGGAGAGCATGAGCGCCAGGCGGAGCGCGCCGAGGTCCTCCCGGGTGGCCACCAGCTCGCGGTCCGGGGCGCGGGTCGCCTTGTCGTGCACCACCAGCACGCGGAGGAGCTCGGCGATGCGGATGTAGGCCCGGGTGGAGAAGTAGCGCGTGGCGCTGAAGGTCGGGTCGGCGCGCTCGAGCTGCGCGGTGCGCTCGTCGAACGCGCGGCCGAGCTGGATGGCGGCCTGGAGCACGGCGCGGGGGACCACCACCTGGTCCACCATCGCCTGGAGCACGTCGATGTCCTCCACCGTCAGCGGGCGGCGGAGGTCGTCGCCCCGATCGAGCACCCGGGCGACGACCTCGTCGAGGCGCTCGGGGTGAGCGAAGCCGCGCGGCACGAAGCCCACGAAGGCGATCCGGTCGACGAAGGCCAGGAGGGTCAGCCGGCTCTCCTCGAGGACCTCGGCCAGGTAGCGGTTGCTGGTCATCACCGCGCACTCGATGAGGCCCCGGGTGATCTTGCTGCCCTGCTTCAGCTCGCGCTCTTCCAGGATGTTGAGGGTGGAGCGCAGGAGCATGTCCCGGCCGTCGAGGACCTCGTCGAGGAAGGCGTGGACCGCGCCCAGCATGCCTTCGTCGGTGAAATGCTCCATGCGCCCGGTCTCGGTCAGCGTGCGGAAGTCCACCGGCCCGATGAGCTCGGTTTGCACCGTGCTCTCGGTGAACTGCTTGGCGAAGAGGCTGGGGCTGCCGGTGTCCTCGTGGACGATGCGGCCGAGGGGGGCGCTCACCAGGGCGCTCTTGCCGGTCCCGGGCGGGCCGGTGACCAGCACGTGTTCCCGGGCGATCAGCGCCAGCGCGATCTGCGTGATCAGATCCTCGCGCTCGACGAAGCGCTCGCGGACCTCGGCGAAGAACGCGGCGAAACGATCACAGGCGACGGCGATGCGCGCGGGCGACGGGAGGCTGGCCACCGCCCGAGGGTAGACGTGGTGGGGGTGGACAGGGGCGAGCTTTTGCCGGAGGTTCGGCGCGCATGCCCGCTCGGCGCCTACGACCCCTCCACGGCCCCGTTCACTTCCGGGTGGACGGGGACACCTGTCACGCGGCCCCGGGCGAGACCGTGGCCACCGCGATGGTGGCCAGCGGCCGCTGGCTCTTCGGGCGCAGCATCAAATACCACCGGCCCCGGGGTCCCCAGTGCTTCGTCGGCCGGTGCGACGGGTGCCTGCTGCGCATCGATGGGGTGCCCAACGTGCCGGGCTGTCAGACCACCGCGCGGGAGGGCATGCGGGTCGAGACGCAGAACGTCGTCGGCTCCGCGGCCCTGGACCTGCTGGCCCTGACCGACATCGCCTACCCCGAGGGCATGGACCACCACCACATGTTCACGCGTTTCGCGCCGCTGAACCGGCTGATGAAGAAGGTGGCCCGGCAGATCGCCGGGGTAGGGACCCTGCCCAGCGCACCCCAGGCGCCGCGCCGGGTCCGCGACGAGGACGTGGAGGTGCTGGTGCTCGGCGGCGGCAACGCCGGTCTGCGCGCCGCCAACGAAGCCGCCCGGGCCGGGGCTCGGGTGACCCTGCTGGAGCCCCGACGGCTCGGCGGCCTGGCGGCCTTGACCTTCGACCCGGTGGTCGAGAAGGGGCCGCCCGTGGAGCTCCGCCGCGCCGCGGCCATGGGCGTCTACCACGAGGTCGGCGCCGGCTTCCGCGGTCGCGAGGAGGCCTCCGACGAGGTCCGCTGGATCATCGCCCGGGACGACGACGGCCTGCTCCGCTTCCGCGCGCGCCGGCTCATCGTCGCCACCGGGTCCAACGAGACCAGCGTCGCCTTCCCCGGCAACGACCGCCCCGCGGTGATCGGCGCGGTGGGCGCGCTGGAGCTCTTGCGGCAGGGGATCCTCCCCGGGAGCCGGGTCCTCCTCGTCGGCGCCGGGCGTGGCCTGAAGGTCGCGGCCCGGGAGCTCCGGCGGGCCGGGGCGGAGACCTTCGGCCCCTACGGGGAAAGCGATCCCATCGCGCTGGAGGGGCGCTGGGCGGTCAAGGGCGCCCGGGTCGGGACCGAGGGCTTCGACTGCGACCTGGTGGTCATGGGCGGCCCCCTGGCGCCCAACGTGGAGCTGGCGATGCAGGCCGGCGCGGAGGTCACCTTCGACGGCAAGGTCTTCGTGGCCGTGGCCGACGACGAGGGGCGCACCGCCGACCCCAGCCTCTTCGCCATCGGTCGCTGTACCGGCCGACGAGGCGCGGCCGGCCAAGCCCAAGCGGCGGCCGCGGGGCAGGCGGCGGCGCGATGAAGGACAAGACCATCGTGTGCCGCTGCGAGGACGTGACCTTGCACCAGGTCGACGAGGCGATGGCCCGGGGCCACCGGGACCTCGAGTCGCTCAAGCGCTACACCGGCTTCGGCACCGGGTTCTGTCAGGGCAAGCAGTGCGTCGCGCTCTGCGCGCGGCTCCTGGTCGAACGCGGCGGGGACCCGCCCACTCGGCCCATCACGCCCCGGCCGCCGGTGCGCCCTCTGGCCCTCGCCGACCTGGCGCTCCTGGTGGAGGACGAGGGATGAGCGAAGAGCTCACGCGCCCCTTCGAGGCCCTCCCGGAGTCCTGCGATGTCCTCGTCGTCGGCGCCGGGATCATGGGGCTCGCCACCGCCCATCACCTCGCGCGCCTCGGTGCCGGGCGGATCGTGGTCGTCGACCAGAGCTACCTCTGCAGCGGCGCCTCGGGGCGCAACGGCGGCGGGGTCCGCGCCCAGTGGGCCAGCGAGATCAACATCGGGCTCATGAAGCGCTCGCTGGCGCTATGCGCCGACTTCGCGACCGAGATGGGGATCAACGTCTGGTTCCGGAAGGACGGTTACCTCTTCCTCGCGCGCAACGAGAAGCGACGCGCCGAGCTCGAGGGCTCGGTGGCTCTGCAGCGAAGCCATGGTCTGCCGACCCGGATGATCGGCCCCGCCGAGGTGGCCGCCATCGTCCCCGAGCTCGACGTGGGCCGGGTGGTGGCCGCCAGCTACAACCCCGACGACGCGGTGGTCTTCCCCTGGCCCTTCGTCTGGGGCTACGCCCGCTCCTGTCAGCGCCAGGGCGTGGAGATCTTCCCCTTCGTCGAAGCGGAGCTCGAGACCGAGAACGGCCGCGTCGCCGGCGCGCTGCTGCGTTCGCGACGCACCGCGAACGCCGGCGCCGAGCACCGGATCCGCGCCGGGCTGACGATCCTGGCCACGGGCGCGTGGTCGCCGGAGGTCGCCCGGCCGCTGGGCCTGGAGCTGCCCAACCATCCGCACCGCCACGAGATCTGCAGCACCGAGCCCCTGAAGCCCTTCCTGGGACCGCTGGTCGCCGACCTGGAGAGCGGTCTCTACTTTAGCCAGTCGATGCGCGGCGAGATCGTCGGCGGCATCTCCAACAATCGGGTCCCCGACGGCCTGGACCAGCGGAGCTCGCTTCGTTTCCTGGGGCTCTACGCCCGGGAGCTCACGCGGACCATGCCCATCCTCGGCTCGGTGCGCGTGCTGCGCCAATGGGCCGGCTGCTACGACCTGACGCCCGATGGGAGCCCCATCGTCGGTCGCGTGGACGGCCTCGGCGACCTGGTGCTCCTCTGCGGCTTCATGGGGCACGGGTTCATGATGGCGCCCATCATGGGCCTCCTCACAGCGCGCCACCTGATGAAGGGCGAGGAGCAGGAGCTCTTCGACCGCTGGAGCCTGTCCCGCTTCGAACGGGGGGAGCTCCTCGCCGAGTCGATGATCCTCGGTTGAACGACCCTCGGCTGAACGAACCTCGGCTGAACGATCCTCGGCCGAGCCGACGACTCAGGGCAGGACGGTGGTCGCCGCCGCGACGCGCTCCGCGAGGGAGCCCTCGGTGTCGAAGAGGCGCCGCTGATCGATCAGGACGACCACCTCCAGGCCGTCGCCGACGCTTTCGAACGCCAGCGGCTGCGGGAAGGGGATCTCCAGGTCGAAGGGCTGCTCCCAACCCTCGCTCCGAGCCTCGCCGGCCACCTCGCCGACCAAGGTCATCGCCGGCGCAGCGAAGCTCGCGCCGCTGAGGTGCACCACCACCGCGCAGTACTCGCCGGGGACCGGCCGGAGCACCTCGGCGAGGCGGTCCCCGTGGCTCAGGTCGAGCGCCCAGGGTCCGTTGGCGTCCGTCGTCGTGTGCGCCCGGGCGGTGCTGCCCCAGCGCGGCGCCCAGCTCACCGTCGCGCAGCGTCGGAGCTCGACCGCCTCCACTCGGACCATCGCGCTCTGCAGCGACGCGGTGTCGCCGTCCGCGGTGGTGAAGCCCAGCGTGGGCGCGACCCCGGTGACGGTCACCGGGACCTCGATGCCCGGCTCGTAGGCCACGCAGTGGAGGGTGAGCGCCAGGGCGAGCGCGCTCGCGAAGAGTCGCCGTTCAGACATCGAGGGTCACCGAAGCCATCAGCGCCAGACCCTCTTCGTGACCCCCGCGGAGCGATTGGAGCACGGGCATCGCGGCGATGAAGCGCAGCGCGACATCGGTCACGGGGCTGGCGACCAGACCGCCGACCACCCACATCACCGCGCCCCCGGACTCGAGGTCCCGGACACCGCCCACCCGGTCCATGCCGTCGAGGCGAGCGTCGACGCCCAGCTCGAGACCCACCGCCCGGGGCTGCCACTGGTACCGCGTCATCCACCGGCCGGACACCCCGCCGGTGACCCCGAAGCGCCCGGGGGTCGGCGTGGTCACCGCCGCCAGCAGGTGGACGGAGTGGGGCGCCGCGAAGCGGGAGTAGAGCACCCCGGCGAAGGGATCCAGGGACCCGGAGCCCGACTGGAGCTCGTAGGGGGTCTGCCCCGCGGAGTCCCGGAGCCGCGGCGCCGTGGGCACCTCGAGGCCGAGCAGCACGGACACCAGGTGCCGCGGGGCCAGGTCCCGGTCCCGGAAGACGACCAAGCGCGCCCGCAGCTCGAGGTCGCCGAGGTTGAAGCGGCGCTCCCGGGCCAGGTTGGGGAAGGTCACCCGCTGCTGGACCAGGGGCACCAGCACCGAGAGTACCCAACGATCCGAGGGCGACCAGGCGGCGGCCAGCTCGACGCGGTGCTCGAGCAGCTCGGTGGCTTCGGCGCCGGTCCCGAGGGTCTCGCGCCGCTGCCGGGCGGTCGCCGAGAGCCGGAGGCGATCGGCGTAGGGCTGACCCACCCCCAGCGCGGTCAGCGTCGGATCCCCCACGGTGCACGTGCTGCACGCGCGCGCCGCCGCTGCGTCCAGGGCGAGCGCCCCGAGGACCGAGGCGACGAGGGCGAATCGAGCGACCACGGGCCGGATATGGGTGGCGTCGCCGGGCCCGGCAAAGCGGCGAGTTGTCGCACCCCCGGCCGGATCAGCGGACTTCGGGGAGCTGCTCGGGCGTGGCCACCGGGACGTCGGCCATCTCGGCCCGGTCGCGGACCGGTCGGCACGCGGACATGCGCAGCGACTGCGCGATGACCTCGGTGGGGGCGATGTAGAGGGTGGTCGATACGCCGCGCGGGTGGGCCAGGATCACCTGCTGCAAGCTCACGTCCCCCTGGTGCCAGGTGAAGCGCCGGGTGGGGATCGCGTTCGGCCCCGCGCCTTCGCAGTGCCACGCGCCGGTGGGGCTCCCGTGGCGGTCGATGAGGGCGGTGAGCTGCGGCCCCACGCCCTCGGGGCGGACCATGGAGAGCACCTGCACCTGCCCCAGGCGATGACTCTCGGCGCCGAAGGCGTAGAGGACCTGGGAGTCCGGGGAGACGCGCTCCTCGTACCAGGTCCCCGGGCCCTGGGCGTCGGTCTTGGGCTGCATGCCCGGCCGCAGCGCGCGGACCTCGGTCTCGAGCATGCCCAGCGCCAGGTCGGCGATGGGATCGGGGAACTTGCCTGCGGAGGCGGTGCGCAGATGTTCGCCCAGCTCGTTCAGCTCGCGTTCCCGGGTCGCTTCTCGGTCGCGCTGGCGGCGCTCTCGGCGCTCGGCTGCCTCCTGGGCCGCCTGGGAGCTCTGGACCCGCCAAGCGGCGAACCCGCCCCCGGCGAGGAGGAGCACGGTCAGGCTGGCGACGAGGGTGGGGCGGCTCACCGCGCGAGCATAGCCGCCTCGGCGGTCACAGCACGTCGGCGAGCGCGGGCTTCAGCTCGGGATGCTTCCACTCGAAGCCGTAGCCCTCCAGCGCCTCGGGCACGGCGCCGGTGGACGCCAGGAGCATCTCGTCGGCGGCCTGGCCCATGGCCAGCTTCGCCAGCTTCCCGGGCACCGGGATGAAGGTCGGCCGCGAGAGGACGTCGCCGAGGGTCTCGGTGAAGACCGCGTTGGAGACCGGTTCGGGGGCCACGGCGTTGAACACGCCACTCACCGCGGGATTCTCGATGGCGAAGGTGAGCATCCGCACCAGGTCCTCGAGGTGCACCCAGGCCATGAGCTGCTGGCCCGACCCGATGCGTCCGCCGAGGCCCAGCTTGAAGGGGGTCTTCATGGCCTGGAGCGCGCCGCCGTCTTCGGCCAGCACGATCCCGATCCGCGGATGGACCACCCGGATGCCCGCGGCGGCGGCCGGGGACGCCGACGCTTCCCAAGCGACGCAGACCTCGGAGAGGAACCCATCGCCGGGCGCGGCGCTCTCGTCGAGGGCGTCCTGGCCGCGGTCCCCGTAGTAGCCCACGGCCGACGCGGACACGAGCACGTCCGGCGGATGCTCCAGTCCCGAAAGGGCCTCGGCGAGCAAGGTGGTCCCCTTCACGCGGCTCTCCCGGATCCGCTTGCGCTTCCCCTCGGTCCACAGCCCGGCCACGTTCTCGCCGGCCAGGTGGACCACCGCGTCGACGCCCTCCAGCCGCTCCCGGTCGAGCTCGCCCGTCTGGGGATCCCAACGGATGACCTCCGAGCCCTTCGCGCTGCGCGACAGGACCCGTACGGTCCAACCGGCATTTTCCAGGTGGCGGCGGAGGGCGGTCCCCACGAGACCCGTGGCGCCGGTGATGGCCACGGTGCGGCCCGGAGGCTGAGAGCTGGTCGTCATGGGATGGGTCTCGGGCCGCCTCCCACCCCTGGCAAGGCCCGAGCGATTGCGAATCGTGCGGCGTCCGCCTAATGTCCCGGCCGCCCATGAACATCGTCCTCATCGCCCCCGAGATGGAGCCCTTCGCCGGTCACGGTCCCGTGGCCCAGGTGGTCGGCGCCTTGCCCAAGGCCCTGCGCTCCCTCGACAACGAGGTGACCGTGATCCTGCCGCTCCTGCGCGGCATCGAGCCGGCCCGTCATTCGCTCGCGCGTCGCCTGACCAAGCTGACCTTCCAGGTCGGTGGGGAGGAGTACGCCTGCGAGCAGTGGAGCGGTCGCACCATCGCGGGCGTGGAGACGATCTTCATCGGCCACGAGACCCTCTTCCACTCCGTGGATTCCCTGGAGGAGGGCGACGACGCCGCGCTCCGGGCGGCGGTCTTCGCGCGCGCCGCGGCGGCCCTCCTGGCGAAGAACGAGCCCGGCTGGCAGGTCGTCCACGGTCACGGTTGGGTCGGCGCCGCCGCCCTCGCCGCGGCCAGTGATGCCGGCGTCGAGCTCCCCTCGGTGCTCACCGTGCACGACACGCGGGCCCAGGGACCCTCGGTCGACGCGGGGATGTTCGCCGGGGTCGGCAACGAAGGCGTGCTCGCCGCCGGCGCCCGCTGCGCCGAGGCGGTGACCGTCGGTTCGCCCAGCCTGGCCAGCGTGGTCCGCGACGCCCTGGGCGAGGCCCTCGGCAGCCGCGAGATCCGCGGCATCGCCCACGGCCTGGACGAGGCCATCTGGAATCCGCTCACCGATCCCGAGCTGCCCGCCCGCTTCGATCCGGTCGACCTGCGCGGCAAGGCTCACTGCAAGGCAGAGCTCCAGCGGACCCTCGAGCTGCCCGCGCGGCCCGAGGTCCCGCTCCTGGTAGCCGTGGGCACCGAGGTCGAGGCCTGGCGCCGTCTGGTCAAGGTCGCGCCCCGCGTGATGCGCAACGACGTCCAGGTGGTCGCCATCGAGCCGCCCGAGGAGTCGGGGCTGCGCGAGGCGCTCGTCGAGATCCAGGAGCGCTGGCCCGACCGCTTCCAGGTTCGCTGGGGCAAGGGCAAGACCCTGGCTCACCGGGCTCGCGCCGGCGCGGACCTCGCGGTGATCCTGACCGACCACGCGCCCGACGGCGCCGACCCGATGATCGCGCAGCGCTACGGCGCCGTGCCGGTCGCGCCCCGGGTGGGGGCCGCCGCCGACGTCATCGTCGACGCCGACGCCAACCTGGAGTCCGGCAGCGGCTTCCTCTTCGAGGCCAAGGACGAGGAAGAGCTCCTCGGAGCCATCCGGCGCGCCATCGCCGCGGTGACCCGTCCGGGCTTCCCCGACCTGCGCCGGCGGGTCATGCGCATCGACTCCTCCTGGGAGCGGAGCGCCCGCCTCCACGGCGCGCTCTACGAGTCGCTGACCGCCTGAGCCCGGGCGGGGAGCTTCGCGTCGCTGGCGCGAACGTAGATGGGCTCCAGGGTCGGCTCGGCGAGCCGGCCCGCGGCGGCCCGGTGGATCGCCAGGCGGGCCAGCACGGCGGCGTCCGGCGTCTCGTCGCCCGCGGTGCGCGCGTCGTGGGCCGCCAGGGCCTCGTAGCGAGCGACCCCGGAGCCGAGCACCGTCACCGGGCCTTGCTCGGCCAGCTGGGTCAGCGCCGCCTCCGGCGTCTGGTCGAAGAGCGCGCCCCGGAGCGCCACGCCGCCGCCGTCGGTCGCGAAGACCCCGCCGTAGACCCGGCCCCGACCCGCGTCGACCAGGGGCGCCCGGAGACCCTCGCCGGGGAACCCGGCGGCCAAGACCTCCAGCGAGCCCACGCCTACCAGCGGCAGGCCGCGGCCGAACGCGAGCCCCTTGGCGACCGCGACCCCGATCCGGGTCCCGGTGAAGGACCCCGGGCCGAGGCCCACCGCGATCAGCTCCACGTCGTCCAGGCTCGCGCCGGCCTCCCGGAGGACCTCTTCCAGGAGCGGCTGGAGCGCGGTGCCGTGGCGCTTCACTTCGGCTCGGCGGGCGGCGAGGACCGAGTCGGCGGTGGCGAACACCGCCGAGGCGGTGGAGCTGGAGGAGTCGAAGGCGAGGACGCGCACCGGCGGACCATGCCACGCCAGGGACGACTCAGCACCCGCTCCGCGTCGGTCCTGGCACGCTGCTTGACCCCCTCGAAGCCGGCGACTAGACCGGGGGTTCGCTCGGCCGTCGACGATGCTCCACCTCCTTCAGCCCACGGATCCTCGTTGGATCGACGCGGTCATGACCGATGTCCCGGGGCTCCTCGCCGACCACGCCCACTGCGAGCTCAAGGCCGCGCAGAGCGCGCTGTCGATGGTCGGCCGCTTCGGCGACGAGGCCCCGGACCTGGTGGAGCCGTTGAGCAAGCTGGCGCGCGAGGAGACTGCCCACTTCCGGCAGGTCTGCGAGCACCTCGAGGCCCGCTCCGCCGGCATCGGACGACCGGCCAAGGACGACTACGTCGGCGCCCTGCGCAAGGCGGCCCGGCAGGACGGCGAGGCTCCGGCGATGCTCGACCGACTCTTGGTCTCCGCGCTCATCGAGGCCCGCTCCTGCGAGCGCTTCCAGGTGCTCGCCGAGGGCGTGCCGGACGCCGAGCTGGCCGACTTCTATCGCGGGCTGATGGCCGCCGAGGCCCGCCACTTCAGCCTCTTTCGCGGTCTCGCCGAGAAGCACTTCGGCGCCGAGGCCCGGCGCCGCCTGGACCGGCTCGCCGAGCGCGAGGCGGAGATCGCCCACATGCTCCCCCTGGGACCGACGGTGCACGGATGAGCGTCGCGAAGGACACTCCGCCCGAAGCGGCGGACGAGACCCGAACCCCGGCCGAGGCCGAGAGGGCCAAGCCCAAGCCCGCCAAGAAGGACGACGAGGGCTGGGACCGCTTCAAGGCCAACGTCCGCACCATCGGCGGCGCGGTCCTCCTGGCAGTCTTCATCCGCATCGTGCTCTTCGAGGCCTTCGAGATCGACGGCCCCTCGATGGAGCCCACCCTCCTCAACGGCGACCGGGTGGTGGTCGCCAAGATGCTCTACGGGCTCTTCCTGCCCAAGATGAACGAGGCGGTGCTCTCCTGGGGCGAGCCGCACCTCGGGGACGTGATCATCGTCCACAGCCCGGCCGACGACGTGGACATCGTCAAACGCGTGATGGGCGTCCCCGGGGACACCGTGCAGCAGCGGGAGGACGGCTTCTACCGCAACGGCGAGCTGGTCGAGCGGCGCGAGGTGGGGCCCTGCAATCCGGACGAGCGCCTCGAAGATCCCTTCGACGATCTCGACGAGTGCATCATCTACGAGGAGACCGTCGCCGGGCGCTCCTTCCGCATCAGCGACAGCGGCCACGGCGAGCGCATCGGCCCGCCGGTGACCGTGCCGCCCGGCCACGTCTACGTCCGCGGTGACCACCGGGACCGTTCGAACGACTCGACCAACCCGCACATCGGCGCGGTGCCCATCGAGCGGGTGAAGGGCCGGGCGCTCTTCATCTACCTCTCGTGCGACGACGAGCCCGGCGGCGTGAACTTCTGCGACCGCCCCCGCTGGCCGCGCTTCTTCGACAGCGTCCGCTGACCTGGCGCCATCGGATGGTGGAGTGGCGCCATCCGCGAGAGCGCGCCCGGGACCGAGGCCCTATCTCCGAGGAGTCCGCTTTTCGGAGGTATCCATGTCCATCGACCCGTCCGCTCCCGTCCTCGTCACTGGCGCCACCGGCTACGTCGCCGGGTGGCTCGTCCGCCGTCTCCTCGAAGAGGGCTTCACCGTCCACGCCCCGGTTCGCCGTCCGGACGACCCCGCCAAGGTGGGGCACCTGGTGGCGATGGCCGAGGAGCTCCCGGGCACGCTCCGGCTCTTCCGGGCGGATCTCCTCGAGCCCGGGTCCTATGGCGAGGCGATGGAGGGGTGCGCCCTGGTCTTCCACACCGCTTCGCCTTTCACGAGCGAGATCACCGACCCCCAGAAGCAGCTCGTCGAGCCCGCGCAGCGCGGTACGCGTAACGTGCTGGAGGAAGCCAACGCCCAGCCTTCGGTGCGCCGGGTCGTGGTCACCAGCAGCTGCGCGGCCATCTACGGCGACAACGCGGATCTCGAAGGCACGCCCGGGGGCGTGTTCACCGAAGAGGTATGGAACACGTCCTCCAGCCTCGATCACCAGCCCTACGCCTTCTCCAAGACGCTCGCGGAGCGGGAGGCCTGGGCCATCGCCGAGGCCCAGGATCGCTGGGATCTGGTGGTGGTGAACCCGGCCTTCGTCCTCGGGCCCGGCGTCCGCGCGGACGCCACCTCGGAGAGCTTCAGCCTCATGCGCCAGCTCGGCGACGGGACCTTCGCCATGGGGATGCCCGCGATGGGCATGGGCATCGTCGACGTGCGCGACGTGGCCGAGGCGCACCTCCGGGCCGGGACCCGGCCCGAGGCCCACGGTCGGAACATCGTGGTCGGGCACGACTCGGACCTCGCCGACGTCGCCGCCATCCTCCGGGAGCACTTCGGCGAGCGCTTCGCCTTCCCGCGGCGGACCCTGCCCAAGTGGCTGGTGTGGCTGGCCGGCCCGATGACCAACCCGCTGCTGACCCGGAAGGTGGTCTCCCGGAACATCGGGCTCCCCTGGAAGAGCGACAACGGCAAGGCCGTCCGCGAGCTGGGCTTGACCTACCGGCCGCTGGCGACGACCGTGATCGAGATGTTTCAGCAGCAGGCCGAGGCCGGGCTCGTGCCCCCGCGAGGCGAGGAGCGGGCCGCGGCGTGAGCGCGGCGGGCACCTACGCCCTCGACGCCGGGTGGCGCTCCATCCTCGCGGACTTCGGCGCCGACCCCGCCGACGTCCTGCGCCGGGCGGGGCTCCCCGAGGACCTGCTCGCCCGCTCCGGCGAGCGGCTTTCCACGGCGGCTTACTTCCGGCTCTGGCGCGCCGCCGAGGAGACCCTGGGGGACCCGCTCATGCCGCTGCACGTGGCCGAGCGCCTGCGCGGAGACGTCTTCGCCCCGGCGCTCTTCGCCGCGCTCTGCAGCCCCGACCTGCGCGTCGCGCTGGAGCGGATTCGGCACTACAAGCCGCTGGTGGCACCCATGCGCCTGCTCCTCGACGAGCGGGACGGAGGCTGCGCGGTGGAGCTCGAGTGGCTGGACCCCGTCGAAGAGCCGCCGGCGTCCCTGGTGACCCTGGAGCTCCTCTTCTTCGTGACCCTGGCGCGGCTGGGAACCCGGGAGCGGGTGGTGCCCCGGGCCGTGGAGATGGATCGCCTCCCGGAGGACCTCGCCGCCTACGAGAGCTTCCTGGGCGTCCCGCTGGTCCCGGCGGCGCGGCGCCGGGTGGTCTTCGACGCGCGGGATCTCGACCGACCCTTCCTCACCTCCAACGAGAGCATGTGGTCGATGTTCGAGCCCCAGCTCCGGCAGTGCCTGGCTCAGATGGACGCCTCGGCCACCACCGAGGCCCGGGTCCGCGCCGCGCTCCTCGAGGCGCTCCCGGCGGGCCGCGGCGCCGCCGACCTGGTGGCCAAGCGCCTGGGACTCAGCAAGCGCACGTTGCAGCGGCGCCTCGCCGGCGAGGCGACCTCCTTCCAGGAGGTGCTCCAGTCCACGCGCGAAGCCCTCGCGCGCCACTACCTGGAGCGCACCGACCTGGCGCCCAGCGAGATCTCGTTCCTCCTCGGCTTCGAGGAACCCAACTCGTTCTACCGGGCCTTCGCCACCTGGACCGGCCGGACCCCGAGCGAGGTGCGGAGCGCCGTGCATTGAGTCCGCACGGCTCGGGCGGCCCGCGCCCCCGGCCGGTGCTATAGGAGCTGACGATGGCGAGCGCGCGCGAACTGCGAGACGCGGTCCGGCAGCGCATGTCGGAGGAGATCGGGACCCTCGTGGAGGAGGCGCCCGAGGCCGTCGCCTTCCTATACCCGAGCCCCTACTCGGTGGGGATGTCCTCCCTGGGCTTCCAGAGCCTCTACCGGCTGGTGAACCAGACCCCGGGCCGCGCGGCCCATCGGGCCTTCCTGCCCGACGACATCGAGGCCTTCCGCTCCAGCCGCACCCCGCTCTTCACCTATGAGGGCGACCGGCCGGTGGCCGACTACCCGGTGGTGGCCCTCAGCGTGGCCTACGAGCTGGAGATCGCCGGCCTGATCCAGGCGCTCGAGCTCGCGGGCATCCCGCCCCTCGCCGAGGACCGGGACGAGCGCCACCCCTTCATCCTGGCGGGGGGACCGCTCACCTTCTCCAACCCGCTCCCCCTGGCGCCCTATGTGGACTGCGTCCTCATGGGCGAGGCGGAGGAGAGCCTCCCCGCCGCCCTCGACGTGCTCTTCGGGGTCCACTCCAAGGCCGAGGCATTGGTCGCCCTGCGGTCCATCGAGAGCGCCTTCCTCCCCAGCGAGGGCGAGGACTGGATGCCGCCGGTGGCCAAGGCCGACGACGCGCTCATCCCCGCGCGCTCGCAGATCCTCACGCCCCACACCGAGCTCCGGGACATGTTCCTCATCGAGCCGGAGCGGGGCTGCCACCGCGGCTGCACCTATTGCGTGATGCGCCGCTCCACCAACGGCGGCATGCGGGTGATCTCCAAAGAGCGGGTCCTCGAGCTGGTCCCCGCCGAGGCCCGGCGGGTCGGGCTCGTGGGCGCGGCCACCACCGACCACCCGCAGATCGCCGACATCGTGGAGGAGCTGGTCGCCAGCGGTCGCGAGGTGGGCCTCTCCTCCCTGCGCGCGGACCGCCTGAACGACCGGCTCGTGGCCGCGCTCCGGAGCGCGGGGCAGACGGTGCTCACCACCGCGAGCGACGGCGCCAGCCAGCGGCTCCGGGACACCGTGCAGCGCCGGGCCCGCGAAGACGTCCTGGTGCGCGCGGCCGAGCTGGCCCGGGCCCATGGGTTCAAGCGGCTGAAGCTCTACATGATGCTCGGCCTGCCCGACGAGACCGACGCCGACGTCGACGAGCTGATCGCGTTCAGCACCGAGCTCTCCAAGATCGTCCCCTTGGCCTTGGGCATCGCGCCCTTCTGCGCCAAGCGGAACACACCCCTGGACGGCGCGCCCTGGGCGGGCATCAAGGTGGTCGACGACCGGCTGAAGCGCCTCCGCAAGGGCGTGAAGGGCCGGGTCGACGTCCGCGCCACCAGCGCCCGCTGGGCGTGGGTGGAGTACGTCCTGGCGCAGGGGGGCCGGGCCGAGGGCCGCGCGGTGATGGACGCGGTCCACGCCGGCGGCCGCTTCCGCGACTGGAAGCGCGCCTTCGACGAGCTTCCGGCGGACCGACCGCAGCGCGAGCTGGTGCGCCCGGGCAACCGGCTGGACCGCAGCCAGCAGCAGAAGCGCCTGCGCGTCGTGTAGCGGGCACGCGCGTCTTGCCGGTGACGAAGGGCAGCGCGTAGCATCCGGGCCATGCGTCAACCGGCCCTCGCCCTCGCGTTCGCTCTGTCCCTCGCCGCCTGCGACGAGGAGCCGGCCGAAGAGCCGACTCCGGAGGATCCGGTCGCGGAAGAGCCCGTGGCGGAAGAGGCCGAGCCGGAGGAGCCCGCGGCCCTGCGGTACGACGGCCCGCCGCTCGCGTGTGCGCGGGCGGTGGTGGTCGCGTGGCAGGGGGCCGTCGCCGCTGCCGACAGCGTGACCCGCTCGAAGGAAGAGGCCCAGGCCCGCGCCACCGAGCTCCTCGCGCAGGTCGAAGGCGGGCAGGACTTCGCCGAGGTTGCCCGCGCCAACTCCGACGCGTCGTCCAGCGGCCCCCGGGGCGGGCTCCTGGGTACCTACACCGAGGAGAGCTGGCCCCGGGCTCACGAGGTGCTGAAGGCGCCGGTCTTCGGTCTGGAGGTCGGCGAGCGCACCGAGGTCATCGAGGCGCCCTACGGCTACGCCTTCGCCGAGCGCTGCGAGCTCGAGCTGGTCCATCCGCGACACATCCTGGTGCGCTACGCCGGCGCCCGGAACGCCGACGGCGTCGAGCGCACCGAGGCCGAGGCGCTTGCCATGGCCGAGGCCATCCACGCCGAGATCGAGGGCGGCGCGGATTTCGAGGCCACCGCCCGGGAGAAGTCCGAGGACGGATCCGCCGAGCGCGGCGGCGACGTTGGCGTCGTCGGTCGCGGCGTGCTCGCGCCCGAGTTCGAAGAGACGGTCTACGCCATGAGCCCCGGCGCGGTGAGCGACGTGGTGAAGACCGACTTCGGGTTCCACATCATCCAGCGGGTCGAGTGATCGTCCGAACCTGCGCGAAGGCCCGGGAGATCCGACCCCGACGATGAGCGAGCCTTCGGGCCCGCCGGCCTCGTTCACCTGGAGCGGCCGCGGCGCCGAGCTCCTCCAGAGTCTCCGGCTCACCCGCGGGCTCGGCCCCGAGCTCCGCGAGGCCTTCCAGGACGCCTGCCGGGTGGAGCAGTTCACCGCCGGCGACGTGATCGTCGAGCAGGGGGTTCGCTACGAGACCCTCAAGGTGCTCTTCCACGGGGTGGCGGAGGTCGCGTACACCGATCCGTCCACCGGCGGATCCCACGTGGTGGCCACCCTCGAGGCCGGTGACCACTTCGGCGAGATGGCTTTCCTCTCGGGCGAAGCGGCCACGGCTTCGGTGCGCGCCACCACGCCGGCCACGGTGCTGGTCATCGATCGCGAGCGCGCCGCGGCCACCGGCGTCGCCTCCGCGCTCCTGGCCAACCTGGCCGCGCTCCAGGTCGAGCGCCTCGAGGGCGCCAACCGGCGTCAGGTCGCGGCCATGGAGAGCACCATCGCCGCCCAGCGCGAGCAGAACGCCTTCGGACGCTTCTACATCGCGACCATCGTGCTCTTCGCCATCTCGACGGCGATCCCCAACTACGACCACGAGTCGCCGACGGTCCAGCTCTGGATGCGCTGGTTCTTCCTGGTGCTCATCCTCGTGCCGGCGGTGGTCACCGTTCGGGCTCACTCGCTCTCGCTGGCGGACTTCGGCGTCACCCGCCGGGGCTGGGCCCGCTCGCTGGGCGAGGGGCTCCTGGTGGCGCTGGCGATGATCCCGGTGCTCGTCGGGTTCAAGCTCGTGCGCGGCCCCGCGGGGGACCCGCTCTTCTCGTGGCGGACCCTCGACTTCTACACCGGGCCCCAGCTCCTCTTCTACGCGCTCTCCTACGTGCCCCATTCGGCCATCCAGGAGTTCATCGCCCGCGGAGTGGGGCAAGGGTCCCTCGAGCGCTTCATGGCCGACGCGCCGCCGGCCAAGCCCATCGTCATCGCCAGCTCCCTCTTCGCCATCCTGCATCTGCACCTCTCGCTCGAGGCCGCGGTGCTGACCTTCGTGGTGAGCCTGCTCTTCGGCTGGGTCTATCACCGGCACCAGTCGCTCGTCGGCGTCACCGCGCTCCACGCGGTCCTGGGCCTGGTGGCCACCGCCCTGGGCCTCATCTGATGATCTGGATCCGGCGGATCCTGCTGACCTACGTCTTCCTGGCGGTCTTCGTGGCCGCCACCGGCTTCTTCGGGGCCGCGCCCCCGACGCCCGACGCGGCGGCCTTCGCGGGCCTGGAGATCGCCCACCGAGGGGACGCGCTGAACTTCCCCGAGAACACGTTGGCGGCCATCGACGGCGCCCACGCGCTCGGCGCCGACGCGGTGGAGGTCGACGTGATGCTCTCCCGCGACGGAGTCCCGGTGGTCATCCACGACGGCACCCTCGAGCGGACCACCGACGGGGAAGGGCGCGTGGCCGAGCACACCGCTGCGGAGCTCCAGCGGCTACGGGTGCGGACGCCCGACGGGGCCGGGTTCTCGGATGAGCGCATCCCCACCCTGGAGGAGGTCGCCGAGCGGGTGGTCGCGCTGGACCTGAAGCTCGAGATCGAGCTGAAGCACGAGGAGTCGCGGGTCTACGAGGCCTCTCGCGCCGTCGCCGAGCTCATCGCGCGCCACGGGCTCCACGACCGGGCCTTCGTCTCCTCGTTCGATCCCCGCTTCGTCTACTACGTCCGCGACGTGGACCCGCGCATCGTGACGGCGCTCGGGCTGATGGCCGAGCCGCCCTACGGCGCGGCCACCGAGTTCCTTCTCCGCCATGACGGCGCCCCGCGCTGGCTGGGGACCGGCATCGTGGAGGTCGAGCGGTCCCTGGCCACCGAGGAGGCGCTGGCGCGCTGGCGTGCGCAGGGCCTGGTGGTCAACGTCTGGACGGTGAACACCGAGCCGGCGAAGGCGCGCCTCCGCCGGCCCGGGGTCTCCGTCACCACGGACTGCCCCGGCGGGAGCTGCTGAGCGGGCGCGCGGGGGCCGCGCGCCCTGGGCTCAGCGGCCGGGCATCGGCGCGCGGCCGGCGGGGGAGCCGCTGATGCGTCCGCCGAAGGTCCCGCTGATCCGGTACTGGAGCGCGCCGTCCGGGGTCTTGGCCGCGCCGATCCGCGGGTTGTTGTCCACGAGCATGAACATGCCCTGGGTCCGGGCGTTCCGCTCCTTGTAGGAGTCCTTGATGTTCGCCCGGATCATCAGGTCCAGCCGGGACATCGGCAGGGGCTGGAGGAGGCGCAGCGAGCCCGCGCCGTCGAGGTCGATGTCCGGCCCGCGGCCCTCGAGCCGCTCGATGGTGGCGGTGCCCTCTTCCACGGTGGCGAAGAGCTCGACGTTGCCCGCGTCCAGGCGCTCCACGGTGAGGCCCTCACCCGGGAGGCCCTCGATCTTGAGCTTCGCGTTGCCGTCACCGAGGGCCAGGCCGTCGATGGCCAGGTCGATGGTCCCGGCCGTCTGCGTCTGGTCTTCGGCGATCACCAGGTCGATCTCGCCGCCCAGGTTGCCAGCCATCGGCAGCCCCACCACGCCGCGGAGGACGCCGACGCGGCGCAGCTTCACGTCGTCGATGGTGGCCTCGATCTCGGTGGTGGTGCCGCCCTGGGTGAAGTTGCCCACGATGTCGCCGCCGGCGAGGGCCACGTCGAAGTCGACGCTGAGGTTCCCGAAGAGCGCGGAGAGGACGCCGAGGGAGACGTTGGCCTCCTCGATGGTCACGTCCACCGGGCGCTCGTCGGCGGTCTCCGGGAGCTTCACCAAGCGCACGCCGGTGGCCGACAGACCGGTGAGCCCCGAGGGCCCGAGGTCGACGATCTCCAGCTCGTAGCCGCTGGGCACCTTCCGGCCCCCGCGCTCGCTGTACTCCACCTTCTCGATGATGAAGCGCTTGGCGCGTTCGTAGGGGAAGGTCCAGTACGCGAAGAGCACGAAGCAGAAGACGAAGAAGAGCGGGTAGCCCACCCACTTGCCGAGCCGGCGAGCGACGGGTCCGAGCTTCTCGCCGAGCCATTCGGCGCGGTCTCTGAGGGTGTCTTTGAGGCTCATGGCGGAGAGGGGGGGCCGGCGCGGCCGCGCGGCTCGTCGTGACGCTCGTCGTCGCCTTCCTCGGCGGCGGGCTGAGCACGGTCGAAGGTGATGACGCCCAGCTCCACGTTGTAGGAGCCTCCGCGCCGATAGTTCTCGATCTGCAGCCGGCTGACCGCGACCGGGTAGCGGCTGTTCTCGATGGAGGTGACCATCTTGATCACCGGCCGGAGCTCCACGTTGGGCATCGACGCGCGGACCTCGCGGCGACGGAACTCGCCGAAGACCTGCTCCGGCTGGTCGGTGACCTCGCGCAGACGGAGCTCCTGCTGGTTGGCCTCGTTCTCCACGAAGCTGCCCAGCGGGGGCGCCGGCGAGGCGTAGCGCGCCATCGCGGCCTCGCGCTCGGCGTCGCGCCGGTCGAGGTCGACGCGGGCCTCCTGGATCTCCTGGAGCACGTCGTCGATGGCTGCGTTCTCGGTCTCGATGTCCGAGATGCTCGCGGAGATCAGGTAGAGCGGCAGGATCACCACGATGGCGGCGAAGACCACGCCGAGGATGGTGAGCATCTTGCGCTCACGCTCGTTCAAGCCCGCGATCTGCGAGCGGATGTCGTCAAGACCGGCCACGGCGGCTCCTCCCTCGGCTGTCGTCCGGCGTGAGGGGCTCGTCGCCCGGACACTTGATGGTGACCTCGAGTCGGTAGTTCAGGCCCTCGTTGCCGGGGCCCGGCGAGGTCGGACCCGGATCCACCTCGGTGAAGCAGTCGTGCTCCTCGAGGCGAGCCTTGATGGTGTCGCGTTCGGCGATGGACTCCACGGTGCCCTGGAGCTCGAAGCGGCCTTCCCGGGCGACGTCGTCCACCTCGATGTCCAGCCGCCGGGTGTCGTGCTGGATCTCCGCGGGGATCGAGCGAGTGATCGCGTCGAGGACGTCGAAGGCGGTCATGGTGGGCAGGGGGTCGACCACCTTGCTGCCCCCCTCGAGGAGGTCCCGGGCCTGGGTGGCGCTGCGGGTCTCCTCGTCGAAGAGCTCGCCAGTCACCGTGGCCAGCCGGGTCTGCAGCTCTTCCTGCTCGGCCTCGAGCACGGACCAGCGGGCCCAGGTCGCGAAGACGAAGCTGACGAAGACGACCGCCGCGCACACCGCCAAGAGCCGGCCGTGTTGGCGGAAGAGGCCCAGCGAGCGGCTCTTGGCGAACTCGCCCTTGCGGAGGTCGATCCGCTTGCCCTTGACCACCGCGTGCCCCGCCAAGCCAGCCGCGCGCGCGAAGCGGGGGCGGGATAGCTCGTCGGTGCCTTCGGCCATGGGCATGGGCAGGGACTCGACCACCAGACCGTCGAGGATCTGCTCGCTGAAGAAGGTCTCCAGCGCGTGCAGGTGCCGGACCCCCTCGCCGGCGAGGAAGGCCCGCTC
The DNA here is from genome assembly GCA_002320815.1 of Myxococcales bacterium UBA1660. Taxonomy (GTDB): domain Bacteria; phylum Myxococcota_A; class Polyangia; order Polyangiales; family Houyiibacteriaceae; genus UBA1660. The sequence continues at coordinate 88,278 of DCLA01000054.1, forward strand.
GAGGGGGCGCCCGCCGCTGGCGCGGTAGGCCCCGAGGGAGCGCTTGAACGCGCCGAGCACCTGGAGCCGGCGGGTGGGCTCGGCCAGCTCGTCCTGCCCCATGGCCAGGCTCCGCGCGTAGGTGCACACGCCGGCCTCCATGACGCAGAGCTCGGTGTTCGACTCTTCGACCTCGATGATCAGGTAGGGCCCGCCCTCGGCGAGCGCGGGCACCATGGCCGCCAGACCGTCGAGGGCGGCGGCGCCCACCGGGAGCATCAGGGGATCGACGCCCACCGCGGCCAGCTCGCGCAGGCGCGTGGCGACGGTCTCCTTGGGGACCGCGGTCGCCAGGACCCGGACCACGGCGCCGTCGGTCCCGATGACCTGGTGATCGACCACCGTGTCGTCGATGTCGAAGGGCACCAGGTCGTCGAGCTGGAAGGGCAGGACCTCGGCGATCTTGCCGTCCTTCTTGGCCACGCCGGCGGGGATCTCGAGGATCCGCAGCGAAGCCTCCTTGCCGTCGAGGCCGGCGACCACGATGTCCGGCGGCGGCTCGATGCGCGCCACGATCTCCTGGATCGCGCGGCGCCGGGCTCGCTCCTCGGGCGTCAGGTCGTCGGTCTCCGCCGGCGGCTCGTCCATCGGGACGGCCATCGCGGGGTTGGTCGCCTCGTCGTCGGGCTCCAGCGACTCGGCCAAGCCGGGTGCGGGCTCCAGGCTGGGCGGCCGCTGCCCGTAGGGGGCGGTCTGAGGCGCCGGATCACCGAAGGCGCCGCCGCCAAAGGCCGCCGGCTCGGCGCCGGGGGCTGGCGGCGCGCCGAAGGCGGGGTCGGCGTCGTCGGCGAGCGGGTTGTGCATCGCGTGGCCGCTGGCGATCGGGCCGGGCGGCGGCGGCGCCGCGGCGCCCTGCGTCCCAGGCGGCTTCCCCGGCTCCTCGTGGAGGCGGATGGGGGCCTCGAGGTAGCGCAGGGGCTCGATGCGGCCGAACGACGAACGCACGAGCACCGCGCGCACGGTGTGCGTGTCGATGTCGAGTCCGAGGATGCGAGCCATGGTTCTAGCGGGGTCTCCGTGGAGGGTTCGGGAAAGCGGGGAGCGACATACCGGCGGCGGTCACTCGACCCGGTAGTAGTGGTAGACGCCGAGCCCGGGCATGCCGCCGGCGTTCGGCGGCGGTGGTGTCCAGAGCTCGTGGAAGTTGACGACGGTGTTGAGCCGGACCCGCCCGCGATAGCCGCCGGCGCAGTAGCCCTCTTCCTGATCGAAGTAGCGGCATCCGGCCAGCCCCGTGACGTCGATGGTCAGGATTCGCGCCGCGGTGACGAAGCTGTTGTCGATCTCGGAGCGCACGTCGGCGGGGATGGTCACCGGGGTGAAGAGCAGGGGGTTGTCGGCGCCCAGGAACCCCTGGAGCATCGGGTAGAGGTCCCGGGGGCCGCCGCGGCCCTCGACGAAGGTCAGGAAGTCGCTGACCCGGGTGAAGAAGGGGACCGGGATGAGCGAGCGGACCGTGTTGAGGAGCTGGACGAAGGCCGAGGCCTGCACCGGGTTCACGCACAGCGGCTGGCTCTCGATGTAGCTGCAGAGGCGGGCGAGGATGACCTCCGGCGGGGCCTCGTTGGGGTTCACCGCGCCCGAGCCGTAGATGGTCACGATGCGCGCGGAGGGGTTGTCCGGCTGGGGCTCGACGAAGGTGGCGTAGAAGTCGTCGCCGACGCCGCGCACCAGGCGGATCTCCTCCAGCGAATCGAAGGGGGCGTTCTTGGGATCGTAGGCGTCGTCCAGGCGGCGGTAGAGGTCTTCCTCGCTGCCACCGGACTCCACGGTGGAGCGTCCGGGATCGAAGACCGTGCGATCGGTGTCCTGGTCCCACCAGTCGATGAGGCTGGAGACCACGTCCAGGCGGCTGGTGAGCTGGCCGTCCCGGTCCAGGTTCTGGAAGAGCGGGTCGTAGGGGCTGGGGGACTGGTAGCCGCCCATCATCGCGAAGAGCTGCATCGAGATGGAGCGCCGCGCCCGGTCGCCGGTGAAGTTCAGCGGCGCGTTGACGTTGATCTTCGAGTTCTCGGCGAAGGAGACGATGGTGCAGGTGGCGTCGGTGTCCCCCAGGCCGTCGGCGGCCCGGAAGTCGATGCCCGTGTTCATCCGCTGGGTCGCCTCGTAGTCGCAGAAGGGCTTCAGCAGATCGTTGGCCATGGTCCAGATGGGGAGCTGGGGCGGCGGCCGGCCGACCAGGGCCTGGTAGAAGGGCGTGACCACCTGGCGAATGGCCGGCTCCTTGGCGACCAGGAGCCGGGTCAGGTTGAGCCCGCTCTTGGCCATGTACTCCGCCTTGAGCCGGTCGCGGTTGGCGACGGAGATGGCGTAGGCCGTCGACGTGCTCTCGTGCATGTCCGCGAGCACCACCGTGAGGATGGCGATGGCGGTGACCGCCATGACCAGCGCGATGCCCTTCTGCCGCGGATCCTTGCGCGCACGGCGGCGACCTCGGCACCGCGTGGCGGAGCCGGTCAGACCGGGCTGCAAGGGGGATTGGCGGCGGATCATGGGACGGTTTCGGGAGCTTCAGCGGGAGATGTAGACGGAGTGGTTCAGGGCGTGGGTCACCGGGATGGTCACCCGGGTGCCGTAGGTGAGCTCGGCGCCGCGGCGGTGCGGGTTGGGCACGGTGAGCGTGATGCGCACCTGGCTAGGGAGCCGGTTGGGCTGGCCGGTGGTCTGGGTGGTGTCCCAGTTCCGCTGCCAGGTGTTGCTGACCGGATCGAGGTACTCGAGGTCGAGCCCCTCGACGTCCTCCACCAGGATGGCGATGTGGCCGCCCTCCTGCGGGTCGTCGTCGATGCGGTTCTGCTCCCGGCGCGCGAGCACCTTGATGCGCCGGTCGTCCGGGTGGCTGGTGATGAAGTAGGAGAGCTCGTTCTGGTCGCTCTCGTGGGCGTCGGCGATGAGCCGCTGGTGCGAGAAGCTGGTGAAGTCGATCCGGTCCCGCTCGCCGTGGTCCTTGCCGATGAAGCAGGTGCGCACCGTCTGGAGCGAGGGGCTCTCGTTGAAGTGGATGGACACGAACGCCATGCTCAGCTCGCGCTGCATCCGGTCCAGGGCGGCGAAGATCTGGTGGTTCCGATCGACGTTCCCCTCGACCCGCTGCTTGTTGCGCAGCGTCTGGTCGTAGGCGCCCCAGACCAACGTGGAGACGATGGTCAGGATGGTGATGGCGACCATCGCCTCCACCAGGGTCACGCCCGCCGTGCGTCGCGTCCGCTTCATGGGTTCGCCGTCGGGTCGGCGGGGGGTTGCTCGGCGACGATGTACTGCACGACGTCGAAACTCATGTCGCGGCGGTGATGCTTCCAGGTGACCGTCACCGTCGCGCGCCGGACCTGTTCTTCGATGGCCGGCTTCAGGACCGGGAAGGCGATCCCGATGGCCATCTCGGCCATGCCGTCCTGGCCGGCGGCGGCGCCCAGCGGCGAGGCCCCGGAGAGCATGCCGTCGAGCACACCGGTCTGGGATCCGGAGTCGCTCAGGAGACCGCCCTCGTCGCCCTCTTCGCCCATCAGGGCGTCGTCGGGGAGCACCACGCGGTCGACGGACCACTCGCAGGTGAAGCCCTCGACCTCGGCGCCCTCGCAGCACTCGTCGCGGTCCTTGGCGTCCACGGCGGGGAGCCCGTTGGTGGCCAGCTCCTCCTCGATCTCGCCCATCTTGCAGCGGGCGAGGAGGGTCGCGACGTTGTAGCCCTGCGCCGTGGTCCCGGCGTCGATGGACTGGACCTCGGAGGCGAAGATGGCCGTCATCCCGATGGCCAGGATGGCCACGGAGATCATCACCTCGAGGAGAGTGAAGCCCGCCGACGCGCGCCCCTGCATCCGCTGCATCCCCTGCATCCGCTTCGTTCGCTGCGTCCGCTTCATCCGGGGTCCCTCAGGTCTTCCTCGGTGAGCTCTTCGGGCTCCACCGCGTGGGGGAAGATCTCGGCGCGCCCGGTGAGCGCGTGGATCTCGACGCTGTACACGCGGAGGTCGGGGTTCTCGAGCTGCACCACCGCGTGCTCGGTGTGCCCGCCGGGGAAGAAGTAGATGTACCCCTTGCCGGACTCCCGGGGCTCCAGCTCGTGGGGCGTGAAGAGGCGCGTGAAGCGGACGCCGTCCAGCACCCGCGGCTGGTAGCGCTCCATCGGCTCGCCGTCCTCGTCGGCGATGGGGCCGAAGGGCGAGCGACCGATCGACGCGGTGATCGCCGACTCCAGGTTCGCCTGGGCCGAGGACCAGGCGTCGACGGATCCGTCGTCGTCCTCGTCGTCGTCGTCCAGGGTCCAGTCGTTCCGCGAGGTGTCCCGCAGCGTGACCCGGCCGTGGGCTTCCTCGAAGCCCAGGGTGCCGGCGTCGAAGTCCAGCACCATCCGCACCGTCTTCCCCTGGGTGATCGCCCGGTGATAGGCGAACTTCGCGCCGGCGGCGATCTTCACCCCGGCGCTGCGCAAGCGCGAGCGCCCCAGGGCGCTGAAGCCCATCGTCAGCCCCGCGACCGCCAGCGCCATGATGACGATGACGATCAGGATCTCGACGAGCGAGAACGCGCCCTGCGACGCAGCCCGGCCCCGGCGCCGCGGGCGGCGCGAGGGGAGCACGGAGCTGGCGGCGAGGGCGCGCATGATTACTGGATGTCGTCCTCGGTGCCGAACTGCTTGTCGGGGCCAGCCGAGACCACGCTGACGCGGGTGCCGTTGCACTCGATCTCGAACTCGCCGTCCCAGGCGTCGGCGGTGGACTTGTCCTCGTCGAGGAAGCCGCCGGAGGTGAGGTCCTCGGTGTTGGGGCAGCCCCCGGCCGGGTTCTCCGCCAGGAACATCGTCACCGCGGAGCGGATGGCCTGCGCGCTGGTCTTGGTGCTGTCGATGCGCGCCTTCTCGAGGCGCGGGAGCACGGCGACACCGACGGCGGTCGCGATGAGCGCCATGATGATGACGACGATCATGATCTCCACGAGGGTCATGCCCTCGGGGTGGCGCCGACGGCGCCGGATGAGCTTCTGCATCTTCGTTTCCATGAGTCTTGCCTCTCGTCCCGGGCTCGCAGGCGCGGGGTTGGTCTTGGGGGGGAACGTCACTGGATGTTGTCCGCTTCCAGGAAGTCGCCGCTCGGGCCGGCGGACACCACCTCGGAGCCATCGGGATCGCCCTGCGCGGGGCAGCGCACCCAGAGTTGTCGGCCCCATCCGTCGCGGGGCTTGTTGCGCAGGTAGCGCGTGCGCGAGCGCGGCGGGTGCAGCAGCTCCGTCGTGGAGCGCGGGCAGCGGCCCACCTCGGAGCGGAAGGCGCTCACCGCGCGCTGGGTCTCCGAGATGGCCAGTCGGGTCTGCCGGACCCGCGCCCGCTCGTCGGCGGCCCGCCACAGGAGCGAGCCCACCCAGACCAGCGCCAGGGCCACCAGGGCGACCTTCCAGCGCGGGCCGGCCAGAAGCCGGCGCCAGAAGCTGCCCCGCTCCTCCCAGGGGAGGGCGACGCTGCTGCGGCGGCTCTTGCGTCGTTTGGTCTGCACCATCGGCGTTCACCCGACGAACTCGTTGATCTGGAGGAGGGGCATCAGGATCGAGAAGGCGATGCCGCCGCTGATGCCGCCCATGAGCACGATGATGAGCGGCTCGAGGAGGCTGGTGACCGTCTGCACCCGCACGTCGACCTGCTGGTCGTAGGCGGCGGCCACGTGCTCGAGCATCTCCTCGAGCTGACCCGAGCGCTCGCCGATGGCGATCATGTGCGTGACGATCGGCGGGAAGCGGCCCGAGGCCTTGAGCGGCTTGCTGAGCCCCTCGCCCTCGCGGACGCTCTCGCGCGCGTCGGTGATGACCCGGGAGAGCTCCCGGTTGCCGAGGACGTTCTTGGTGATGTCCATGGCCTGCAGCACGGGGACGCCGCTGGTCAGCAGCGTGGCCAGGGTCCGCGAGAAGCGCGAGACCGCCACCATGAGCAGGAGGTTGCCGATGAGCGGGATCTTCAGGATGAAGGTGTCCCACTTGTCCTTGCCCTCTTCGGTCGCCTTCCAGCGGCGGAAGCCATACACGGCGCCGATGACCAGCAGGATGAAGAGCCACCAATAGCCCACCAGCATCTCGCTGGAGAACTTGAGGGCCCGGGTGTACCAGGGCAGGGCTTCGCCGAAGTCGTCGAAGATCGCCGTCACCTTGGGGACGACGACCGTCATCATGACCAGCACGATGCCGAAGCCCATCAGCGCCATGAAGGCCGGATAGGCCAGGGCGCTGGTCACCTTGCCCTTGAGCTTGGCCTGGGCGTCGAGGAACTCGGAGAGCCGGGCGAGGACGACCTCCAGGGTGCCCGAGGCCTCGCCCGCGGCGACCATGCTCACGTAGAGATGCGAGAAGTACTTGGGGTGGCCCTTGAGGGCGTCGGCCAGGCTGATGCCCTCGTTCACCTTGTCGCGGACGTCGGTGAAGGCGGCCTTGAGCTCGGGCTTCTCCAGCTGGTCGATGAGCGCGGTGAGCGCCTCCACCAGCGGGATGCCCGCCCGGAGGAGCACCGCGAGCTGCTGCGTGGAGATGGCGATCTCGAGGATCGACACCCGCCGGAAGAAGCGCTTGAGATCGATCTCGCGGGCGCTCTTCTTGGCCGCCTCGTCGTGTTCGAGGACCTCGGTGACCATGACGCCGTCGCGCTTGAGGACGTTGCGCAGCGCGCGCGGCGACTCCGCGTCGCGCACGCCCTTGACGTTGCGACCGGAGGCGTCGATCCCCTTGTAGGCGAAGACGGCCATGGCTTATTCGGCGGCCTCCAGCTCGGTGGCCTGGGTGGCGGCGAGGACGTCCTCGACGCTGGTGACACCGGCGATGACCTGCCGCGCGCCATCCTCCCGGAGGGTGCGCATGCCGCGGTCGCGCGCGATCTTCTGGATGGTCTTGCTGTCGGCGTTGGCCAGGATGGCCTTCCGCACCGGCTCGTCGATGACCATCAGCTCGAAGATGCCCATCCGGCCCCGGTAGCCCGTCTGGCCACACTCGTCGCAGCCGACGGCCTTGTAGAAGATGGGCATCCCGCCGTCGCTCTGGAGGTGGGCGAAGAGCCCGCCGGGAGCGGCCTCCTCTTCGGCGGTGTGGACCTCGCGGACGACCGTCGGGTCCTCCACCAGCTCGAGGTCGTCGTCGCCGAGCTCTTCGTCCATGGGCGGCGGATGGGAGCTGCGCCCCATGACCGTGGTGGCCGCGACGCGCCGGAGATCGGCGAGGGTCTGATCGACCCGCGACATGTCGATGCCCAGCTCGATGAGCTGCTGCTCGGTGGCCCGGTAGGGCTCGCGGCAGTTCACGCAGAGCCGGCGCACCAGGCGCTGAGCCAGGACCCCGAGCACCGACGAGCTGATCTGGAAGGGCTGCACGCCCATCTCGACCATCCGGTTGATCGCACCGGGGGCGTCGTTGGTGTGCAGGGTGGAGAGCACGAGGTGACCGGTCAGCGATGCATGGATCGCGATCTCGGCGGTCTCGTGGTCACGAATCTCACCGACCATGATCACGTCCGGGTCCTGGCGCAGGAAGGAGCGCAAGGCGGACGCGAAGGTCAGGCCGATCTTCGCCTGGACGTGGAGCTGCCCGATGCCGCGCAGCTCGTACTCGACCGGATCCTCGGCGGTGAGGATGTTCTTGTCCGGCGTGTTGATCCGGTTGAGCGAGGCGTAGAGCGTCGTGGTCTTACCGGAGCCGGTGGGACCGGTGACCAGGAGGATCCCGTTCGGCCGGTGGATCATGTGGTTGAGCAGGTCGAGCTCACGGCGCGCGAAGCCGAGGTCGACCAGGTCCAGCATGATGTTGGCCTTGTCGAGGATACGCATGACGATGCGCTCACCCTTGGCCGTCGGGATCGTCGACACACGAACGTCGACCACCTTGCCGGCGATCTTCTTCGTGATGCGACCGTCCTGCGGGAGGCGCTTCTCGGCGATGTTCAAGCCGGCCTCGATCTTCACGCGGGCGACGATGCTCGAGAGGTTGCCCTTGTGGGCCTCCTTGCGCAGGACCAGGCGGCCGTCGATGCGGAAGCGGACGATGACCTTGTCGTCCGTGGGCTCGATGTGGATGTCCGACGCGCGGTCCTTGACCGCGCCGTAGAAGAGGTCGTTGACCCAGCGGATGACCGGCGCTTCGTCGGTCTGATCGATGATGTCCTGGAGCTCTTCGACGTCCTCGCCGTCCTTGGCCTCCTGGAGCGACGCATCCTGCTTCCGCTGGTAGACGCGGTTGATGACGTCGTCGATGGACTCGCGCGTCGCGGCCCGGGCCTCGATGGGCCGGCCCAGGAGCGCGCGCAGGTCGTCGAGGGGGAAGGGGTCCAGGGGGTCGGCGACCGCCACGTAGACGGCGTCCGCGTCCTGCGCGTAGGGCAGCACGTGGTGCTGCCGAGCGAAGTTGATGGGCACCGCGTCGACGAGCTCGTCGGGGACCTTCTCGGCGTCGATGGTCTCGAGGAAGGGCATCCCCACCTCGTCGGCGAGGGCCCGGAGGAGCTGGTCTTCCTCGACGGCGCGGGTCGCGAGGAGGACGTCGAGGAGGTCGACGCCCTTCTCGTCGGCCATCGTCTGGGCCCCGGCGAGCACCTCTTGGTCGAGGAGCTCCCGGCGGATCAGGATCTGGCCGAGGTAATCGTTCATTCCGGCTCCTCCACCACGACGTCGTCGTTGGGCGGCGCTTCCTGGGGAAGCTCGGCGACGTCGCCGCCGACCTCTTCTTCCCCATCGGGTCCGATGATCACGTCCCCTTCTTCGCGCTCGCCGGGCTCGCGCTCGATCATGCCCACCGGCGCGCGGGGCACGTGCTCGGGCGGCGGCTGGGACTCGAGGGCGGCGGCCAGGGCGGCCTCGGCCTCGAGCTCGGCCATCTCGTTGAACATCTCCAGGAGGAGACCGCGGGTGCGGCTGTAGTCGACCGGCGGCTCGTACTCGTGGTCACCGAAGACGAAGTAGCGGTCGAGGAACTCCTGCCGCTCGCGCATCTTCCGCTCGTAGATGGCGCGGAGGTCGCGCATGTCGCGGATGATGTAGGGGGTCAGGAAGAGCAGGAGGTTGTTCTTCTGCCGGGTGGTGCTCTGGCGGCGGAAGAGCGCGCCGAGCAGCGGGATGTCCCCGAGGATCGGGATCTTGGTCTCGCTGCGGCTGACCGACTCGCGCATCAGGCCACCGATGACCACGGTCTGCTGATCACGGACCATGACCTCGGTCTTGGCGGTCCGGCGGTTGATGGGCACCACGCCGAGATCACCCTGGGCCGCGCCGACCTCGGAGATCTCTTCTTCGATCTCCAGGCGGACCTCGTCGTGCTCGTTGATGTGCGGGGTGATCCGGATGATCGTGCCGACGTCCTGACGCTGGACGCCGCCGCCGAGGCCGCCCGCGAGGCTGGTGAGCCCGCCGAGGGCGCCGAGCCCGCTGGTGCTGGACGTCTGGCCGGAGAGACCCGCGAGGCCGCTCAGGCTGCTCAGACCGCCGGCGATGCCGTTGGTCTGCAGGGGGACGTTCTGACCGACGTTGATCTCTGCCTGGACGTTGTCCATCGCGATGATGTGCGGCGTCGACAGGACGTTGGCGTCGCCGGTGGAGGCGAGGGCGTTCAGGGCGATGCCGAAGGCCGGGATGGAGAGGCCCACGCTCTGGGTGATGCCTTCGAGCTCGGGACCGCGGATGCCGAGGGCCATGCCGGTGAGGCTCTCCTCGTTGGCCGGGAAGCCGATGGAGCTGCCGGCGTTGAAGCCGAAGAGGGCGAGGTCACCGTCGGTGGCCGCGTCCGGGAACCCGCCGTGGAAGGAGAGGCCCAGGGACGACGAGCGGTCGACCTGGAGCTCCATCACCACGGCCTCGATGAAGACCTGGCGCCGCGGGCGATCGAGCTTGTCGATGACCCGGCGGAGCGCCGCGTAGTCGTGGAGCGAGGAGGTGATCACCAGAGCGTTGGTGGGCTCGTGGGTGGTCACCCGGATCTCGCCCTCGAAGAGGTCGCCCGCCGCGGCCGCTGCGGCCGGACTGGCCGCGCCGGGCGTCCGCCGCGCCGCGCCGCCGGCCGGGGTCGAGGAGCTCCCGCTGCCGCCGCCGATGAGGCTCGACAGGGTGCTGGCGATGTCCTCGGCGTTGCCGTTCTGGACGTAGTGGACGTGGATCCGGCCCTCGCCCTCGAGGGGCACGTCGAGGTAGCGGACCATCTCCAGGATGCGGAGATAGGCGCGCTCGGTGGCCAGGATGATCAGCGAGTTGGTGCGCTCTTCGGGGATGATGCTGGTGATGCGCGCCGGCGCCGCCGAGCCCACCGTGGCCGGGGCCGCCGAGGTGGCCGCCGACGCCTGGGCCGGGCTGTTCCGGGCCGCGGCCCGGGTCGCCGCGCGCCGCGCCGGAGTCGCCGCCGCGCCCGAGGAGCCGCCGCTGGAGGAGGCGCTCGAGTCGGGGAAGATCTCGCGGAGCTTCTCGGCCACCTCGGTGGCGTCCGCGTAGTGGATGGGCTCGATCCACACCTGCTCGCCGGTGCGGGGCACATCGATGGACTGGAGGATGCTGAGCATCCGGCGGATCTGCCGACCGGTGTCGGTGATGATCAGCGTGTTGGTCGGCGCGTAGGCCGTCACCGAGCCGGAGGGCGACTTGAAGCGCCCGAGGAGCTGGCTGGCGTCCTCGGCGCTGATGTTGGTCATCCGGTGCAGCCGGGTGACGTAGCGGTCGTCGCTGGGGGTGGGGGAGCCGCCGGTGTAGAGCGAGACCGGCTGGTTCTCGATGTTCGCGCTCTCCTGGATCTTCAGGTAGCGGCCCGAGGGGACCACGGTCATGCCGTTGACCTCGAGGATCGAGAGGAAGGCGTTGTAGGCCTCGCGGACGGTGACCTTGGTCGGCGCGTAGACGGTGGCCTTGATGGAGCGCGTCTTGCCCGGGAGGATGAAGCGCTTGCCGGTGATGGACGAGATCAGCCGGACCAGGTCGGGCAGGTCGGCGTCCTCGAGGTTGAAGGTCACCCGCGTCGACGGCGGGATGGGCTCGAACTCGATGCCGGTCTGGAACTGATCGGCGCCCGAGGGCGTCTGCTTCGTCGGCTCGGCGGGCTGCGCGGTTCCGGGCGGACGCACCTGCACGCGGGGCGGGGTCGGGCGTTCCGGCGGCTGCGCGCTCGCGAGGCTGAGGCCCACCACCATGAAGGCGGCGGCGCTCGAGAGCAGGGGGAGAGCGTATTTCAGTCGCACTTCTCGAGGTCCGTCACTGAATGTTGTAGTCGATGGTCATCGGCTGTCCGCGGCGGACGACCGAGAGGGTGAGGTTGTCGGCTTCTCTCAGCCGCGCGTACGCCTCGAGGGCGCTGTCGGGGCTGCTCATGTCGAAGCCGTTGATGGTCCGGAGCATGTCGCCGTTCTGGACGCCGAGGCGGCCGAGCAGGCTGTTCCGGCGAATGCCGTAGAGCTTCACGCCGACGACGCGGCCGTTCTCTTCGTGGGGGATCACGCGGGCGGTGCGCATCAGCTCGGCCTGGTTGGCGAGGACCTGATCGACCAGCCCGCGGGTGACGCGGAAGTTGGTGTCGGAGACCCGGGTGATGCCGGACTCCATGTCCGACGCGCTGATGTTCCCCTCGTCGCGGCCGGGCGGCGTGGGGCGCTCCTCGGCTTGGGCGACGACCGCGGGGCGCGCCACCGGGGCGGCCTCTTCCACGCCGAACATGCCCAGCCGGCAGGCGCGGCCGCTCTGCTCCATCACCACGCTCTCCGAGCGGATGGCGATGAGCTGGTTGCCGTCGACGGCCTGGCCGGCGCGGTAGAGCATCGCCTTGCCGGCGGCGCCGACGATGGCCGCGAAGGACCACTCGGGCAGCCGGGTGTTGAGCACCGCCGCCACCAGGCGGACCGAGCCGGTGCAGGTGGGGAGGTGGTTGGGATCGACGTCATCGAGGTCCGTCACCGGCGGGTCGACGATTTCCTCCTCGACCTCCTCGGTGAGGATCGAGCCCTGCTCGTGGTCGAAGATGTTGCGGGTGAGGATCGAGGTGTCGTCCTTGCGACCCGATCCGCCGGCCGCGGCTGCGATGGCGGCGGGCGAGGCGGCGGCGACGAACTCGCCTTCTCCGGTGCGGAGGAAGGCGGCGCCGAGGAGTCCCGTCGTGCCCTGCGCCAGGAAGAAGGCGACGGACGCGAGGGTGCCGAGGATGATGGCGACGGCGATGCGCTTCTGGGGTTGGGCTTCCACGTTGAGCTCGTGCGTGGGGGCGAGGCCCCCGGGGGTGGCTACAGCAACGACCGTGCCTAGCAGATGAGATGCCGGTCACCAGGCGATTTCCCGAAGGAATTGGCCCCTCGGTCGGTGAGCCAGGGGCGACCGGGGTCGACCTTCTCGCCAAGGTGGCAGGCCGAATCCCCAGCCTGACAATGTGTCAGTCGGTCAGACCCTCGGGGGAGCCGTTTTCCCCTTCGCCGCTCGAGGGCGCGAGCTTCCGGTAGATCGTGCGCGCGCTGATGCCCAGGAGCTGCGCCGCGAGCTGTTTGTCGCCCTTGGTGTGCTCGAGCGTGTGGTGGATCACCGTCCGCTCGATCTCGCTGAGCGGGGTGCCGATGGCGAAGCGCATGGCCTCGCTCTTGTGCTCGGCGTGAGCCACCGACTCGGGGAGGTCCGCCAGACCGATGACCTCGCCCTTGGAGAGGACGACCGCCCGTTCCACCACGTTCTCCAGCTCGCGGACGTTGCCGGGCCATCCATAGGCCATGAGCTTGTCCAGCGCCGGCTGCTCGATGACCATCGGCGCGCGCCCGTTCCGGCCGCAGTACACGGTGACGAAGTGGTCGGCGAGGAGCGGCACGTCTTCCCGGCGGTCCCGGAGCGGCGGGCTGGTGAGCGCGATCACGTGTAGCCGGTAGTAGAGGTCCTCGCGGAAGTCGCCATGGCGCGAGGCCTCCAGGAGATCCCGGTTGGTGGCCGCGATGAGCCGAAAGCGCGCCTTGCGCGTGGTACCGCCCAGGGGCTCGTACTCGCCCTCGGCGAGGACGCGGAGGAGCTTCACCTGGACCGAGGGGGCCAGCTCGCCGATCTCGTCGAGGAAGAGCGTGCCGCCCGCCGCCTGCGCGATGCGGCCCTCGCGGCGGGTGGCGGCCCCGGTGAAAGCGCCCTTCTCGTGGCCGAAGAGCTCGGCTTCGACGATGGTCTCGGGGAGGGCGGCGAGGTTCACGGCCACGAAGGGCCCCTCGAGGCCGGAGCGCTCGTGGATGTGCCGGGCCAGCAGCTCCTTGCCGGTGCCGCTCTCGCCCAGCACCAGCACGTTGGCCGTCGACGGGGCCGCCTGTTCGGCGACCTCCAGCGCTTTGCGGAGCGCCGGCGAGGTCCCGACGATGGGCCGGGTCCCGGTGGTGCTGCGCAGGGCCTTGAGCTCGCGCTTGAGGGTCCGGTTCTCGGTGACCAGCTGCTGCCGCTCGGCGGCCTGGCGGACCGCCTTGAGGATGGGCATCCGCTTCAGGGGCTTCTCGACGAAGTCGTAGGCGCCCTCGCGCATCGCCTCCACCGCCGTCTCGATGGTGCCGTAGGCGGTCATCACCACCACCTCCACGTCGGGAGCGACGGTGCGCAGCGCCTTGATGAGGTCGATGCCGCTCATCTGGGGCATCATCAGGTCCGTGAGGACCACCTGGACGTGATGCTGGCGGCAGAGCTCGAGGGCTTCCTGACCCGACGCCGCGGTCAGCGGGCGCATGCCGCCCTTCTGGAAGATCTTGCGGAGGCTGGTGAGGTTGGAGTCCTCGTCGTCGACCACGACCACGGTGATCGGGCTCTCGGTCTCGGCGTCGTTCATGCGGGCTCTCGTGGGTCGGGCGGGGGCGGGGGCCAACGCGGCAGCGGGAGTCATGTTGACACCCCGGAACGCCGAAGTGGCAAATGGGATGACATGTTGACATCGCTTCGCCGTTCTGACGAAGCCCTTTGTCGAGAGGACTGATTGGAACCGCTCATGCCCAAATCCCCCTGCAAACCCAAGGCCAGGGCCATGACCGGGGTTGACCCGCGCCGCGCCAAATGTGCGCATATCCCGTCCCCAGCGACGACCGGGGTTGAATTCCGAGCGACCGGGGTCGAATCCCGATCGAACCGCGTTGGCGGAAGATCGTGACCTCGCTGCACACGCTCTTGCGGGAACAGCGCGGCCGCTACGTTTGGGGCGTCCGGGCGGGCGACGAGTCGCTGCTGAGCTGGCAGGTCGGGGATCCGCATCTCCACCTCGAGCCGGGGCGAACGCCCGAGGGCTTCGAACGTCGCTGGGCCGAGCTGCGCGGCCGCTGGCAGGTGGCCGTCCTCGATGGGCGGGCGCGACTCGGCGGACCGGTGGGAGACCTGGAGCTCACCGCGGAAGGAGAAGACCACGAGGACGCCGACGAGCACCTCCAACTCCTGGCTGGGCAGGCATTGGTCGACTTCGATCTCGAACCCACCCGACTCGTGCTCCGCTTCGATCTCGGCTGCGAGCTGGAGATCTCCGGCGAGTACGCGCTGGTGCGAGCGTCGGCGGGCGACGACCGGGTCGCGGAGTGGGCAGCCGGGTCCGGCGCTCCGCGTTGACGCCGGTGCGGAACCCGGGGGACCGTTCCTCCATGAAGCTCGTGCCCGCGAACAGTGTCCTCGTGCTCGTCGACATCCAGGAACGCCTGGTCGCCGCCATGTCCGATGAACGGGAACGGGTGGTGAAGAACGCGGCCATCCTCGCGGAGGCGGCGGACCTCCTCGAGATCCCCGTATTGGTCAGCGAGCAATATCCGCGAGGACTCGGAGGGACGGTCCCGGCGCTCGCCGCGAAGCTACCGGAGAGTGCCCGAGTCGTGAAGAAGGTCGAGTTCGACGCCTGCACCAACGACGCCTTCCGGAAAGCCTTGGGCGCCATCGGCCGGAGCCAGGTCGTGCTGGCCGGCATGGAAGCGCACATCTGCGTCTACCAGACCGCCCGGGGGTTGGCGGCGGCCGGCCACGAAGTCCACGTGCCCCATGACGCGACTTGTTCCCGCCGCCTCGACCATCGCGAGCAGGCGCGAGGCCTCTGGTCGGCGGTGGGGGCGACGCCCTCCATCACCGAGACCGTCCTCTTCGACTGGCTGGGCAAGGCGGGCGGCGACGCCTTCAAGACGATCTCGAAGTTGATTCGTTGACCTCGTAACGGGCTACGGCGATGCCGCGCTCGGCTGGATGCGATCCGCGCTGCGGGTCTCCCGCGCGGCGCACGCCCACGTCGAGCGCACCGAGTCCGCACCTGGCACCGGCCGCTACGCGGTTCGCTGGCGGTAGGACGACGGTCAGCCGAAGAGGTCCAACTGGGCCCGGGGCTTCTCCGGCCGTCGGAACGTGCTCACCGCGAGCTCGCGACCGACGCTTTGGCGGTCGAGCCCCAGCCGCTTCCGCTGCTTCTCGAAGATCTCCTCGATGAGTGCCCAGCGCGCGCCGCTTCCGCGCATTCGCATCCCGAAGCGCGCGTCGTTGAGCTTGCCGCCGCGCATCTCGCGGAGCGCGTTGCGGACCTTGTCCGCGCGAAGGGGGTAGGCCTCCTCGAGGCGCGCGTCGAAGACCGGCAGCACCTCCTTGGGCAGGCGGAGCAGGATGGGGAACGCGTGGCGGGCCCCGGCTTCCGCCGCGCGCTCTAGCGTCGTCAGGATCTGATCGTCGTTGAGGCCCGGGATGATGGGCCCCAGCGACACGCCGACGTCGATCCCTGCCTCCGCGAGGATGCGGACGGTCTCGATGCGCTTGCTGGGGGGGCTGGCGTTGGGCTCGATGGCGCGACCCATCGCGTCGTCCGCGAACGGGACGCTGATGGTCACGGTGCACGCGGCCTCGGAGGTGAGCCGCTGCAGCACGTCCACATCACGCCGGACCAGCTTGCTCTTGGTGATGAGGGACACCGGGTTGCGGTACTCGGCGCAGACCTCCAGGCAGGCGCGCGTGAGCCCGTAGGTGGCTTCGAGCGGCTGGTAGCAGTCCGTGTTCCCGCTCAGAACGACCGTCTCGCCCTGCCACGACCGCTTGTCGAAGGCCTCCCGCAGCCGGGTCGCGATGTTGGTCTTCACCACGATCCGGCGATCGAAGTCGGTGCCGGCGCCAAAGCCCAGGTACTGGTGCGACGGCCGGGCATAGCAGTACGCACAGGCGTGGAAGCACCCGCGGTAGGGGTTCACGGACCACGTGAACCCCACATCCGGGCTGTCGTTCTTGGACAGCGCGGACTTCGCCTCCTCCTCGTACACCTCCAGCCGAGCCTCCTCGGCCACCACCTCGAGCTCCACGCGCGCGCTCTCGAACGGGTTGGGCGGATTGGCGACCCGACGCATGCTGGTATTCTGTTCAGTCTCTGGTCGGTGTGTCAACCCCGGTCGCGTTCAACCCCGGTCGACTCCTCAACCCCGGTCGACTCCTCAACCCCGGTCGCCGGCGTTCAACCCCGGTCGACGGTTCAACCCCGGTCGACGGTTCAACCCCGGTCGACGGTTCAACCCCGGTCGCCGGCGTTCGACCCCGGTCACTCGCGGACGACGCGGATCGCTCTGCTGACGCGGGTCTCGCGCGGATGGCATTCGTCCCCGTCGGGGCACGCAAAGGTTCGCACCCGCACCCGAACCCGGGCGGGCCCGGGCTCTCTCGCGACCACGGGGACGCGGAACACCAAGGGTTCCGCTTCCGGGTCCACCGCGTCCGGCCGCATCAAGCGACCCCGGACGACCTCGAGCGCGGCCCCCTCCGCGCGGGGGGTGACCAACACCGGCATCCCCGCGGCCCCGTGGACCCGCACCTCGAGGGTCGCTCGCGCGCCCGTGGCCAGGGTCTCCGGCCCATCCAGCTCGACGGGGACCTGAGCGATGGCGACGGCGCTCCCGAGGGCCGCCAGGGCCAGGAGCTCAGTCCGCAAAGGGCACCACCTCCGACGGCTGCCGGGTTCCGAACCAACGCATCAGCCGCGTCCGGGGTTTTCCCTCTTCGTCGAAGTCGATGAGCGCGTAGGTCAGACCACTGTCCTGCCCGAGGTGCTTCAGGTCGAGGTTGACCATCTTCACCCACGTCCCGGTGTTCACCAGCGTCTTGCCGTTCGGGAGCTGTAGGAAGCGGGGCCCATGGCTGTGCCCGACGATGAGGGTATGCGCGCCCCGCATCTTGTTCAGCGCGGCGATCGCGTTCTCGTCGTAGCCCGCCGTCAGCGTGAGCAGCTCCTCGCTGATCAGCTTGGGGATGGCCTTGATGCGGTCCCACCAGGCCTGCAGCCGAAAGATCCGGTAGCGCAGGAAGTAGAACGAGCTGTGCCAGAAGAAGCGGACGATGAACATCGGGTCCAGGAAGACCGACGCCCAGAGGAAGCGGTTCAGGGGCTGGACCCGGTCGATGTGCGAGCGCTGTTCCTTGAGGGGCATCAGCACCTCCAGAATCCAGAGGCTCCCCCAGGGCAGCTTCAAGAGCTTCCGTTCGCCCCGCGTCTCGAACATGTCTTGCGGGTCCACGCGGTGGATCCGCTCGAACTGGTGCCCGTGCCGGACCTGGATCCCCTCGGGCAGGTAGTAGGTGTCGGACCCGGTGATGAAGCGGACTCGCTCGCCGGCCTCGCCGGGGGCGACGTAGCGGCGAAAGAGCGCCTGGACCTCGGGGAAGAAGAACTCGAGGTCGTGATTGCCCGGGATGAAGGTGATCTCGCAACCGGGGTTGGCCATGAAGTCGCGCAGGGCACGCACGAACACGGGGTGACCGTCGAGGCACGCGCGGAGCTTCTCCACCGCGATCTCCTCGGTGACCTCGGTCGGCCACTTCCCGCCGATGCGCACCTTGAGGAGGTCGAAGATGTCCCCGTTCAGGATGAGCTCGACCTCGCGCTCCTCGCCGGGTTCCGGCTGGTAGTGCGCCAGGAGTTCCGAGAAGCGGTCGTCGTGGAAGAAGTCCTCGAAGGGGTTGACCTTGCCCGGACGGGTTCCGTCGACGAGGTGCAGGTCACTGAGGACGAGGCGGATGAGCTTCATGGGGCGGGCCGAGGGGGCGCTCGTGTGCAGCCTAGCAGAACGGTGGCCCGAGCTTGACTACTCGCCGGGGTGGCCGATACTTCCCTATAGCGGGAATCCCAAGAAAAACAGAGGTTCGGGGGCTTCGGTCGGCGGATTTCGTCGGTCACGACCACTGACCGAGTGACTCTACGGATTTCGGCAGGTGGCCAGGCGACGAAAGCGACGACGATGAAGCGAGGGACGAGCATGACGGGGCGGAATCGGCGCGGCTACGGGGCCTTCGCGACCCTCACGTGGCTGGCCTTGGCCCTCGGCGGCTGTGGCTGCGAGGACCCGGCGCTCCTGCAAGGACCGCCGGCGCCGTCCGTGCGCGAGGTCGACGCCGGACCGCCCGACCAGGGCGGCGGCTTCTCCGACGGGTCCGGCATCGGGACCGAGCGGCTCGTCGTCTCGCGCGTGGCGCCGAATCACGGGCCCTTCGTCGGCGGCAACGAGGCCATCGTTCGGGGTTCGGGGTTCACCGAGGAGGCCTTGGTCACCGTCGGGGGCCGGTTGGTTCAGCCTGCGGACACCGACGTCCGCGATGGCAACCGCATCGTCATCGTCCTTCCGGCCGGGGACATCGGTCCGGCGGACGTGACCGTCGAGGTCGGCGACCAGGGCGCGACGCTGCCCGACGGCTACACCTACGACTCCTTCTACTTGGAGCCCAATCGCGGCGCGACGGCCGGGGGCACGCTGATCACTCTGATCGGCATGGGCGAGGCCTTCGCCGCCGGCGACCGCGTGCTCTTCGGGAGCAGCGAGTGCACCGATCTGGACCTGGTGTCCGCCGGCCGCGCGACCTGTGTCTCGCCGCCTGGCGCGCTCGGCACCGTGGACGTGACCCTCGAGCACGATGACGGGACCGCCATCACCCTCACCGACGCGTACGAGTATTACGACTCCTCCGACCCCTTCAACGGCGGGGTCGGGGGTGGTCCGCTCGCGGGCACGATGAACGTGACCGTGCTCGACCTGCTCACCGGTGTCCCCGTGCCGGAGGCGTTCGCCATCCTCGGCGAGGACGAGACCACCGAGCACCAGGGATTCACCAACATCAACGGGCAGGTGACCTTCTCGGGCGCCGACCTGGTCGGTGACCAGACCGTCCACGTGGCCGCCGAGTGCTACGAGAAGACCTCGTTCGTGTCCTTCGACGCCCAGGACGTGACGGTCTTCCTCTACTACACGTGCCCCATCCCGCCGAACCCGGGCCCGCCCCCGGCCGGTCGGGGAACCCAGGGCGCGTTCGTCAGCGGCGAGCTGATCTACCTCGGGCCCAACGAGATGGGCCCCAACCCCTGGAACAACGTGCCCGAGCCCCGGGACGGCTGGGAGCGCGTCTCTTACGTCTACGTGACCCAGCCCTGCGCCGGGGACTCGTTCAGCTGCCAGAACCCGAACCCCAGCCTCGGCGGCGGTCGTAACCGCATCGTCGAGACGGGGACCACCGGGAGCCGCGGCTACACGTACCGCATCTTCGCGCGGCCGGCGGCCTTCGCCGTCTACGCGCTCTCGGGGCTGGAGAGCATCCGCACCGGCGAGTTCATCCCCTACATCATGGGCGTCGCCCGCAACGTCCTCGCCGGGCCCGGCGAGGAGGTGACCGACGTGGACATGGTGATGAACATCCCGCTCGACCACTACCTCGACACCGACCTGGTGAACCTCCCGCCCGGGACCTCCTCGGGCCCGGACCGCTTCCAGGTGCGCGCCGACATCGACCTCGGCGGTGAGGGCCTCATCGTGCGCCGCTACGAGACCAGCTACCGCACGCTGCCGCTCAACTCGACCATCGGCTTCCCGATGGACTACGAGGAAGGGCGCAGCTCGGACCGCGGTTTCCGCTTCTTCGCCCAACCGGCGCTCCTCGGCTCGCTGAGCGATGGCCGAGTGCGGGTCGAGGCGTCGTGGGTGACCGGCGACTATGGCGCCACGCCCAGCACGCACGTGCGTCGCACCGGCATCCGCGAGGTCGACGCGCAGGTGACCATCGACGGCTGGGTGGGGCTTCCGGTCGCGACCTCACCCGCGAACGGCCAGAGCTTCCCGGCCGATCGGGTCCTCCGCTGGGAGACCGAAGGCGGCGTCGAGCCGGACCTCTACCTGATCTACCTGACCGGCGGCGACGGTGCGGCTGCGTGGCGGATGTTCGTCCGCGGCGACCAGACCTCCGCGCCGGTCCCCAACCTCTCGGCCATCGAGGGGATCGACGACGTCGCCGCCGGCTACGTCAACTGGACCATCTACGGGATCAAGATCCCGGGCTTCGATTTCGACACCGTGGACTACGCCGACCAGAACCAGCGCACTTGGAGCGCTTGGGCCGTCGACGTCTTCACCGCACGGCGCTGAGCGTCGACGCCTCCATCTGCGCGCACCGCGCTGCTCGCCCCTGACGCCCCTCCATGATCAAACGCTCTCTCCTCCTCCTCGCTCTCCTGGCCGCCTGTGGAGACGACGGTAGCGTCGTCCGCGACGACATGGGCCCCCTGGATCCCATCGTCGACGGCGGGTTCTTCTGCGTCTCGCCCGAGGCCCAAGCCTGCCTGCGCGGCTCGTGGTGGACCTGCGACCAGAACGGGGAGTTCCTCCAGCGCGTCGAGGAGAACTGCACCGAGCAGGGCAAGATCTGCCTCGCCGACTACGGCGGCTGCGTGGACTGCAACCCCGGCGGTCGCTCCTGCGACGACGACAACAACGTCGTCATGTGCAACGAGACGGCCGACGGGACCACCATCGTCGAAGAGTGCGAGATCACCGAAGGCGAGATCTGCCGCTCCGGCCGCTGCGTCGACCTCTGCGACGCCGCCATCATGGACCAGAGCTACGTCGGCTGTACCTTCTTCGCGGCGGACCTGGACAACGCCGCCATCGGCTTCGGCCGGGACGCCTCGAGCCAGCAGTTCGCGGTGGTCGTGTCCAACCCCAGCGGTCTCGAGACGGAGGTCGTCGTGGAGGTCAACGACGCGCCCTTCGGCGAAGAACCCGTGCTCCGCGAAGTGGAGCGGGTGCAGCTCCTCCCGGGGGACCTGGAGACCATCGAGCTCCCGCGGCGCGAAGTCGACGGGTCCAGCTCCAACCAGGTCTGCTCCGAGGAGGCTGCGTGCCCCGGCAGCGAGGTCTGCGTCTGCGTCGGGGACCCGCCCTGCTTCTGCCGCGTGAGCGAGACCGCGAGCGGGTTGAACGACGGGACCCACTCGGCGCTCTCATCCCAGGCCTACCGGATCCGTTCCACCTTCCCGATCATCGCCTACCAGTTCAACCCCTTGGACAACGCCGGCGTCTTCTCGAACGACGCCTCCCTGCTCCTGCCGACCTCGGCCATTGGCGACGACTACACCGTGGTCTCCTGGATGCAGACCATCGCCGACGGCGACTGCGACCCCTCGGACCCCGCGTGCGCCGAGGTGGACTTCGACACCAGCCGCGAGGACGAGGACCTGCGGGCGACCCTCACCATCGTGGGCACGGAACCGGGGACCCAGGTCTCGGTGACCATCGGTCCCTACGCCGGCACCACCGTGGGTGGGGGAGGGCTCCCCGCGTTGTCGCCCGGGGACGTCTTCGAGACCATCCTCGGGCCCTTCGACGTCATCAACATCGAGAGCGACGGTCTCAACACCGACTTCACGGGGACGCGCATCGAGGCCACGGCGCCGGTCAGCGTCTTCGTCGGGAGCGAGGCCTCGGACGCGCCGCGCTTCGCGACCTACACCACGCGGCGCTGCTGCGCGGACCACCTCGAGGAGCAGCTCTTCTCCAACCAGACCCTCGGGTCGAGCTTCTCCATCGCGCGGATGCCTCCGCGGACCGTGGCGCTCAACGACGCCTTCCTCGACCCCACCATGGACAGCGTCGCCGAGGTGGACGAGACCGAGTGGATCCGGATCATCGCCGTGGGCGCGGGAACCACCACCGTGACCACCACCTTGCCGCCGCCCGACGACCGCTTCGACATGGCGCAGGGCGACGCCCTCATCCTCCCGGTCGCCAACGACTTCCTGATGAGCACCGTGGACAGCAAGCCCCTCGCGGTGCTGCAGGTCCTCCCCAGCCAGCAGTCGGTGGGGATC
The DNA here is from genome assembly GCA_002320815.1 of Myxococcales bacterium UBA1660. Taxonomy (GTDB): domain Bacteria; phylum Myxococcota_A; class Polyangia; order Polyangiales; family Houyiibacteriaceae; genus UBA1660. The sequence goes on from DCLA01000054.1 coordinate 110,355, forward strand.
CCCAACTACTACCCGGGCGGTGACCCGGCGATCATCGCCGTCCCGCCCATCGAGCAGTACCGGCAGGACTACGTCTTCCTGACCCCGGACAAGTACGCCTTCGACTTCGTCGTCATCACCGCCTTCCGCGACACCCAGGTCGAGCTCGACGGTCGCCGCATCGACCGGGACATGGACACCGCGCACTGCACGACCAGCGACGCCGATGGCATCGACCGCGCGCCCGGCGACCCGCCGTCCCAGCGCGTCGTGTACCGCTGCCAGCTCTCCTTCCCCGACATCCAGCTCGGCTGCGACCCCGGCGACGAGGACTGCCTCGCCGGCATCGAGGACGGCGACCAGGACGACGGCGTCCACACCATCCGCGCCGACGGCGAGGTGGGCGTGGTCATCTACGGTTTCGACGCTTTCGTCAGCTACGCCTACGCCGCCGGCCTCGACCTCGAACCCAACCCCATCTGAGGACCCTCCCCCTGCGATCGGGGTCGAGCGTCGACCGGTCGACCAGGGTTGAGCATCGACCGGGGTTGAGCGCCGACCGGGGTTGAGCCCGCGGTTGAGCGCCGACCGGGGTTGAGCCCGCGGTTGAGCGCCGACCGGGGTTGAGCATCGACCGGGGGGTTGAGCATCGACCGGGGTTGAGCCACCCGGAAGAACGCTCGCACCCCCAACGCGGGTATCTGGACCAGGAAGCCGAGACAGGCCTCGACCGCAGAAGCATTGGAGCTAGGCTCCGCGCACGATGTCGTTCCCGAAGCCGTTTTACCGTTGGCGACCTCACCCCTGGCATGGCCTCACTCCCGGCGTTCGCTCGCCGGACGTGGTGAACGCCTTCATCGAGCTCACGCCGTTCGACTCCGTGAAGCTCGAGGTGGACAAGGAGACTGGATATCTGCGCGTCGATCGGCCGCAGACCACGTCGTCTCAGCCGCCCGCGCTCTATGGGTTCATCCCGCGCACCTACTGCGACACCCGAGTTCAGGCTCTCTGTCCGACGTCCGAGCGGGGTGACAAAGACCCCCTCGACATCTGCGTCCTGAGCGAGCGCCTCATCGACCGCCCGGAGATTCTCCTCAACGCGATCGTCGTCGGTGGCCTGCAAATGGTCGACGGAGGCGAAGCCGACGACAAGATCGTCGCCGTCCTGGAGAACGACCACGTCTACGGTGGAGCGCGGGACATCAGCGACATTCCGCCGATCCTCGTGGACCGGCTTCGTCACTACTTCCTGACGTACAAGCAACTCAACCCCACGGCGAGCAAGTCGTCGGTCAGCATCGAGAAGGTCTACGGCGCCGACCACGCCAAGCGAGTCATCGCCGCAGCCGTGGACGACTACGAACAAGCCTTCGGTAGCTGACCACTCCGGGCGCGGAGCGAAAGCCGCCCGCGCCGGGTCCTAGACCGACCGGCGCCCCCGCCGGGTCCTAGACCAACCGGGGTTGACTCGCCCAGAGGCTGACCGGGGTTGACCGAGACCCGGTCCTGGACCGACCGGGGTTGACTCGCCCAGAGGCCGACCGGGGTTGACCGGGACCCGGCGGCCGCCGGCGGTCCGCCACCCCTCCGCCGGCGGGCACCCCCAAAAAGCTCGACGTTTCTCTCGGAAATCGACGGACCAGACCTTGCC
>DCLA01000098.1 GCA_002320815.1 Myxococcales bacterium UBA1660
AGAGCGTCCCTTCTGCAAGTCGGGCGCCCAATTGCGAACGGCGACGCGCGCGGCCGGAGGCTGCGGGCGTCGCCGTCGGTGGGTCCAGGGGACCCGGGGGGTCAGGCGGCCATTTCGCGGGCTTCGAGCTCGGCGCGGAGCTTGAGGCGGCCGCGGTGGAGCAGGACCCGGAGGTGGTTGCGGGTGACGTCCATCTGGCGCGCGGCCTCTTCGCGCTCGAGGTCGAGCACGTCCACCAGGGTGATCGCCTGGCGCTCCTTCTCGGGCAGGTGGTGCAGCGCCTTGCCGACCTCCTGGACCGCGGCCTCGTCGTCGAGCCGACCGTCCATGCGCGGCAGCCAGGTGTCCCCATGGCGCTCCTCGAGGAAGGAGACGCTGTGCCGCTCGCGGCGGTAGAGGTCCACGATCTTGCGGCGCAGGATGCTCACCAGCCAGGTGCGCAGGCTGGAGCGCCCGGCGAAGCTGTTGATGTTCCGAAGGGCGGCGATCCAGGTGTCCTGCACCAGGTCCGCGGCGACGTCCGCCGAGCCCACGCGACGACGCGCGTACCCCACCAGAGCCGGCTCGAGGCGGCGGATGGTGGCCTCGTCGATGATGATCGTGTTGTCTTCGTGCGCCGAGGAGTTGGCGTGGACGTTCGTCATTGGGACGTTCCTTCGGCGCCGCGCGCCTTCTGTAAGAGCAGAACCAAGCGGTCGAGCTCGTCACCCTCGAGGTGCGTGAACAGGTCGCGGTAGACCGCGTCCAGCGGACCGCTCATGCGCTCGACCAATTCGCCGCCCTGTTCGGTCAGGGCAGCGCGAACGACGCGGCGATCGCGGGAGTCGCGATAGCGCCGCACCAGGCCAGCTCGTTCGAGCCGGTCGAGCAGCCGCGTGATGTCGGGCACGCGGTTGATCAGCCGGTCGGAGATCGACGAGCAGGGGAGCCCCTCTTCGTCCGTGTCGTCCGCGAGGATGCGGAGGACGTTGAACTGTTGGGCCGTGACGCCGTGATCCTGGAAGAAGCGGCCCACCGACGAGCTCAGGACCTCGTAGGTCCGCAGCAGCTCGACGAAGGCGAGCGATTCGGCGGTGTCGTCGGTCTCGTTCGCCTGGTGGGGAAGACGCTCCACGGTCGCGGTCATCACGGGTGGAATCATGGCGTCGCACGATAGTCGTGTCAACGAACATCGTGCAACGAGGGTTCGTCACGCCATGTTTCTCCAATGATTTCGTGAATGGGGTTCCGAGATTAGCCGTTCGGCCTCCCGCTCGGGGGAGGTAGACTCGGCCGACAGTGGCGATGGACGACAAGCAGCAGACCCTCTCGCGCCTCTTCTCCGGGCGCTTCGAGGTGCTCGAGCCCCTGCCGTGGAACGGGTTGGCCATCGTCCACGCGGCCCACGGGCTGATGCATCGGGACCTCGCGCTGGCCGTCCTCCCGGTCGACTGCGGCTCGAACCCGGAGCACAGCCGGCTCTTCCACCAGAGCTTCGCCGCGATCCGCGACCTCGGCGACCAGGGCGGCGTCCCCATCCACGATCTCGGAGTGCAGAAGGGGGTCCCCTTCATCGCCTGGGAGCGGGACATCGGCGTGGTGCTCACCGAGCTGGCGGGCGAGCCCATGAGCCCCGCCCGGGCCCTCGAGGTGATCCTCCAGCTCCTCGACGCGCTCGAGCCGGTCCACGCCGCCGGGCTCCACCACGGCGATCTCACGCCCAGCAACGTGCTGGTGCAGCCCGAGGGCGTCTCCCTCATCGGGCTCGGCGTGGCCCCGCTCCTCCGCCGCCTCGGCCCCGACGTCACCGGCCCCACCGGTCGCGGCTCGGGCCCCAAGGCCCGTCGCTACCTGGCCCCCGAGGTCCTGGCCAACCGCCTGGTCGGCGACGTCCCCGGGCCCGCCACGGACATCTACGCGGTAGGGGCCATCCTCCACCTGCTGCTCACCGGCGAGCCCCCGGGCGACGACGTGAGCCCCGAGGCGCGCGGCCGCCTCCGCGACCACCTCGCGCTCCGCCTGGCCATCGCGCGCGCCATGGCCGAGGAGCCCGGCGAGCGACCGTCCATCGACGAGCTCCGCGCGCTGCTCGCCGGCGACGAGGAGGAGGGCCCCGACACGCTGCCTCCAGTGGGCGAGACGGGCGAGACGAGCGAGGCGAGCGCGCCGAAGACCGAGCCCGACGCTCCGAAGACCGAGCCCGACGCCCGCGCGGATTCGCTCCCCGCAGTCGCTGGAGCAGAGAGCGCGACGGGCGCGCCGGCGAGCGCGAAGAGCGCGACCGGCGCAACGGCCAGCGCAACGAGCGGACCGGCGAAGAGCGCACCCGCGAAGAGCACATCGGCCAAGGCCGCCACGGCGCCGTCGGGTCCGAAGGCCACGACGGCCCCCGAGCCCTCGGGCGGCGCCGGCAAATGGGCGGCCCTGGCCGTTCTGGCGCTCGTCGGTCTGGCCGCCGGCGTCTACTTCCTGACCCGCACCACCGAGCCTCTCCCGACCCCCGACGACGCCGCGCTCGCCGCCGACGAGCCCACCGACGGGACCGAGCCCGCCCCGGCCCAGGACGACCACGCCGACGACGACGGGTCCGAAGCCGAAGGCACCGGGTCCCAGGTCGCAGCCGCCACCGAGGCCACCGAAGCCGAAGCCACCGAAGTCGAAGCCGCCACCGAAGACGACCCGCTAGCCGAAGCCACCGAAGCCGAGGCCACCGAAGACGACCTGGAAGCCGAAGCCGACCTGGAAGCCGCCACTGAAGACGACCTGGAAGCCGCCGCGACCGAAGCCGAAGTCGCAGCCGCAGCCGAAGCCGCCACGGCCCCCACCACCGGGCCCCTCGCCGGCGTCGACGACCCCTTCCTCGTCGCCGCGCTCCGGGACATCGAGGCCAACGGCGAGAACTACGAGCAGGACGACTTCCGCGACATCTACGGATGGATCGCCAACCACTCCGGCGACGTCCGCGGTCACCTGGTGCTCGGCCGCGCCTACGCGCGCCGGGGTTGGCACCGCGCCGCCGTCGACGCCTACCGCGAGGCCCTCGTGGTCGACGCGGACGCCGCCAAGCGCGATCCCCAGATCCTGGAGCACCTCGTGGCCGGCTACGTGCTCGGCTCCGACCAGGTGCAGTCGATGGCCTGGCCCCTCCTGAGCCGCCACTGGGGCCCCGACGCCGTCGCCGGCCTGGCGCCCCTCGAAGCCCAGGACCTCCGCCCGGACATCCGCCGCAAGGTGGCCGCGCTCCGCCGTCGCATCGAGCGCCTCTGATCCGACCATGAGCCGACTCTGAGGATCGAGCGACTGTAAGCTCCCCGCCGCGGCCGCGTTGGGGGTGCATGCCGCGCACCCTCGCCCTCCTCCTCCCCGCGCTCACCACGCTGGTCGCGCTCCCCGCCCTCGCCCAACCCCAGGTCGAGACCCTGGACCCCCAGGGCCCCGCGAGCGCCCAGCGACCGGACCCCCAGGGCCCCGCGATCGCCCAGCGACCGGCGCTCGACACCCACCCGCCCCATCGGCCGCCGCCCCATCGGCCGCCGCCCGGAGCCGACGAGGGCGACGACGGCGCCTCCGTCGCCTCCTACACCGTCTGGGGCTCCGGCTTCCGCCTCGGCGCCCTCCGCTTCCGCTTCGACGACGCCGAGGTCAGCGGCGTCAACGGCAGCACCCTCCAGGTCCCCGACCGGGCCAACCTCGGCGGCCTCTCGTTCGGCGGCGGGTACCGCCCCACCTCGTGGCTGCGGCTGCCCGAGGTGCGCCTGCGCTTCGGCGGCGGCGGCGCCTCGGGGCCCTGGGCTCCCATGGGCGCCGGGCTCGAGGCCCGCTCCACCCGCTTCTTCGTCGGCGCCATCGATCTGGTGGCCGGCTTCGAGCACGCCCTCGGCCGGGTGACCCCCTTCCTCCGCGGCTACTTCACCGCCGGCTTCGCCACCGTGCGCGCCGAGATCCGCCACGCCGACCTCGGGGCCCTGGGCGCCGAGCGCGTTCGGCGGGGCTGGCTCGGCGCGGGCGTCGAGGCGGGCTTCATCGTCCGGGTGGGCGACGTCGCGGGCATCCACGTCGCCTACCGCGGCGGCCTCTGGGGTCCCGAGGACCACAGCGTGAGCGTCGGCATGGCCCTCGTCGGCGACTAGGGCGGCGACCAGGACGGCGACCGGGTTCGCTCGCGATCCGCGCTACTCCCTTTCGGTCCCGCGGGGAGCCTGGTACTCGGGCTCCATGCGTTTGGCGTACCGCGAGTGGTCCGACGAGGAGCGCGCCCGCGCGCTCGGTGTCTCCCGTGAAGCCGTGGAGATCTACCGCAGCTCGGACGTCATCGACCTGCACCTGGACTCGTTCATCTGGACCCGGGTCTTCCGCTACGACCTGCGCAAGACCCACGGTCGCGGCCTGCTCGGGCGCCACGTCTACAGCCAGACCGACTTCCCGCGCGCGCTCGAAGCGGGGCTCACCGGGGGCACCTGGATCATCACCACCAACCCCGCCAAGCCCTCGCGCTGGCGGCGGGACACCTTCTTCGCGAACTACGAGCACATCAAGGCGGTCTTCGCGGAGGTCCCCGAACAGTTCGCGCTGGTGCGAAACCGCGCCCAGTACGCGGAGGCCCGCGCCGCCGGTCGCCACGGCGCCTTTTTGGGCATCCAGGGCGGCAACTGCCTGGACCACGACCTCGCGGACCTCGACCGGATCCCCGGCGTCGGCGCCGACTGCGACATCCTGCGGATCACCCTGGTCCACCTGACCAGCTCGACCCTCGGCGAGACCAACTCGCCCATCGGCCGTTACCGGCACCCCACGGTCCGTGGGCTCACCGACCGCGGGCGCGAGTACGTCCAGCGCCTGAACGCGAAGAAGATCTTCGTCGACCTCGCGCACATCGGTCGCCGCGCGTTCTTCGACGCCGTCGCGGTCCACGATCCCAGCCAGCCGCTCATGGTCACCCACACCGGCGTCACCGGCGTCCACGACATGTGGCGCAACATCGACGACGAGCAGCTCCGCGCCGTGGCCGCCACCGGCGGCACGGTGGGCATCATGTTCCAGCAGAGCTTCCTCGGCAGCGGCCACGTCGACGCGCGCACCGTGGTGGACCACATCGATCACGTCATCCGCGTGATCGGCGAGGACCACGTCTCCCTGGGCACCGACTACGACGGCGCCATCAGCCCGCCCAAGGATCTCCCCACGCTCTTCGAGCTCCCGCGCATCGTGCAGGTGATGCTCGAGCGCGGCCACTCGCCGGAGCGCATCGGCAAGGTCCTCGGCGGAAACTTCCTGCGCACCGTCGAAGCCCTGCGCGGCTGAAGGCGCTCGGTCGAGCCCGGCGCGCACCGACACGAACGGCCCGGGTCAGTCGAGCCCGGCGCGCACTGGACGGCCCGGCTCAGTCGATCTCGGCGCGCACCGACACGAAGGGCCCGCCGTAGCGCGGCGCGGCCGCGAGATCGAGATCGTCGTCGAGGGGCAGCGGTCGCCCCGCCTCGGCCAGGAGGTCCAGGAGCGAGAGCCCATCGCGGGTCACGTAGCGCTTGAAGCGATCGAGGCGCAGCCAGTCGACGCGATCGAGCCCGCGCACGACCACCGGCTCGTCCGGGAGCGCTTCGGGGTCGTCGCTCATGAGCATGTCGGTCACGCCCAGGCACCGGGCCACCGTGGTGACCTCCGGCATCACCGTCAGCTCGGCGGCGCCCAGCGAGGGGCGCCCCGGCTTGGCCATCGGACCCGCGGTGCCGTCCAGGGGCACCCGCAGGACCCACCGGCAGGAATCCTGGGCCTCGGCCGCGGAGACCATGGCGAAGAGGCTGACGAGGGCGGCGGCGAGGCTGAGGGACCGGAACACGAGGATACATCGAGCAACCCGTATGCCAGCCCGCCCCTCATGCGCTCGCGCCGTTCAGCGAGGCACTGCGCCACGGCCCGGATCGAAAGCCACGCCGGCGGACCGGCTCAGCGGTCCACTAGGGTCACTTCGTCGCCGAGGGCAGCCTGGATGGCGCGGCGGCGGGCACGGCGGACGGCTTCGTCCGCGCGCGCCAGGGGGAGCACGCGGATGTCGTGGGGCTGGGAGCGATCGAACCACCAGGACCAGAAATTGTTCTCGGTCCACAGCGGCACCGCCTCGAGGGGCGCCGCCACCAGCTTCCCGTCGCGCCAGTCGAAGCGCACGCGCAAGAGGGCGCCATCGCGGGTCTCGGGCAGGCGCACCGCCGGATGCGCGTTCGGGTGGATGCTCCGCCGCGGCTCCCATCGCTGGCCCTGGTTCGAGACCAGGTTGCCCAGGGAGTAGGCCACGATCGCGTCGCCCCGCTCGCTCTCACCGCGGCTGACCACCTGCAGCACGTGGGGCCCGGTGCCCAGGATGAAGTCCACGCCCTGCGCGATCCAATGCCGCGCTCGGCGCCGCTGAAACCAGGACGCATGATCGTGGAAGTCGTGGCTCCAGTGCACCGCGACCACCACGAGGTCCGCCTGGGCCCGGGCCTCGGCGATGGCCCGGTCGACCCGCTCCTCTTCCTCCATCCGCCCCACGAAGGCCTCCGGAGTATCCGTCCCCGCGCCGCGGTTGAGCCGGTGGCTCACCCCGATGAAGGCCACCCGCTTGCTGCCGCGGGTCACGATCACCGGCTCGTAGGCGTCGTCCTCCTCGGCGGCCGCGCCCACGCAGCGCATGCCCGCCGCGCGCACCGCGTCCATGGTCCGCCGGAGCCCGATGGCCTTCTGGTCGTAGGCGTGGTTGTTGGCGCACCCCATCAGGTCGAAGCCCACCGCGGCCAGCGCCGGCGCGGCGTCCGCGGGCGCGCCGAGCACCGGCGGCGATCCGGTGACCACCTCGTTCACGTCGTCGGCCAGCGGCGTCTCCAGGTTGGCGAAGGCGATGTCCTCGCGGCGGATCAGCGGCGCCAGCCCTTCGAAGGCCCGGGCCCACCCGTGGTGGCGCGCCGCGGCGACGACCTTGATGTGTAACAAGAGGTCGCCGCTGGCGACGATCTGCACCGACGCCTGGTCCTGGCCACGAACGGGGACGGCCACGGCGCCCACCAGCAGGGCGAGCGCCGCCCAACGCACGATACCGATCGGTAAGTCTCGATCGGGGGTGGACGGGCGCCGCATGGGGCCCTTTATACTCCGAGCCGATGGCCGACGACCCCCTGATCGGGAAGGAGCTGAATGGCTTCGTCGTTCAATCGCGCATCGGTTCGGGTGCGACGGGGGTGGTCTATCGCGGCTCCAAGGACGGCCGGACGGTCGCCATCAAGGTGCTCAACGAGGCCCTGGGGCACATCCAGGCCCTCCGGCGCCGCTTCGAGCGCGAGGCGCGCGCGCTGGGCAAACTCGAGCACCCGAACATCGTGCACATCGAGGACTACGGCGTCGTGGACGACGTGGTCTTCATCGTCATGGAGCTCCTCCACGGGCAGACCCTGGAGGCGGTGCTCCAGCGCCACGCCCTCGAGCCCGGCCGCGCGCTCAACATCATGCGCACCGTGCTCGAGGCGGTGGCTTTCGCCCACGAGGCCGAGATCGTCCACCGGGATCTCAAGCCCGCCAACGTCTTCCTGGTCCACGAGGACACCGAGGACGGCGAGCGGGAGACGGTGAAGATCCTCGACTTCGGGCTCGCGAAGTTCCTCTCCATCGACGAGATGAGCCGAGAGGGCACCCTCACCCGGCGCGGCCGGGTGGTGGGCACGCCGGCCTACATGGCCCCCGAGCAGATCACCGGCATCTCGCTGGACCTGCGCGCCGACGTCTACGCCGCGGGCGTGCTCCTCTACGAGCTCCTCGCCGACAAGCGTCCCTTCGACTACGAGCGTCGTTCCCAGCTCCTGCGCGCCCACCTCTTCGAGCCCGTCCCCACCTTCGCCGAGTCGTGCCCGGGGATGATCGTGGACGAGCGCCTCGAGCGCGTGGTCCGCCGGGCTCTGGCCAAGGACCCCTCCGACCGCTTCCCCGACGCCGGCGCCTTCCGCGAGGCGCTCGCGGAGTTCGACGCCTCGGCCATCGAGCTCTCCCTGGGATCGCCGGCCGCGCGCAACCGCAGCTCGTCGGGGACCAGCTCGGTGGTCATCGCGCCCGACGAGCGCGAGGCCCTGACCAGCAGCGACGACGTGAAGGTCTCCGCGTCCAGCGAGCCGCCCGCGCCCAAGGTCGACTCGGACGCGCCCACCGAGCTGGACACCGAGCTCGACACCGAGCTCGACACCGAGCTCGACACCGAGCCGCCGCCCCCGAAGCCCACCGACGACACCTCCACCTATCCCCGCGTCCTCCCCGACGAGAAGCCCGCGGCCGCCGGCACCGCCGCCGTCTGGATCCTGGGCCTCCTCTGCCTGGGCGCCGTCGGCTTCGCCGCCTGGTACGCCGCCACCTTGCCGTGAATGCGCGCCTCGGCTTCTCGGGTTGCCCGGCCCCCGACGGCTTGGGATGGTGAGCGGCTGTGACGACGGCGCTCGACACCATGGACATCGACGGCCCGCCGCGGCGGATGGGCCGCTACGAGCTGCTCTTCCGCATCGCGTCGGGGGGCATGGCCGAGGTCTACGCCGCGCGCGCCGTGGGCGAGGCAGGCTTTCAGAAGCTGGTGGCCGTCAAGCGCATGCTCCCGACCCTCGCCGAGGATCCGGAGTTCGTGCAGATGTTCCTCGACGAGGCCCGGGTGGCCGCGAACATCTCCAACGCCCACGTGGTCCAGACCCTGGATCTGGGGCGCGACTCCACCGGCGCCCTCTACATCGTCATGGACCTGGTGGTCGGCGTGACCCTCTCGCGGATCCTCAAGGAGGCCGCCAAGGTCCGCCGCGCGGTCCCGGTGGGCATGGGCGTCGAGCTCCTGGCCCAGACCGCCGCCGGTCTCCACGCCGCCCACGAGGCGACCACCCCCGTGGGCGAGCCCCTGCACATCGTCCACCGCGACGTGTCGCCGCAGAACATCCTGGTGGGCATCGACGGCCGCGTGCGCATCACCGACTTCGGCGTCGCCCGCGCCGTGGCCCGCGCGACCCAGACCCAGGCGGGGCGCATCAAGGGCAAGTTCGCCTACTGCGCGCCGGAGCAGCTCATCGGCCGCGACATGGACCGCCGCGCCGACGTCTTCGCCCTCGGCGTGGTCGCCTGGGAGACCTTGGCCGGCCAGCGCCTCTTCGTGGCCGACCACCCCATGGCGATCATGGACCGGGTCCAGAACATGCCCATCCTGCCGGTCCACCAGGTGCGCAACCGGGTGCCCGAGGCGGTGGCCATGGTCATCGACAAGGCCCTGCAGCGGCCCCGGGACCAGCGCTGGGACTCCGCCGGCGAGTTCGGCGCCGCCCTCCGCGACGCCGCGCGGAGCAGCGGGGTGGAGCTCCCCGAGCAGGCGGCGCGACGCCGCTTCGTCCAGGGCGCGGGCGGCGACCCCCTGCGCAAGATCCGCGAGAACATCTCGGTGGCCCTCTCCGGGAGCCCCGCCGAGCTCGACGAGGAGCCCGAGACCCTCTCCGGCATCTCGGCCACCAGCGGCACCATGGACACCCACATGGAGCGCGTGGGCGTGGACCTCAGCGGCCCCGAACCCGACGCCTCGGCGATCCACGGTGGCCCCGGGAGCTTGATGCCCCCGGCGCCGGTGTCGCCGATGTCCCAGGCCAAGCGGCCCCCCGCCTGGGCCTTCGCCCTCGGCGGGCTGGCCCTCGGCATCCTGGTCGCGGTGGGGCTCGTCCTCGCGCTCCGCGAGGACCCGGCGCCGACCCCGGTGGCCACGCCCGCGGAAGCCACCCCGACCCCGACCGATGCCGCGAACGAGGCCGCCGCGAACGGAGCCGCCGCGGACGAGGCGACGGCCACTGGCGAAGCCGCCACGAACGAGGCGACGGCCACTGGCGAAGCCGCCCCGACCGAGCCGACTGCCACTGGCGAGACCGAGACCCGCGAAGCCGACCCCGCGGGCGACGAGGCCGAAGCGTCCGCCGCGAACGAGACCGACGAGGACTCCGCGTCCGCGCGACCCGCGACCCCCCGCACCCGGCCCCGCCGGACCTCGACCGCCACGACGGCGATGGCCGCCCCGGAGCCCACCCCGGCCCCCACTCCGGACCCCGCGCCGACCTCCATGATGCGTTCCCTCCTCCTCGGCCTCGACGATTTCGATCGAGCCTCCGGCGAGTGAAGCGCCTCTCGACCCTCCTCGACACCCTGGCCGCCGAAGAGCTCGCCGCCGCGCGCGAGTCCTTCGCCGATCGCCCCCGGCTGCTGCGCGCCACGGGCCCCGTCCCCGATGAGCGCCTGGTGGTCGACGACCTCCGGAGCGTCGGCCCCTGGGTGATGCTCGCGGACGGCTCGGGGCTCCTCGACGCCGGCGGCGGCCAGGACCACGCGCCGCTGGACCGCGTGCGCGCCTACGCCGAGGGCGCCGCCGACCTCGGCGGCGACCGCGCCCGGCGCCTCGCGAGCCCGCCCAGCTCCCGCTCGGCGCGCGCGGCCACGACACCCGCCGCGGACCTCGCTGCCCGCGGCGTCCTCGCCGGCGACGCCGTGCGCGTCCACGCCGCCTTCGACGACGCCGCCCACGCACTCCTCGCCGGCCCGGTGCCCGCGCCGCCGTCCAAGCCGGCCCCGGTCCCCAGCCGCGTCCGCCCCATGGCCGAGGGGGAGGATCCCGCCGCCGTCCTCGAGCGGGTCATCGCGCTGGAGTCGGCGGTCTACGAACCCGAGCGGCGGGACCCGCCCGAGAAGCTCCGCAAGGCCTTCGTGGATCCCCGCGGCGTGGTGGTCCTCGCCGAGGTCCAGCGCGAGGGCGACTGGGAGCTCGCCGGCTTCACCCTGGGGGTCCCGCTGGAGTCCGTGCACGGCGTCGACGGCGTGGACGAAGATCCCCGCCACGGCGCCGGCGACACCCTCTACGCCCTGACCACCACCTTGGATCCCACCGCCCGCGGCCTGAACCTCGGGCTGCGCCTCAAGGCCGAATCCATCCGCGCCGCGGACGCCCTGGGGTACCGCTGGATCAGCGGACGCAACCGGGTGGGCGCCACCGCCGCGATGATGCGCATCAACCGGAAGCTCGGCGGGCACGTGCTCTACGAGCTCCACGGTCAGTACGGCGGGGACGGCGTCGCCGCCTACTACCGGCTCCCGGTGGGCGCGCCGCGACCCGCCGCCCCCCTGGGCTCCCCGGCGCCGGCCCTCGCCCTGGACGACGCCCGGGTGCTCACCCACCGCCCGCCGCCTTCCTTCGCGGCGCTGGGCGAAGCCGGCGGCCTCTACGGAGCCTTCGTCAGCCCGGTGGAGCCCGACGCCCGCTGGACCACCGCGGCCATCGAGCGCGCCCGCCGGCTCCTGGCCGCGGTCTCCCCCGAGCTGCCCCACGTGGCCTTCGCTCGCACCGCGGCGCCGCTGCGCGCCCAGGCCGAGGCCTTCGCCGGCCGCCTCCGGCGCGCCGCGGACGCCGCCGGCGGCTTCGCCGACGAGACCCGCACCGCCGGCTGGCGCGGTGATGGCGACCACTTCTTCGCCGCGCGCCGCCCCCGCGCCGCCCTCTGGTCGCCGCGGCCCGGGCTCCACGTGCTGCACGCCGCCGAGCCAGTCACCGACCACGGCGGCGACGCCCTGACCCTGGTGCGCGCCGCCCACGACGTCCGCTTCGCCTTCGCCCACCGCGCCGGGCGGGAACCCCTGGAGCCGCTCCTCCGCGACCTGGGCTTCGAGGGCGGCGAGGCCGCCGGCCGCCGCCGCTTCTTCACCCGCCGCTACCAGGACGACGTGGCCCCCCTCGCCCTGGCCGACGAGGCCCGGGACCTCGGGGTGGCCCTCGGCGCCGCCCTGGACACCCTCTTCGTGGCTCTGCCCTGGGATCTGGGCGACCCGGAGCGCGCGAAGGCCGAAGAAGTGCTACGGACGGTGCTCCGATGACCGACGAGTCGCCCTTCTTCTACACCTGGCAGCGCCAACGCGGCGCCCGCGGCCTGGAGATCACCGGCGGTGAAGGCTGCCACTTCGACACCCCGGAGGGTCGCTTCCTCGACCTCGGCGCCCTGGTCTACCAGGCCAACGCCGGCCACGGACACCGGCGGATAATCGACGCGATCAAGGCCCAGGCGGACCAGCTCTGCCTGAGCACGCCCTCGAGCCACTACCCGGCCAAGGAAGAGCTCGCCCGCGAGCTCCTGGCCGCGGCCCCGGAGGGGTTCACCAAGGTCTTCTTCACCCTGGGCGGCTCCGACGCCAACGAGAACGCGCTGAAGATCGCGCGCCTCTTCACCGGCCGCTACAAGACCATCACCCGCTACCGCTCGTACCACGGCGCCTCGATGGGCGCGGCGAGCCTGAGCGGCGACTGGCGGCGCGCCGCGGTCGAGCCCGGGCTCCCCGGGGCCATCCACGTGATGGACCTCGACGAGGGCGTCCCCGGCACCCAGATCCCGCGGGTCCTGGAGCTCGAGGAGAACGTCGGCGCCGTCTTCCTGGAGCCGGTGGTCGGCGCCAACGGCGTGCTGATCCCGCCCGCGGGCTACTTCCAGGAGGTCCGCGAGGCCTGCGACCGCCACGGCGCGCTCCTGGTCTGCGACGAGGTGCTCACCGGCTTCGGCCGCTGCGGCTCCTTCTTCGCGTTCGAGCGCTTCGACGCCCAGCCCGATCTCATCACCTGCGGCAAGGCGATCACCGCCGGCTACGGCACCCTCGGCGCGGTCCTGGTCCACGACCGCGTGGCCCGCTTCTTCGAAGACGAAGAGCTCGTCTGCGGCCTGACCCACTACGCCCACCCCCTGGGCGTGGCCGCGGCGCTGGAGTCCATCCGCGTCTACCGGGACGAGGGGCTGGTGGCCAACGCGCTGGCCCTCGAGGCGCCCCTGCTGCGACTCCTGGAGACCCTCCCCGGCACCGGCGCCCGGGCCCTCGGGCTCCTGGGCGCGGTGGACCTCGATCTCGACGACGCCCAGCTCGGTGCCCTCGGCGGCGCCCTGCGGAAGCGGCGCGTCCACGCCCACCTCAAGGGCAAGCGACAGCTCCGGCGCGACCGGGGCGGCGCAGTGGTGGTCTCCCCGCCGCTGAGCATCACCGAAGAGCAGCTGGCCGAGGGCATCGGCCGGATCGCCGAGGCGATCCACGAAGTGAACGGAGACTGAGATGAGCAAGGTGAAGACCAGCGTGGCCGAGGCCCTCCAGGGCCTGCAGGATGGCGCGTCGATCATGTGCGGCGGCTTCGGGCTCTGCGGCAACGCCGAGGCCCTCATCGCCGCGGTCGCCGATCAGGGCGCGAAGAACCTGACGCTCATCAGCAACAACGCCGGCAACCTGGGCAAGGGCCTGGCGGTGTGGCTGGAGAAGGAGATCGTCGGGAAGATCATCTGCACCTACGTGGGCACCAACGAGATCCTCCACGCCAAGATGGCCAGCGGCGAGATCGACGTGACCATCGTCCCCCAGGGCACCTTCGTGGAGCGCATGCGCGCGGGCGGCGCCGGGATCCCCGGGTTCTACACGCCGACCGGCGTGGGCACCGTGGTGGCCGAGGGCAAAGAGGTCCGCGAGTTCGATGGGCGCGAGTACGTCCTCGAGCGCGCCCTCACCGCCGACTACGCGCTCATCCGCGCGCACCAGGCGGACCCCTTCGGAAACCTGCGCTTCTACCGCACCGCGCGGAACTTCAGCCCGATCATGGCCACCGCCGCCGCGACCACCATCGTCGAGTGCGACGAGCTGGTGGCCCTGGGCGCCATCGACCCCGACGACGTCCACCTGCCCGGCGCCTTCGTCCAGCGGGTGGTCCACGTGCCCGAGCACGAAGACGTCATCGAGTACCGGATGAACCGGCCCCGGCCCCAGGCCTGACCCGCCTCGGGCTCGGGCCCGATCCCCGAGACCCGAGCGCCCCCGACGGGCGGGATCCTCCGCGCCTCGCGACACCGAGCCGACACGCGCCTCCCCCGGAGCCCCGTGCTAACTTGGCCCCGTGCGCTTCCTTTCGTTCGGCCTGGCCCTGCTCGCGCTCGGCGCGTGCGCGGACGATCGTCGCGGTCGCGACGGCACCCCCTTCCTGGAGCGCGACGCCGGCGTCGATGCCGGCGCCCCCGACCTGGGCCAACCCCAGGACTTCGGGCCGCTGCCCGATGGCCGCTTCCTCCCGCCCGACGCCGCCTGCGCCACCGCCAGCGCCGAGGCCATGGTGGAGCGCCTCCCGGTCGACATCATCTGGGTCGTCGACAACTCGGTGAGCATGCAGCCGGCCATCGACCAGGTGACCGCCGGGCTCAACGACTTCGCCGCGCTCATCGCCGCCAGCGGGCTCGACTACCGGGTCATCATGCTCTCCTTGCGCGGCCGCGGGGAGCTCAGCGTCGGGGGCCGCACCCGCTACGGCGTGTGCATCCCCCAGCCCCTCGCCGGCGACGGGAGCTGTGGCGACGGCGAGCGCTTCTTCCAGGTCGACGTGGACATCCACTCCACCCAGCCCATCGAGCAGATCCTGGGCACCCTGGGCCAGGCCAACGGGTACCGCGAGGGCGACCAGCACGGCTCCGCGCCCTGGCGAGACCTGCTGCGCGAGGGCGCCAGCAAGACCTTCGTGGTCGTCACCGACGACAACAGCCGCACCTGCGCGCTGCCCGTCGGGAGCTGCAGCAGCAGCGAGCCCCCGCTGACCGCCACCTCCCTCGAGGACTTCCCCGGCGGCCCCAACCCCTTCAACTCCCGGGACCTGGGCCCGGGGATCCTCACCGCCACCTACGGCGACCTCTTCGAGGACTACCTCTTCAGCGGCATCTACGGGTGGGGCTCGGCCGGCGACCCCGACCAGACCTGCACCTACGACGGCGGCGACGAGCCGCCCTCCCCGGGCCAGACCTACACCGCGCTGGTCGAACGCACCGGCGGCGTCCGCGCGCAGATCTGCGACGGCGCCAGCGCCTGGAGCCCCTTCTTCGCGAGCGTGGCCACCGCCGTCACCGGCACCTCGCGCATCGACTGCGAGCTCGCCCTACCCCCGCCCCCCGACGGCATGAGCCTCGACGTCGACCGGGTGAACGTCACCGTCCGCGGCGAGTCCGGCGAGACCACCCTGCCCCGCGTCGAAGGCGCCGCCGCCTGCACCGACCGCGGCGGCTGGTACTACGACGACCCCGTCACCCCCGGTGAGGTGATCCTCTGTCCCACGAGCTGCGACGCCGCCCGCGACGAGATCACCACCACCGACCACGGCGTCTCCGTCCTCTTCGGCTGCGACACCATCCTCATCTGACAGGGGACAGGTACACCCCTTTTTCGCCCCTATTTTCACGGGCGATTCCGATCCAACCTGACCAAGATCCAACCGTCCCTACTTGCGACGCGTCGATCTGCTATGAGGACCCCATGTTCTCGAAGCAGCAGATGGCCGAGCGCGCCGCCCAGGAGATCTCCGACGGCTCCGTCGTGAACCTCGGCATCGGCCTCCCCACCCTGGTCGCCGACTACCTGCCCGCTCCCAGCGAGGACGGCAGCGGCGTCTGGCTGCAGTCGGAGAACGGCATCCTGGGCATGGGCCCCTTCCCCTACGAAGGCGACGAGGACCCGCAGATCATCAACGCCGGCAAACAGACGGTGACCATCACCACCGGCGGCTCCTGCTTCGACTCGGCCACCAGCTTCACGATGATCCGCGGCGGCCACGTGGACCTCTCCATCCTGGGCGCCATGCAGGTCAGCCAGAGCGGCGACCTGGCCAACTGGGCCATCCCCGGCGGCCGCGTGATGGGCATCGGCGGCGCCATGGATCTCGCCGCGGGCAGCAAGCGGATCCTGGTGATGACCAGCCACGTGACCAAGAAGGGCGAGCCCAAGCTCGTCGCCGAGTGCGACTACCCGCTCACCGCCAAGGGCGTCGTCGACCGGGTGATCACCGACCTCGGCGTCTTCGACGTTACCCCCGACGGCTTCCGCGTGGTCGAGCTGGCCCCCGACGTGACCCTCGACGAAGTCCGCGCCAAGACCGGCGCCACCGTCCACGCCGACTGAGCGCCGCCACACCGACCGAGCGTCCGCCGGTCACCGCGCAGCACCAGCGCAGGCGAGCCCCGTTCGCCGAAAACTGGACGGCGGTGTGCACGATCTGATCACTTCGGGGGGCCATGACGACCTCGAACCAGGAACCGCACGCCGCTCCCCTCCCCCACAGCGCCCGTTCGCGCTTCTTCCTGGAAGGGGTCCGCAATCCGGTCCTCGCCCGGGTCGAGCGTTCGGACGCCGAGGGCATGACCCTCCGGCAGGAGCTCCCCTTCCTCAGCCTCCACCGCCACGTGCGGGACGAGGCCGGCCGCGAAGCCGAGCTGGCCTCGGTGGGCGTCGCCCTCGAGAACGGCACGCCGAGCCTCATCCTCGAGCTCCGCTACCCCGGCGGCTCCGACGCGACGATGCCCTTCACCCTGCCGCTGGACGCGCCCCGCGCCGAGCGGCGGCGGGACGAGACCATCCCCTTCGGCGTGCAGCTCGCGCGCCCCGATGAGCCCGCCCACGGTCACCCCATGGAGGGCGAGCTCGAGGCGGCCCTGGCGCTCGCCGAGGACCCGCCCTGGTACCTCGACGTGTGGACCGCCGTCCGCGCGTTCTTCATGCGCCGCGCGGACTGACGCGCCCGCGCCCGCTCAGCTCAGCTCAGGATCTCACCGGCCAGCCGCGAGGCCGTCCGACCTTCCACCTGGCCGCGGTAGCGCTCCATGGTGGCCGAGATGAGCTGGCCCATCTGCTTCTTGGACTCCAGCCCGAGCTCCTCGGCCAGCCCCTTCATCGCCGCGCGGACCTCGTCCTCGCTCATCGGCTTCGGCAGGTAGCGCTGGATCACGGCGACCTCGGCGCGCTCCTTCTCGGCGAGCTCCGGCCGACCGCCCTCGTCGTACTGCTGGGCGCTCTCCTTGCGGGTCTTCACCGCGCGGGTGAGGACCTGCATCTCCTCGTCCTCGCTGAGCTTGGACTCCTTGGCCATCTCGGCCTCGGTCATCGCCGCCTTGAGCATGCGCAGCGTGTCGCGAGCGACGAGGTCCTTCGCCTTCATCGCTTCCTTGAGGTCCTTCATGATCGTCTCGATGAGCGCCATGGCGACGGGCTAATGCCCCGATCCGAGCGAGTCAACGCCTGACGGCGTTCCTTGCTATCTTCGGCCCCATGCGCTCCTTCGCTCGGCCCGCCCTGGCCCTGACCCTGGCCCTCTTCGTGCTCACTGCCTGCGGCGACGACGACGCTCCGGTGGACGCCGACCTCGGCCCCGTCGACATGACCACCCGGCGCGACGAGGGCCCGCCGGACCTCGGGCCCCAGACCTACGCCGACGAGCTGGGCTTCTTCGGCTCCTACCCCGTGGGCTTCCGCGAGCTCGAGGTCACCTACGAGCGCCCCGACGGCGAAGGCGAGCGCACCATCCCCTACGTGGTCTGGTACCCCGCGGCCGCCGCCGGCGAGATCCACCCCCGGCACCCCTTCCGGCGCGGCGAGGTCTCCAGCCCCGACGCCGAACCCGCGACCGGCCCCTTCCCCACCCTGGCCTTCTCCCACGGCCACCAGGCCGTCGCCGAGGCCGCCACCAACCTCTGCGAGCACCTCGCCAGCCACGGCTGGGTCGTGCTCAGCCCGACCCACGTGGGCAACACCACCGTCGACGGGCCCCGCAGCGCGGACATCTACTACCTCCGCCCGCACGACGTGAGCGAGGCCCTCACCGGGCTCCAGGCGGACCCCACGATCGGTCCGCTGGTGGGGACCCCCATGGCCGTCGCCGGCCACAGCTTCGGGGGCTACACCGCCTTCGCCCTGGCCGGCGCGACCTTCGACGTGGACACCATCGTCGCCAACTGCGAGGGCGGCGCCGACGACGAGATCTGCACCGACTTCGACGAGACCGCCGCCGACCTCCTGCGCGGCGGCTTCCGCGACGAACGCTTCGAGGCCGTGGTCTCCATGGGCGCCGGGGACTACCGCCGCTTCGGCGCCGGCGCCGCCGACGTCGAGGTTCCCGTGCTCCTCATGGTCGCCGAGGGCGACGGCTACCCCGCGGGCTCCGCGCCCTCGGACGACTACTGGAACGCCTTCTCCAACGACGACGATCTCTGGATCGACTTCCTCGGCGCGGACCACAACACCTTCACCGACGTCTGCGTGCAGTTCCCCGGGTTCCTCCGCTGTCCCGAAGCGGGGACCTACGACGACGTCCATGGCGTCTACCTCACGCGCCTCCACGCCCTCGCCTTCCTCCGCTCGCGCCTCCTCGGCGACGCCGACGCCACCGCGCTCCTCGCGGGAACGCCCGTGGATCCCAGCCTGGAGATCGTCCACCGCTGAGGAACTCCCGCACGGTGATCGATCCGAACCCGATTCGTGCTTGGGCTCGGCGGCACGAATGCGCTAGAGTCTCCTCCAAGGAGGGGATGTCGATGGAAGGACGCTTGGAGGGAGCAGGAGCGCTGAAACCGCGCACCTACGGTATGACCAGCAGCAGGCCACGAGTGCTCGTCATCGACGACGACGCGCGTCTGCGCGACGTTTTGGGCCTCGTTCTGGCCGACGACTGCGACGTGAGCACGTCCGGCAGCGCCGCCGACGCCCTGGCGCGGCTCCGCACCGAGCGCTTCGACGCCATCGTGTGCGACCTCTCCATGCCCCGTATGGGGGGCGCCGAGCTCCACGCCATCCTGAGCGACGCGGACCCCGACGCGGCGGCCCGCATGATCATCGTCACCGGCGGCGCCTTCTCGCCCCGCTCCGAGCAGTTCCTCGCCGAGAGCGGCTGCCCCAAGGTGCCCAAGCCCTTCACGCCGCCCGAGCTCATGGAGGCCGTCGAGGTCATCCTCGAGCGACGCGGCCGCGCCCTCCGCCGCGCCGGCTGAGCGCCGCGCCCCCTTCGATCGCGCCGCGCGCGCGTCGCCACGTCCCCCTCGCCGCGGCTCGCCCCGCGGCGTCCACCGAACTCGCCCGCAACGGTTGACCCGCGCGCGCCGACGGGGAACTCTCGCGCCTCCGTGAGCCGGCCTCTCCGCACCCTTCTGGGGGCCTCTGCCTTCGCCCTGCTCTCCGCCGCGCTGCCCAGCGTCGCCGCGGCTCAGGACACCGGCTCGTTCGCGTCACGCCCGCTGATCTCGCTCTTCGCGCTGGCGGCGCTGACGCTCCTGCCCTTCCTCTTCATGACCACCACGAGCTTCGTGAAGATCTCGGTGGTCCTGTCGATCCTGCGCAACGCCCTCGGCACCGGCCAGGTGCCCAGCGGCATCATCATCAGCGGCCTCAGCGTCATCCTCACGCTCTACGTGATGACCCCCGTGGGCCAGGA
>DCLA01000061.1:0-110058 GCA_002320815.1 Myxococcales bacterium UBA1660
GATCCGAGGCGCATCCAGACCCTTCGAACTGTTCCTGCGGGCTGTCCCCACAACCGCCGGCTGCCAAGGCGGCCAGCGCGAGCCCACCAGTCAACTTCTTCTTGCCCATCGTCCCTCCCTAGCCGGCGACGCTAGCAACATCGCTACCGGAACTCAAGCGAGGAGCGAGGGCTCGAAATGCTCCGGCTTCCGCAGGCCCAACAGATGGAGAACCGTGGCCGCGACATTCGACAACCCGGCATCCTCCACGCCGGCGCTCTTCAGCACGTGACCGGGAGCCCAGATGAAGCAAGGGACCTGATTGAGGCTGTGACTCGTGCGGACGTCCAGGCTGCCATCGGAGCGCCGCTTGTAGGCGCTCCCGTCCTTCTCGACCTCGTACATCTGGTCGGCGTTGCCATGGTCGGCGGTGACCAGGATGGCGCCCTTGGCCTTCTGGATGGCGTCCATGAGTCGTCCGAGTTGGAGGTCGACCGCCTCCACCGAGACGATGGCCGCCTCCAGGTGCCCGGTGTGACCCACCATGTCGCCGTTGGCGAAGTTGATGCGCAGGTGCTTCTGCTCACCGCCCGCGATGGCCTTCAGGGTGGCGTCGGCGATCTCGGCGGCCTTCATCCACGGCCGCTGCTCGAAAGGCACGTTGTCGCTGGGGATCTCGACGTAGACCTCGGAGTCCTCGTCGAACTTCCCGCTCTTGTTCCCGTTCCAGAAGTAGGTCACGTGACCGAACTTCTGGGTCTCGCTACACGCGAACTGCCCCACCCCGCTCCGGGCCAGGTACTCGCCCAGCGTCTTCTCGATGGCCGGCGGCTCCACCAGGAAGCGCGGCGGGATGTGCAGGTCCCCGTCGTACTGCATCATCCCGGCGAAGAGCACGTCGGGGAGCGGGCCGCGATCGAAGGCGTCCAAGTCCTCTTCGGTGAAGGCGCGGCTGATCTCGATGGCCCGGTCGCCGCGGAAGTTGAAGAAGATCACCGCGGCGCCATCGCGGATGGGGCCCACCGGCTCGCCGTCGGCTTCGATGACGAACGCGGGGAGGAACTGATCGGTGGCCTTGGGGTCCTCGGCCCGGAAGGTCTCCACGGCCTCGCTCGCGCTGGCGAAGCGTCGCTCGGCCTCGCCCTTCACGTGGGCGTTCCAGCCGCGCTCCACCATCGCCCAGTCCGCCTCGTAGCGGTCCATGGTGGTCGTCATGCGGCCCCCGCCGGACGCGACGCGATAGTCCCGGCCGTCCTGGGAGAGGTCCTCGAGGAGCGCCTCCAGGGGCTCGACGTACTCGAGCGCGCTGGTCTCGCCGACGTCCCGGCCGTCGAGGAGGACATGGACTCGGACCCGCTCGACCCCCTCTTCGGCGGCCCGGCGGAGCATGGCGTGCAGGTGGTCCTGGTGGCTGTGGACGTTGCCATCGGAGAGGAGCCCGATGAAATGCAGCGGTTCACCGCTCTCCTTCACCCGGGCGACCGACTCCTTCCAGACCTCGCCCTCGAAGATCTCACCGGCCTCGATCGCCAGGGCCACACGCTTGGCGCCCTGGTCGTAGACCCGCCCGGCCCCGAGGGCGTTGTGGCCCACCTCGGAGTTGCCCATGTCGTCGTCCGACGGGAGGCCCACCGCCTTGCCGTGGGCCCGCAGCGGCAGCGAGAGCGTGCCTTCCAGGGTCGGGAGGGCGTCCAGGTTGGGCGTCCGGGCCAGCCAGACGGCGTCGCCTTCGTCCCGGCGGCCGATGCCCACACCGTCCATCACGACCAAGAGGACCGGGCCATCGACGCCGGCGAAATCGGGGTGCTTCTCCAGGGGCTCCACGCTCATGGGAGCGTTGTAGTGACCGCGGGCCCCGACCGCCATCGCCCTTACCGTGGGATCGCAAAACGGTGACGAATGGTCGCCCGGAGGCTACCCTGGCGCGGTGTTCCGACGCCTTACCCTCTTCTTGTTTCTGACCGTCGCCGCCTGTGACTGCGGGGGCGACGACGACGACACCCTCGGTCGCGCCTGTACCTCCTCTACGGAGTGCCCGGACGGGCAGACCTGCATCGACTCGATGTGCACCGCTCGCACGAGCCCCGACGGGTCCGTGCCGGACATGAACCTCTGCCCCGGCGGCGAGGTCTCGTGCGGCTCCAGCTGCTGTGGCGAGGGCCAGCTCTGCGGCAGCGCGGGCTTCTGCGTGACCGACTGCGGCGCCGACGTGCTCTGCGGGCGGAGCTGCTGCGGGAGCGACCAGGAGTGTCTCGGCGACGCCTGCGTGGCCGCCTGTGAGAGCGACGACCTGCGCTGCGGCGCCGCCGACGAGCTCTGCTGCACCAGCGGGCAGGCTTGCCTCAGCGACGCCTGCGTCGACCTGGGAGTGACGTGCGAGTACACCGAAGACTGCGAGATCGACGAGATCTGCCTGGTCACGCTCGGCCGCTGCGCGCCCCGGGACTCCGTCGAGGTCTGTGAGTTCGTGCCCGAGCCCGGGCCCTTCGAGCCCGTCCAGGCGTGCCATTGGGCGCCGCCGGCGGGCATGAACCCCGCGTACAACGCCGTGGTCCAGACGCCGTCGGTGGCGAACCTCACCGACGACAACGGCGACGGCATGACCGACACCCGGGACATCCCGGACATCGTCTTCATCAGTTTCGACTACTCCGACGGGTGCTGCACGGCGAACGGCCGGGTCCGCATCGTCAGCGGCCTCTGCAACGAGGACGGCACGATGAACACGATTCACACGATCCCCTCGCCCTTCGTGGGGAACAGCTCGGGCATCGCCCTCGGCAACCTCCACCCCGACAGCATGCCCGACGAGGCCGCGCCGGAGATCGTCGCCACGTTCCAGGGCGGCGGCACCATCGCCTGGCGTCGCACCGCCGACGACGGCACGGCCTGGGAGATCATGTGGCGCAACAATGCCTACCTCCCGAGCGGTCGAGTCAACCGCGGCGGAGCCCAGCCCTCGCTGGTGGACGTGAACGGTGACGGGCAGCCGGAGGTCCTCATCGGCAACGTGGTCCTGGACGGGCTGACCGGCGCGCTGGTCTGGGATGGCGCGGTGACCGTCGGGTCCGACGCCGGCGTGGGCCACAACGCCTTCCTCGGTCCCGTGTCCACGGCGGCCGACCTCGATCTCGACGGCGACATCGAGGTCATCGCCGGCAACACCGTCTACGACGGCGCCACCGGCGCCGAGGTGTGGAGCTTCGACTACACCAGCAGCAACTCCTCCTGCGCCGGCCCCGTACCCTGCGACGGCTACAACGCGGTGGGTAACTTCGATGACGACCCCGAAGGCGAGGTGGTCAGCGTGCGTCGGGGTGAGGTCTTCATCTGGGAACATACCGGCGAGCTCCTGGAGAAGGTGGTGCTCCCGTCCATCGACTGCGGCGGCAACGAGAGCGGACCGCCCACGGTCGCCGACTTCGACGGGGACGGCCGGCCGGAGATCGGCACCGCCAGCGCCGACTACTACGTGGTCGTCGACCTCGACTGCGTGGCTATGCCGATGGCCGCCGGGTGCGACTCCCGCGGGATCCTGTGGAAGGTGACCAACCAGGACTGCTCCAGCCGCGCCACCGGCTCCAGCGTCTTCGACTTCGAGGGCGACGGCGCGGCCGAGGTGGTCTACGCCGACGAGAACAGCTTCCGGGTCTTCGATGGACGCACCGGCGCCGTGCTCTACGAAGACACCACGCACCGAAGCAACACCCGGCTGGAGATGCCCATCGTGGTCGACGTCGACAACGACGGGAAGAGCGAGATCGTGGTCCCCGAGCCCAACGGCGGCAACGAGTCCCGGGCGGGCATCGACGTCTGGGAGGACCCGGCGAACAACTGGGTCCGCACCCGCCGGATCTGGAACCAGCACAGCTACCACGTCACCAACATCACCGAAGACGGCCAGGTGCCGCGTTACGAGGAGCCCAACTGGTCCAACAGCCGGCTCAACAACTTCCGGCAGAACGTCCAGCCCGGCGGCCTCTTCGACGCGCCCGACCTGCAGATCGAGGCCATCGAGCGCGGGCGCTGCAACGGGACCACCTCGGTGACGGTGCAGGTCACGGTGACCAACGCCGGCGCCCTCGGCGTCGCCCCCGGCGTCCCGGTGGTGGCCTACGGCACCCTCGCCGATGGCACCGAGGAGCTGATCGGCGTCGAGCGCACGACCACCTTCCTCCTGCCCGGTCAGCGCGAGACCCTGACCTTCACCTGGATGCCCTCCGGTGGCTTCACCGCCGGCACCTTCACCATCCGCGCCGTGGTCGATGACGACGGCATGGGCGGCTCCGAGTACAACGAGTGCCTCGAGGACAACAACGAGCTCACCTCCGAGGCCTTCATGAGCTGCATGCTCGGCTGAGTCGGCCGAGCCGCCCGGCTCCCTGAAACACGAAGAGGCTCGACCGGGTTCCGGTCGAGCCTCGCTTCGTTCGGGACAGGCCCGGTTCAGTCGGAGACGGGGAAGAAGACCCCCTCGCACTCGACCGTGCAGCGACCACAGGCGGCGCCGCCGGCCTCGATGCAGTCGTCGCAGGTGTCGACCTCTTCGGGCGTGTTGTTGTCCTCGCACATGTCCTGACAGCTGGTCTCGTCGACGTTGAAGTTCACGAGGCAGTCGTTGAATTCGTCGCAGATGTCGGCGCAGTCGAACTCCTCTTCGACCTCGCCGCAGCCGACGGAAACGGTCAAACCGAGAGCGAGAGAGGCGATGGCAATACAAGAACGCATGGGGTCTCCTTCATGAGGCGGACGACTCGTCCGCCGTGGCACCCGTGGGTGTGCCGGGCCCCTTCGCAACGGACGTGCCGCGCACCCCGCGCGGTTTAGGCCCGGCGGGCGCGGCAGATCGCCTCGCGCCCGGAGGGCCGCCTCAGACCCGAATGGACTCGGTGCCGTCCCGGTGACGAAAGGATCCACCGGGTGGCGACCATCGACCGGCAGACCGACCCATGCGCCGTGCCGCCCCCCGGTCCGGTCAGAGCGGGCGGCGGCGGTTGCCGAGGTAGGTCAGCACCCAGACGAGACCCACCGCGCCGCTGGCGTAGAGGACCCACTCGAGGGTCGTCCGCACGGCCTCCGACCACTCGAGGAGCGCCTCGGTGCTCTCGCCGGTGGGCGCGCCGACCAGGAGGTCCGGACGCACCACCAAGAAGGCGAAGGCGCTCTGGGCCAGCGCGTTCAGCACCGCCACCGTCCAGGTGATCTTCCCGACGTGGGCGCGGCTGAGGAAGGTGATGGCCAGGGCGCCGAAGCCCCACACCAGGCACCCCGCTCGGAGCGCGAGCTCGGGATCGAGCAGCCGGGTGGCGAAGGAGGCGCCGATGACCAGGAGCGGTCCGATCCACGAGGGCGCGAGACCGCGGCCGCGGGCCACCCGCTTCGGCAAGATGCGCGCCTCGGCGAGGGGGAGGAAGCGCGCCACCTCCTCGATCCACCAGTGGAGATGGGCGCGCGCCACGGCCGGGTCCGGCGGGGTCCAGCCCTGGAGCGCCAGGGTCCGGCCGCCGCCTTCGCGCTCGGCCAGGGCCGCGCCCTCGAGGGCGCCGACGCCCTCCCCGCGGTAGCTCTCCAGGAACAGCTCGGTGAGCTCCTCGAGCAGGTCGTAGTGGGCCTCGTCGGCGGCGTCGAAGTCGAGCTCCACGTCTACCGCGGACACGAAGGCCCAGTCCCGCCCGCGCTTCACCACCAGGGGCGCCGCGGGCAGACCGGGGGGCTCCTCGCCCCACTTCAGCGCCTCGCCGTCGCGCACGAGGCCCTCGGGAAAGGCGACCTGGTCCCAGTCGGCGAAGGGCGCGCCCTCCATGGAGGGCTCGCCCTTGACCACCACACAGCCCACCGTGGCGTCCGCCCAGTCGCCGGCGACCGTCTCGGCGCTGCCGACGAGCGCGTCGGCCCCTTCGAGCTGCCGGAGGAAGGGGAGGACCCGCTCCTCCGTCATCGGCTCCTCGCTCCGCCAGAGGAGCAAGTGGTCGCGCTCGGGGTCGCTCATTCGGCGGCGTCGGCCAGCGGGCCCAGGAGGGTCTCCGGCGGCACGATCTTCCCCATGATGGCGCTGGCGGCCACGGTCAGCGGGCTGGCCAGGTAGACCTGACCGGGGCCGCTGCGGCCGGGGAAGTTCCGATTCTGGGCGCTGACGCTCACCTGCTCCTTGGTGCGCGAGGCGCCAGGGCCGGCGTTGATGCAGGCGCCGCAGCTCGGCGGGATCATGGTCACGCCGGCGGCCTCGAAGGTCGCCGTGTAGCCCTGGGCCTCCGCGTACTCGCGGATCGCCTGGCTGCCGAACTGGATGTAGCACTCCACGTGCTCGGGGACGCGCAGGCCCTTGGCCACCGCGGCGGCGAAGACCTTGGCGTACATGTCCATGTCGCTCTTCTTGCCGCCCGTGCAGGACCCGCCGTAAGCGATGTCGATGGACACCTCGCCGTCGAGCTCGGTCATCGTGATGCCGTTGCGGGGATCGCCGGGGGTGGCGACCATCGGGACCACCGCGCCGAGGTCGATGGTGAAGGTGTCGAGGTACTCGGCGCCCTCGTCGCTCTTCATCAGCCGAGCCCGGAGCTCGTCCTTGGCCACGCCGCGCTGGGCGTGGAGGTAGTCCACGACCACCTCGTCGGCCTCGATGATGCCGGTGAAGCCGCCGGCCTCGACGGCCATGTTGGTCAGGGTCGCGCGCTCGTCGAGGTCCAGGCCGGCCACGCCGGGCCCGGTGAACTCGAGGACCTTGCCGATGCCCTTGCTGGTACGGAAGAAGGGCTGGGCCAGGATGTGGAGCATCACGTCCTTGGCGCTCACCCCGTCCGTGAGGGCTCCCTCGAGCACGAAGCGCACGGTCTCCGGCACGCGGACGCGGACGTCCTTGGTGTACCAGGCGTTGGCCATGTCGGTGCTTCCCACGCCGAAGGCGAAGGCCCCGAGAACGCCGGCCATGCAGGTGTGGCTGTCGGTGCCGATGACGATGTCGCCCGGCAGCGCGAGGTCTTCGACCACCGCGTTGTGGCAGATGGCCTCCGAGCCGCCCCGCGGCGCCTCGCCGTAGAGCTTCAGTCCGTGGCGAGCGGCGAAGTCGCCCTGGGTCTCGGCGAGCCCGTTGGCCTTGTCGAGGAGCCCCATCTTGCGCTTCTCCTCGGGCATCACGTCCGAGAGGAAGGTCAGGTGGTCGCGGAAGGCGAAGACGCTCTCGGGGTCGGTGACCGTCGCCTCGTCACCGAGCGCACGCCGGAAGAGCGAGTCGGCCATCGGGGTCACGTATTCGTGGCTGAAGCGCACGTCGGTGCGCACGAAGAGCGCGTCGCCGGGCGCGACCGCGGTGACGCCGAGCGCCCCTTCGGCGGCGTCGCGCACGGCGTTCTTGGCGATGATCTTCTCGACCAGGGTCATCGGTCGCGCGGCCGTGTCGATCGCCGGGGGCGCGATCTCGCCGGCCATGCGGGCCCGGTTGTAGGCGAAGAGGCCGCCCGCGCGGACGATGTCGGCGCTGATGGGATCGAGCCCGGCGGTGAACTCCTCGATGGAGATGCTCTCGCCGGCGATGATCCGCTTCAGGATCCCGAAGTCGGTCGTGGTGAGCAGGCCGATGTTCTGGCAGTTCTGCCCGTAGATCTTCTCGATGCTCTCGGCGACCACCAGGTCCACGCCCGCGGCGAGCTCGCTGAAGGGCGCCGTCTCGCGGCTGGAACCGCACCCCTTGCTGAGGCCGCTGACGATCACGGAGAAGCCTCCGCCCTTGATCGAGTCCTTCTCGATCACGCCGCCCTTCAGGCCGACCATCGAGTACCGACCGAGGGTCTCGTCGTAATAGAAGCAGACCCAGCCCGGCGTGATCTCGTCGGTGCTGATGTTGTCCCGGAGCTTCCGGTCGGGGTCGTAGTCGAGGTCCTCGCCCTCGAGCTGCCGGCGCAGGAGCTCGGGGTCTTCCGTGAGGTAGAGGATACGGCCTTCGAAGCGGAGCTGATCGGGTCGGGGCATCGGGTCCAGGCGTGGGGTTGAAGCGATCCGGTGCGTCGGGAACGCGGAGCACGCCCTATCGGGCGAGGATCCCAAAAGGACCCCCGCGCTTCCATCCCGCCAGTGCGCTTCATCACTGATCCCCCGCGGCGGGCCGACGTGCCCGGCCGACCGGGTGGTGAGCGAACGCCGTGCTAGGGTTCGCGGCATGCATCTCTTCGTGGCGGGGGCGACGGGATATACCGGCCGCAACTTGGTTCGCATCGCTGCCGAGCGGCAGGGGATGCGCGTGCACGCCCACGTGCGCCCCGACTCGCCGCAGCTCCCCCAGTGGCGGGATCGCTTCGGCATGCGGGGCGTGAAGGTGGACACCACCGCGTGGGACGAAGCCAAGCTCACCGAGCGGCTGAACGAGATCGCGCCCGACGCGGTCTTCGCGCTCCTCGGCACCACCCGGAAGCGCGCCAAAGCGGCCAAGGAGCGCGGCGTCGAGGCGGACTACGAGGCCGTGGACTACGGGCTCACGGCGATGCTCCTGCGCGCCTGCCAGGCCATCGGGAACGACCCGCGCTTCGTTTATCTCTCCTCGATGGGCGTCCGCGAAGGGACCAAGAATCCGTACCTCGCCGTGCGTGCGCGCATGGAGGCCGAGGTCCGGGCCAGCGGTCTCCCCTGGGTGATCGCGCGGCCCTCGTTCATCAGCGGGAGCGACCGCGACGAGCACCGGCCCGGCGAGCGCATCGCCTCCACCCTCGGCGATGGGCTCCTCGGCGCCGCCGGCGCTCTGGGGATGACCAAGCTGCGCGACCGCTACCAGTCGCTCACCGGCGACGAGCTCGCCCGGGCGCTGCTCCGGCTGGCCATCCGGCCCAACCACGCGGACGAGGTGGTGGAAGCCGACGGCCTCCGCGAGCTCGCCGCTTCCTCCGCGTGACCTCGATGCGGACGCTGGCCGCCCTCCTGCTGGTCCTGAGCACCTCCGCGACCGCCGGTGCGCAGGACCTGGTCCTCGAGGACACCGTCCCCGACGACGCGCCCCGCTACTTCGCGGTGCCCTTCTCGGTCCCGGCGGGGACCGTGGAGATCGAGGTCCGCCATGACGACCTGAGCGACGCCAACATCCTCGACTGGGGCCTCGCCGACGCGAGCGGCGTCCGCGGTTGGGGCGGCGGCAACACCGAGCCCGCGGTGGTCGGCGTCGACGCCGCCTCGCGAAGCTATCGACCGGGGCCCATCGAGCCCGGCGAATGGTCGGTGCTCGTCGGCCTCGCCAAGGTCAGTGAGCCGCCGGCGCGCTATCGGATCGAGATCGTCTTTCGGACCGCAGCGACCCTCGTCGCCGATCCCGATCGCGGCGCCTACGTCCCTGCCGCGCCCCTCGAGTCCGAAGCCCGCTGGTACGCCGGCGATTTCCACGTGCACACCCGCGAGAGTGGCGACGCCCGGGCGACCCTGGACGAGGCAGCTGCGTTGGCCGCGGAGCGCGGCCTCGACTTCATCGAGCTGAGCGAACACAACACCGTGTCCCAGGTGGACCTCTTGCCGGCCGCCCAGACGCGCCACCCCGCGGTGCTGCTGATGCCCGGCTCGGAGGTCACCACCTACGCCGGCCACGGCAACGCCATCGGGACCACCGCCTTCGTCGACTTCCGCGTGATGTCTCCGCCGCTCGCGGTGACCCTGGAGACCCTCACCGCCGATGCCCGGCGCGACGGGCTCTTCGCGATCAACCACCCCGCCCTGGCTCTCGGCGACGCGTGCATCGGCTGCGCGTGGGAGCTTCCCACGCCGCCCGCGGCCATCGACGCGGTCGAGGTGCAGAACGGCGCCTACTCGGTCACCGGGTTGCTCTTCTACCGCCAGTCGTTGGCCTTCTGGGACACGCTCCTCGACGAGGGCGGCCACGCCGCGGCCATCGGCGGCAGCGACGACCACCGCGCGGGCGTGGATCTCGAAGGGACCCAGAGCCCCATCGGGTCCCCCACCACCCTGGTCTGGGCAGAGGAGCTCAGCGTCGCTGGCATCCTCGCTGGCGTCGCGGCCGGGCGCACGGTGGTGAAGCTCGACGGACCGGACGACCCGATGGTCGAGCTCTTCGTCAACGAGCAGCCCCTCGGATCGCGCGTCATCGCGCCCGAAGTGACCCTGCGCGCCGTCGTGACGGGCGCCGACGGCGGCACCCTGCTCTTCGTGCGCAACGGCGAGACCGTCGAGCGGGTCCCGGTGGACGCCGACCCCTTCGAGACCACCCTGGTCGTCCCTGCGCCCGCCGGCGACGTCGACGACCGATGGCGCGTCCAGTGGAACGCGCGGGACCCCGGGGTCGTGACGAGCCACGTGTGGGTCGCCGCCACCGGTGAAGCTCCGGTGCCCGACGCGGGACCGACGACCACGACCCCAGACGAGGGGTGCGGTTGCCGCACGGGCGGCGACACCGGCTCCGGAGCGCTCCCGCTCCTCCTGGTCTTCGCCCTCCTTCGTCAGCGCAAGCGCTGCTGACCCAGGGGACGCAGCGCGCCCCGGACGGCGGCGCGGAGCACCTCCGGGCGCAGCCGGGCGACCTCGGCCTCGGCGTCGGGCAGACGCGCGGCGGCGCGGCCCTCGAGGATGAGCCGGATGTTGCCGCCGCGGCGGTCGGCGAGGATCAGGGAGACCTCGCACTCGAGGCGCTCGCTCTGGGGCTCGGCGTCGATGCGGGTGACCGAGCCGCGGAGCACGTAGCGGGCGCGGCGCGCGTTGGTCACCTGGACGCCGTCGACGCCTCCGAGCTCGTCCCGGAGCGCTTCGCGGAGCGCGCCCCGCAGGGGACCCGGGGCCGACATCTCGCCGATGGCGATGGCCGTGCCGCGTCGCTGCGCGTTGGCATCCCCGAGCATGGATCCGGACAAGAGCACGCCCACGAAGATGGACGCGCAGATGGACAAGGCGGTGCGGGTCATCGAGCCCTCCCGAAGTTGGTGCAACATCGGCCCCCGCCCGGTTCGCCCACCGCGCAGGAGCGCGGCCGTCTTTCACCATCGGCCGCACCTCTCGTTTACCGGGGTCGGGACCCGAACCGCAAAAAAGCGACGCGTCGGCTCGCCCCTGCCGGCGCGGCGGCACGGCGGCACGGCGGCACGGCGGCACGGCGGCACGGCGGCGAGGTGGCACAATGGCGAGGTGCTCCGCGTCGTCATCGCCGTGTTCGTCTTCGCGATGGCGTGTGATCCGCCCGCGCCGCCGGCCTCGCCCGACAAACGCCCCCTCGCGCCGGTCGCGGTGACGCCCCTCCCGGCCGAAGTGATGCGCGGCGTCTGCTACGCGCACGCCTATCAGGACGGCGGCGCCCGCGGCTACGGCAGCGACGTGAGCCGCGCGACCCTGGACGACCTCGCGGCCCATCACGTCGGCTGGGTCTCGCTCACGCCCTTCGGCTTCCTGCCTTCGCTGACCGACCACGCGATCCGCTGGGCGGGATCCGTGGGCGCCAGCGAAACCGACGAGCGCCTCGGGGCCGAGATGGACGCCGCCCGGGCCGCGGGCCTCGACGTGATGCTCAAGCCGCACCTCTGGATCCGCGGGGGCGCCTGGCGGGCCGAGCTGGACCCGGCGGCCGGATGGGAGGCCTTCTTCGCGAGCTACGGCGCCTGGATGCGCCACTACGCCGAGCTGGCCGAAGCCCACGGGGCTCGCTGGCTGGTCATCGGCACGGAGCTCCGCTCGAGCCTCGGCCAGGGCGACCGCTGGCGCGCGCTCATCGCCGAGGTACGCACCGTCTTCGGCGGCGAGCTGGTCTACGCCGCCAACTGGGACACCATCGACGGGGTCTCCTTCTGGTCCGACCTCGACGCCATCGGCGTGCAGTTCTATCCGCCCCTCGCGTCCCAGCCGGAAACCCCGGCGTCCGCCATGGCCGCACGGCTCGACGAGCGCCTCGACGCCCTGGCCGCGCTCGCGGAGCGCACGGAGCGCCCGGTGATCTTCACCGAGGTCGGCTACCGCTCGGTGCTCGGCGCCGGCGTGCGACCCCACGAGTGGACCGAACACACCCCGAACGCGGTGGTGGACCCGGAGGCTCAGGAGCGCTGCTACCGGGTCTTCTTCGCCGGCATCCGCGAGCGCCCCTGGGTCCGAGGCGTCTTCGTCTGGAAGTGGTTCACCGACCCGGACTCCCGCGAAGAAGGCCCGAGCGGCTTCTCGCCGGCCGGCAAGCCGGCCGCCGAGATCCTGCGCGCGGCCTACGCGCCCGAGTGACGCCGGCCACGCCGAGCCGGTTCAGAAGCGGGTGAGCGAACCGATCCGCCAGGGCGTGATGCCCGGGCCGCCCCCGCCGCCGCCATTGCTCTTGGCCGCCGGAGCGCCCATCGCGTCCTGGTCCCGGAAGGCCTGCGCCACCGCGGCCGCGATGGCCAAGGGGCGAGCCGCCACGCCGAGGCTAGGCGGGTTCAGCAGCGCCTCTTCGTGGGCGGCGATGAAGCCGGTGTCGTACTCGCCGGCGACGAAGTCCGGGTGGTCCATCACCCGCAGGTGGAAGGGCACGCTGGTCTTGATGCCGGTGACCACGTACTCGCTGAGCGCGCGGCGCATGCGCTGCACCGCCTGCTCGCGGGTGGCCGCCCACACGCAGAGCTTGGACACCATCGGGTCGTAGTGGCTGGGGACCTCGGAGCCCTCGTAGGTACCCGAGTCGTCGCGCACGCCGGGACCGGTGGGGCGCCGCAGCACCTCGATGGGACCCGGGCTGGGCATGAAGCCGCGATCGGGGTCCTCGGCGTAGACGCGGCACTCGATGGCGTGACCGCGACGGGTCACGGCGCTCTGGTCGTAGCCGAGCTCCTCACCGGCGGCGACGCGCACCTGCTCGCGCACCAGGTCCATCCCGGTGACCAGCTCGGTGATCGGGTGCTCCACCTGGAGCCGGGTGTTCATCTCCAGGAAGTAGAAGCTCCCGTCGCTGCCCATCAGGAACTCGACGGTGCCCGCGCCGCGGTAGTCGACGGCCTTGGCGGCCTGGACGGCCACCTCGCCCATCTCGGCGATCTTGGCGTCGTCGGCCAAGCCGAAGGGCGAGGGAGACTCCTCGATGACCTTCTGGTGCCGCCGCTGGATGGAGCAGTCGCGCTCGAAGAGGTGCACGCAGTTACCGTGGGAGTCGGCGAGCACCTGGATCTCGATGTGCCGCGGCCCGACGATGGCCTTCTCGATGTAGACCGTGTCGTCGCCGAAGGCGTTGGCCGCCTCGCTGCGGGCGCGCTCGAAGGAGTCGACGAGGTCTTCGGCCTTCTCGACGAGGCGCATGCCCTTGCCGCCGCCGCCGGCGGAGGCCTTGAGCATCACCGGGTAACCCAGCTCCTCGGCGGCCTTCTTCAGGGCTTCGGGCTCGGTCACGTTGGCGCCCGGCACGACCGGGACGCCCGCGGCCATCATCTTCTCGCGCGCCGCGGTCTTGGAGCCCATGGCCTCCATCGCCGAGGCGTCGGGGCCGATGAAGGTGATCCCCGCGGCCTCGCAGGCGCGGGCGAAGCCGGCGTTCTCGCTCAGGAAGCCGTAGCCCGGGTGGATCGCCTCGGCGCCGGTCTTGCGGCAGGCCTCGAGGATCTTCTCGCCCACCAGGTAGCTCTCGCGGCTCGGCGCGGGCCCGATGGCCACGGCCTCGTCGGCCATGCGGACGTGGAGGGCATCCCGGTCGGCCTCGCTGTAGACGGCGACCGAGCGGATCCCCATCTCGCGCAGCGTGCGCATGACGCGGACGGCGATCTCACCGCGGTTGGCGACCAGGACCTTGGAGAAGGGAACGGCGTTTTCACCCATCGGGAGCGGAGGCTGCTCTGGGTGGCGCAGCGCGTCAAGGGGAGCCGCCCGGGAGCCTCCGCGAACCGGGGCTCCCGCGACACGTCGAGCGGCGCGTCAGGGCAGGAGCGGGAGCACCGTGGAGCCGGCCCCGGGGTTCACCGCCACCGAGGCCGCGCCCTCGGTGCGGATCACCAGACAGCCGCCGCCGCCGCCACCACCGCCGCCGTTGGCGCCGTTGGTGTCGTTCACCGCGCCGTCGCCGCCGACCATCGAGCCCAGGCCGGCTCCGGCCGCGCCAGATGCGCCGTACTGGGTCCCGCCGGACTCGCCACCGCTCGGCCGTCCCGTCGCCGCGTCGATGCCGTTCTGACCGTCGCCGCCGACCCGCGAGCTGGCGCCGCCGCCACCGCCGCCGCCGACCACGCTGACGCCGCCGGAGCCGCTGATCGCCGGCGCCTCGAGGATCACGTTGCCCCCCGCGCCACCGCCGCCGCCGCTGCCCCAGTTGGTCCCGCGGTCGCCGTTGTTCTGGCCGCCGCCGCCGCCGCCGCCGCCGGCCACGATGCCGCCGTTCAGCACCAGGGACTCGCGGGCCGTGATCTGGATCGCGCCGCCACCACCGCCGCTGGTGCCGGCGTTGCCGACCGCCACCACGCCGCGGCCGCGGCCGCCACTGGAGCCGCCGCCGAGGGGCTGCAGATCGGACCCCAGGAGCCACGCCGAGCCGCCGTTGCCGCCCGGCGAACGGCCGCCGCTGCCACCGTCACCGCCGGCGCCGCAGCCCCCGGCGCCGCCCCCGCCACCGTCGTCGTAGTCGAAGTCGTGGGCGCCGCCGGAGCCGGCGCCGGCGCCGAGCCCGTCCACCATGTCACCGGTGACCCCGTCGAAGCCGCCGGGCCCGCCCTCGGTCCCGCGGGCGGAGACGTCGATGATGCCGTCGATCTGGACGGTCTCGGCCATGACGATGAGGGGCCGCCAACCGCTGACGCGGAGGTAGGCGCCCTCGGCGAGGACGAACGATCCGTAGCTCAGCACGCAGGCCTCGCCGCCGTCGCGCATGGTGGCCACGTTCGGGCAGTCCGCCGTGTCGTACTCGTACGCACCGGCCATGAACTCCCCGACCGTCGCCGGGTCCCCGAAGTACTCGGTCCCCACGTTGGACGGCGTGAACCCGGTGGGCGGATCGATGCACTCGGCGGTCGCCGCGTCGCAGCCCGCCGGGCACGGCTCGGCCAACAGCTCGCCGTCGGCGCAGACCACCCGGGTGTCCCCCTGGCAGCGCGGCGGGGCCGGGCAATCGGAGGGTCCGAGGTCTGGGCCCGGACCGCCGTCGGCGGCGGGACCCCCATCGGCGCCCGGTCCGCCGTCCGCCATGGGCCCGGGACCCATGTCGGGCAGGGTCACGTCGGAGGAGCCCCCGAGGGCGTCGGGATCGGGATCGATGAGCACGCTGCACCCGGTGAGCGCGGCGACGCTCAACGAGAAGGTGCAGACGGTCCGCAAACGGCAAGCCATGCCGGGGAGGATGACACACCCTACCCGGTTCGGGGAGGCGACGCGCGGAGCGTAAGGCCCGATCCCACCTGCCACCGATCGACGACGGCCCCGCAGCGCAGTATGACCGGGCCGATGAGCACCGAAGGCTGGACGACGGTGGGTGTGGTTCTCGCGATGGTCGTGGTCATGGCCCTCAACGTCGCGGGTCCCGACATGGTGCTCGCCGCGGCCCTCACGCTCCTGCTCGCCCTGGGGGTCCTGGAGCCCGCCGAGGCCCTGAGCGGCTTCGCCAACCCCGCTCTGGGGACCATCGCCGCGCTCTTCGTGGTCGCCGCCGGGATCCGCGAGACCGGTGCCTTGGACTTCATCGGCCGCACCGTCCTCGGCCAACCCCGATCGGTCGCCAGCGCCCAGATTCGGCTGATGTTCCCCGTCGGGCTCCTGTCGGGGTTCATGAACAACACCCCCGTCGTGGCGATGTTCGTCCCCATGCTCCAGCGCTGGAGCAAGCAGGCCCGGATCTCGGTCTCCAAGCTGATGATCCCCCTCAGCTATGCGGCCATCCTCGGCGGCACCTGCACCCTCATCGGCACCAGCACCAACCTGGTCGTCGCCGGCCTCGCCGCGAGCCGCGCCGAGCCGGTCGAGCTGGGGATGTTCGACGTCTCCGTCTTGGGCGTCCCCGCGCTCCTGGTGGGCGTCCTCTACATCGTCGTGGCCAGCCGCTGGCTCCTGCCCGCCCGACGCTCGGTCGACCGGGACGTCACCGACGTGCGCGAGTACGCCATCGCCTTCCAGGTCGAGCAGGGCTCCCCGGTGGTGAACGAGACCATCGAAGCCTGCCTGCGCTCGCTCCCCAAGCTCTACCTCTTCGAGCTGGAGCGGGAGGGCCAGGTCTTCCCGGCGGTCAGTCCCCAGACCCGCCTCAAGGCCGGGGACGTGCTGCGCTTCACCGGCATCGTGGTCGACGCGGCGGTCGACCTGCGCAAGATGGGCCTGGTCCCGGAGGAGTCGGCCATCACCGGACGCCCCGATCGGAGCTGGGTGGAGGCCGTGCTCGCCGCCCAGTCGCCGCTGATCGGACGCACCGTCCGCGACGCCAAGTTCCGCACCCAGTACGACGCCGCCATTCTGGCCATCCACCGCCAGGGCGAGCGCATCTCCGCCAAGGTCGGCGACATCGTGCTCCAGCCCGGCGACCTCCTGTTGCTCGAGGCGGAGCCCGGCTTCGCCGCGCGGCACCGGGCGGACCCCAGCTTCGTGCTGCTCAGCCCGGTCGCCGACAGCGCGCCCCCCAACCACTCCCGCGCGCCGGTGGCCATCGCCATCCTGGTCGCGGTGGTGGGCCTCAACACCGCCGGCCTCATGCCCCTGCTGACCGCGGCGTTGCTCGGCGCCGGCGCCCTCATCCTCACCGGATGCCTGCGCGGCCACCAGGCGCGGCGCTCGCTGGACCTGCGGGTCCTGATCACCATCGGCGCCGCCCTGGGCATCGGGCTGGCGGTGGAGAGCTCCGGCGCCGCGCGCTACCTGGGCGACGCGCTGGTGCAGGCGTCGGCGCCCTTCGGTCCCATCGCGCTCCTCGGCGCCGTCTTCGCCGCCACCAGCCTCCTGGCCGGCGTGGTCTACACCGCCACCGCCGCGGCCATCATGTATCCCATCGCCGCCGCCGCCGGCGCCGAGGCCGGGATGCCCGGCGAGGCCGCCGCGCTCCTGGTCATGCACGCGGCGTCCACCGCCTTCTCGAGCCCCATCGGCTACGCCGCCAACCTCATCGTCTACGGCCCCGGCGGGTACAAGTACTCGGACTTCATCCGCCTCGGCCTGCCGCTGCAGGTCCTCCTCGGCGTCCTGAGCGTGACCATCCTCTGGTGGCTCTGGCTCTAGGGAGCCAACGCCTCGAGGCGAGGCTCCCTCCCCTGCCCCACCGCCAGGCGGATGACCCGGCGTGAGCCGTTCAGCGGCGGCGGCGAATCAGGGCGAGGCCCAAGAGGAGGAGCCCGGCGAAGCCGGTGCCGCGGCCGCCCGCGGCGCAGCCGCCGCTGAGCTCGGTGGCCGGGACGGTGCTGCCGTCGCCGCCGGCGACCAGCCCGCCGTCGGGGTTGCCGACGGCGCCGCACTCGTCGACGCCGTCGCAGTTGGAGTCGACGCCATCGCCGCAGGGGTCCTCGGCGCCGGGGTGGATGTCCGCGTCGGTGTCGTCGCAGTCCACGCTGGTGTTGTGGCCATCGCCATCCGCGTCGGCGAAGCCGTCGACGCACTCACCGTCCACGCACGCCATCGGGCAGGTCTCCACCTCGAGGCCGCCCGCGCTGCAGCGCTGACGCATGGTCCCGGTGCACTCCCAGGCCGCGCCGACCGCGCCGCACTCGTTGGCCACCGAGGTCACCCGGATCTGGAGCTGGTTGTCGGGCGGGCTGGAGAACCACGCCTCGCCCTCCTGGACCAGGTTGAAGTACTGCGGATAGTCCCCGAGCTCGTCGGGCGCGCGGACCGAGAAGGCGAAGCGGCCCACCGCGCCGGGCGCGGTCGCGCTCTCCACCGAGGCCGGCCGATGGTCGTTCTCCCAATCCGACGCCGCCAGGGGGCTGGCGCCGTCCCGGGGCTCGGTGGTGCCCAGGTAGGTCGAGCCCGGCGTCCAGGTCTGGGCGCCCTCGTTGCGCAGCTCGATGTAGCCGGCGATCTCGGTGCCGGCGGGGACCTCGAAGTCCATCGCCGCGAAGGGAAAGCTCTGGGACACGAAGGACGCCGCCCAGTCGTTGTTCACCGCCCAGAACGAGGCGCCCATCTCGTCGTAGATGTTGGTCGCGTGGTCGCGGTAGCGGGCGTAGCGGTTCGAGTAGTCCGAACAGGAGACGCAGCCGTTGTAGTACTTGGTGATGAACTCGACCCACTTGGCGAAGCGGGCGTTGCCGGGCCGGACCCCGTTCATCCAGGCGACGGCCTGGTCGCGGTTGGAGATCCCGCTGGCGGGGATCCCATTGTTCCCGGAGCGGTAGATCATCCGACTGATCACGAAGTCGATGGCCGCCTGCACGTTGCCGGCGACGCTGAGGATCCGGTTGCCCTCCCGGGCCAGGGTCTGGGCGTAGGTGCCGGCGTCGAACTGGAACATGCCCAGGCCGCCCTGCTCGTTGCCGCAGGGGCCGTCCCAGTAGCCGGCGAGCACCGGTCCGCCGCCGCAGTCGGACGAGTTGGGGCCATAGCACTTCTGCCCCGAGTACTCGCTGGCGCAGTGGCTCAACAGGGTCTCGGCGCTGGCGACGCCGGCCAGGAGCCACCCCTGCTCGATCCCCTCGGCGAAGGCCGCGTCACGGATCTGCCCCGCGCGGGCGCGCCGGGCGGCGGCGCCACTGAGCCCCTGGGAGACCGCGCCCACGTCGTGCGGCGCGGGCCGCGGCGCGTCACCGAAGCACGCGGTGAGCGAGAGAAGACAAGCGAACCACCCCAGACGTCGGACACCCATGGGGTGAGGATAGAGCAACGACCGCGCCAACGACCACGGGCCCGATCCGTGCGGATCGGGCCCGGAGGAGGGCGCTCAAGCGTGCAGACTTGGCGCGATCGCAGAAAAACTGGTCAGAGCTTGGGGGGGATCTGCAGCATCAAGTACGGGGCGTCGGTCCCGTTGGGGAACGCCGCGCCCAGGAAGCTGATCACGCGCATCGTCGGGGTCTGGGCCTCGGCTTCGACCAGCGCGCCGCAGGCCTGGGCGCCGCAGAGGGGGCGCATGGTCTTGGCCACGACGTTCTCCTCCTCCGGTCCGGGAGTGGTCGCCTCGTAGCGCCAGGTGAAGGCGGCGGTGGTCGCCGGGGGGAGCTCCTCCTCGCCCTCGGCGGGCTCGGGCGGGGCGATGCCGTCGATCATGGCCGGCGCCGCGGGAGCGCTCTCCTCGATGTCCGGACCGCCGACGCGCTGCAGGTCGATCTTCACGCCGTTACCGCGAGCGAAGAGGGTCATGTGCATCTGACCGCCCTCGGCGATGTTGCCGGGCTTGAAGGCGCAGTCGACGTAGGGCCCTTCGCGGCACGCGCCGTACATCTCCTCCCAGAGCGGGGCCAGCTCGTCCCAGTTGCGGACATGGGTGGCCGGCGGCTCGTGGAACTCGTCCTCTTGCTCGCGGATGTCCCAGGTTCCGAGGGCCATGTAGCCGGCCTCGGTGCCGGCGCCCTGCCGGACCTCGAAGGCGATGTCGGTCACGCCCGCTTCCTTGAGGGTCTGCAAGACGAGGGTGGTGGTCCGCCAGGGCGTCGACCCCAGGATGCGCAGCTTGGCGCCGCGGCGCGCCGGCCCGCTCTCGAGCGCGTGCTTCAGCTCGGTGACGGTGCCGCCGACCAAGGCGGCGTCGGGGATCTTGCCGTTGTCCAACTCCACCACGGTGTGCGCGTCGACGCGCAGGTTCGAGGGGCTGACCTCGATCTCCACCGCGCCCGACGGGGCCGCGGTCTCGTAGCGGTAGGCGATGGGGAGCTCCATCACGCCGACCAGGGGATCCGTGCTCTCCTGGTTCTCCTCCTCGTCGTCGCAGCCGACGAACGCGAGGGAGAGACCGAGGACGAGAAGCAGTCGCAGAGGCTTCATGGGGCGGGACCCTACCACGCCCCGGGGCCCCGGAATGCTCTGCTATGCTGCGCCCCATGCGCCGCGTCCTCCCCTTCCTGATCCCCCTCATCCTCGCGGGCTGCGGCCGGACCATCCTGGTGGACCCGGAGGTCCTGGGCGACGGCGGCGTCCCGGATGGGGCCCGCCCCGACGACGCCGAGGTGCCGGTGGATCTCGGCGGCTGCGCCACCGACGACGACTGCGGCTTCGGGCTCACCTGCGTCGACGATCGCTGCGTCGAAGGCCTGGTCTGCTTCAGCGACCTCGACTGCGCCGCCGGTGAGCGCTGCGAGGCCGGCGCCTGCGTGCGTAGCGCCGAGTGCGCGAGCGCCGACGAGTGCGCCCCCGGCGAGGTCTGCCGCCTGGGCCGCTGCGTGGTCCCCGCCGAGTGCAGCGTGCGCGCCGACTGCATGGCCGGCGAGGACTGCGTCGACGGGACCTGCGTGACCCTCCCCGAGTGTCGGACCGGGAGCGACTGCGGCGCGGGCTTCGAGTGCGAGGGCGGCACCTGCGTCTTCACTGGCGAATGCATGACGAACGACGAATGCACCACCGGCTTCGAGTGCGTCGGCGCCCGCTGCACCTTCACCGGGGACTGCCTCCGCGACGCCGACTGCGGCTCGGGCTTTCGCTGCGACGCGGCCCGGTGCGTGCCCACCGGCTGCAGCTCCGACGACGACTGTGCCGCCGGCGAGCTCTGCGACGCCCTGACCCGCCGCTGCACCCCCAGCGACACCTGCGCCGTCGACGCCGACTGCCCCGCGGGCGACCTCTGCTTCTTCGGGCGCTGTACCACCGTGCGCCGCTGTCGCTCCACCGCCGACTGTCCCCCGCCCGAGCGCTGCGACGGCTTCCGCTGCGTCGGCGACGTGGGCTGCGCCGCGGACGACGAGTGCCCCATGGGGCAGCGCTGCGACTTCGCCTTCTGCCAGCCCACCACGTGCACGGCCGACGCCGACTGCGAGCTCGGCTGGCAGTGCGCCGGGAACCGCTGCTTCCCGCCCTTCGCCTGCGGGGCCGATACCGAGTGCCCCTTCCCGGGCATGGTCTGCCGCGACCGCCTCTGCGTGGGCTCCGACTGCACCGATGACGCGGACTGCAGCACCACCGGCGGGAGCTGCGTCTCCGGCGCCTGCGTGCCCCTGCCGCCCGCGTCCTGCGCCTTCGACGTCGACTGCCCCGCCGGCCAGGAGTGCAACTTCGGCTTCTGCGAGATGCGCACCACCTGCCCGGCCTCGCCCTGCCCGGAGACCCAGGTCTGTGAAGACGGCCGCTGTGTCCCGCCGCCCGAGTGCACCGCCGATTCCGACTGCGCCGGCTCCGGGCTGAGCTGCCGCGGCGGCCGCTGCGTCTTCGTGGGCGAGTGCACCACCGACGCCCAGTGCCCGGAGCGGTTCCGCTGCCTCGGTGGCGGCTGCACCTTCGTGGGCGAGTGCACCGTCGACTCCGAGTGCGACCCGGGCTTCGAGTGCGACTCGGGCTCCTGCAGCTACGTCGGCGAGTGCCGCACCGACGGCGACTGCGCCGCGGGCGAGAGCTGTGTCACCGGGAGCTGCCAGTCGGCGCCCTGCCGCGCGAACACCGACTGCCCCGCGGGCGAGGTCTGCAACATCTCCACCCTGGCCTGCGTGCCGGACATCTCCTGCAACTCCGATGGCGACTGCCCCCTCGGCTGGACCTGCCTGGGGGACCAGTGCACCGCGCTCCAGTTCTGCTTCCCGCCCGGCTCGGGCACCGCCTCCGGCTGCCCCGCGGGGACCACCTGCGCCGACTTCGGCGCCTGCTTCGTGGCCCAGGAGTGCGTCGGCGACGACGACTGCGCCGGTGGCGAGGTCTGCGAGTTCAACTTCTGCCAGCCGCCCTCCTGCGCGACCACCGCCGACTGCAACCACGGGTGGACCTGCGAATCGAACCGCTGTTTCCCCTGGCTCTTCTGCGGCTCCGACCCCGACTGCGGCCCGGTGCGCATGTGCGTGAACAACCGCTGCACCGTCGCCGGAGGCTGCGTCGAGGACGAGGAGTGTCCGCCCGGCCAGACCTGCATCGCCGGCCTCTGCGAGACCCTCCCGCCCGGCGAGTGCGTGCGGGACACCGACTGCAACCCGGGCGAGATCTGTCAGTTCAACTTCTGCACCCCGGGCACCATGTGCCGCACCAACGGCGACTGCCCCAGCGGGCAGGTCTGCGTCGACGACCGCTGCCGCTTCACCATCGAGTGCCGCATGGACTCGGACTGTGATCCCGGCGAGACGTGCGACGCCGACGGTCAATGCATCTGAGCGGCGCGCGGCCTTCGTGGTAAGCACGGGCGATGCCGCGCCCGCCGTCGTTCTCCACCCACATCGACTCGCTCTCCGCCCGCGTCTTCTCGGGCTTGGCCGCCAAGGCCGCGGCCAAGCGGGCCGCCGGCGAGCCGGTCCACATGCTCAGCGTGGGCGACACCTACGAGGAGCCGCCCGAGGCCGCGCGGGTGGACGCGCTCCACTCGAGCGACCTGGACGGCATCCACAAGTACGCGCCCCCGCCCGGGTTGCCCAAGCTCCTCGCGGCCATCTCGGACCGCACCGAGGCCCTCGGGCGCCGGGTCCCCGAAGAGCGCCTCCAGGTCATGAGCGGCGCCACCGCCGGTCTCAGCGTGATCAGCGAGACCCTCTTCGACGTGGGCGACGAGGTCCTCCTGCCCTCCCCCTTCTGGCCGCTCATCCGCGGCATCATCGCCAAGCGGGGCGCAGTGCCGGTGCAGGTGCCCCTCTTCC
Source organism: Myxococcales bacterium UBA1660 (assembly GCA_002320815.1). Lineage (GTDB taxonomy): Bacteria > Myxococcota_A > Polyangia > Polyangiales > Houyiibacteriaceae > UBA1660. Next base: position 22,551 of record DCLA01000061.1, read on the forward strand.
ACGCGCTCGACTCGCTGGACGTCGAGGCGACCCTCGAGGCCGCCATCACCGACCGCACCGTGGCGCTCTACGTGAACACGCCGCACAACCCCACCGGCGCCATCGCGTCCCCGGCGGCCCTCGACGCCTTCGTGCGCGTCGCCACCCGCCACGACCTCTGGCTCATCTGCGACGAGGCCTACCAGGACCTCGCCTTCGTCGACGCCCCCGCGCCCTTGTGGACCCGCGACGACGTCCAGGAGCGCTACGTCGCCTGCCACACGTTGAGCAAGAGCTACGGCCTGGCCGGCGCGCGGATCGGATACGCCCACGGCTGCGCCGCGGTGGGCGAGGCCCTGCGCGCGGTGCAGGCCTTCAGCACCTACTCGGCGCCCACCCCGATGCAGGTCTCCGCCGAGCGCGCGCTGCGGACCGGCGACGAGTTCCTCGCCCGCCGGCGCGAGCTCTTCGCGGTAGCCGGTCGGGAGACCGCCGAGGTCCTCGGCATCCCGGCGCCCGCCGGCGGCACCTTCCTCTTCTTCGACGCCAGCCCCTACCTCCGCGAGGGCGAGAGCGACTCGCTCGGATTCCTGGGCCGCTGCCTGGACGCCGGCGTCTTGATGACCCCCGGCTCCTCGTGCGGCGCGGACTTCGCGAAGTGGGTGCGCATCTGCTTCACCTCGGAGTCCCTCGACGAGCACCGGGACGCCCTCGAGCGGCTGGGCGGCGTATTGAAAACGATTTGCTAATTCCTCTATGAATCCGGGCGTCTACGAACTTGATGCACCCGGATCCTGGGCCTATGCTCGCGCCCATGAAGAAGATCTCTCGTCGTGAGCTCCTCCGCCGGAGCGCTACCTTCGGTGCCGCTGGCATCGGCCTCGTCGTCCTCGGCGGCAGCTCCGGTTGTGGCGGAGAAGAGGAAGGCCCCAACTGCAACGACACCTCGGGCCTGACCCCGCAGCAGCAGTCGACCCGCTCCTCCCTCGGCTACGTCGCCCAGTCGCCCCACGGCGCCCAGAAGAACTGCGCGAACTGCAACTTCTACACGGCCGGCGGCGCCAACCAGTGCGGTAGCTGCACTCTCGTCCCGGGCAAGATCGACCCGAACGCCTACTGCAACTCCTGGGCGGCCAAGGCCTGACTCAGTCTTCGGCCGCCGCCAACGGCGGCCACGAGTGGGGATGCTTCGGCGTCTCCCCCGTCTGCCGGCTCGGTGGCTGGGCTTGCGCGATCCGTACGCGCAAGCCCGCCTCGACCCGCTCCGCCGGGAGCCCTCGGCGCAGCTCCGCGGCGATCGAGGCGCCCGCGCCCTCGGGGAGCGTCGACATCGCCAACGCCACCGCGTCCACCAGGTGGCCCCGGATCGCGTAGAAGCTCGGCGAGGAGTCCGCGTCGCAGGCGAACGCGAGCGCGCCCGCCGCCCGGAGCGCCGTCGCCCGGGGACCGTGTTGATCCTTGGCCAGCTCCGAGACCCGGAAGCCCGCCGCCCACGCCTCGGCGGCGCGCGCCTGACTCCGCCCCCATCGCCGCACCAGCGTGGGCACGTCGGTCCGGAGGCCGTGCGCCTCCAGAGTCCGCTCCATCACGGGCGCCACGAGGGTCACCAGCAGTCGTCGGTCGAGCTCGGCGTGGAGCGCCAGCTCGATCAGCCAATCCGGACGGAGGCACCCGTCCCAGCTCACCGTGAACGAAGGGCCCCCCTCGAACGCGCGTACCAGCTCATCGTTGAGCGATAGCCCCACCAATCGCATGCCCAGTGGGGGTGCAATCGTCGTTCCGCTGCGGAATCTCCGACGAATCGCGAACGGCGCTCCGAAGAGAGGGGGGCCCAGCCCCCGAACGGCGACGCTGTTGTCACACCCATCCGCGGGAGACGACCCGCCCCGGACTACTTCAGCTTGGCGAAGCGTGCAGGGAGCTTGGCGTCGATGGAGAAGCGGCCCGCGCCCATCAGGCCGAGCGCGGCGTAGGCGGTGAGGTAGAGGAGCGCGAGCTCCTTCTTGGCCAGCGGATCGGCGGCGTGCACGATGAAGGCGGCGACGATCATCGTGGTCATCAAGGGGATCACCGCGAGCCGGGTGAAGGCGCCCACGACGACCAGCCCGGCGCAGACGACCTCGGCGAAGATCGCGAGGGCCATCGCGACGGGGGACCCGACGCCCAAGGGATCGGGGAACGAGTCGGAGTTCTCGGCGAAGCCCATGAGTTTGGGGATGCCGTGGGTCAGCATCATGCCGCCGAAGACCAGGCGGAGCGCGAGGAGCGCGAAGTCCCGGCTGCGGCCGGTGGATTGCGTGGAAGCCATGTCGGCGGCGTCAGTCGTCCGGGGTCCCGCATCGCGACCTGGAAAAGGAAAAGGCCGCCTCGCGGCGGCCTCCTTCGGGCGGGACCCGGGTAGAGCTCAGGGCTCGAGGCCCCACTTCTTCTTGTTCTCGGAGACCTGCTCGGGCGTCGGCTGCTCCTTCTCGTCGGGCGAAGGAACCTCGAAGTCGTCCATGTCGTCCACCAGGAGCGCGTTCAGCGGCGTGTCCTCGGAGAGCACCTCGGGGACGGAGACGTCCTCGTAGATCGCCTCCCAGGGGCACTCGGGCTCACAGGCGCCGCAGTCGATGCACTCCTCGGGGTGGATGTAGAGCTGGTTCGGGAACTTCGCCTGGTCGTCGCCGGTGTAGGCGTAGATGCATTCGACGGGACAGACGTCGACACACGCCTGATCGACGCAGTCGCGGCAAAGACGGGTGATGACCCAGGCCATGGCGGAACCTCTCGGAAAAGTGACTCGGTGGGGACACGCGACCTGCGTGTCCGCGGGTCCCTGTATGGGCCAAGCGTGCAAAACACGCAACGATGTTCTTGGGGTCGCGATGGGCGGAGCCGCCTGATGTATGCTCCGCGGCGATGATGCCCTACCCGTTCCGCGCGTCGCTCTTCGCGGCGCTCCTCCTCGCGCTGGCCTCCTGTGGCGGCGGTGACACCACCGCCGAGGGCGACGAGCTCTCCGAAGGCGGCGAGGACGATGGCTGGGGCGACGACTGGGACGACGAGGATCCCGAGGTGGAGTCCCACCACGGCGCGGTCGAGTCCCTGGGCATCAGCGGCCCCGATCAGCCCTGGGACGACATGAACGCCGAGGAGCGCGAGTGGTACATGATCGGCAAGGTCCTGCCGATCATGAAGGAGCTCTTCGCGGAGCACGACGCCGACCGCTGGGGCAGCGGCTACGGCTGCGAGACCTGCCACGGCGACGACATGCAGGCCCGGGAGTACGCCATGCCGCCCACCGCCTCCTACCGCGTGCCCGAGCCGGGCAGCGCCGCGTGGACCTCGATGGAGGGCATCTTCGGCGAGACGGTGACCTTCATGGCCGAGACCGTCACGCCGACCATGGGCACCCTCCTCGGCGAGGAGGAGTACACCTGCTTCCACTGCCACCCCCGGGCCGAGTAAGCGCTTGCGAAATCTCGTCGTACGGATCGTCGCCGGCGTCCTCGCCGCCGCGGCGCTGGCGGCCCTCGGCGTGCATCGGGACAAGACCTGGCCCCTCGTGGTCGCCGGGCTCTTCCTCGTGCTCTATCTGGGCCTGGTGATGCGCCGACCGCTCCGGCGGATCCGCGCCGTGTCGCGCCCCTTTCCGCCCGCGTGGCGGAAGCTCCTCGAGGAGAACGTGGGCTTCTACGAAGAGCTCGACGCCGCGGGCCGGAAGCACTTCGAGCGCAACGTGGCCCTGCTGGTCGCGGACCACGAGTTCGAGCCGGTGGAGGGCGTGGAGCTCGACGACGAGCTGCGCGTCCTCTCCGTCGCGGGGGCCGCGGTGATCTTCCACCACCTGGGCATCGAGCCGCGGGTGCGGCGCACCATCCTGCTCTACCCCGACCACTTCGATGACGCGTACGACGTGTCGAAGCACGGCGAGATCATGGGCATGGTGCACCGCCAGGGTCCCATCGTGTTCTCCCGGCGCGCCCTGCGGAACGGCTGGAACAGCAAGACCGACGGCAGCAACGTGTGCATCCACGAGTGGGCCCACGTGCTGGACATGGACGACGGCTTCGCGGACGGCATCCCGGTCCTGGCGGGCGACACCGAGCACTGGGACGAGGTCCTCAAGGAGGAGCTCGAGCGGGTCCGCAAGGGGCGCTCGGCCCTGCGCGCCTACGCGGGCACCAACCGGGCGGAGCTCTTCGCGTGCGCGGCGGAGGCATTCTTCGAGCGACCGGGCCCCCTGAAGAAGAAGGACGGCGAGCTCTACGAGCTCCTCTGCGAGGCCTTCGGCTTCGACCCCCTGGCCTGACTCACCCTTTGTCGGGCCCCGGACCCGTTTCCTGCTATGGGCAGGGGGATGGGCCAGAAGATCGCCGCCGCTCTCCGTGCGCTCGGCATCCTCCTGGGGATCTGGGGGGTGCTGGGGGCCATCGCGTACTTCGCGGGGGTCATCCCGCCCGACGCGGAGCTCGCCGACGACGACTCGGCATCCGAGACCGAGGCCACGCCCGATCCCGAGACCGAGGTCGCCGAGGCCGCCCCCGCGGTCCCGGCCACCGACCCCGAGGTGGCCGGCGCGACGCCCGACACCATCGGCCCGGTCGGCGAGGTCGCCACCGAGACCGCGGGCACCGAGGCCGCGACCGAGCCCGAGGCGACGCCCGCCTTCACCCGCCACGCGCGCGTCTGCGACTCGGTGGAGCACGCCCGGGTCGGCGTGGGCTCCGTCGTGGGCGACGCCAGCCCGGAGCGCATCGTCATCTGCGGCCGCAAGGCCCACGTCTTCGCGCCCACCGCGAGCGGCTACGCCCGGCTGGCCACGCTGACCCTGGAGGGCGACGCCCAGGTGCGCATGGCCCCGCCGGTCGTGGCCGACGTGAACGGCGACGACCTGCAGGACCTGGTGCTCGGATGGACCCAGCTCGACGCCGAAGGCGGCCCCGACGGCGGCACCCTGCGCGTGATCGCCGGGGACCCCAGCGGCGGCTTCGGCGACACCGACGCGCTGGCCGCGCTCTCCGTCGTGGCCCTGGAAGCCACCGAGCTCGACGGGCGCCCCGGCGCCGACCTGGTGGCCCTGCACTGGGCCGACGGCTTCGGTCGCCGACCGAGCGAGGCCTATGTCTTCGCCGGTGGACCGAGCCCGCGCCGTCTGGCGCGCCGCCGCCTGCGCCACGACGGCGTGGCCGTGGCCGTGGCCGACCTGAACGCCGATGGGCACCTGGACCTGATCACCCTCGACGCCGAAGGCGCACAGATCGCCGACGGTGACGGCGCCGGCCGCTTCCCCCGCTTCCGCTCGGTGCCCCTCGAGGCCGGCCGGGACATCGTGGTCGTCCGAAGCGGGTCCACGGGCGCCGCCGAGGCCGACGAGTCCAGGGACGGAGACGGGGCCGACGGCGACGCCGACCCCGAGGAAAGCGCCGACCCCGAGGAAAGCGCCGAGCCCCCGGAGGCCGCCGCGCCGGTCGGCGACACCGTCTACCTCGTCGGCGACTCCGTGCTGCGCCTCCAGGGTGAGGCCGAGCCCACCACCCTCGCCGCACCCCACGGGATCCTCCGCGCCCTGGCCGGCCCCGAGGGCGCGCTGGTGGCCATGACCCGGCAGCGGGTGGCCCTCGTCGGTGACGGCACCGACCGGACCGTGGTGGACCTCCCCGGTACCTTCCGACCGGCGGACATCGCATTGCTCGAGGGGCGCACGCTGCTCGTGCTCGGCCGGACCGCCGGCGGCTGGGAGCTCCTGGAGACCGAGCTCGGCGAGGGCACCGCCCGCCTGGCGCCGGGCACCGAGGCCGCGCGTCCCGAAGACGCTCCCCTGGTCCTCGATCTCGTGCTCCACTGAGCCGTGCGGAGCGCTCTCCTCGTCCTGGTCCTGCTCGGCTCGACGGCGTCGGGCGCCCACGCCCAATGGACCCCCGAGCCCGGGCACGGCTACCTCAAGGTCTGGGTGAAGTGGCTCCAGGGCTTCCAGTACGTGAACGCCCAGGGCGAGCACTTCGCCTACCAGAACTACAGCGAGATCTTCCTGGCCACCTACGGCGACGTGGGCCTCACCGATGGCCTCGCCCTCTTCTGGCACACGGACGTCGTCCGCTCCTTCATGTTGCGGGATCCCGTCGAGGATCGGCTCCGCGGGCACGTCACCGGCGGCGACCCCGCCCTGGGCCTGCGCTGGCGCTTCCTCCTCCGGGACCGGCTGGCGGCGTCGCTCACCGGGTCGGTGCGCGCCCCGCTGATCCAGCGCACCGACGAGCGGCAGGTCGTCTACGAGCGCGACCCGGGGTCGGACGGCGTCTACGATCGCGTCGGCGGCCTCCGGATCGGCGCGGGCACGTGGGATCTCACCGCCGGCGTGAAGGTCGGCTACGCCTTCGACCGCTGGCACCTCGGCGGCAGCGTGGCTTACCAAGCGCGCTTGAAGGGCTTCGACGACCGCATCCTCTGGAGCCTGGAGGCCGGCCTCACCCTGAGCGACCGATGGGGCGGCACCCTCCGCGCCAACGGCGCGCACTCGTTCTCGCCGATCCGCGGCGACGCGGACGACCCCCCGCCCGCCGACACCCCCAGCGGCATCGGCAATGGCGTGAGCTGGATGGGCATGGCGGTGGAGCTCGACTACGAGATGAAGCCCACCTGGTACCTCGGCCTGACCCTCGAAGGCGGCCTCGGCCTGCTCCGCAGCCAGACCGGCGGCCCGGTGACGTCTCTCAGCGTCTCCCACGTCTACTGACGATTTCGAGGGAGTTCACGGCTTCCGATGGAGGTCGACCCAAACGAGATCGATTGGCCGTTCGCCGTGATTCGGTGCGGCCGTTCGACAGCGAGCCGACCTAGTCGCTCGTCACCGACCGAAGTAGAAGCCGGCACCAAAACTGAGCTCCCGCCCAATGGCCGCGTCGAACAATGCGGTGAGGTCGACGTAGACGGGGCCGTAGCGGACACCGAGGCGGAGCCCGAACCCCCACGGGCTCCGTCCCTCCCACCCGGTGACGTACCGCTGCAGCTCGAGCTCGGTGAAGGACACGAGGCCCCCCGTGACCTCGGTTTGATAGATCAGCCCGAGCGACGCTCCCATCGCATCGGTGCGCTCTCGCTGCTCGAGCATGTCGGGGTCACCCAGCGTGTCGTGAACGTAGCGGCCCCCAACGTAGAACCCGAGCACATAGGGGGTGTGCGATGGCGGCACCCGCCACCGCTCGGTCGTCACCGTGGCGGCGCAAATACCGAGCCCGTAGTAGCAACGCCCGTTCGATACGCTCGTCCGCTCGCGGTAGCCGTCGTCGTACTCGGTGCCGTGACCATAGATGCCGACACGCACCTGACCAACGACTGGAAAACCGGCGACCCCAGGAGCCCGGAACCCGTCGGCTCGCGCAGCGGCGTAGAAGCCCGTCTTCCCAGGCCTTCCGACCATCATCCGGGCCCCTAGGTGGAAACCGTGGCGAAAGGCGTCCTCTTCTCGAGGCAGGTGGTCGTGCCCCCATGTCGTCAGCCGCCAGCCTCCGTCGATGCTCCAATCGACTTGCGCCTGAGCTTCCACCTGCGCTGGCGCGAAGGACGTTGCGGCAACGAGGGCCGCTGCGACGAACATGGACGTGTGCATGACGGACAGGCTGCATCGAGCCCATGCCGTATTGCAACACTTATACCGTCACAGCAGAATAGCGGGCCGCACTAGACGGGACCTCGCGTTGTCACGAGGGTCACTCTCCGGACGCGCTCAGGCGGGGAGGCCGAGCATGCGCATCGACATCGCCACCAAATACTCCTCGAAGCGGGTGTCGTCGGTGGTGCCGGTGAGCACCCCGCGCTCCTCGTCGCTCATCAGGGCGAAGCGCGTGAGCGCCAGGGAGACGGCCTGGACCGTGAGCGGGATGTCTTCGGCTTCGATGCCCACGTGTTCGGCGAGCACCTTGGCGGCGCTGCCGATGAGCGAGCCCAGCATGGGCATGCGCCGGTGGGCGGGGAGCTCGCCGCTGACGGTGTTGGTGATCAGCCGGAGCTGGAGCAGTGAGGGCTCCTCGCGCACGAAGCGGTAGAAGGCGCGGATGGGCGGCTCGATGAGCGCGCGACCGGTGCGCGGGGGCTTCGCCGAGAGGGCCTCGGTGATCAGTCGCGCGCCCAGCGCCTTCATGCGCTGGTGGTACTCGTCGAGGCAGGCCTCGAGCAGCGTGTCCTTCTTGGGGAAGTAGTACTGCAGGGTCCCCAGGCTGACCTCGGCGCGCTCGGCCACTTGGCGCATGGAGATCGCGGTGGGCGGACTCGCGGTCCGGATCTCGTCGACGGCCGCCTGGAGGATGCGGTCGTAGGTCTCGGCGGAGTCGGCGTCGGGGGGTCGGGCCACGGGGTCTCGGGGAGGCTGGCTGAGAGGGGAGGACACCGGGGGAGCCACCACGACTCCCCCGGCGCGAGCTCAGCGGGGGCCGCAGTCGGCGCAGTCGGTGCCGAGCGCGCAGACGTCGTACTCGGAGTTCGGGCCGCCGTCATCACATTCGCCGTCGTTGGCGCTGTCGCAGGTGTTGGAGCAGCCGCCGCTGCCCGCAGCCGCCGGCTCCTGGGCCGGGCGCGCGCCGCAGTCGGCGCAGTCGGTGCCCCAGGCGCAGACGTCGAACTCGGAGCCCGGGCCCCCGTCGTCGCAGTCGCCGTCGTTGGCGCTGTCGCAGGTGTTGGTGCAGAGGGTGCCCTCCGCGGCCGGAGCGGCCGCAGCGGGCGCAGCCTCGGCTGCGGGGGCCGCTTCGGCGGACGGAGCGGGCGTCGGGGCGGCGGCCGGCTCGGCCTCCTCGGATCCACAGGCGGCGAGAGCGAGGCAGAGGGCGAGGGTCTTGGCGATCTTCATCATGAGTCCTTGGTGGGGGGTTCGCGTCGGTCTACGTACCACCCCGCCAAGCCTTCCCCGCCCCGAATCGGTCACCGTATGAGGCACACGATGGGGGGCACGCGCCTCGACGCGCGGCGGGGGGGCCGCCATGCTCGGGACCTCGTGACCGTCCCGCCCGACGCCCCGCCTCCCCGCCGCCGCGCGCGCTGGATCCTCTTGGTTCCGGTGGCGATCCTGGTGCTCGCCGGCGCGCGGTGGCTCATGCAGGACGGCGCCGAGGCCCCGCGACGCACGGGCGGCGCGGCACCGGTGGAGGTCGCGCCCGTGCGGATCGGGGCGATCGCCGCGGTCCGCGAGCTCACCGGGACCCTGGAGCCCTCGGCGCAGGCGATCGTCGCCGCCGAACTCGCCGGCACCGTGCTCGAGGTCCACGCCGTGCTCGCCGACCAGGTCGCGCCCGAGGAGATCCTCGCGGTCATCGACGATCGCGAGGCGCGCCAGATCGCCGCCGCCGCCCGCGCCTCGCTGGCCGTCGCCCGGGCCCGGGTGCGCGCCGCCGAGAGCGTCCTGGCCACCGCGCAGCGCGCCCGCGGTCGCTCCGAAGCCCTGGGCGAGCGGGGCATCGCCAGCGACACCAGCCGGGAGACCGCCCAGGCCGCCGTGACCGAGGCCGAGGCCGCCCTGGCCGTCGCCCAGGCCGAGGTCGCCCGCGCCCAGGCCGATGCCTCCGCCGCGCGCCTGCAGGTGGAGCGCGCCCGGGTGCGCGGCCGGTGGAGCGACGACGCCGGCCCGCGCCGGGTGGCCGAACGCGCGGTCGACGAGGGCGCGCGGGTCGCGGTGGGCGACGCGCTCTTCACCCTGGTCGACGTGGACCCGCTGCTCCTGGTGGTGCGGGTCACCCCCGAGGACTACGCCGGCATCGCCCCCGGCCAGTCGGTGACCCTCCGCGCCGCGGGCGGCGCCGAAGCGGAGGGCACCGTGGCCCGGATCGCGCCCGGCTTCGACGCCGAGTCGCGCCAAGCCCGGGTGGAGATCGAAGTGGCCAACCCGGACGGCGCGCTCCGTCCGGGCACCTTCGTGCGCTCCCAGGCCGTGCTGCGGACCCTGGAGGACGCCACGCTGATCCCCGAAGAAGCGCTGACCCGCCGTGACGGCCAGGACGTGGTCTTCGTCGTCGACGGTGAGACGGCGCGGATGGTCCCGGTGACGATCCGCCTGCGCGCGGGCGGCGAGGTCGCCGTAGAGGCCGCCCCCGGCCTCGAGGGGCAGGTGGTCACGTTGGGCCAGCAGCGCCTCGACGAAGGCGCGGCCGTGCGCATCGCTGGCACCCGCGAGCCCGGGGACACCGCGGACGCCGACGAGGAGCCCGCCGAGTGAGCCTGGCCCGCTTCTGCGTGGAGCGCCCGGTGCTCACGTCGATGGTCACCCTGATCGTCCTGGTCGTGGGTGCGGTGTCCCTGGTGCAGCTCAAGACCGACATGCTCCCGCCGGTCGAGCTCCCCACGCTCACCGTCCGCACCAGCTACCCCGGCGCGAGCCCGGAGGTCGTGGAGCGCCTGGTCACCGAGGTCGTCGAAGAGATCGTCGCCACGGTGCCCGGGGTCGAAGAGATCACCAGCACCTCCTCGGAAGGCTCCAGCTCGGTGCGCATCCGCTTCAGCTGGGGCACGGACATCGACACCGCGGCCACCGACGTGCGCTCGAAGCTCGAGGACGAGCTCGGCGAGCTGCCCGAAGAGATCGAGCGGCCCCAGATCCGCAAGTTCGACGTCGCCAGCTTCCCCATCGTGATCATGGGCCTGAGCAGCCCGCTGGATCCGGTGGCGCTGACCACGTTGGTGGACGAGCAGGTGAAGCCACGGCTGAGCCGCGTCCCCGGCGTGGCCCAGGTGGATCCCTGGGGCGAGTACGAGCGGGAGATCCGCGTCGAGCTGGACCCGGACCGGCTCCGCGCCCATCGGATCCCTCTGGACGCGGTCCAGAGCGCCATCGGCAACGCCACCCTGGAGCTCCCCACCGGCAGCGTGGAGACCGGGGATCGCGAGATCGCCCTTCGCGCGCCCTCGCAGCTCACCGATCTGGACGAGCTGCGCGACACCGTGGTCGCCGAACGGGAGGGCGCGCTCATCCGGGTCCGGGACGTCGCCGAGGTGGTCGACTCCCACGTGCGCCTCGAGCGAATGGCCCGGGTCAACGGCCAGCTCGGCCTCCGGCTCGCCCTGCGCAAGGAGTCCGACGCCAACACCGTCGAGGTGGCCGAGGCCATCCTGGCGGAGATCGCCGCCATCGATCGGGACCTTCCCCACGTCACTGCGCTGGCGGTGACCAACCAGGGCGACTTCATCCAGCGCTCGATCGACAACGTCGCCAGTTCCATCGCCTACGGCGGCATCCTGGGCGTGCTGGTGCTCTTCTTCTTCCTGCGGAACCTGCGCAGCACCCTGATCATCGCGCTGGCCATCCCGGTCAGCTTCGTCGCCACCTTCGCGCTCATCTACCTGGCCGGGTTCACCCTGAACCTGATGACCCTGGGCGGCCTGGCGCTGGGGGTGGGCATGATGGTCGACAACTCGATCGTCGTGCTCGACAACATCTTCCGGCGCCGGGAGGAGCTCACCGAGCCGCTGCGCACCTCGGCCATCGACGGCACCCGCGAGGTCAGCGCCGCGATCACCGCCAGCACGATCACCACCCTGGTCATCTTCGTGCCGCTCCTCTTCGTGCAGGGCGTCTCCGGGCAGCTCTTCCGCCAGCTCGCCTACGTGGTCGCCTTCTCGCTCTTCTGCTCGCTCCTGGTCTCCCTCTGCGTGGTCCCCATGCTCGCCTCGCGGCTCCTCGGCGACGAGGCCCGGGCCCACGGCGGCGGCCGCTTCGCCCAACGGATCGAGCGGGCCCTCGAGGGGCTCACCGAGCGCTACGGCCGCGCCCTCGGGCGGGGTCTGCAGCGACCGTGGTCGGTCGTGGGTCTGTGTCTCGCGTGCCTGGTCTGCAGCCTGGCGCTGGCGCCCACCCTGGGCACCGAGCTCTTCCCGCCCAGCGACGAGGGCGAGGTGCGCATCAGCGGCGAGATGCCGGTGGGCACCCGGCTCGAGGTCGTCGACGCCCAGACCCGCCAGCTCGAGGCGATGGTGCTGCCCCTGGTCCCCGAGACCACCGCCCACGTGACCTCGGTGCGCACCAGCGGTCGCGGCGGAGGCCCCGGCTCCGGCGACATCACCCTCTCGCTCACCTCCGCCGCCGAGCGCGCGCGCTCCAACGAGGCCATCGCCGACGCGGTGCGCACCGAGGTGGAGGAGGCCATCCCGGGCATGAAGGTCCGGGTGCGCGCCCCCCAGGGCCAGATGCTCCTCCAGCGACTCCTGGGCAGCAACGAGGGGCAGGGCCTGGACATCGAGCTCTACGGTCCGGATCTGGACGAGCTGGACCGGCTGGCCACCCGCGTGGTCGACGCGGTGTCCGCCGTCGCCGGCGTCACCGACGTGGAGCGCAGCGTGCAGGAGCCCTCCCCGCTCATCGACCTGCGCACGGACCGCGACGCCGCGGCCGACGTCGGCCTGGACACCGCCGCCGTCGCGCGCGCCATCGAGATCGCCGTCGCCGGTCGCCGCGCCGGCGAGTTCCGGGTGGGCGCCAGCTCGCACCGCATCCTGGTGCAGCTCGCCGACGCGCCCCACCGGACCCTGGACGACATCCTGGACCTGGCCATCGCCACCCCCAGCGGCGCGATGGTGCCGCTGTCCGCGGTGACCCGCCGCCGCACCGCCACCGGGCCCCAGGAGATCCAGCGCCGGGACCAGCGACGCCTGGTCACGGTGCAGCCCTACGTCGAAGGGCGGCCGGTGGGCAGCGTGGCCGAGGAGCTGGTCGAGGTCCTCGCCGAGCTCCCGCGACCCGAGGGCTACGAGATCCGCGTGGCCGGGACCTACGAAGAACAGCAGAAGGCCTCCCGGGACCTCTTCCTCGCGCTGCTCCTGGCCATCGCGCTGGTCTACATGGTCCTCGCCGCGCAGTACGAGTCCCTCCGGGATCCCTGGGTGGTCATGCTCTCGGTCCCCATGGCCGCCACCGGGGTGTTGGTCGCGCTGGCGCTCACCGGGACTACCCTCAACGTCCAGAGCTACATCGGCTGCATCGTGCTGGGCGGCATCGTGGTGAACAACGCCGTGCTCCTGGTCGACCAGGCGTCCCAGCTCCGCGCCGAGGGCACCCCGCTCCGCGCCGCGCTCCTCGAGGCGGGCCGTCGCCGGCTGCGGCCCATCCTGATGACCAGCGCCACCACCGCGCTGGCGCTGATCCCCCTGGCCCTGGGCCTCGGGGAGGGCGCCGAAGCCCAGGCTCCCCTCGCGCGCGCCGTCCTCGGAGGTCTGGTGGCCTCCACCAGCTTCACCCTCCTGCTGGTCCCCGCGGCCTACCTGCTGATGCACCGCCGTGACCGCTCGGAGACCCACCCGTGATCCGCTGGGCGACCCTGCTCCTGCTCGGAGGGTGCGCGGCGACATCGGTCGCCGGCGAGCGCTACGCCACCGTCAACGGCCGCGCCCTCCGCGAGCCCGAGGCCGCCGCGCCCCTACGCACCGGCGAACACGCGCTCTCCTTGGAGGAGGCCACCGTCTGGGCTCTGGAGCGCAGCCCGGACCTCGCCGTGCAGCGGCTCGAGCCCGCGGCCGTCGAAGCCTTCGAGGCCATCGAGCGCGCCGAGTTCGGGGCCACCGTCTTCGCCGACGGGCAGTACCGCCGCGAGGTCGCGGTGCAGACCAACCGCGCCACCATGGAGCAGTTCTCCGTCGAAGGCACCAACACCCAGGCGACCGCGGGCGTGCGCCAGCGGATCCCCACCGGCACCACCCTGGAGACCACCCTCGGGTACCAGCGCGACGAGTCCAACCGCTCGCCCGAACAGCAGGAGCTGCGGGTGGGCCTCACCGTCACCCAGTCCCTCCTGGAGGGCGTGCGGCCCGAGGTGAACCTGGCCCGGGTCCGCCAGGCCGAGCTGGAGACCCGCGCTACCCGCATGCAGCTCCAGGCCTTCGTGTTGGCGCTCCTGCGCGACCTGGAGGTGGCCTACTGGGAGCTGGCCCTCGCCGAGCGGCGCATCGCCATCGTCGAGGGGAGCCTGGCCCTCGCCGAGCGCGAGGCGGAGATCGTGGCCGCCCGCGTCGAGGTGGGCGAACTGGCGCCGGCCGATCAGCCGGTGGTCCAGGCGCAGGTCGCGCTGCGGCGTCAGGAGCTCATCGACGCCCGCGCGGAGGCCGAGTCGGCGCGCCTGCGGGTCTCGCGCATCCTGGGCCTCGACGCGGGGAGCTCCTCGGTGGCGCTCACCGACGCGGTGGCCATCGAGCCGGTGGCGGTGACCGGGGCGGACGACCACCGCGCGCTGGCCCTGCGGCTCCGGCCCGACATCCGCGAGGCGCAGCTGCGGCTGGAGCAGCGGCGCCTCGAGACCGTGGTCACCGCCAACGGCCTGCTCCCGCGGCTGGACGTCTTCGTGCAGCTGGTGAAGACCGGCTTCGGTTCGTCCTTCGCCGAAGCGGTCGGCAACCTGGACGAGCGCACCCACGAGATGGTCATCGGCCTCAGCTTCGAGCAGCTCCTGGGCAACGCCGCCGCCGAGGCCCTGGACCAGCAGGCGGCCCTCCGCCGCGAGCAGGCGGAGCGCGCCGTGCGCAATCTCGAGACCCTGGCCCAGCTCGACGTCGACCTGGCCCTGGTGGAGCTCGAGCGCGCACGACAGCAGATCGACGCCTCGCGGGTCCGCGCGGAGCTGCAGCAGCGGGTGGTCGAGGCCGAGCGGGCTCGCCTGGAGGTCGGCGACGGCACCGCGCTCCTCCTGGCCCAGGCGGACAACGCGCTACTCCAAGCCCGCATCGCCGAGGTCGAGGCCCAGACGGCGTACCGCATCGCGCTCGTCCGTCTCTACGCCGCCGAGGGCAGCCTCCTCGAACGGCGCGGCGTCCAGCTCGGCGCCGACGCGGACTGAGCGTGCCGGCCGGCCCTCACTCGCAGACGGAGACCGGGACCTCGCCGACCGCTGTCCCGCGGATGGGGTGGCCGTTCAGCGCGGCGCTGCCGCCGGTCTCGGTCCAGACCAGGCCGTCGGTGCTCCGGTAGAGATGAGAGTCACCGTAGTAGCCGCCCCAGCGGCTGACCACGCCGAGCAGCGTCCCGTCCTCGGCGCGGAGCACGCGACCGATGCCGCCGCCCCCCTCGCTCGCGTCCTCTTCCCAGCTCGTGCCATCCACGCTGCGGAAGCGCTTCCCCGCGCCCCAGCCCCAGAGCTCGGTGCCGGTCCACACGATGGAGCTGGAGAGCCCCTCGGGCAGCGGCGCAGCGGTCCAGGTGTGGCCCCCGTCGGTGGAGCGGCACGCGGCCGAATCCCCCGAGTCGTACACGAAGAGGACCGCGTCGCTCGCTGCGACCGCCAGGCCCCCTTCGACGGTGCAGTCCACCGAATCCGCCTGCCAGAAGGTCGCCCCGTCGTCATCGCTGAACCAGAAGTCCTGCACCAGATCTCGCTGCATCACGAAGACGCCATCGCCGACCGGGGCGAAGAACGCGCCCCGGGACGGGCCGTAGTAGAGGTTCTCCGGGACCGGCTCCCAGGTCTCGCCGCCGTCGCGGGAGACCGCCGGCCGGCCCGCGTTGGCGACGAAGACGTCGTTGCCGAAGGCGACGCCGTTGTAGGTCACGCCCGGAGACACCTGGGTCCAGTCGTTGGCCCCATCCGAGACCCAGAGCCCGCCCTGGTCCGGCTCGATGGCGCCCCAGCCGGAGGTGGTCACGAAGCGCCCGGCCCCGTACGCCGCGCCGTTGTTCGAGGTGGGGTGGTGGTCACAATCGGGGCCTTCGCCCCCGGCCATGTTCCAGCAGCGCACGTCGTCGTCCGCCGAGACGTCGTAGACGAAGGTCTCGCCGTCGTCGCAGGTGAGCATCCGGCGCTGCATGTGGCCGGTGAACACGAAGGCCCGGGTGGTGGCCGGCTCGACGAAGGCGTCGACCTCCCCGGCATCCGCGCCGCCGTCGGGGACCGCGGCGTCGTCGGCGACGGCCAGGTCCGGGGTCGCGGCGTCGGTGGGGGTGGGCTCGGGGCCGTCGTCGTCGCCGCAGGCGGTGAGGGAGAGGACGAGAGCCAGGAAGGTGGAGAAGCGCGCCATGAGCCCCGAGCTTTCGCCCGCCCCCCGCGCCCCGTCAACGTCGCGGAGGACCCGTCGAGAGCACGATCACGGCCCCGGGAGAAACCCTGAGCCGGTTCCCCTCCCTCGCGCCTCCTACCCGACCCGCGCCGAGCTCAGTGCAGGGTCCGGGGGCCGTCGCCCTCCGGCGCGTTCGTCGGGCGCTCCGGTTCGCGCGGAAGGGCGCGGCGGCCCTTGGAGCGCGGTCGGAGACGTCCCGCGAGCAACGGGACGATCGACCATGCCCGAGCCCCGTCCAGGCCCCCGAAGGGCAGAAGATTGAGCACGAGCAAGAGGGGGTTCAACCACACCCCTGCGAGTAAGAGCTGATTGACGAAGGCCGGAGCCGCGTCGGCCAACGACCTCCCGAAAGAGACCATGAGGAGACACGGGCCGAACACCGCGAGTTGCGCCAGGACTCCACCCCAGACCCCTTCCCCTTCATCGGCCGCCGACGTCACGCCATCCCTCGGATGGTGGCGACGACTCGCCCATTCCTTCCCTCCGCGTCGGGCGGGTCTGGAAAAGGGCGCGCTCCGCGGCGACCATGGCGCATGCGGACCCTTCTCCTCGGGATACTCGTCGTCACGGCGGCCTGTGGCGAGGAGCGCGAGTTCCAGCCCTGCCCGAGCGAGGGCGAGCCCGCGGTCGGGCACCTCTTGCCGCCGATCTTCGCCGATGAGCTCGACCTCCTCCTCGTGGTGAACGACACCGAGACCATGGAAGCCGAGCATGGATCGCTCGGGTCGCAGGTCCCGGCGCTCGTGGATCGGGTCCTGCACCCCGCGATGACGCGCGGGTTCCAATCGGTCCGGGTCGGCGTCCTCACCACCGACCTCGGCACCGGCCCGGGCGGCCTCTGCCCGGGCTCCGGGGACGACGCCCAGCTGGTCGACGGCTCCACCCACGTCTCTGGCCCCTGCAGGGCCACCGGGGGGCCTCCCTGGCTCGAGTTCACCGCCGACGTCGACCCGTCCGAAGCCGAGAGGGACCTCGCGTGCCGCCTCTCCGACCTCGGCACCGAGGGCTGCCCCTTCGAGCAACCACTGGAAGCGCTACTCGAAGGCCTCACCCCCAGCACCTCGGCCTTGCGCTTCGCCGGGGGCCAGGTGGGCCATGGCGACGGGGTCAACGCTGGGTTCCTCCGGCCACACTCCACCCTGGCCATCCTGCTGGTGACCGATGGCGACGACTGCTCCGCCGCCGACCTGAGGCTCTACGACCCGAGCGACTCCGGGTTCACCCCCGACCTCGACCTGCGTTGCCTCCAGCACCCCGAGGCGTTGCACCCGGTGGAGCGCTACGTCGAGGGCCTCCTCGCTCTGCGCGGGGAACGCCCCCTGATCTTCGCCGTCGCCAGCGGCGTCCCGCCGGAGCTCGCGGGCGAGACCGGTCCCGAGTTCGTCCGAGCGCTCCTCGCGGACCCGGCGCTGCAGGCGGAGGTCGACCCGGAGACGATGAGCCCCCGGCCGAGCTGCATCAGCGGCGACGGGACTCTGGGCCACCCGCCCCGGCGTCTGCTCGAGGTCGCGGCCGCGTTGGGCGACGCCAGCGCGGAGATCCGGGTGCATTCCACCTGCGCCGAGGAGGGCTTGGCACCGGCGGTCGACGCCGTGGCGGACGCTTCCGTGACCGCCGGGGCCGGTACCTCGGTCCGCTGTCTGCCCGGGGAGTTCCTGAGCGCCCGAGACTGCGTCCTGCTGGAGTCGGATCCCGACTGCGCGTCACGCCCGGGTCGCACCCGGCGCGACGGGACCACGTGCGCCATCGAGCCCGCCGAGGTCGGTTCTCCTGGCTTCTCCGTCGAGGCGGCCCCGGTATGCCCGGTCCGGACCCTCGCCCTGGGCCACGAGCCTGGACCCGGCCCGTTCGCGCGGGTGACCTTCACCCCCGGCGCGGAGCCGGACCCCCGCTCGTCACTCCGGTACGAGTGTGGCTGGGTCGCCGACGTAGGCGCGCTCTGCGATGGCGCACCCGACTCGTGCGCGGGCGGCGCCGAGCCGCTGGCTTGCGACCCTTTCAGCGACACCTGTCAGCACGTCTGCGATGTCGACGACGACTGTCCCCTCGTGGCCCGCTGCGTCAGCTCCGGGGAAGAGGGGCTCCGCTTCTGCCACGTCGATGGCTGTCCCTGACCCCGGCACCCGGCGAGCGGAAGAGCGCGCCCGGAGCGGCGACTCTCGATGCGTGCAGACCCGTCCACTCCTGCTCGCGCTCGCGGCGCTCGTGGCGCTCGCGTTCCCGGGCTGCGGCGAGGAGCGCGAGTTCACCCCCTGCCCCATCGGCGACCACGACCCCGTCCCGGACCGAGTTCCGCAACCCGAGTTCACCGAGGCGCTCGACCTGGTCTTCGTGGTGGACGACTCGGGCACCATGGAAGCGGAGCAAGCGAGGCTCGCCGCCGTGCTTCCGGCGATGGTCGAGCGCCTCCTGCCGGCGGTGGCCCCCACCCGCCGGGGCTTCCGCTCCCTCCGTCTGGGAGTGCTCACCACCGACCTGGGCGCACCCGGCGCCTGTCCGAATGGGCAAGGCGACGACGCGCTGCTGCAACCCTCCGACGCCCCGGGGTGCGACCTCGCCCTGCCCTGGGCCGAGTTCTGGTCCGGCGAACTCCCGGAGCGACCGCAGTGCCTCCTCGAAGGCCTCGGCACCGGGGGTTGCGGCTTCGTCCAGCCGCTGGAGGCTCTCCTGAAGGGCCTGACCCCGAGCACTTCCGACCTGCGCTTCGGCGGCTGGACCACCGGCCACGGCGACGGCCCGAACGCCGGCTTCCTGCGCCGCGACGCCACCTGGGGGGTTGTCATCCTCACGGATGGCGACGACTGCTCCGCGGCGGACCCGGGCCTCTACGACGTCGCCAGCCGGGAGTACACGGCAACCATCGACCGAAGGTGCACGGACCACCCGGAGGCCCTCCATCCCATTCGGCGCTTCGTCGATGGCCTGCGCGCCCTGCGGGGTGAAGGACCCCTCGTGGTCTCGGTGATCGGGGGCGTCCCCCCTGCGTTGGTCGGCGACCAGACCCCCGCGGGGCTCCGCGCGCTGCTCGACTCGCCCGCGATGCAGGTGGTTCCGGGCACCGACCGGCGCGCGGCGTGCTCCACCCCCGACGGTGATGACGCCTTCCCGGCACGTCGGCTGGTCGAGTTCGCGGCGGCGCTCGGAGACGGCGGCGGGAGCACCGAGGTCCACTCGATCTGCGAAGAGGACTTCGGCCCTGCCTTGGACTCGCTGGCCAGCGCCGCCTTGGCCGCCGGGGCCGCGGCTCCCCTACGCTGCATCTGGCGCTCCGACGCCTGGTTGAACGCGCGAGACTGCGTGATCTTCGAAGAGGCACCGGGCTGTGCGTCTCGGCCGGGCCGCACGCCGGTCGACGCGGACGAGTGCTCGATCGGACCTGCCGACGCCACGACGCCGGGCTTCTCGATCGTCGACGATCCCGGCTGCGATTGGTCGGGCCCGGCGATCGTCTTCACCGCCGGCGCGGACCCCGAGCCCGCCGATCCCCTCTTCCTCCAGTGCGGCTGGGTCCCGTCCGTCGGCGCGCCCTGTGATGGCGCGCCCGACTCGTGCGCGGGCGGCGTCGAGCCGCTGGCCTGCGACCCGTTCAGCGACACCTGTCAGCACCGCTGCGACGTCGACGACGACTGCGACGATGGCGAGCGCTGCGCGGCCGCCGGCGAGCCGGGCCTCCGCTTCTGCGAGCGCCGCGACGGCGTGTGCCCCCTCTGACGCGAAGGGAACCGGAGCGGCGTCAGCGCCAGGTGAGCCGGTAGCTCATGTCGTGGCCGATGCGCTCGCTGAAGGTGCGGACCGACTTGCTGGCCATCCGCTCGCTCAGCGGCACGGGGATGAGAGTGGGCAGCAGCGCGCGCAGGCTGGGCTTTTCGCCCTTCAGCGTGCGCAGCCGACCGGGCGGCACGTAGCCCACGTCGGCCTGGAGCATCCCGGTGCTCTTCATCAGGTCGTAGAGGTCCCGGAAGAGGATGAACGCGGTGTCGTTGGCGTGGGTCGCCCAGTTCGCCGCGGGCAGGAAGTCGATGAGGTGGATCAGCTGGTAGTTGAGCTGGATCACGAAGTCCTCGCCGCTCATCGAGATGGGCTCGTTGTCGATGACCCGCCGGAAGTCGACGCGCTCCAGGCGGTCGATGCGGTGGGCGTTCTCGCGGAGCTCGCGACGAAGCGGCAGGTCGTAAAGGAGCCGCAGGACCGACGGGAAGGCCTCGATGTGGCGCCACTCGAAGTCCGTGAGGTGCTCCTTCAGCGCCGGGATCTTCTTCGCCTCCATGGCGAAGGTGTTGGTGCCGGTCCCGAGGATGGAGTGCAGCAGCGACACCACGGGCGAGTGCTGCGGGTAGTGGTGCACCGAGTACTCGAAGCAGAAGTACAGGTGGTCCAGGAAAGAGCCCTCGGCGTGCTCGACGTCGAAGTCGCACTCGTCGATGAGGAAACGGATCAGCGCCGGATCCACCTCGGGGAGCGGATGGTCTTCGCGCGCCTTGGCGTAGGAGCGCTCCACCGCGTCGGCCTCGGTCGCGTGCCAGTGGGGCTCCTTGCCGATGCGGGTCTTCATCACGAAGCGCGCCGCGGCCCCCTCCAGGGTGTCGAAGATCGTGCCCTTCAGCGTGAACCCCGGGATGGGCTTCACCAGCACCCGCCCGGCGTGGTCCATCGCCCGCCCGGTGGCGATGGCCGCCTTGCGCAGGAGACTCGGATCGGGGCGTTCGGCGGCGCTCTGCTTCATGACGGACACGAATAGCACCCCGACCCGCCGGGGCCCCGTGCCCCCTCGCACACCGTCCGCGCGCGCCGGCGGCGAAACGCCGGAGGCCGCCCGGTCTCCCAGGCGGCCTCCGGCGGCGCGAGCACGTCAGACGACGAGCTGATCGCCCAGGTCGTCGCCGGGCCCGCTGGTCGGGGTCGTCGGCAGCGGCTCCAGGGCCGCGTCGAGCACCTCGTCCATCGAGTCCACCAGGATGAACTCCATCGAGTTGCGCACGCTCTCGGGCACGTCGTCCAGATCGACGCCGTTCTTCTTGGGCAGCACGACCCGGTCGAAGCCGGCGCGCTTGGCCGCGAGGACCTTGGCGTCGATGCCGCCGACCGGCAGCACGCGACCCCGCAGGGTGGCCTCACCGGTCATCGCGGTATCCGGCCGGATGCGCCGCCCGCTGAGCAGCGAGGCGAAGGCGGTGAAGATGGTCACGCCGGCCGAGGGCCCGTCCTTCTGCACGGCGCCCGCGGGCACGTGCAGGTGGAGGTCGTGCTTCTCGAAGGTCGACGGGTCGACCCCCAGTCGATCGGCGTGGGTGCGCACGAAGGCCAGCGCGGCGCGCGCGGACTCGTTCATCACCTCACCGAGCTGACCGGTGATCTCCAGGCGCCCCTTGCCGGGCATCTTGGTGGTCTCGACGTAGAGCACGTCGCCGCCCACCGGTGTCCAGGCCAAACCGGCGGCGACACCGGCCGGGCGCTCCTTCTCGGCGACCTGCTGGAGGAAGCGAGGCTTGCCGAGGACCTCGCGGATCATCGCCTCGTCGACGACGACGTCTCCCGCGCCCGCGTTGGAGCGAGCGACTCGGAGCGCCACCGCCCGGAGCAGCTTCTTGAGCTGCTGCTCCAGCTTCCGCACGCCGGCCTCCCGGGTGTGGTCCCGGACGATGCGCAGCATCATCTCGTCGGAGAGCTCGAGGGTGGCGTCGTCGGTGCTCAGCCCGTGCCGCTCGAGCTGCTTCAGCCAGAGATGCCGCTGGGCGATCTGTACCTTCTCTTCGTCGGTGTACCCGCTGACCTCGATGATCTCCAGGCGGTCGCGGAGCGGCGCCGAGAGGGTCGAGAGCTGGTTGGCGGTGGCGATGAAGAGCACCTCGCTGAGATCGAAGCTCAGGTCCACGTAGTGGTCCTCGAAGCGCTCGTTCTGCTCCGGGTCGAGGAGCTCGAGGAGCGCCGCCTGCGGATCCCCGGCCCAGTTGCTGGTGCCGACCTTGTCGATCTCGTCGAGCACGACCACCGGGTTCTTCACCTCGGCCTTGCGCATGGCGGCCATGATGCGTCCGGGCATCGCGCCCACGTAGGTACGCCGATGACCGCGGATCTCCGCCTCGTCGCGCACGCCGCCGAGGCTCACGCGCACCAGCGGACGACCGGTGGCGTCGGCCACCGACTGCGCCAGGCTCGTCTTGCCCACGCCGGGCGGACCGACGAGGCAGAGCACCGTGCCGCGCGCCGCCGGGGAGAGCTTGAGCACGGCCATGTGCTCCAAGATGCGGCGCTTCACGTCCTCGAGACCGAAGTGGTCGGCGTCGAGCTGTTCGGCCACCGCGCCCAGATCCACCGGGGCCTCCGCGCGCTCCTGCCAGGGGAGCTCGGAGAGGAGCTCCAGCCAGCTGCGCACCACGTTGGCCTCCGGGGCCTGCGCGTTGAGGTTCCGGAGCCGGCGCATCTCGCGCATCACCGTCTTCTGGTGTTCCTCGGGGATCACCGCGCGGAGGGTCTCCTCCAGGGCCTCGAGGGGATCCTCGCCGTCGTGGTCCAGCTCGCCGAGCTCCTTCTGGATCGCCCGCAGCTGCTGCCGCAGGAGCTGCTCCTTCTGGTGCTTGGTGAGCTGCTTGCGGACCTCGTTGTCCACCCGGCTCTTGAGCTCGGCGTTCTCCTTGGCTTCACTGATCAGGGTCGCCACCCGGCGTAGCCGCTCGGGCACCGAGCGCTCGCGCAGGAGCTCGACCTTCTTCTTGGAGGAGACCTCCAGCCAGCCGCCAACCATGTCCGCGACCTGGCCGGGCGCGAGGCCCGGGAGGCTCTGCAGGAGGGCCTTGTCCACGCCGAGCTCGGAGAGCCGCTGCCGGAGCGCGTCGGCCAGGGCCCGGGCCTCTTCGCTGGCGCCGTCGACATCGGAGGCCGGTTCACAGCGCGCGCGCCAGTAGGGCGTGTGGCTGGTCAGCTCGGTGAGCATCACGCGCTCGGTGCCTTCGACCACCAGGACCTGACCGCGCCGGCCGCGGTCGACCTTGTCCTTCACCCGCGCGAGCACCGCGACGGGGTGGAGGTCCGCCAGGACGGGGTCGACCACCGTGGGGTCGTGCTGCACCGCGATGAGGACCTCGTCGTCGCGGTTCAGGGATTGGGCCAGGGCCCGGGTCCGCTCCCGCCCGACGGGGAGAGAGGACAGGCGGCCGGGGAGGATGACTCCGCGCCGCAGGGGGAGGAGCGGCCAATCGCGGCCGCCCGGAGTGGGGTTCGTCATGGCGAGCCAAGCTGCGTCGCCGGAGAGCCCCGTCAAGAGCCGTGCCGACGCGCGTTCAGCCCGACAATCGTTGGAGAATCTCGGGAAGTAACGCTCCGGCCGCACCGTCGACCTTCACCGCCGCGTGAGGGTCTCCGCGGGTCTCGCCGAGGTTCAGCAACGCCACCGGCTGGCCCCGTTTGGCCGCGCCCCGGACGAAGCGGTAGCCGCTGAAGACGGCCAGGGACGAGCCCACGACCAAGAGCACGTTGGCCGCGTCGACCATGGACCAGGCGGCCTCCACTCGGGCCTTGGGCACCCCCTCGCCGAAGAAGACCACGTGCGGCTTCAGCGCACCGCTGCAGACCTCGCAGGGGACGACTCGGAAGTCCGCGCCGGGGTCGATCTCCGCGTCGCCGTCGGGCGCCATCTCCGCGCTCCGCGCCGCCCAGCCGGGGTTCGCCTCGCGTAGCCGACGCTGGAGCTCGGCCCTCGGCGAGACCGCGCCGCAGTCGAGACAGACGACCTCGGCCAGCGCGCCGTGGAGCTCCACCACGTTCTGGCTGCCCGCGCGATGGTGCAGTCGGTCGACGTTCTGGGTGATCAACCCGGTGAGCAGCCCCCGCTCCTCCATGGCCGCCAACGCGCGGTGACCGGCGTTGGGCTGCGCGCCGTCGAAGCGCTCCCAGCCCACCACCGCCCGAGCCCAGTAGCGACGTCGCATGGCCGGATCGGCCATGAAGGCCTTGAACTGGATCGGGTTCCGGGCGCGCCGTCGGGTCTCGGGCCCGCGGTAGTCGGGGATGCCGGACTCGGTGCTGCAACCGGCGCCGGTGAGCACCGCGATCCGCTTGCCACGCAGGAGCGCGAGGAGATCGTCCAGGGAGCGGCCGACGGCTTCGGGCGGGAGGGTTTCGAGCATCGCGGGGGCCTTCAGCGTGACCGATGGGCTCCGGCGCGTCGATGACCCATGGACGTCGGCGTCTCGGGGATGCAAAGCATGGGGCCAGTGAGATGGGGCCAGTGAGCGAGGTGGAGAAGCGGGCGATCGCCGAGGCGCTGCGGCTACGCCGGGCGCCCCACGATCCCCTGCGGGCCGTGGCCGCCGCGGACTCCGCCGGCCTGCGGCTCCGGGTCGGTGAGCCGGAGGTCTTCCGCGCCGCGGTCGACCTCCTGGATCTCGAGGGCACCGTGACCCTCGACGGCGAGCCCGAACCCCGGGCGCGGCTCCTGGCGCTCTTGCTGGGCGATGGGCTCGCACGCGGAGGTCGGCGCTTCCTCTGGGTCGGCCCGCGGCCCCGCGCCGTGGACCGGGCGGCCGCCCGGTCGGCCCTTCCGCTCCACGAGGTACGCGCAGAGCGCGGGGCCTACGACGGCGAGGGCCTCTTCGGGATCGCCGCGGTCACCGGCGCGCCGCCGGGCCTCGGTCGCGCCGCGGCCTTCGACGGCGTCTTCGCGCCGCTCGACGACGACGTGCCCGCGACGGGTCCCGCGGTCCGCGTCGGTCCCGGAGGCCTGCGCACCCTCCCCGATCGGCGGGGCGAGGCGGCGGTCGTCGCCGTCGCCGAAGGCCCCGCCGCCCGCGAAGCGCGCGCCGTGCTCGACGAAGCGCTGGCGGTCCTCGACCCCGCGCCCCTGGGCGAGCTGGCGCGCGCCGCCGCCCGCGGGTCCACCGCGGCGCTCGTGGCCACCCTGCGGCGACTGGAGACCCGCCTGGGCCGCATGGTCCGCGCGCACCGAGCCCAACGGAGCGACGACGGCCTGGAGACCGCCGAGCAGCTCTGCTGGGAGCGCGGCGCGGCGCTCGGGGACCCGGACCGCGACGCCATCCTGGCGGCCCTGTCGCTCCAGACCCCCCGGCGCGCGTTGGAAGACGAGCGCGAACGCCTGGCGAGCCTCCGCGCCGCCGCCGAAGCCGAAGGCGACCCCGCGGTGGACGCCCTGGTGGGCACCGGCGCCCGCTTGCTCGTGGTCGCCAGCCGCGCCGCCCAGGAGGCCGCCCGCGCGCGCCTGCCCGCCGCCGCCGCCGCCGAGGACGTCGTCGAACGGCTGGAGCAGGCCCGGGATGGCGCCGTCGCCGTGGTCCGCGACGACGAGCTCCGGTCGGCGCGCGTCGATCGCGTGATGCGCGCGGGCCTGCCGAGCGCGCGACTGGACGACGGTGGCGCCACCGAAGCGGACAC
This sequence comes from Myxococcales bacterium UBA1660, assembly GCA_002320815.1. Taxonomy (GTDB): domain Bacteria; phylum Myxococcota_A; class Polyangia; order Polyangiales; family Houyiibacteriaceae; genus UBA1660. The sequence continues at coordinate 47,910 of DCLA01000061.1, forward strand.
GCTCGTCTCGCTGGAGCGCGACGCGCGCGAAGGGGTGGCGCCCCCGGCAGCGGAACTCGCGTGCTCGGCGGAGGCCGCGCTCTGGCGGGACTGGTGCGCGGCGCTGGAGCTCCAGGCGCCCCCGACCCATCCCGACGCCGCCTCGTCCATGGAGGCGGCCCTCGCCGGCCCCACCGAGCTCTCCCTGGGCCACCTCGCCGACGCCACCGGCGCGCGCCTCTTCGCGTTGGGCGACGCGCCCGAGGGCATCCCCGGCTACCCGGACCTCGCCGAGGCGCTCTTCGCCGAGGGCCGGGCGCTGCTCCCCACCGCGACCGCCCGCCTCGACCGCGCGCTCGGCGCCGCCCGCTCCGAGCGCGCGCTCGCCCTCGCCGCTTTCGCGCGGGCGCAGGACGCAGCCGCCGAGCGCGTCGCCGAGGCCGAGCGGAAGACGGCCCGTGCGCTGAGCGCGGACGAGCGGACCGGCGGCGAGCAGTCGATTCACGACGCCCGTGAGGCGGCTGCGGCGCTGGACGCGACGCCGATCGAGGACGCCTACCGGCGAGCCCGCACCGCGGCGCTGGTGACGTTCGCGACGCCCCCCACCCTCGACGCGACATATCCCGTCGACGGCGATGGCCAGGGTCGGGGGACCGTGCTCCGCATCCTCCACACCGCCGATTGGCACCTCGGTCGCCGCCACCGATCGCTGCCCGAACCCGCGCGCCACACGCTGGCGCGCTCCCGCTACGAGACCGTCGAGCGCATCCTCGCGCTGGGGACGCGCCTCGAGGTGGACGCCGTCCTCTGCGCCGGGGACCTCTTCGACGAACCCGACCCGGACGAAGCGGTGACCGCTCCCCTCGCGGAGCTCCTGGAGACGACCCGGGTCCCGGTCGTGCTCCTCCCGGGCAACCACGACCCCGTGAACGGATCACGCAGCCCCTGGCACCCCGACCACGCCTTCCGGCGCCGGCTCCCCGCCACCGTCCACGTCGTCGACCGGGACGACTTCGAGCTGGCCGTGGGTCCCGGCGTGGTCGTCGCCACCCCCTGCCGCTCGACCGCCGGCGCGGCGCCCATCACCGCGCGCCTGGCGGCCCGGCCCGACGGCGACGAGCGGCCCCGGGTCGGCTTGGCCCACGGGTCGACCTTCGCCGACGACGTGCCCTTCCCGGTCGGCCTCGACGGTCTCGATGCCCTGGGCCTCGACCTCCTCGCGCTCGGCGACCACCACGGCCTGGCGATCCACGAGGGGGCCACCACCGTGGCCTACCCGGGCACGCCCGAGCCGACCCGCTTCGGCGAACACGGCGCGGGCCACGTGGTCCTGGCCACCGTCGGGCGCGGCGCCGTCCGCTGTGTCCCCGAGCGAGTGCAGCGCTGGCGCTGGCGCGACGAGACCGTGCGCTCCGTCGCCGAGCTCGCCGCGCTGACCGAGACCGACCTCGACGCCACCGTCCTCCGGTTGACCCTGAGCGGCACCCTCACGCCCAACGAGCACGCGCGGCTGGAGCGACTCCTCGGCGTCCTCGAGCGCCGGGTCGAGGCGTTGGTCGTGCGCCGCGAGGACCTGCGCCTCGATCTCGCCCGGGGAGCCACGCCCCTCGAAGGTCTGCCGGAGCTCCTCCGCGACGCCGGACAGCAGCTCCTCGGCGACGCGCGCCAAGGCGACGCCGTGGCCGAGCGCGCCCTCCGGCATCTCTTCCGGCTGGTGGCCGAGCGATGATCGTCGAACGCCTGGAGGTGAAGCACTTCCGGCGGGTCCGCGACGCGGACCTGGCCCTCGGCGCCGGCCTCAACGTGATCCACGGCCCCAACGACCTGGGGAAGTCCACGCTGGCCGAGGCGGTCCGCGCGGCGCTGCTGCTGCGCTCCAACGCCAAGGAGGCCGAACGCCTGATCCCCTGGGACGACGCCGAGGCCCAGCCCTTCGTCCGGCTGACCTTCCGCGACGCGGACGGCGTCCGCTGGCGGGTCCAGAAGCGCTTCGGCCGCAGCGGCGCCAAGGGGTCCCTCCTCGAGCGCGACGAGCGCGGTCAGTGGAGCGTCGCCGCCAAGGGCCGAGAGGTCGATGGGGTCCTGCGGGAGCGCTTCCGGCTCGGCCTCCCGCAACCCGGAGGGCGCGGCGGCCCGCGCGGGATCCCGGACACCTTCCTCGCCCGCGCGCTCCTCGGGCACCAGGGCGAGGCCATCCAGCTCTTCGGCAGCGGCGTGGAGGGCGACCCCGACGACAGCGGCCGCGCCTGGCTCGAAGAGACCATGGCCAGCTACGCGCGCGACGAGACCTTCGACCGCGTGCTCCAGGAAGCGCGCGCCAAGGTCGCCGAAGCCTACACCGCCAAGGGCAACCGGTCCGGCGCCGCGGGGACGCCCTTCGGCGAAGCCGCCGAGCGAGTGCGCGCCGCCCTGGACGCCGAACGCGCGGCGCGCGCCGCCCTGGACGACGCCGAGGAGACCCGCGCCACCCTCCGAGCCCGCCGGGAAGCCCTGCGGGCGGCCGGGGCCGCGGTGGGCGACGCCCAGCGAGCGCTCCGGATGGCCGAGGCCGCCGCGCATCGGCAACGCGTACGGTCCAGCGACGCGGCCCGCGCGCAGGCCGAGGAGCGCGTCCGAGCGCTGGAGACCCAGGCGGAGCGGCACGCCGCGCGAGCGAGCGCTCGCGAGGAGCGCCGCGCGAAGGTCGCCGCCGCCGAGGCGAAGGTGCAGGAGCTCGAGCGCGCCCTCGCCCGAGCCCGCGCCGGTGCCGCCGCCGTCGAGCATCGCGCCGCGGTCGCCACCCTCGAGCGGGCGACGACCGCCAAGGTCGCGGCCGCGGGGCTCTCCGACCTGGCCGAGCGCGCGGTGACGCTGGTCGAGCTGCGCCCGCTCCGCGCCGAGCGCGCTCGCCTCGCGGAGCGCGCCGCCGAGGCCGCGGCCCTCACCGAGACCGCGACCGAGCGCGAACGGGAGGCGGCCGCGCTCGCCGAGCCGCCCCCGCCCGACGCCGCGGCCCTCGCGGCCGCCGAGGAAGCCGCCCGGGCCGACGAGCGCGCCCGCGCTCGGCTCGAGGTGGGGCTGCGCCTGGAGCTCGACCTCGGCGTCGGCGTCGCCGCCTACCTCGTGGACGAAGGGGGCGAGCGAACCGCCGGCGAGGTCGTGGACGCGGCCAGCGAGGTCCTCGTGGAGCTCCGCCAGGACGACGCCGTCCTGGCGCGCATCCGGGCCCGCGCGGGGGATCCCTCGCTCCACGACGAGGCAGAGCGGGCGCGGGCGGCGCTGGCCACTGCTCTGGAGCCCCTGCGCCGGACCCACGGTCTGGACACCGCCGGCCCCGCCGCGCTGACCGCGCTGACCGCGCTGAGGACCCTGGCCCGCGAGGGCGCCGAACGGCTCCGCGAAGCGACCGAGCGGCGCGCCGAGGCCGGGCGACTCCGCGAGAAGGCCGCCGCCCTGGCGGCCGGGGACACCGAGGAGCTGGACGGGCGCATCGCGCGCGCGCTCGACGCGGTGGGTGACGTCGAGGAGGTGGAGGCCGCGCTCGGCGAGGGGGACCCCGAGGCCTTCCGCGAGGCCGCCCGCCAGCGGTTCGCCGAGGCCGACGCCGCGCTCCGCGACGCCGAGCGTCGCGTCACCGCCGCCGAAGCCCGCGCGCAGACCAGCCGGGAGAATTTGGAGGGCGACGAGGAGCCGACCACCGATTCCGTCGACGAGAGCCAAAGCGCCCTGGGAGTCGCGCGGGCCGCGCTGGTCGCTCTGCGCGAAGCGGACGCCGAGCCCGAGGCCGACGCCGCGGAGTTGAACGCGGCGCTCCGCGCGGCCCGCGAAGCGCTCACCGAGCGCCGCACCGTCCACGCCGGGTTGCTCGCGACCGAGACCGAGCCCTTCGACGAAGCGCACCTCGACGCGGCTCTCTCCGTGGAGGACGCCCGAGGGAGCCTCATCGAGGCCGAGGCCGCGGAGCGCGCCCTACGCGACGAGGTCGCCCGCCTCGAAGGGCGCGCCGAACGACTCCCGCTGGACCAGGCGCAGCGCGCCTGGGAGAGGGCGAAGCGCGCCCTGACGCACGCCGAAGAAGCCGAAGCCGAGGTGGGCCTGGAGTACGAGGGCTGGCGCCGGCTGGTCGAAGCCCTCGAGGCGAGCGCGGCCCGCATGGGACGAGACCTCGGAGCCACCCTGGTGGAACCGGTCCGGGACCGCTTCGACGCGCTGCTCCGTTCGGTCGGCGGCGCGGTGGAGCGCTACGGCGGCCTCGCCTTCGGGGCCGACGCGAGCACCGAGGGCGCGGTGGTGGACGGCGAGGTCCGCGAGCTGGAGGCGCTCTCGATGGGGACCCGGGAACAGCTCGCGACCCTACTCCGGCTGACCCTCGCCGAGCGGCTGGGCACCTTCTTGGTCCTCGACGACCACCTGACCCACTCCGACGGCGACCGCACCCGGGTCCTCGGCGAGCTGATGCGCCAGGTGGCCAAGGACACCCAGCTCATCGTCTTCACCTGCCACCCGGAGCGCTACCTCGCCGAGCGCGAGCGCGACGCCGCCACCGACCGGCTCACCGCCGTCGACGCCGGCCGGCTCCTCCGCAGCGAGTGAGGCCTCGCGGGAGGGCCACCCGGCCCCAGGCTGGCGGGCCCCAGGGCCGGCCCTAGGGATCCCGCATGACCTTCGCTGCTCGCTTCTTGGCCCTCTTCGGCGTCCTGTCGGCCTCGGCCTGTGGGGGGCGCTTTCGCGACGACGACGACGACCGCTCGCGCCCCACGTGCGCGGTGGCCGATCGCACCTTGACCTGCTTCGTCAGCGAGGATCCCGACCCCGACGTCGTCGACGACGAGTCCACGACCACCCTGGAGATCACCCTCGCCGAAGGAGCCCTCGACGACGCGCCCCGGGTCATCGAAGCGACGACCGACTTCGCCGACATCGGCTTCGATGGCGAGCTGGTCGACGAGGCGCGGCTCGAGGGTCTGGAGCCCGGCGCCGCCCACGACGCCGACGTGGTCAGCGCCCTCCTCTATCGCCGGAGCCACCGGGCGGGCGTCGAGCCGGTCTACGTGCGGGTCCTCCTCGAGGGCGACGTCGCCTTCGACACCGACGGGGACTACGACGTCGACGTCACCTGGACCGGCCCGGAGGGCTTCGAGGGCGAGCTCCGCGGCGACGACTGAGGCTCGCGCGATCCCGCGCGGCTCAGGGCGCGGTCCAGACGTACCCGGCGACGCCCTCGTAGCGGTAACCCACGTTCGTGCTCGCGTTGTCCCGCTCGGGTGCGCTGGTCGTGTAGAAGTGGCTCCCGTCCCGGACGAGCCGATAGAGCGCCGTCGCGCCACAGGTCTCGGCGGGCGCCAGGTGCCCGAGGATCCCCTCGCTCGTCCCGCCCCCCTCGCAGGTCGAGCTGGTGGTGTAGAAGCGGCGCCCGTTGCCCTTGAGGCAGCGGTAGAAGGCCACCGTCCCGGGGACGTTCGCGGCGTAGAGGAAGAAGTAGTCGGCGGTCTCGAGGGTGAAGGGCGCGTTGCTCGCCTCGGCCAGGTTGGTCGAATAGAAGTGGCTGCCCTCGCCGCGCGCCCGGTGGACCCCGACCCGGCACCCGGGGATGGCCCCCTGGTCGCACTGTCCGTCGCAGTCGTCGTCGGCGAGGTTGCAGCTCTCCGCCGGCGGCGCGCAGCTCGGCGCGCAGGCGTCGGCGCAGGTGGTGGTCCCGGTGCTCCCACAGGCGGTCTCGCAGGCGGCGCCCGCGACGCAGGAGTCCATCGCCTCGCATCCGTTGAGGGGGTCCCCATCGCAGTCCCGGAAACCGCCGGTGCAGGTGCCCACCGCGCACTCGCCCGCGATGCACTCCGCGCTCGCGTTGGCCACCACGCAGCTCCGGCCGCAGCCGCCGCAGTTCGACGGATCGGTCGTGGGGTCGACGCAGACCGAACCGCAGAGGGTCAGGAAGCACTCGGTGCCCGCGTCGTCGACCGTCGCGCCATCTCGACGGGCGGTCTCGGTGGAGCTGGAGGCGCAGGCGCTCCCGAGGAGCAGCGCGACCACGACGGCGAACGAACGCACGGCCGAAGGGTAGCCGATGTGCGGGCGCCTGTGACCATCCCGTGGACGAGGCCCCGTGACAAGCGGTCGCGATCGGCGGGGTTCCCGGTCCTCAACAGGTCCGGTCGACCCCGGCGGAGCGGCGCTCGGAGCGGGCGTTCCGTGCGGATCGGGCGTCCCCGCCGGGCCTCGGCACCTTGGCGCACTTTTCGCAGAGCCCGACGTCAGTGCATCGTCTCCTCCCCCTCCTCCTCGCCCTCACCGCCTGCAACGGCGTGATCGGCGACATGAGCCCGCAGCCCGAGGACGAGCCCGCCGAGGTCGGCCCCTACGCGCCCGCCGAGGCGGTGCTGCCGCGCCTCACCGGCGTCCAGTACCGCAACGTGCTGGTCGACGTCTTCGGGGAGCCGCTACCGGCGGTGACCCTGGAGCCGGACACCAACCCCTACCTCTTCTCCAACATCGGCGGCGCGACCACCACCCTCAGCGAGCGCGGCACGGCCCTCTACGACGACGCGGCCCACGCCATCGCCCAGGCGGTGGTGGGCGACGCCGCGCGGCGCACCGAGCTCTTCGGCTGCGAACCGGCCGCCCCCGGGGACGCCTGTGTCCCGGACGGTCTCGGGCGCATCGGCCGCCAGCTCTTTCGTCGTCCGCTGACCGCCGACGAAGAAGCCCGCTGGGTGAACGTGAGCGTCGAGCTCGCCGTCGGCGACCCCTGGCAGGGCGCCCGCTACGCCCTGGCCGGCATGCTCCAGTCGCCCTTCTTCCTCTACCGCGCGGAGATCGGCGATCCCATCGCCGGAGAGGACGGCTGGCGCCGCCTGAACGGCTACGAGCTGGCGAGCCGGCTGAGCTTCCTCTTCTGGAACACCGCCCCCGACGCCGAGCTCCTCGACGCCGCCGCCTCCGGCGCGCTGGACACCAAAGAGGGCGTCCTCGAGCAGGCCTGGCGCCTCCTCGAAGACGAGCGCGCCCGCGACGCCATCCAGCACTTCTTCGCCGAGTACCTGGACCTCGGTCGCCTCGAGGGCCTCGACCGGGACCCGGAGCGCTACGCCACCTTCACCCCGACCGTCGCCGCGTCCATGCGCAGCGAAGTCGAGCTCCTGGTCGACGACGTCGTCTTCCGCCGGGACACCGACGTCCGCGAGCTCTTCGCGACCCGGCAGACCTTCGTGAACGACGAGCTGGCGACCCTCTACGGGGTCGACGCCCCCGACGCGACGCCGATCACCTTCGTGCCCGTCGAGCTCCCCGAGAGCGGTCCCCGAGCGGGCATCCTGACCACCGCCGCCTTCCTGGCGATGAACGCGCACCCCACCGAGACGTCCCCGACCCTGCGCGGCAAGTACGTGCGGGAGCGGGTGCTCTGTCAGACGGTCCAACCGCCCCCGCCCGACGTGGTCACCGAGCTCGCCATGGGCGAAGAGGAGGCGGCGACCCTCCGTGAGCGCCTCGAGCAGCATCGACGGGATCCCGCCTGCGCGCCCTGCCACGCCTTCATCGATCCGCCCGGGTTCCTCTTCGAGAGCTTCGACTCCATGGGCGGGCACCGCACTGAGGAGGCGGGCATGCCGGTGAACACCAGCGGCGACCTCGACGGCATCCCCCTCGCCGACGCCCGCGACCTGGCCACCATGCTCCGCGACGACCCCCGGGTCCCCCGGTGCATGGTCCGGCAGCTCCACCGGCACGCCACCGGCCGCCTCGAAGAGCAGAGCGAGATGGCCGCGCTCCTGGAACTCGAAGACACCTTCGCCGCGAGCGGCTACCGATTCCGAGACCTGCTGGTCGCCCTGGCCACCAGCGAAGCCTTCCGCACCGTCCGTGAGGTGACCCCGTGAGCGCGTCCAAGAAGCTCTCCCGCCGCCGCTTCCTCCGCGGCGCCATCGGCGGCACCGCCGTCGCACTGGCCCTCCCCACCCTGGAGGCCACCCTCAGCTCCCGGGCCCGCGCCGAAGGCACCGGCGATCCCTTCTTCGGGGTCGTCTTCTGGGCCAACGGTCTGCCCTGGCACGCGGGCCACGGCGGCGAGCAGGCCAGCGCGGGGATGCCCGACCTCTGGACGCCCGCTGGCGCGACCGCCGAGTCGCCGCTCCTGGCCGAGCTCCAGCGCCACCGGGTCAGCGTGGCCACCGGCCTGCAGCCCCACACCGAGGTTCCCTCGACCCCGCCCGGCCAGGGCGACGGCCACATGCGCGGCTTCATGGTCGGCCTCACCGGCGACCGCATCCGGCCCGAAGGCTTCGATCATCCGTCGCACACCCTGACCGCCCTGCGGCCGACCCTCGACCAGTACATCGCGAAGCACCCGGACTTCTACGGGGACCTACCCACCCGCTTCCGTTCGGTGCAGGTCGGCGTGAGCACCGCCCGCTTCCACGACTACGGCCATTGGAACGCCGTCTCCTACAACGGGCCGGACTCGCTGAACCTACCCATCCTCCAGCCGAGTCAGCTCTACGCGCAGCTCTTCGCGGTGCCGCCCGGCGCCGACGTCCTCGAGCGTCGCGCGCGCTTGCTCGACGCGGTCATGGACGACGCCCGGAGCCTGCAATCGCAGCTCGGCGCCGGCGACCGCATGCGCGTCGAGGCGCACCTGGATCATCTCAGCGAGATCCAGCGGCGCTTCAGCATCGGCGCCGGCACCTGCGAGGCCCCCGCGCCTCCGTCGGACGGCGGGGACCTCCTGCAGAAGACCGAGACCATGGGCCAGCTCCTGGCCGTCGCGCTGCAGTGCAACCTGACCCGGGTCTTCTCCTTCATGCTCACCTCGCCGGCGACGACCCACGTCTTCTCGAACCTCGGCGTGCCCGACGGCATGCACAAGACCTGTCACGACGGGCATTGGGAGCGCGTGCGCGCCATCGCCGCCCACCAGATGGCCGCCTTCGCACGTTTCCTGGATACCCTGGAGGCCACCGAGGAACCGACCGGCGGCACGCTGATGGACCGCGCCTGCATCCTCGGCGTGAGCGAGTACGGCGAGGGCTGGAAGCACGGCACCCGCGAGCTCCCGGTGGTCCTCGCCGGTGGCGCCAGCGGCGCCCTGGCCCGCGGGGTCCACGTCCGGGAAGACGGCGGCAACGTGGTGAAGGCCCACCTCACCATTCTCCGCGCCCTCGGCCTCGAGCACGAGAGCTGGGGCTGGAACGGCGGCGAGGTCCGGGACCACCTCCCGGGCCTCATCTGAAGCCGGGCCCGAGCTCCGATTCGAGCTCGGGGTCCGTCTGCTTCAGACCAGGAGTTCGGGCAGGACCCCGCCCGCGAGTCGCGCGCCCGGGTCGCCGAAGCCCGCCAGGGTCCCGGCGCGATCAGCGGCGGCTTCGCCGAGCGTGACTCCGTAGGTGCTCCACAGGTTCAGCAGCTCTCGGCGCTGGTCGGAGCCGTAGCGGACGTCCGGGTAGAAGATCGCGCGGTTGCCGGTGTTCACGCCCATGCCCCCGCCACCGATGATCAGCGTCGGGAACTCCCGGGCGTTGGCGTGGTGACCCACGCCGTTGTCGGGCAAGTAGGTGATCACGGTGTGGTCCAGCATGGACCCCTCGCCGCCCGGCTCCGGCATCGCCTGGAGCTTCGCCGCCAGGGACGCGACGGCGTCCAGCTCCTGGGTCCAGGCGGCCCGCAGCTCACTCCGGCGCTGCCGCTTCTCGTCGGCCTCGGAGCTGTCCGCGCCCTCGCCCGAATACGGATGGTAGAGCGGCCCGTGGCTGCTGTCGGCGAGGGTCACCGGGCCCAGCTCGTAGGGGAAGTCCCAGCCCCCGTCGCCGGCGCCCAGGGACACCACCGCCACCCGCGTGAGGTCCGCCTGGAACGCGGCCGCGACCACGTCGAGGGTGAACTCCTTCTGCTGCGCCGGGGTCACCTCGCCCACCGGCGCCGCCGGAGCCAGGTCCAGCCGCCCCGCCCAGGTCTCCGTGCGCTCCCGGAGGATCGCCAGGTCGTCGAGCTGACCGCCGGCCGCCGCGGCCATCCGCGCTGCAGCGACGCCGCGCCGGTCCCCGAGGGCCTCCTGCGCGCGGAGCGCGTCGGTCTGGGAGAACTCCAGGAGGCGCCGCCGGTACTCGAGCGCCTCGAGCCCGGCCGCGTCCACGAAGGGCCGCACGTAGGCGTTCCACACCGCGTCCGCCGAGTAGAGCACCGGGACCGCCGCGTTGCGCCCGGCCGCGCACATCCCGTAGCCGATGCTCCGGTTGCCCCGGCCCGCCCCGATGCGGATGGCGGCCAAGGGCGCGCGGCCCTCTCCGACGCCGCGCACGGCCTCGAGCCCCGCCAATCGGTGGTCGATGGTCTCCCCGCCGGGGCGGCCGGCGATGGTGCGCCACGAAGAGAGCACGCCATGGCCGGTGGAATGCCCGCCCCCGGTCACCATCGACGACAGCCCGTAGACCATGGCGCACTGGTCGAGGAGCCCGGCGCTCTCGAACGCACGAAGCCCCGGCGCGCCGCTCAGCGCACCCGAGAGCACGTGGGTGCTGGTCTGATCCTCGGCGTAGTAGCCCTCGGCGTAGCCGGAGCCCCACCAGTGCTCCTCCTTCACCGGGTAGCCGCGGGTGTCACCGATCCAGCCGCGGGTCGCCTCGGACATGGTGATCTGCGCGTCGTAGCCATTGCCGCTGACCACGAACACGAAGCGCTTCGGGGTCGCGGCCTGCGCTCGCGCGCGCCAGGGCCGAGCGAGCGAGCCCGCGACGGCGGAGGCGCCCAGGCCGGTGAGGAAGGTGCGGCGGTTCATCTTGGTCATCGGTCGCCCTCGGTGCGGATCAGGAAGCTCTCGTGGGTGAGCAGCGCCTCCAGGGCGCCGAGGAACGAGCCCCCCTCGAAGGCGGTCTCCATGTCGGCGAGCACGCAGGCGTCGGCCGGCGTCTCGTAGCGTCGGGCGAAGAAGCGGAACACGTGCCGCAGGAAGCAGCGGCGCGCGTGGGGGTCTTCCGCCAGGAGCTGCGTGAGCTCCACCGCGTCGTTCACCTCGACCCGCGAGCTGCTCCCGGGCCAGTAGCGGATGCGCGCGCTCCCGTCGGGCGCGTGGCCGTGGTCGTCCTCGCGGACGAAGCCGGCGTGGTTGAATATCTCGAAGGCCAAACCGAGCTCGTTCATTCGGCCGTGGCAGGCCGCGTTTGCGCAGAGGGGACTCGACGAGGTCCGCTCGCCGATGGGGAGCGTGAGGTCCCCGAAGGTGTCGATGATCCGGTCTCGGGCCCGGTCGTCTTCTCCCGCGGGCGCGAGCTGGGCCTCGAGGTTCACCAGGTCGAGCCCGGCGACGTCCTCGCAGAAAAGGTGCTCGCGGATCCAGTGCCCGCGCAGCACCACGCTCGGTCCGTCTTCTTCGTTGCCGCCATGGGCGGTGAGCCAGGCCGGGTGGGTGAGCACGCCGGAGCGCTGGTCTTCGGGCATCGTGACCCAGCGCTCGTCGGCGGCGGGGTCCGTGGCGATGGCCGCGTCGTCGCCCACGGCGAGGGACGCCGCCTCGCTCTCCTCGATGGGGTTCACGTCATAGACGCTGGCCATCATGTGGAACCCGCGGAACGAGAGCCCCATGCAGCCGCCGAGGGGCGCTCCCTCGTCGTCGTAGCCGACCATCATGCACCGCGAGCCGTCCTCGCAGCAGCCCTCGCCGCCCGGTCGCTGGCAGACCATGGGATCACACGACGCCGACGCGCGGACGCCGCGACCTTGGAAGCCCTCGGTGGCGGTGAGCGAGGCCGGGACGCGGTAGGTGCGGCTGGTGAGCAGCTCTCGGAACACGTCGCGGCCCTCGCGCTCGGCGGTGATGACCGCGCGGGCGATGAAGTCGTCGAGCTGATCCACCATGGGCGGCTCGCCGTGGGCGGGTCGGTTGGGGTTCGCGCCGTCGCGCTCGAGGGTGTATCCGCCGTCCACCGGACCGCGCTGGTAGTTGTCCATCCAGGGGGCCGCCCAGCGACTGGTCGCCGCGGGGTCGTCCTTCGCCTTGGTGGGCGCCTTGGCGTAGTCGAAGTACTCGCGGAAGAAGCGCGCCAGCTGGGGCGCGAGCCAATAGCGACCCCGTCGCGGCCGGCGCCAGCGGCCCTGGGTGCGCTCGTCGTAGTAGACGTCTGGCCGCGCGGTCTCCTCGCTCGCCGAGAACTCGCCGCCGACGTGTCCGCCGTCGAGCGCGAGCACGGACCCGATGAAGGCCTCGGCGTCCGCCACCGAGTTCAGCTCGCCCGCGTCGCGGAGCCGCCGGAACTCGTCGACCCAGCCGAGCTCGGGTCGGGTCACCGTACCCACCTCGGCCCCGTTCATGGGCGCCGTGCCCAACGTGGCCGCCAGCTCGGCGCCCCATTCGTCGGCGGTGAGCACCCCGGCCTCGTCGCCCTGCAGCGAGCGGTGGAGCGTCCCGAACATCATCATCGAGGCCTCAACCACCCGGTCCCGGGTGCGCAGTCGGTGGACGGCATCGGTCTCCAGCGCGAGCTCGGCGTCGAGGAAGCCCACGAGCTGGTCCACCTCACCATCCGTCGGTCGCCGCTGGAGCGCGTGCCGCTCGAGGAGCGCGGTCACGTACTCGCGCTTGCAGGCAGTGTCGGCGAGCACCTCGTCGGTGGGTCGTCCCTCGTCGGTCAGGCAGGCGAGGCGCGTCCGGGTCGCCTCGTCCAGGCTCTGGAACCAGAGCCGGTTGGGCTCGTTGGCGCCTCGCCGCCCGCTGCGACTGCTCCCGTCGCCGTTGCGGTCGCTCTCGCGGAAGGAGCGCGAGGTGTCCAGCACGTCCAGGTGCAGGCCGAGGATCGTCGAGTCCAGGGTCCCCCCGAGGGTCCCGGTGGAGAAGGGCCGGGCCTCGTTGGAGAAGGGCGTCCCCGCGAGGGCCGAGTCCTGGAGGTAGCCGCCGGCCCGATGGATGAACTCGTCGCGGGTCATCAGCGCATGGTCCGGCGCGAACGCGCTCGGCTCGGTGCAGGTGAACAGCGTCTCCTGTGGGTACGAGTTGGGGGAGGCCGGCGGGAGCGGGGGCTGGTCGATGCAGTCGGCCCGCGCGCCGAGCTCGATCCACCGCTCCAGCATCGCCACCGCCTCCGGCGGGTTCTCGACTCGGGTCGGCGGCATGATCTCGTGCGGGTCCTCGGGATCGATGCGCTCCATCAACCCGGCTTCGGGATCGCCCGCGACGAACATCCGGTTCTCGACCAGCGAGGCCAGGTTCCCCGCGGCGAGGAAGGGCCGCCGCGCCCCCACCGGCCCGTGGCAGCCGGCGTGGCTGCAGGTGGACTCCAGCCAGCCGCCCACCTGCTCCTGGAGCGCGGTCTGCTCCTCGGAGCACGGGTCGCCGGGACCGGCGTCCTCGTTGGGGCCACCCCCCGATCCTCCTCCGATGGTCCCGCGGCATCCCGCGTTCGGCGCCAAGGCGAGCGCCGCGCACACCGCGACACCCAGGCTTCTCGAAAGTCCACGCACGGGGGTAGGAGCCCCGAGGTCCCCGGAGCGGCTCACGGGAAGCGGTTCCGCCGACCTCGGCCCACCCGAATCGGTTATGCTCGCCCCGTGCGATTCGACGAGCTCGAAGAACGGGAGCAGCTGGCCCTGACGGGCCTCGTCCGCCTCATGGTCCGCATGGACGGCCAGTTCTCCCCCGGGGAAGTCGACGCCGTCGCCGCCCTCGCCCGGGAAGTCGGCGCCGGTGGCTTCTGGGCCACCATGGCCCGTGCCCAGACCATCGAGATGGACGAGCTCGGCAAGCAGGTCGAGCAGGTCCGCCCCGCCGTCCGCGAGTGGATGTACGGCGTCCTCGTCGGCCTCGCCGCCGTCGACGGCATCGAGGAGAGCGAGTCCGAGCTCCTGACCTGGCTGATGGACATCTGGGAGATGCACGCCGACTGAGAGCACGCCGCGCTGGCGAAACGCGCTGGCGCGGCGACCCATCGGCCGCCGCGCCCCCTCCTCGAGCCCCAATCAGCTCGAACAGCATCCGGCTCACGTGGTCGACGCGGTCCGCCGCCACCGCGACATCCTCCTCGCCAACGACCCCGGTCACCACCGCCAGCTCCACACAGACCGCCGCTTCCCAAAGCGCAAGTTGGCAAGTGCGTCCCCAAGGCAAGTCCGGCACCCCCAAGGCAAGTCCGGCACCGATGCGCAAGTTGGCAAGTGCGTCCCCAAGGCAAGTCCGGCACCGATGCGCAAGTTGGCAAGTGCGTCCCCAAGGCAAGTCGGGGCGCCTTATCGGGGGGTCCCGTGAGGGGCGGTCACTCGCCCCTTTCGTAACGTGCCTCGGGTGCTATCGTCCGAGCACTCATGCTGATCCCGAACGTCGTCGAGACCACGCACCGCGGTGAGCGGGCGTGGGACATCTACAGCCGGCTCCTCAAGGACCGCATCGTCTTCCTGGGTACTCCGGTGCAGGACGACGTGGCCAACGCCATCATCGCCCAGCTCCTCTTCCTGGAGAGCGAGGACCCCGACAAGGAGGTCACCCTCTACATCAACAGCCCGGGCGGGGTGATCACCTCCGGTCTCGCCATCTACGACACCATGCGGTACATCCGCTGCCCGGTGGCCACCGTGTGCCTCGGCCAGGCCGCGTCCATGGGCGCCTTCCTCCTCGCCGCCGGCGAGAAGGGCATGCGTCGCGCCCTCCCGCACAGCCGGGTGATGATCCACCAGCCCCTCGGCGGGTTCCAGGGTCAGGCCACGGACATCGAGATCCACGCCCGCGAGACCATCAAGCTCAAGAAGAAGCTCAACGAGATCCTCGCCGAGCGGACCGGGCAGGACTACGACACCATCCGCAACGACACCGAGCGGGACAAGTTCCTCACCGCCGACGAGGCCAAGGAGTACGGCCTCATCGACGAGGTCATCCAGCCCCGGAAGAAGGGGTGAGCCCCGAGCCGATCGAGATCACGCTGGTCCGCCACGGTCAGTCCGAGTCCAACGTGACCGGCCGCTGGCAGGGCCACGGCGACTCGCCCCTCAGCCCCGAGGGGCGGCGGCAGGCCGCCGCGCTCGCCGAGCGCCTGCGCGGCGCGCACTTCGATCGGCTCCTCTCCTCGGACCTCCAGCGGGCGGCCCACACGGCCGACGCGGTGGCCGAGGTCCTAGGCCAGTCGGTCGAGCGCTTCCAGACCTGGCGCGAGATCGACGTCGGCGACTGGGAGGGCCTCACCCGCGAAGAGGTCGCCGAGCGCTTCCCCGACCAGGTCGCGGCGCTCCAGGGTGGCCAGACCATCGCCATCGGCGGCGCCGAGTCCTGGGTGGACCTCGCCGAACGGGCCCGCCGCGCCTACGAGCGGCTCCTCGCGGAGCTCCAGCCGGGCGACAAGGCCGCGGTCTTCGCCCACGGGGGCGTCATCGCCAGCCTGGTGGGGCTCCTCTTCGGGGTGCTCCCGGCCAAGCCGCGGCGGCTCGGCAACGTGTCCAATACCGCGATCACCACGCTGCGCATCGAAGGCGGCGAGCCCGCGCTGGTCCGCTACAACGACGCCACCCACGTCGCCCCGCTGACCAGCTGGGGTCAGGAACGCCTCGAGGGCGGCGCGACCGTGGTCGGGTTGGTCCCCGAGAGCTTCGCCTACGACGCGGAGACCCGCGCCCACGAAGGCGGCGACCTCCGGGATGCCCTCGCCGGCCTGGGCCGCGAGCGGCCCGGCGACCGCCTGGGACTCACCATCGACGAGGACACCTGGCGCCGATACGCCCACGGCATCCTCGGCCGCGCGATCCCCCTCGGTCCCGTACGCGGCGCCACCCACGTGGTGGTCTCGGAGCACGGCCAGACCCTGGCCGACCTCAACGTGGGCTGAAGTCTTCCCGCCCCAGGCGAACTCCGTCGGCGCACTGGCGGGACGCGCCCGCGACCCCAAGATCCGCCGGTGGCGCGACCCCCGACCATGGACGAACCGAACGACGACGTGATCACGTCGCGCTCGGACCGTGGTCGCGACGCCCGGCGCCCTCGCCAGATCCCCTGGCGCGGCTGGAAGGACATCCTCCGGCGCACCTACGACGAGCTCGTCGACGACAACCTCGGCGTCGTCGCCGCCGGGGTCGCCTTCTACGCGATGCTCTCCATCTTCCCGCTCCTCGGCGCGGCGGTGGCCACCTACGGCCTCCTGGCCAGCCGGTCCACGGCCGAAGAGCACCTGGCGCGCCTCTACGAGTTCATCCCCGGCGAAGCGGCCCAGACCCTCTCCAGCCGCGTCCACGACCTGGTGGAGACCGATGGCGGCACCCTCGGCGCCGGGCTCCTCGCCAGCCTCTTTCTGGCTCTCTTCAGTGGCAGCCGCGGCATCGACGCCCTCTTCACCGGCATCCACATCGCCTACGACGAGCGCCGCAGCCGCCCCTGGTGGCAGCAGCGTCTCCTGGCCGTGGTGCTGACCATCCTGGGCTTCTTCGGCGGGATCCTCTCGCTCTTCCTGGTCGCCGGCGCGCCCTCGCTCTTCGAGTGGCTCCACATCGGAGGCACCAAGCGGTTCATCGGCGAGATCCTCCGCTTCTTCCTCCTCCTGGGCGGCATGAGCACCGGGCTGGCCATCCTCTACCGCTATGGGCCCAAGCGGCGGCACGCGCGTTGGCGCTGGCTCACCCCGGGCGCAGTGGGCTCCTCGGTGCTCTGGCTCCTCTCGAGCTACGGCTTCTCGTTCTACGTGTCCAAGTGGGGCACCTACGAGAGCTCCTATGGCGCCGCCGGCGGCGTGGTGGTCCTGATGATCTGGCTCTGGCTCAGCGCCTTCGCCGTGCTCCTCGGCGCCGAGCTCAACGCCGAGGTGGAGGCCCAGACGGTCCACGACACCACCGTCGGTCCGCCCAAGCCCATCGGTCACCGGCGCGCGGTCAAGGCCGACGCCCTGGGCAACCTGGCGCCCGAGGACTCCAGCTACGACGCAGACGACGCCGAGACCCTGGACCCCGACGCCCACGTCCACCTCTGATCAGCGCTTCTCGTCGGTCACGATGGAGCAGGTCTCGGTGGCCTCGTCGAAGACCACGTGCGCCTCGCCCTTCCGGAGCTGCTGCATCACCCGCGCCCGCTTGGCCTCGATCGAGATGTCGTCGTGGCCGTAGTCGGTGCCCTCCCGGAGGATGAAGTCGTCGATCACCCCGAGCAGGGCGTCCGCGCTGAGTCGGTCCATGGGGATGCGCATCCCCGGACCATAGCGCGCCCCGGTGACGATCCCGAGGGCCCCCGGCGAGCGAGCGTTGGACCTCGGGGCCCGCTCTGGCATTCTCGCGGCCCCCGTGACCGCGAAACCCACCGGAAATGGCCTGACCCTCGCCGGCGTCCGCAAGCGCTTCGGTGAGACCACCGTGCTGAAGGGCATCGACCTGCGCGCCGAGCCCGGCGAGCTGGTGGTGCTGGTGGGACCGAGCGGCTGCGGCAAGAGCACCTTGCTCCGCTGCCTCGCCGGCCTGGAGACGCCCGACGAGGGCGGCATCCACATCGGCGATCGCGACGTGACCCGGCTCCCTCCCAAGGAGCGGGACATCGCCATGGTGTTCCAGAGCTACGCGCTCTACCCGCACCTCACCGTGCGCCACAACCTCTCCTTCGGCCTCGAGCTGCGCAAGGCGCCCGCCGACCTCATCCGCCAACGGGTCGACGAGGTGGCCGGGATGCTCGGCCTGGAGAAGCTCCTGGACCGCTATCCCCGGGAGCTCAGCGGCGGTCAGCGTCAGCGCGTCGCCATGGGCCGGGCCATCGCCCGGCGTCCGACCCTCTTCCTCTTCGACGAGCCCCTCTCCAACCTCGACGCCGCCCTACGCACCGAGGTGCGGGTGGAGATCAAGCGGCTGCACCATCAGCTGGGCACAACGATGGTCTACGTGACCCACGACCAGGAGGAGGCGATGACCCTCGCCGACCGCCTGGTCATCCTGAACGGGGGCCTCGTCGAGCAGCAGGGCCCGGCCATCGACGTCTACCGGGAGCCGGCCACCCGCTTCGTCGGCGCCTTCCTGGGGAGCCCGGCGATGAGCTTCCTCCCGGCCGAGGCCACCGAGACCGGCCTCGTCGTCGGCGACGCCACCTTGGAGAGCCCCACCCATCACCGGGGCCCGTGCACCCTGGGGATGCGCACCCACGACGTGGTCGTCGACGCCGAGGGACCCCTCGAGCTCGAGGTCCGGGTGGTGGAGACCCTGGGCCACGCCACCCATGCCCACGGCCTCGTGGAGGGTCAGCCCTTCGTCGCCCGCCTCCAGGGCCACGAGCGCCCCGCGCCCGGCGATCGCATCCGGCTCCGCCCGGTCTACATGCACCTCTTCGATGCGGAGAGCGGCGCGCGCATCGTCCGATGAAGCGCGCTCTAACCGCCCTGGCGCTGGTCCTCGCCGGCGCCCTCCCCGCCCGGGCCGAGCCCCTTCGCCTGTGGCACGCCTACGGCGGCGCCGAGGAGGTCGCCCTGCGCGAGGCGGTGCGCGCCTTCGAGCGCGAGACGGGCCAAGAGGTCGATCTGCTCGCCGTGGCCTTCGGGGCCTACCTGGCCAAGCTCGAGTCGGCGATCCCCACCGGCCGGGGTCCGGACGTCTTCATCGACGCCCACGAGCGGCTGACCACCTACGTCGACGCGCATCTGGTGGCGCCCTACGGCGGCGAGGTGCCGGCGTCCCTCGAGGGCGAACCTCTGATCCCGCTCCGGACCGAGGGCCGGCTCTACGGACTGCCCCTGAGCCTCAAGTGCGCCGCCCTCTACCTCAACGACGACCTCGTCCCCGAGGACCCCGGCAGCCTCGACGCGCTGGTGGCCACACCGGTCGGCGAGGACCGCTTCCCCCTCGTGATGGAGGCCGAGAACGGCTACTACGTCGCGGCCATCCTCCACGCCCTGGGCGGCGAGCTGCTCACCCCCACCGGCGAGTACGACTTCCAGGGGCCCGCCGCCGAGACCACCCTGACCTGGCTCGCCGAGCAGGTCGGCGCCGGCCGCATCCCCGACGAGGCCACCGGCGAGTTGGTCCAGCGCCTCTTCGCCTCCGGTCGCGCCGCGGCCGCCATCAGCGGCCCCTGGCTCGCGCCGGACCTCCCCGAGGACCTGCGCTGGCGGGTCATCCCGCTCCCGCCGCTCACCGCCGGCGGCCGCCCCCTGGAGCCCTACCTCACGGTGGAGGCCGTCTTCGCCGCCGCCGACGAAGCCCGCTCGCCCGAGCGCGTCGCGGCCACCGAGGCCCTGATGCGCTACCTGGCCACCGGCCGCGGCGCCCGCATCCGGGCCGAGACCGCGCGGCAGGTCGTCGCCGACGCCGCCGCGTGGACCTCGCCGGCCCTGGCCGACGACACCTTCCTGCGCACCTTCCGCGCCGCGGCGGACACCGCCCGGCCCATGCCCACCGATCCGCGGATGCGCATGACCTTCGTCCCCGCGCAGCGCGCGCTCCGCCGCGTACTCCGCGGCGGCGAGGCCCCGGCCGACGCCCTGGCCGCCAGCGCCCGCACCTTCGCCGACGACACCCGGCCGCCCCCCGCCGAGCGGGACCCCACCCTGGCCCTGGTCGTCTTCGGACTGCTCTTGCTCCTGCTGGTCGGCTACTGGGTCCACCGGGTCCGCGACCCCGCCGTGCGCGTCGCCCTCCTCGACTCGCTTCCGGCGTACCGCTGGGTCGCCCACGCCTTCTTCGCCGTCTTCGCGCTGGTGATCCTCCCGCTCCTGGTCGGCGCGGCGGTCTCCCTCTTCGCCGGACGCGGCCGGGACCTCCACTACGTCGGCCTCGCCAACTACGCCGACATCCTCACCGCCCGCGGCGGCGATCTCCTCGGCGACCGCAGCTTCTACGTGGTCCTCGGCGTCACCGTGCTCTGGACGGTGCTCAACGTCGCCCTGCACCTGCTCGTCGGCGTCTTCCTGGCCCTGCTCCTCAACCGACCGAAGCTACGCCTCCGCGGCGTCTATCGGGTCCTGCTCATCCTGCCCTGGGCGGTCCCCAGTTACGTCACCGCCCTGGCCTGGAAGGGCATGTTCCACCGCCAGCTCGGGGCCATCAACGCCATCCTCGAGGCCCTGGGCGCGGAGCCGGTGAGCTGGTTCGCCCACTTCGGCACCGCCTTCGCCGCCAACCTGGCCACCAACGTCTGGCTGGGGTTCCCCTTCATGATGGTGGTCACCCTGGGCGCGCTCTCCTCCATCCCCGATTCCCTCTACGAGGCGGCCCAGGTCGACGGCGCCACCCGCGGGCAGCGCTTCCGCCGCATCACCTTCCCGCTCCTGGTCCCGGCCCTCGCCCCCGCGGTGGTCATGGGCGCGGTGTGGACCTTCAACATGTTCAACGTCGTCTTCCTGGTGAGCGGCGGCGAGCCCGGGGGGTCCACCGAGATCCTGGTCAGCGAGGCCTACCGCTGGGCCTTCACCCGGGGTCAGCTCTACGGCTACGCTGCGGCCTACGCGGTGCTCATCTTCGGCATCCTCGCGCTGTGGACCCGAGCCACCGTGTGGATCGGCGGCCGAAAAGAGCGCCGCGTCCGCCGGGCTCGGGACGCCGCGGCCAAGGAGCTGGCCACCTCGTGAAGCGCCTCGCCGCCATCGGCGTCCACGCCGCCATCCTCCTCGCCGTGGCCTTCGCCCTCTATCCGGTGCTCTGGGTGGTGAGCCTCGCGCTCAGCCCCCACGAGTCGCCCGGCGCGATCCCCTGGCCCACCGAGCCCAGCCTCGACGCCATGCGCGAGGTGGTCCTGCGCACCGACGACGAGGGCCGCTACCTCTTCCTGATGCAGACGGGCGCCTCGCTCCTGGTCGCCTTCAGCACCGCCTTGGTCGCCATCCTCATCGCCACCCCGGCGGCCTATGCGCTCAGCCGATTCCGCTTCGTCGGCAAGGACGCCAGCCAGCAGGCGCTCCTGGCGACCCAGATGTTCCCCGGTGTCGCCGCGGCCATCCCGCTCTATCTGATCCTCGACGCCCTCGGGCTCATCGATCATCTCGGCGGCCTCACCCTGGTCTACGCCACCACCGCGGTGCCCTTCGCCATCTTCCAGCTCAAGGGCGCCTTCGACACCATCCCGCGGGACCTCGAGGAGGCCGCGATGGTCGACGGCGCCACCCCCTTCGAGGCCTTCCGGAAGGTCGTCCTCCCCGCCGCCCGACCGGCCCTCGCGGTGACCGCGCTCTTCGCCTTCATGACCGCCTGGAACGAGTTCATCCTCGCCGCCACTTTTCTCAGTCGCGAAGAGATCTTCACCCTCCCCGTCGTGCTCCAGCGCTACGTGGGCGAGCACCGCGCTCAATGGGGCCACTTCGCCGCCGGCGCCATCGTGGTCTCGGTCCCGGTGATGGCCCTCTTCTACTGGCTTCAGCGCCATCTGGTCGGTGGACTCACCGCCGGCGGCGTGAAGGGCTGAGTCCCACTTCGGCGACCCACCGTCACCCGTTTGGGTGATTGTTTTACCGGGAGAAGTCTCCGGCCACTGACCCTGAAGCGTGCTAAGGGCCGGCCGTGTCCCGAGCCGCCATCCGCGTCACCCTGGCCGTCGTGCTCGCGTTGCCGTGGTCGACGGCGTTCGCTCAATCGCCCCCGGCGTCGGAACTCGCCGAGCCCACCCCCGACGAAACCTCCGAGGAGTCCGCGCCCGACGATACCGCACCAGCGGCCGGCGAAGCGTCCGAGCGCGAGCCATCCGTCGGCGAGGGCGCACGCGAGGCTGCGAGCGTCGACGCGGGCCCCGAGCGCGCACCGATGCCCGACCCGGCGCCCGAGCCTCCGCCGACCCCGACCCCCTTCGCGGTCGAGGGCGGCGTGGCGTTCGAGGAGGTGGACGCGGCCATCGTGCGCGTCTTCACGGTCCGCCAGGTCGAGATGGAGTGGGTCGACGGGCGCCGCGTGCGCCGCGCCATCGCGATCCCCAAGGGGGGCCACGGTACGGGCATCATCGTGGACCCGCGGGGTGTGGTCGCGACGGCCAAGCACGTCGTCGCGGGTGCGCGGCACCTCGCCGTCCGCATGCCTGGCGCCGAGGGTGCGGTCCACGGCGCTCGGGTCGTCTACGAGGACGACGACCTCGACTTCGCGCTCCTCCTCATCGACTCGCGGGACCGACTCCCCCACGTGCTCCCGCTCCCCGAGACCGCCCCGGTCCTCCCGGTGCGCTCCACCGTGGACGTGGTCGGCTACCCCCTCGACGCCGACCGCAACCATCCCCAGTCCAGCCGGGGGATCGTCAGCGGCGCGCTCGAGGAGGGCAAGCTCCAGCTCGACGTCACCGTCAACCCCGGGAACTCCGGCGGGCCCCTCCTCGCAAATGGCGGCCTGGTCGGCATCGTGGTCGCGGGGTCGAAC
Source organism: Myxococcales bacterium UBA1660 (assembly GCA_002320815.1). Lineage (GTDB taxonomy): Bacteria > Myxococcota_A > Polyangia > Polyangiales > Houyiibacteriaceae > UBA1660. The sequence continues at coordinate 70,116 of DCLA01000061.1, forward strand.
GTCGACGCCGGCTACCAGGGCCTGGCCATCGCCGTACCCATCGCGCCGGTCTACCGCGCATACCGCCGCAGCCTGCGCGATGGGTCGCTCCGGCGCGCCCAGGAACACCTGCGCACCTACGACCAGAGCCGGCGCGCCGTCGTCGTGGACGCCATCGCGCGCCTCGGCGACGAAGATATCCTCCAGGAGGCCGAAGACTTCATCCACTCGGTCGAGTCCACGCATCGGCTCGACCGCTTCATCGAGCTCGCCGAAGACACCACCGACCCGGATCTCCTCGCCATGCTCTCGGCCTACTTCTGGGATGCGGCCCAGGTGATGATGGAGCGCGGCGACGGCGGAGTCCTGCCGCGCTCCATGCGCGAGGGGCGCGGCCGGGACCGGGCCCAGCAGCTCTACGATCTAGCGCGCTCCGTCGCCCGTCGCGCCGTCGAGGCGGATGCCAGCATCGTCGTTCGGTCACCGTTCATGGAGTATCTGGGCGGCGAGAACTTCGATCCCGTCCGCGGCAGCGGCACCCGGCGGCGCCGCGGCGGCGCCTTCCGCTCGCCCACCTGGGCCGAACCTCGCTACCGCATGGTGATGATGCTCGGCATCCTCATCCCCCTCGCTCCCAAAGGGCCCGACGAGGACTCCCGGGAGCTCGGTTCCGGGGCTCAGATCGCCGCGCTCTTCCCCTTCACCAAGCTCGACCCCGAAGCCCGCTTCCGGATCGCGCCTTTCGCCGGCGTCTCCACCGACCTCTACGGATGGAGCTCCAATTATCCGGTGGAGTGGTTCCTCGGGCCGGAGATCGGCGTGATGATGCGCGCCGGCCGCCAGGCCGGGATCACTTTCCTCGCCGCGTGGACCCCCGGCGCGATGACCTACCGCGCAGGGTGCACCCCGTGGGGCTGCGAAGAGACCGGCGTCGACGGGACCCTGGCGATGGCCCGCTTCGGTCTCTTCGTGAAGGCCGGCCGGATGTTCTTCGGGGCCACCCTCCGCATCGGAAGGCCGATCGGCGATGGCGAGCGCCACCTGGTGCTCACAGCGCCCATGTTCGGCGGGAACTTCTGACGGCGCTCAGCTGCTCGAGGAGCCCTTCTTGGGCCCGTAGGCGATCTGCTCGAGGCGCGCGAGGTCGACGACCTCGATGAGGTCCGGGCTCACCGAGAGCGCGCCCTGGCGCTCGAGGTAGGCGAGGCCCCGAGAGATCTCCTCGCGCACCGTGCCCAGTCGGCCGGCGACGGTCTCGGTGGTCAGGTCGCGCACCAGGTTCCGCGCGTCCTGCCCCTTGGCCTCGCGCATGGCGACCAGGGTGCAGAGGAACGACGCCAAGCGCGCCGGCACGGTCCGCAGCGAGAGATCGCTGACCAGCGCCAGGGTCCGGTCCGAGCGATGGGCGCGCAGATCGATGAGCGTCTTGAAGAGCACCGGCTTCCGCTCGCCCAGCGAGTAGAGGAAGTCGTTCGAGATCACGATCGCGCTCGCCGCGCGCATGGCCACGGCGCTCGCCGGATAGGTCCCCTGATCGAAGCGGATCCCCTCCACGATGACCTTGCCCGGCCGCGCGAGGTACAGGATCTGCTCCCGGCCGTCCTTGCCGCTCTTGGTCAGCTTCACCTCGCCGGTGCGCACCACCCAGAGCCCCTCGGCCTCCTGCCCCTCGTTGAAGAGAGGGGCGCCTTTGGGGGCTTTTCGGATCTCGCTGGCATCGGCCAGGGCCTTCAGCTCGGCCGAGCCGAGCTCGCCGAGCCGTTTGACGTCCTTGAGAAGCTCTTCCGGTGTGCGGGGCGCAATGGCCATGGCGTGACGATACCATGGAGAGCGCGAAACGTGCGGAGTCTCAATCGGCCCCCCGGAGTGGCGGCTCTTCGGGGGAACGCGTGTATAGTCGGCCGGATGGCAGCAGTGAAGAGGGGGGCCCGGGACGCCTTCGTGGTGATCCGGCACGGCGACGAGACGCGCGTGGAAGACCTGCCCAGAGGTCGGGCGGTGATCCTGGGTTCGAGCGCCGAGGCAGACCTCCATTTCGCGGACTCGTCCTTGGCCCCGAAGCAGCTCAGCTTCGAGCGCAAGGGCCAGCAGGTCGAGGTCGTGAGCCTCGCCGATGGCACCTACGTGGCCGGCAAGCCGCTCGGTGGCACCGACATGGTGGGCCCGGGCGAAGAGGTCTCCGCGGGCCGCCTACAGATCGTGGTCGGCATCGCCAGCCCGCTCAACGCCAGCGGGCGCCGCTCGTTCACGCACCACGAGCTCCGAGAGCGCCTCTACGAGGAGCTCTCCCGCGCCGCCCGCGGCGGACGACCGACCGCCCTGGTCATGGTCGCCGGCCGCAACCACGGGGACGGCCAGACCATCACCACCACCGCCCTGGACACCTTCCGAGCCGGCGACGTCGTGGCGACCTACGCGCCCAACATCATCGAGCTCCTCCTGCCCGACATGGACGAGGAGACCGCCCGCCGGGTCCTCGCCCGGGTGCTGGAGAACGCCGACGTCGACGCCGACGTGGGCCTGGCCATCGCGCCCAACCACGGCGAGAGCCCCGAGCGGCTCCTCCGGTCCGCCCGCGAGGCCCTCGCCGAGGCCCAGCGCAGCGACGAGGGCTTCGCCACGCCGCCGCCCCGGATCCCTCGGGCCCTGGACCAGACCGTCATCGACGCGCACGACCCGGTGACCCTGGACCTCCTCGACCACGTCGAGCGCCTGGCCACGGCCCGGACGGCGGCGCTCCTCGTCGGGGAGCGCAGCGCGGGCAAGAGCGCCATCGCGCGGCTCATCCACCGCCACAGCGACCGCGAAGGACCCTTCGTCTCCATCGCCTGCGCGGCCCTCGAGGGCCCCACGGCGACCTCGGTCTTCGACACCCACATCACCCAGGCCACCGGCGGCACCCTGCTCTTGGACGAAGTGGGGGAGCTCGATCCCGAGTCCCAGCGCGCCCTGCTGGACCACATGGACGTGCTGGCCACCGCCAACGTGCGCCTCATCGCCACCACCCACCGGATCCTCAGCGCCCTGGTGGAGCGCGGCGGCTTCGACCCGGACCTCTACCGGAAGCTGGCCCCCGAGGTCCTCGAGGTGCCCGCCCTGCGGAGCCGCCCGGACGACATCCTGCCCCTGGCCGAGTCCTTCGCGCGGCTCGCCGGTGCCGAGAAGGTCCGGCTCTCCCCGGGCGCCGTCGCTCGGCTTCGCTCCTACCCCTGGCCGGGGAACGTCCTCGAGCTGAGCAACGCCATGGCCCGTGCGGTGGTCCTCGCCCGGGACGGCGAGATCCTCGCCGAGCACCTCCCCAGCGAGCCGGTCACCATCGCTTCGGGCGAGGGGCGCCTCCGCGAGCACGTGGACGGGGTCGAGCGGGACTCGATCATCAAGGCCCTCGCCGACTGCAACCACAACCAGACCCACGCGGCCAAGCGGCTGGGCATCAGCCGCCGTGCGCTCATCTACAAGATGGAGAAGTATGGCCTCAAGCGGCCCCCCAAGGGATCCCGCAAGCGCTGAGCTTCGCCCCGCGCGCGCCTCGGTGAAGAACGACACGCGCCCCCGTGAGCCGGAGCTCACGGGGGCGCGCTGGAATTAAAACGACGGTCCGCCGCGGGAGGGGGGGGATATAACCGCGTACGGACCGTCGACGCAGGCCACCGGGAACAGGAGGGGGGAGGGTTGTCCCGGCGACCGCACCCGACACTAGAGCAACCGGCGTGCCATCAACATTCTTCAATGATCACGCGAATGGGTGAGTCGCGTCCCGTTCGGATCTGAAATGGATCCCATTCTGGGATTGCATCCCTGAACTCCACCCGGGCGGCTCCTGTGCGGCCACGACGCACACCGCCCACATCGGGCCATGTCGGCCGCGGCGGGAGCCCGCGCTACTTGACCAGGCGCAGGTGTCCGCGACGGGGGAGCTCTTCTTCGAGCTCGTCCTCGTCTTCGGCGAACGCGGCCCGATCGCGGGCCTCGTCGTCCGCCATGAGCTCGTCCATCACGGAACGCGGAGGCGGCGGGATCGTGTCCGAGCGCGTGCCCTCCAGGACCCGCAGGCCCTCGGGCGGGCGGCGCCCCATCTCCCGATCGACCTCGTTCCGGAGCTCGGTGGGCATCGCCCTTTCCCAAATCATTCCGCGACCTTCCTCACCAGCCAGGGCGAAGACGGCGCTCCACGGGATGACGCAGGTAAAGGGCTCCCGGTTGAACGAGAGGGTCCCGCAGATCCCCTCCTCGTCGACCCGTAGGTCGGGGATGGGGATGGGCATGTCCAGCCCGATCTGCAGCATCACCTGCGGCTGTTTCAGCAGATGCCGCGGCAAGACCACGCCGGTACGGCGCGGATCGAGGTGTACGAACACGCTTCCACGGAGGAGCAGCGCACGCGCCACGTCTTCCTTGGGCGGTAGTCCATCGGGTCCCATCCCCACGCCGATGGCTTAGCACCCACCCGTGACCACGCCAGCCGACACGATTCGAGTCCGATACGTCGCCAGGTATTGCGGCCCGGGGGTCGCGGTGCCATGTTCCCGCCGTTCTCGCGTCCTCGGACGGGAGAGCTCTTTGACAAGGCGAGCCCGTCAAGGCTCGCCCCTCACCAGGGGGCGATCGGTTTCGACGGGGATGAAGAAGGATCGGTTGCGTGTCCGCCGGCCTGGTACGGCGCAAATCATCCAGGAACCCATAAGTGCGAACGACAACGCGCTCGCTCTCGCTGCCTGAACAGGGTTAGTTGAGGGCCGTCGACCCGGAGAGCCCGTCGACGCTCTCCGGTAAGGCGTCATTCGAGTTGACTGGTTGCCGTGGGCGTTGCTCGCCACGGTGACGAGACTTTAGAGCATCTAGCGACCCTGCGAGCCCGTCTGTGGGCGCAATGGAGAGCGAAATTTCAAATACACGGACTACGCACGTAGAAGCCTCTCTGGAACATCCTCGGACTGGGGTTCGATTCCCCACGCCTCCACCTCTGGTCGGTAGCTGAGCTACCTCCCTAGCTCGGTCATCGGCTCGCTCGGATTCCTCCAGCTTCGCGGACTTCGTCCGCTTCGCCTCGGAGGAATCCGCGCTCGTCGATTCCCCACGCCTCCATCCTGGCGCCCTTATCTCGTAGGGGGTTCCTGACATCTCAGGAAAGTCGCCAGCATCACCCGTGCCCGGTTCGCCGGGCCGGCCGCCGGCGACCGCCTGCAGAGGCACCACCTCGGCGGCAACCCCACATGCCGCCAGGTAGCCCCATCGCCGCGGCTTGGGCGGACCGCTTCTGACCGTCCCGCGAGCGCTCCACCGCGTCTCTCAGGCTCGGACCATCCGTCGGTGGCTCACCGCAAGGTTCCGGCGCCGCTAGAGGAAGTTTGCGAGATCGCGGGCCTACCTCGATCGGGGTATTGCCAACCGACCATTCGTTCCATCCGGTCGATACCCCATTCGAGGTACGCTGGCCCGGTGACGACCGCCGGAGATTCTCGACGCAAGCATCAGCGCACGGCCGGCCCATGCGGGTACGGGCCGGGTCCAGGAAGTCTCCCGTGACCGAGGTGCAGGTGAGGGAGTGCAACCTCGACGGCTCGGACGCCGTGTTCGCCATCGCACTCTCGGGCTGGATGCTCGTCGAGCTTCGGGTCGGACGGACCCATCACCTCATCGAGCCCAAGCTCGACCCTCGCGTCGAGGAAACCGTGCTGCTCTCGGTCGCACGGTGGGCCTCGTCGCATGCCTCCGCCGTGCCCTACGAGATCCGCCGGCGCCTCGCGGCCTTGGTGTGTCTTCCTTCATGAGCCGCTCGATGCCAGCGCGCTCGCGCGTGGAGGTCACGGGCTGCCGAGCCGACGACGGCGGCGCCGTCTTCGACATCGTCATCCAGGGCTGGGTGATGGTGCACCTACGCATCGGGCCAGACGGTCCGCGAATGGATCCCCCGATGCCCCGACACCTCGAGCAGAGGGTGCGCGCAGCGGTGGCGCGCTGGGTATGGCGACATCCGTCCCGCGTGCCCGAGCCGGTCCGGCCGGCCACCTTGCACTGAGCCGCCAGCTAAGGAACGGCAATGCCTCGGAGAGTTGCCTGCTCGCGGTCAGAGAGCGGGCGCAGCGAGAGGTGGGCGAGGAGACATCGCTTGGGCGACCGCTGACAGGAGGTCGCTCGGGGTTATCGGCTTCTGGAGGATTCGCGCACCGGGAGGCACCGTGCTCCGGTCGCTGGCGTAGCCAGACATCAGGAGTACCGGGAGTTCCGGGTGTTTTGCTTTCAAGCGGTCGATGAGCTGCGGACCGGTCATGCGCGGCATCGCGACGTCGGTGAGGAGGAGGTCGATGGCGCCGTCCCGAGCCTCCACCTCGAGGAGCGCGTCACCCGGGCCTGCCGCTTCGAGCACGTCGTAGCCACCTCGCCGGAGCGTCTTCACGATGAACCGCCGGACGGCGTCGTCGTCGTCCACGACCAAGAGGGTTCCCTGGTAGGCCCCCTCGGTCTGCGGGGTCGAGTAGCGGTCCGCGACGGGAGTCGGCGACGAGTCCAGGTCACCCATCGCGCGCGGGAAGACCAACCGGATCCGGGTGCCCTTTCCTCGCTTGGAGTCGACCAGCACGACGCCACCGGACTGTTCCACGATGCCGAGCACGGTCGGCATCCCGAGCCCGGTGCCGCGGACCTCGCCCTTGGTGGTGAAGAAGGGCTCGAAGATTCGCGCCTGCACCGCCTTGGACATGCCCTGGCCGGTGTCGATGGCATCCAAGACGACGGCTTCTCCGCGGACCCGCCCCCGGGTGAGCTTCTTCGCGTCGAGCTCGCGGGTCAGGCGGAAGGTCAAGGTCCCGCCCTTGGGCATCGCGTCGACGGCGTTGACCGTCAGGTTGGTCAGGACCTGCTCGAGCTGGCCGCGGTCGGCCCGGGTGGCCCACGGCGAGGCATGGTCGGTGACCACGATCTCGATCGCCGGGGGAGCCATCCGCCGGAGGATCGAGAAGGCGTCGCGGACGCTCTCGCCCAGGTCGAGGACCTCGGGCCGGTTGGCCTGTTTGCGACCGAACGCCAGCAGCTGCTGCGTGAGCCCCGCCGCTCGAGTGCCCGCTTCGAGGATCTCGTTGAGGTCCTCCCGCGTGCGGCTGTCCAGGCGCGGCGAGGTGGCGAGCACCCCGGCGTAGCCCTGGATCACCGTGAGGAGGTTGTTGAAATCATGGGCTACGCCGCCGGCGAGGCGCCCCAGGCTCTCGAGGCGCCGCGAGTGGTGCAGCTGCTCCTCGACCTCGAGGAGCTGAGCGCTCCGTTCCGTGACGCGCTGCTCGAGGGTCTCGTTGAGGGAGTCCAGCTCGCGCTCCCGAGCGCGCAGCTCCGTGATGTCTTCGGAGATGCCGAGGAGGAAGCGACCCCCGACTCCGTCGAGGGGGATCTTGCGGGTGCGCAGCAAGCGAGTCCCGCGGGGACCGGTCAGGGTCTCCTCCGCATCGACGAGTTCGCCCGACTCCATCACTCGGCGATCTCTTTCCTGAAAGTCCACCACCTCGTGGGGCGGGAACAGGTCCGCGCCCGTCTTGCCGAGGACCTCGTCACGCAGCACGCCGGTGACGTCTTCGGCGGCCTTGTTCCACTCGATCATGGTGAGGTCGGGCCACGACTTCGCGAACATCATGACCGGCGCCTCGGCGATGATGGAGCTGAGGACCTTGTTCGCTCGCGCGAGCTTCGAGTACTTCACCGCGAGCTTCCGCGTCGTCCGGCGGAGCTCCAACTGCCCGCGCACACTCTCGGCCAGGGCGGCCAGGATCTTCATCTGCTTCTCGGTCAGCCCGTGGGTCCCATCGCTGAGCACGCAGAGCGCGCCCACCCGAGCGCCGCTCTCCGCGACCAGCGGGAAGCCGGCATAGAAGCGGATTCGGGGCCCGGACACCACGAGCGGATTGGTGGCGAAGCGGCCGTCCACGGTGGTGTCCGGGATCACCAGGGGCTCGTCCCCTTCGATCGTGTGGTTGCAGAAGGCCTGCGACCGCGGGGTCTCATCGAGGTCCAGACCGACGCGTGCCTTGAACCATTGACGCTCTGCATCGAGCAGAGTGATCGCGGCCATCGGCGTCCCGGCAACCAACGAGGCGGCCAGCGCGATCTGGTCGAAGAACTCCTCGGGAGCGGTATCGAGGATGGCGTATTCCGCGAGGGACTCGAGGCGGGCTGTCTCGCTCAGGGTCTCCCCCATCGTCCCAGTGTAGGGGACCGATGGAGTTGCCGCCAAGACGGAATCATACGTGGATTGAAGATTTCTCGTGGAGCGCCGAAGCGGGTCTTCCGGTCCCCGGCCGCCCCTGCAGTTCCTCGCCCACCCGAGGGCGTCAGCGGTCGTCGAGAGTCGTGCGAATCGTCCCCAGGAGCTCCGCGGCAGCGATGGGCTTGTCGAGGTGCGGCACCCCGTCCGGCACCGGCACGCCCTGACTTGAATAGCCGGACACATGAACCACACCGACGTCCGGCCACCGCTCCCGAATCCGATGGACCATCTCGGGGCCCGACATCCTCCGCATGACGACGTCGCTGACGACCAGATCGATGGGCTCCGAGGCTTTCTCGACGATGAGCAAGGCGTCGCCGGGCGTGCCGCTCTCCAGGACGGTGTAGCCAGCCCGCCGGAGCACCTTGGCCATGAAGACCCGCACCGCGGCGTCGTCGTCGACCACCAGGATCCGCTCGGTCCCGCCGAGGGCGTCTCCCCGCTCCTCGATGAGCTTGCCGATCCCGGAGCGGGGCGGCTCGACCGACGCGTCGGTCGTCCGCGGGAGGATCACGCTCATCGTGGTGCCTCGCCCGGGCTCACTGTGGACGATCAGGCGGCCTCCCGATTGCTCCACGATCCCGTGCACCGTGGCCAGACCGAGGCCCGTTCCGCGCCCTTCTTCCTTCGTGGTGAAGAAGGGCTCGAAGAGTCGCCGTCGTACCTCGGCGGTCATCCCCTCGCCCTCGTCGATCACGTCGATGCGCACGCCCTCGATGGGCTCGCGTACCTTGCTGGACCGCACCTCGATGCGCCCCCCGCGAGGCATCGCGTCGCTCGCGTTGACGGTCAGATTGATCAGGATCTGCTCGAGCTGGACCCGGTCGGCATGGATGCGCCACGGCGCAGCGTCGCTGACGGCCTGGAGCTCGACCCCCGGGCGCACCATGCGTCGCAGCAGGGGCAGCGATCCCCGGACCACTTCGGCGACGTCGAGGGCCTTGGGGCGCAGGACTTGGCGCCGACCGAACGCCAGCAGCTGCCGGGTGAGGCGCTTAGCTCGAGTTCCCGCGTTGGCGACCTCGCGCAGCTCGTCCTGCACGTCCGCCGGAAGCCGGGTGTCCAGGGCCAAGAGCTCGGAGTAGCCGAGGATGACGGTGAGCAGGTTGTTGAAATCGTGGGCGACACCGCCCGCGAGTCGACCCAGCGCCTCGAGCCGGAGCGCCCGGTGATGGCCCGAGTCGTCGCCTGCGGCCGACGTGGGAAGTCGGTCGAGGCGCTTCTGCAGCAGGACCTCGACGTGGTCCGCGAGGGCTCGCAGGGACGCGAGCTGCGCCGGCTCCAGGACCCGGGGCGTGGTGTCGAGCACACAGAGCGACCCGACTCGATGGCCACCGGGCGAGTGGATGGGGTGGCCGGCATAGAAGCGCACGTGGGGCGCGCCCAGGACCAACGGGTTCTCGGCAAAGCGCGCATCGGATAGGGCGTCCGTCACGACCAGCGCTTCGTCCCCCGCGATCGCGTGGTCGCAGAAGGCGCTCGCGCGTGGGCTCTCCACGAAGTCGATGCCGATGGAGGCCTTGAACCACTGCCGATGAGCGGCCACCAGAGAGATGGCCGCGGCGTCGGTTCCGGCGACGGCAGCGGCCGCCCGGACGACCGAATCGAACTCGGGTTCTGGCGGAGTATCCAGGATATGCAGGGATGCGAGATCCGCGAGCCGGTCACGATCGGTGAGTAGTTTGTCCATGCGATCCCTACACGGTGAGTGGACCGGCAGTATCCATGGGGTTGGACCCTTCGTCGAGGAACTCGTTCAGTTTCGTCGGACATTTTCCGTACCAACCAAATCCAACAAAGCTCGCCAAAGCCCTCGCACGTTCAATGGGGGAACTTCATGTCAGCTTTCGAGCGACCCGGGTCTGCGGCATTCTCGACCCGGGCGCGATGAGCGTCGTGAGGCATACTCCCGCTCGATGGCCGACGTGAAGACCACTCGGATCGTGAGCGCTGGCGGCCAGACGAAACTGCGCCGGCGGCGCTTCTCGCTGGCGACGGCCGACGGCATCACGCGCTCGTTCGACGCGACCAAGGTGCGCATCGGCTCGCACCCGGCGGCGGACCTGGTGCTGGCGGAACCGACGGTCAGCCGGCTCCACGCGCAGATCACGGTGGAGGACTGGGGTTGGCGCCTCGAGGACCTCGACAGCAAGAACGGCGTCCGCGTGGGCGGGCTGCGCGTCCGCGACGCCGACCTGCCCGGCGCGTGCACGCTGCAGCTCGGGAACGCCGAGCTGCGCTTCGAGGTGGAGGAGACCGAGGCCGAGGTGGGGCTCAGCGCCGACGACCGGCTGGGCTCGCTCCTGGGTCGCAGCATCCCCATGCGCGCGCTCTTCGACCGCCTGCGCAAGGTCGCCGAGAGCGACGCCATCGCGCTGATCCTCGGCGAGACCGGGAGCGGAAAGGAGGAGGTCGCCTCGACCCTCCACGGGCTGAGCGCGCGCGCAGACGGGCCCTTCATGATCTTCGACTGCGCGGCGGTGAGCCCGCAGCTCCTGGAGAGCGAGCTCTTCGGCCACGAGAAGGGCGCCTTCACCGGGGCGACGACCCGGCGCGAGGGCGCGGTGGAGGCGGCCGAGGGCGGCACGCTCTTCCTGGACGAGATCGGCGAGCTCCCGCTGGACATGCAGCAGAAGCTGCTACGCCTCCTCGAGCGCGGGGACTACCAGCGGGTAGGCGCGTCGACGCGCCGGACGGCCGACGTGCGCTTCGTGGCCGCCACCCATCGCGACCTGGCCCGGGCGGCGGCCCGCGGGACCTTCCGGGAAGACCTCTACTTCCGGCTGGCGGTCATCGAGCTGCGGGTGCCCCCCCTCCGAGACCGACCGGACGACGTCGACCTCCTGCTGGAGCACTTCGTCCGCGCCCAGACCGCCGATCGCGACGAAGCCCAGCGCGCCCTGGACCGCCTCACGCCGGCCACCCGGGACCGGCTCCGGCAGCATCCCTGGCCGGGCAACGTCCGCGAACTCCGCAACCTGGTGCACCGCATGCTGGTCCTCGACGAAGCCCCGCGCCCGGCGCCCGCGACCTCCCCCGCGACGCCCGCCCCAGCCCCGAACGATCCGCCGAGCGCGCCCGTCGCCGGCGGCGTCACCGTGGACCCCACCCGGCCCTGGATGGCCCAGAAGCGCGAGCTGGTCTCCGCGCTGGAGGCTCGCTACCTCGAGGCGGCCCTGGCCCACGCCGACGGCAACATCACCCACGCCGCGGCCAACGCCGAGGTGGAGCGGATGTACTTCAAGCGCCTGTGCAAGAAGCACGGGATCCTCTGAAGGACCCGGGTTCCGAGGCGCCGGGACTCAGCGGCAGTCGTCGCCGAGGCAGAGGCAGTCGTCGAGGTCGCGCAGCGGACCGCCGCCCTCCCCGCAGAGGACGTCGTAGTCGTCGCAGAGCTCGGCGAAGCGGCTGTCGTCGCGGAGGCGGGGATCCGCGCAGAGCCGCTCCAGCGCGTCACAGGACTCCGGGCGCTGGCAGGTGAGGATCTCCGGCGTCACGGGCAGGTCCGGCGAGTCCGGTCCTCGGGCATCGGTGATGGCGCAGAAGCTGGCCCCGGCCACGCCGGCGAGCGACGCATCCGCCGGGCAGAACGAGAGCTCCGAACACGTGCGCGGCTCGGCGCCCGGGCCGGTGGGTTCCTCGCGATGGAGCCCGACCACCCGCACGCAAGTCAGCGCGTCCTCCAGGCGCGCGTCCATGCGCACCCCGGCCAACGCGCCGTTCATGGCCGCCGCGTCGTCGAGGGGCTCGTCCACGCAGGTGCAGACGCGCTGGCGGACGACGCAATGGATGCCGCTGCCCGGGACGTCGCACGCACCGCAGAGCCCCGCCGCGCGCGCGGCCCCACCGGGGTCGGCCCCCTCGTCGACGAAGACCTCCACCAGGTCCAGCACCAGGGTGTCGACCCCCTCGCGCCCGACGCAGGCCCGGCGGACGTCCAGGGTGCTGGGCACCGGCTGCAGCTCGAGCACGGTGGTCTCCACCGGCTGGCAGGCGGCGGCGACCGTCAGACCCAGGAGCACCCAGCGCCTCATTCGGGCACCGCGTAGACGTTCACGCGCGTGGGCTCGACGGTCAGGGCCCACACCGAGATCCCGATGGCGGCGCCGACGACGGCCAGGCTGGCGGCCAGCACGCCCCAGAAGAGCGGCCGCTTGCGGAGCGGCCGGGGCTCCACGATGCCGCGCCACTCCTCGACCGCCGTCCCTACGGTCAGCGGCGTGTCCCCCGGCGTGCCCGCGGCCCGGGCCACGAAGCGGTGCAGCCCGCGGTCGTAGAGCGCCGCCGTGACCCGCGCGTCGTCGCCCCACACCAGGACCACCACCCGGGCCTCGTAGGCGTCGGCGGCTAGCTCGCCCAGCTCGGGCGCGTCGAGGGGGCCGGCGGCGAGCCGCCGCGCGAGCTGGGTGCGGAGCAGCTCGCTGGGGGCCGGGTCGAGCCGCAGGACCCAGCGCGCGTCGCCGGCGACATCCCGCGTGAAGGCGCGGGGCGCGTGACCCAAGCGCCGGAGCTCGAAGTGGTGCGCGCCCGCCCGGAGCGGGAGACGACACGGGGTTCGGCAGGCGGCCCGGCCGTCGACGCGCACCGCCGCTCCCGCCGGCTCGCTCACCAGGGCCAGGGACACCGGCGCGACGGCGCGCACCTCGGCACCGACCGTCTCGGCGAGGGCCTGGTGTTCGGGCGTGGTCCGATCGAGGCCCACCAGGGGCAAGTCGCGAACGAGAGCGTCGCGCAGCCTCCGGCGCGCGAGGGCCCCGTCGCCGGCGAGCAGAGCACAGGCGCTGCCCAGGACCCGGACGTGGCCCGCCGAGTCCCGGTGGCCCGCGGCGAGCAGCGCCTCGAAGGCCAGCTCCGGGCGCTCCAGCGCGGTGAGGCATTCGGCGAAGGCGCCCATGAGGTAGGTCTCCTCGTGGACGGTGGCCAGGAGCTCCGAGGGGGCGGCCGGGGTCGCGGGCTCCGCGTTGAGCACCGGGGACACCAGCCGCCAGCGCGCTCCGCCCGCCTCCCGGGCGCCGCGCAGGGCACCGGGGCCATCGACCGGGCCCACCCCCACGACGGTGCCGGCCGGCGCGGACTCCTGAGCCTGGGCCAACGCCGGGAGCAGGCAGGCCAAGAGGCAGACCGCGCGCACCATCGCCGCCAAAGTATCAGACCCCGCCGCGCTCGCGCGTGGTCTACTGCGTTCCGACGATGCAGCGACCGCGCTACGAGCTCCGACGCCTGCTGGCGAGCGGAGGCATGGCCCAGGTCTACGAAGCCGAGGCGACCCTCGCCGACGGGGCGACCCGACGGGTGGCCTTCAAGCGCATCCTGCCGGAGCACGCCGGAGACCCGGACTTCCGCCGGATGTTCCTCGACGAGGTGCGGATCGCCAGCCTCCTGGACCACCCGGGGATCGTGCGCCTCCTCGACTTCGGCTTCGTCGACGGCGCCGAGTTCGGGGTCCTCGAGCTGGTCGAGGGTCTCGACGCCGGCGAGGCGTTCCGGCGCGTCCGCGCCGAGCACCCCGACGAAGCCGAGGGTCTGGCCGCGTGCGTCGGCGCCGCCGTCGCCGAAGCGCTGGCCTACGCCCACGGGGAGGTACGCGCGGGGGACGCGCTCGTCCCGGTGGTCCACCGCGACGTGAGCCCCTCGAACGTACTGATCGACGAGACGGGCCTCGCGCGCCTCACGGACTTCGGCATCGCCCTGGCCGACGTCCGCGCCGAACGCACGCGCACCGGCGTGGTGAAGGGCAAGGCCGACTTCATGGCTCCCGAACAAGCCGCGGGGCTCCGGGTCGGCCCCCCCGCGGACGTCTATTCCCTGGCGGTCACCGTGCACGCGCTGGCCAAGGGCTGGCCCGCGGCGTCGCGGGAGGACGCCTCGCCGTCGCTGAGCGCGGCGCTCCGGGCGGTCCTCGAGCCCTGCTGGTCCGCCAGCGCCGCCGAGCGACCGAGCGCCGCCCAGCTGGCCACGAACCTCGCGCGCCTCGCGCCAGCGGACGCCTCCGAGAGGCTGGCCGAGGTGGTGCGCGCGGGTCGGCGCGAGGCCGCGGAGCCCACGGCCTTCGATCGCGCGCTCGGCATGCACCTGGTCCCCAGCGGGGACACCCGGGAATACACGGTTCGGGAGAAGACGCCGACGCCCACGGCGCCACCCCGCGCCGGCGCTCGGGTCGCCGCGCTCGGTCTCCTGGTGGCCGTGGCCCTCGGCGTCGGCGGCTGGGCGGCGCTGCGCGCGCCGGCGACCGCCTCGCCCGACGATCCCACTGGCGGGGCGACCACGCCGTCCGAGGGGGACGCCACCGGAGCCCCTTCGCCCGAGTCCGCCGCGACGACCGGGACCCCCACGCCCGCGCCTAGTGGGTCGGCGGCCCTCGAGGCGCCGCCGCCGTCCGCACCGGGCCCCACGCCACCGGGCCCGACGTCTCCGGGCGCGCGCCCGACCCGAAGCGCCCCCGTCCGAAGCACCCCCGCCACGAGCGCCGCCCTGGCGGAGCCGACTCCGTCCCGGGCTGCGCCCGAGACCGCGGAGCCGAGTCCTTCGCCGGGTGCGCCAGCAACCGCCGAGCCGGCTCCCGCCGCCGAGCTCGAGACCGGGTGGATCCAGCTCGGCGGCGCCGAGTGGCTCGGCGCGCGAGTGGAGATCGATGGACGCTTCGTGGGGCACGCGCCCCTGGTCCACGAGGTCCCGGTCGGGCCCCACCAGGTCCGCATCGCCGGCGCCGAGGGCACCGAGCTCGCGAACCGGTCCCTGGTGCTCCGCCCCGAGCATCGGCGCGCCAGCCCCCTCCGCTGGGTCGCCGGCCGCTGAGGGGAATTCCCCTCGGCACCGGCCCAGCGAGGCAACGAAGCGGCCCATTTTCCCAACGAAGTCGGGTGGCACCGGCGTTGCACCATGGGGGGTCCATCACCCGGAGGACCCCCACCCCATGACCCTCAGAATCCGATCCCTTCTCTTCTTCGCCTTCACCGCCGTCCTCGCCTGCGGCTCCGACGACCCGCCGGCCGGCGACGACGACGTCTCGTCGAGCACCGCGGATCTGAGCGCCGACGCCACCGCGGAGGCCGCGCTCATCGCCGCGACCCTGCCCCCGGTCGACATGCTGGGCGACGCCGACGGCGAGGCCATCGCCGCCGCCGCCGCCGCGTCGCTGGAGGCCATCCTCGAGGCCTGTGCCACCAGCCAGGTCGCCGGCACCACGGTCACCTGGACCCTCGCCGGCTGCTCCGGGGACTGGGCCATGGCCACCCTCGACGGCACCATCAGCGCGACCTATCGGCCCATCGCCGGCACCGTCGAGGCCACCATCGCCATCGACGTGGTCACCGAGGCCGGCTCGTCGATCATGGTCGACGCCGACGTCGCCTACGCGATGACCGACACCGGCGCGACGCTCACCGTGGGCAGCACCGCCGAAGGCGTCGGCCCCCGCGGCGCGGATACCACCCGCAGCGGCGACTACACCCTCCGGGTCGCCGGCGACTGCCTGACCCTCGACGGCACCTGGGAGGGGACCCGCGCCGCCAACTGGACCTTGACCGTCAGCGGCTACTCCATCTGCGCCGGTGGCTGCCCCTCCGGCTCCATCAGCCGCACCGGCCGCATCACCGCATCGGTGAGCTTCGACGGCAGCGACCAGGCCACCCTCACCACCGGCGACGGATCCGAGACCGTCACGCTCGCATGCGGCGCCTGAAGCCCGTCACCCTGGCCCTCGTCCTCGCCGCATGCGGTGGGGACGACGACGGTCCCGCGACCACCGACGCTCCCGAAGTCGACGCCGCGATCGCCGACGCCGGCCGCGACGCCGAAGCGCCCGAGGACGCCACCACCGACGACGCCACCCCGGACGCGACGGCCATCGACGGCGGCCCCACCGACCTGGTCGGGCGCACCGAGACGAGAGTCGCCTGCGCCGACCAGAACCCGCTGCGGAATCTCTACTGGGGCGACCTGCACATCCACACCACCTACTCCTTCGACGCCTACACCTTCGACGTGCGCAACGACCCCCGGGACGCCTACCGCTTCGCCCGCGGCGAGCAGGTGCTCTTGCCTCCCCTCGACGAGGGCGGCGAGGGCACGGTCCCGGCGCGCCTCGATCGGCCCCTGGACTTCGCCGCGGTCACCGACCACTCGGAGTTCCTGGGCGAGACCCACGTCTGCGTGACCCCTGGATCCGCAGGCTACGACACCACCGCCTGCACCGCGTACCGCGCGGGGGCCGTCGGTTTCGGACTCATGGGCGCCGCGCTCCTCAACGCCGACCCCACGCGGCCCGACGCCTTCTGCGGCGACGACCCCAGCTCCTGCGCAACCGCGCTCATGGGCGTGTGGGGCGAGGTCCAGGCCGCCGCCGAGGAAGCCTACGACCGCACCGACGCCTGCACCTTCACGTCCTTCGTGGCCTACGAACACACCGGCACGCCGGGCGGCGCGATGGTCCACCGCAACGTCATCTTCCGGAACGAGAACGTCCCCGCGGTCCCGATCAGCTACTTCGAGGCGCCCCGCGCCTTCGAGCTCTGGACCCAGCTCGACGGAGCCTGCGTCGACGCCGGCACCGGCTGCGACGTGCTGACCATCCCGCACAACTCGAACCTCTCCAACGGGATGCTCTTCGAGGGCACCTACGAGGGCGCGGACACGCTGGCTCAGCAGACCGAGCGCGCCGCGACCCGGGCCCGCTTCGAACCGCTGATGGAGATCTACCAGCACAAGGGCGCCTCCGAGTGCTTCCCCGGCTTCAGCACCGACGAGGAGTGCTCCTTCGAGAGCCTCGACGCCGACATCTGCGACCCGGACACCACCGGCGGCTGCACCACCCCCATCGACTACCTCCGCGGCGTCCTCGCCGAGGGCATGGCGGAAGAGGAGCGTCTCGGCGAGAACCCCTTCGCCTACGGCGTCATCGCGAGCACCGACAACCACAACGCCGTCCCCGGCAACGTCGACGAGGACTCCTTCCCGGGTCACGTCGGCATCCAGGACGACACCCGCCGCGAACGGCTCACCGACTTCCCCGACTTCAGCCCCGGCGGCATCCTCGGCGTCTGGGCCCTCGAGAACTCCCGGGACGCGCTCTTCGAGGCGATGCAGCGCAAGGAGACCTACGGCTCCAGCGGGCCGCGCATCGCGGTGCGCCTCTTCGCCGGGTGGGGCCTGCCCACCGACCTCTGTGGCGCCAGCGACCTGGCGGGCATGGGCTACGCCCTCGGCGTCCCCATGGGCGGCACCCTGCCCGCGCGACCCACCGACGGCACGATGCGCATCGCGCTGGTCGCCCAGCGAGATCAGGTCCCGCTGCGGGTCGCGCAGATCGTCAAGATCTGGCTCGACGCCAGCGGTGAGCCCCACGAGGAGGTCTTCGACGTCGCCGGTGACGCCGACGCCGCGGCCCCGGTGGACCTCGCGAGCTGCGCGCCCTCCCCGGTCGGCGCCGACGCGCTCTGCGCGGTCTGGGAGGACCCCTCCTTCGATCCCGCGGTGCCGGCGGTCTACTACGGCCGGGTCCTGGAGAACGAGACCTGCCGCTGGAGCCAGCGGGACTGCGCGGACTTGCCGGCGCGCCTGCGTCCCGACCAGTGCACCGACGGCAGCACCCCGATGACCCTCGGCGAGCGGGTGTGGACCTCCCCCGTGTGGTACCGCCCGTGAGTCGCCTGCGAACCCTGGCCCGGGAGCCCCTCGTCGGTTTCCTCCTCGTCGGAGCCGCCCTCTTCGTCACCGACGCCGTGCTCGCGCACGGCGCCGCGGTGGACCCCGAGGAGGTCATCACCATCGACGCCCGCACGGTGGACGAGCTGCGCCTGCGGCAGCTCGCCGCCACCGGCCACGAGCCGAGCGCGGAAGAGCTCGAAGGGCTGGTGGACCGCCAAGCCCGGGACCAGGCCCTGGTGCGCGAGGCCCGCGCGCTCGGGCTCGACCGGGACGACCGGGTCATCGACCGCCGACTGGTGCAGAAGATGGAGTACCTGATCGGCGGCTCGGTCTCGGCTCCCGAGCCCACCGACGCCGAGCTCCAGGCCGCCCTCGAGGAGCACGCGGACACCTACCGCCGCCCCGCGCGCGTGGCCTTCGAGCACGTCTACTTCGCCGGGCGCGAGGGAGCGGAGGCCGAAGCGCTCGCCGCGGCCGAGGCCCTCGCCGCCGGCGCGGATCCGGCGACGCTGGGGGACGCCTTCGTCCACGGGCGCCAGGTCCCGAGCACGCCGGTGGGGACCGTGGCCCAGCGCTTCGGCGAGGGCGTCGCCGAGGTCCTCGCCGAGGTACCGCCGAACCAGTGGACCGCGCCCGTCGCGGGTCGATCGGGGCTCCATCTCCTGCGGCTCACGGCGCGCACCGAAGCCCGGATGCCGACCCTGGACGAGGTGCGCGAGCCGCTGACCGTCCGCGTCGAACGGGAGGGCCGCGAGGCCGTCGCGCGCGCCGCCCTGGCCGCGCGCGTGGACCGGTACGAGGTCCGGGTGGAGCAGCCGCGATGAAGCGCCTCCTCGCGGCGCTCGCCGTGCTCGGGCCCACCGCCGTCGCCACGGCGCATCCCATCCAGTTCGGAGTCGCCGACGTCGACGAGCTCGGCGGCGGGGAGGTGCAGCTCTCGCTGCGATTCTCCGGATCCGAGGCGTCCCCCACGCCGGAGCTGGCCCTGGTCCTCGACGGGTGCGAGCCCCTGGGCCCGGTGCGGGTGGAGGAGGATCCCCCCGGCAACCGCCGCACCCAACGGGTGCGCTGCGCCGGGAGCCTCGACGGCCACCGCCTGCGGGTCGAGGGGCTCGCCGGCCGCGACGAAGAGGTCGCCGTGGTCGTGCGCCGCCGGGACGGCGAGGTCGAGCGCGGTCTCCTCCGGGCCGACGCGAGCACCTTCGCCATCGCCGAGCGGCCCGACGTCGTCACCACCCTGGGTCGCTACGGTGCCCTGGGCGTGGAGCACATCCTGCTCGGGTTCGACCACCTGCTCTTCGTGCTCGCGCTGCTCCTCCTGGTCCGTAGCCGCCGCACGCTCCTGCTCACGCTCACCGCGTTCACCCTGGGTCACTCGGTGACCCTGGTCTGCGCGGCGATGGGCTGGCTCCAGGTCCGCGCGGTGCCGGTGGAGGCGACCATCGCGTTGAGCATCGTGGTCCTCGCCCGGGAGCTGGAGGTGCTGCGGACGCGACCCGACCGGACCCCCGGCCTCGGCTTCCGCCACCCCGCGCCGGTCGCCGCGCTCTTCGGGCTCCTCCACGGCCTGGGCTTCGCTGGCGCGCTCCGGGAGATCGGCTTGCCTGCCGGGCAGCTCACCGCGGCGCTCTTCTCGTTCAACGTGGGCGTCGAGGTCGGCCAGCTCCTCTTCGTCGCCGCGGTCGCCGGCCTCGCGTGGGTCCTCGGCGAACGCTCCCGCCCGCTGCGCACCTGGACCCCGCGCCTCATCGGCGGCGTCGCCGCCTACTGGTTCCTGGTGCGGGTCGTCGAGCTCGGCACCTGACGAACGCCGCTCAGGCGGCGCGCTCGCGGAGCGGCACCGCGCCCTCCGCGCCGAACAGGCGCTCGCGCCACTCGGCGAGGAGCGGCCCGGTGTTCTTCGACTCCGGGTGGAACCCAGGCCGGTAGTAGGCGAGGTAGTCGGGCACGAGGCGCCGGGTGAGCCCCGGGCGGACCCAGAGGAAGTGGGCCACCCGCGCCCAGGTCCGCGGCCGGGACGCGCGGCCCTGGTCCTGGGCCACGCGGGCGAAGAAGTAGCCCATGAAGCCCACGAAGAGCGCGGTGGTCAGGGCCATCAACGCGCCGCGCTCGAGCGCGTGGCCGCCGACGGACTGGTAGACGTCGAAGGCCACCGCCTCGTGCTCGACCTCCTCGTAGGCGTGCCAGAGCCAGAGGGCCTGCAGCCGTGGGTCGATGGCCTGCCGGTGCCGCGGGTCCTCGAGGAGTTGCTTGGCCAGGAGCGCGGTGAAGTGCTCCAGGGCGCAGGTGATGGCCAGGCGCTGGCGCGGCCCGAAGAGCTTCGGGGCCAGCTCGGCCAGAACCCAGCGGAGCTGCTCGTCGACCACCCGCGCGCCGGGGAGTCGGTCCTCGAGGGAGCGATTCAGCGCGCGGTGGGCGGTCCCGTGGGCCGCCTCCTGGCCGATGAAGGCGTCCACCCGGGCGCGCAGCTCGGGATCGGTGATCTGGTCTCGATGCTCGCGGACGGCGCGGACGAAGAACTTCTCGCCCTCCGGGAAAACCGCGCTCAGCGCGTCCCAGAACATCGAGAGGTCCAGGTCGCCGCCGTACCAATCCAGGGGCACGGCCTCCAGGCCGGAGGCGGGGCGGAGACGACGAACGGTGGGGATGCGGGCCATGACTCCCAGCTTCGGGGCTCGCGTCGTTGGCGCCCAGGACAGGGCGTGCCATCCTTTTGTCAATTCGGGCCATGACCTCCTCTCCGCGACCCACCGAGCGCCTCCCGGCCGCCCACGCCCTGCACCTGGCGGCCGTGGCGGAGGGGCTGGGCGTCGACCGAGGCCGGCTCTTCGCCGACTGGGGCCTGGACGAGGAGTCCCTCGCCGACCCGGAGCACACCCTGGACCTGGCGACCGTGGCCCACCTGGTCGAGCGCACCCGGCACCTGACCGGCGAGGACGGGCTGGGCCTCTACCTCGGCAGCCGGATGCAGATCGCCAACCATGGGAGCCTGGGCTTCGCGGCCATGACCGCGCCGACCGCGCGCGCGGCGCTGGAGGTCGCCACCCGCTTCGTCCCCACCCGCACCCGCGCCTTGGCCCTGCGCCTCGAGGAGTCCGAGGACCGCGCCGCGCTGATCATCGAGGAGCGCGCCGACTTCGGCGCCGCCCGCGACGCGGTGCTGGTCGCGCTGGTGGTGGGCATCTGGCAGATTGCGCAGGCCCTCACCGGCCGCGCGGTGCGGGGCGACGTCCACTTCCCCTTCGCCGCGCCCGGCTACGCCCGCCGCTTCGTCGCCCTGGCGCCCGGCGCGGTGCACTTCGGCAGCGCCGACGCGCGCCTGGTCTTCGACCGGACCCTCCTCGCCGCGCCGCTGGCCATGGCCGACGCGGCCGCCCACCGGCGGGCCTGCGCCCAGTGTGAGACGGAGCTCGCCCAGCGCGGCGGCTCGGTGGCCGACCAGGTCCGCCGCGCCTTGGCGGCCAGCCCGCCACCGGATCTCGCCGAGCTCTCCCGGTCCCTCGGGATGTCGGCGCGAACCCTCAAGCGTCGCCTGAGTGACGAGCACACCACCTTCGGAGCCGTCCGGGCCGAGGTCCTGGAGCGTCGCGCCCGCGCCCTGCTGCGGTCGGGCCACACGCTGGAGCAGTGCGCGGCCGAGCTGGGGTACTGCGACGCGGCCAGCTTCAGCCGCGCCTTCAAGCGTTGGGCCGGGCACGCGCCGGGGCTCGCCCGGGATCCTGCCGGTGGTATCGTGCCCGGATAGTGCTTCCCCTTCGTTCTTCTCTTCTCCGCCTCGGCCTCCTCCTCGCCGCGGCGCCCCTGGTCGCCTGCGAGCCCGATCTGGGCGAGTGCGATCCCGACCTCGCCCGCGCCCTTTACTACGACGGCGCCGGCACCCCCGCCTATGGCGGCCAGGCCTTGATGGACGTCGGCTGTGGGGCCGGCGGCAACTACTGCCACGCGCCCGCCGCCACGGGCGAGACCCGCTTCGGCGCGCCCCTCGGCTACGACCTCGACGTGCGCCCGGCGCTGACGCCCGAGGACCTGGACCGGCTGGCGGACAGCCACGCGCGGGTACGGTCCGACCCCACGTTCATCTGGGGCGAGGTGGAGAGTGGGCGCATGCCACCCCCGGAGCCTTCGCGGAGCGCGGCCCTCGGCGGCGCCGCGGTCTACGTGGACGCCAGCGGCAACCCCTTGCCGGCCATCGCCACTCCGGAAGCGGACCGCATGCTGCGCAACTGGCTCGCCTGCGACGCGCCGGTGGTGGAGACCACCGGCGGCACCAGCACGGGTATCGGGGACGTCGTCGAGCCCCTGGGCATGGTGTGCCCCGCCGGCCAGGCGGAGTGCGGCACCGGCACCTGTCAGGATGTCGGCAGCGACCCGCGGAACTGTGGCGCCTGCGGCAATGACTGCGGCGCGCTCTTCTGCGTCGACGGCGCCTGCGTCGACACGTGTCCCAGCGCGCTCGTCGGGTGTGCCGGCGCCTGCGTGGACCCGCAGAGCGACGCGGCCCACTGCGGCGGCTGCGACCAGCCGTGCCGCATCGACGAGGCCTGCAGCGAGGGGGCCTGTGGCTGCACCGCGGGAACCCTCGAGTGCGCCGGCGCCTGCCTCGACGTCCTCACCGACCGGAACAACTGCGGCGGCTGCGGGATCGCGTGTGCCGCGGGCGAGGCGTGCGAAGACGGCACGTGCGCCACTTGCGGGCCCGTCGCCACCCTCTCGGGCGACGTGCAGCCCATCTTCGACGGTCGCTGCGCGACCACCGGCTGCCACTCGGGCACGCGCCCCTCGGCGACCCTCTCCCTGGTCGCCGGCCAGACCCATGGGGAGCTCGTGGGCGTCGGCGCCAACGGCACCGCCTGCCGCAGCGAGACGTTGGTGGTGCCCTCGGATCCCGGCGCGAGCTACCTCGTGAAGAAGCTCCTCGGCACCGCCGAGTGTGGGGTCCAGATGCCGCGCCGGAGCCAGGCGCTCCGAAGCGAGCAGCTGGACCTGGTGCGCTCCTGGATCTGCCACGGCGCTGCCGACGACTGAGGGCGCGCCGCAGGTCGGCGGCGCGCGCCTACCACATGCCGATGGCGCCGAGCCCGGCCCGGCGGGGTCCGAGGTCGGGCATCACCATGACCCGGAGCCGGTGCGGGTCCGAGGGTCGCGCCGTGCCTTCGCCGCCGTCTTCGTCCCACTGGCCGTGACCGTGGCCGTGCTCCTCGAAGCCGTAGTGCAGGAGCCGTGGCACCAGCCAGCCCGCGACCATGCCCAGCGCGCTGCCCAGGAGGACGTCGGTGGGCCAGTGGGCCTCGACCATCAGCCGCGAGATGCCCACCGCGGCGGCCACGGTGGCGTGGCTGGCGCAGGCCGCGCGACCGCTGCGCTTGGTGCGGTAGATGCGGAAGCGCGCGTGGTGCATGCAGGTCAACGCCGCGCCGGCGACCGCGATGGCGTGGTGCCCGCTGATGAAGCTGCGGTTCTCGCGGGCTCCACCGTCGCACTCCTCGTCGGAACCGCCGCCCTCTTCGCAGAAGTAGTACTTCGGCCGTTGACGGCCGAAGGCCACCTGCGAGGTGAAGGTCACCGCGCCCACGAGCCCGAGGGCGAAGGAATCGATCACCAGGAGTTGCCACGCGACGTCCCAGCCACCGCGGATCGCGCCGGCCACCAGGATGTCGTCCAGGAAGCGGTAGGCGAAGGTGCCCAGGTAGCCGATGTCCCCGATGAGCTTCAGGGGCTCTTCGGCGCTGCCGGTCACGCGGAGGGCGTCGCCCAGGTTCCGGTCGAAGGCGGTGATGTTCCGCGCGTCTTGGGTCGGCGTGGGTCCGACGCCGTAGAGGGTGAAGGCGCCGCCGATGATCAGCGGAGCGGCGACCGCCTCGGCCCAGTGGACTCGCCGGTACTGGCTGGGCCAGCGCAGCTCGTCGTCGTCCTCCAGTTCGGGGGCCTCGACGTCCGCCTCGGCGGTCTCCTCCGCCGTCGGCGCCTGCGCGCGTGCGTGGGGGGTGGCGAGGACCCCGGCCAGGGCGAGAGCCGGACCGAGGGCGAGCGAAAGCCAGCGAGACGTCACGGCCGATCTGTGGGGCCCGATGGCTCCACGTCCAGACCCCCGACCTCGGCGTCGTCCATTCCCATGGCCGCGGTGGCTTTGCGACCGACCAGGACGCTCACCCACACGGTGGCCCCGAGGCCCACCGCGATCACCACCCACTCCCACCAGGGCTTGGCGCGGCCGGTGCCGCCGGCGGTCGCCGCCAGGTCCCGGGCGACCTGCCCCGAGTACACGTAGAGCCAGATCGACGGCAGCATCCCGAAGGAAGCCAGCAGGTAATCCCGGGTGCGCACCCGACTGAAGCCCAGCGCGTAGTTCAACACGTTGAAGGGGATCAGCGGGGAAAGACGCACCAGGAGCGCGATGCGCCGGCCGTCGTCACCGACCGAGCGGTCGAAGGCCCGGAGGCGCGGCTGCCGCTCGATCCGTTCCCGGAGCCAGGAGCGGCCCCCCAGCCGTGCCACGGCGAAGGCGGCCACCGACCCCAGGACGGCACCGGCGAAGCCCCACACCATGCCCTCCGCGAGCCCGAAGAGGGCGCCGGCGGCGAGCTTCGTGGCGCTCCCGGGGATCATCAGGACCCCGGCGAGGAGGCACACCCCCAGGTAGAGCGCCGGTGCCCACGCGCCCGCCTCGCGGACCCAGCCATCGAGACGCGGGACATAGGTCCCGGCGCCCCACATCACCGCGCCGATCGCGGCCACCGCGACCACCGCCCCGAGGACGCCGAACGCAGCCTTGCGGCCTCTCTCCACCCGACGTCCGTAGGGGCCGGGTCGTGCACTGGCAAGCGCGAGGAACGCTCGTAGACTCCGCCGCGTGGACGCACGAACCCTGGGCGCGCTCGCCCTCCTGAGCCTCACTGGTTGCAGCATGGTGGGCATGGCGGGTCGCCGGATCGAATCCCAGTACGAGCGCGAGGGGATGGCCGCCGACGTCGCCGAGCTCGGCCCGGACACGGTCCACTACTGGCACGGCGGCGGCGAGAGCGGGAACGAGCGCGAGACCGAGGACGGCAGCGGGCGCGACGTCGACGCCCACCCGGTGCTCCTGGTTCAGGGCTTCGGCGCGTCGGCCAAGTGGCAGTGGGTCCTCCAGGTGGAGAGCTTCGCCGCGACCCGCCGGGTGATCATGCCCGACCTCCTGTGGTTCGGGGAGTCGCGCTCGACCGACGCCGACTACTCGCTCGGGCACCAGGTGCGCGCGATGGTCGCGCTCCTCGACCGCCTCGGCGAAGGGCGGGTCGACGTGGTCGGCATCTCCTATGGCGGGCTGGTGGCCTACGAGCTGGCCAGCGCCTTCCCCGAGCGGGTCCGGCGATTGGTGATCGTGGACAGCCCTGGGCGAGCCTATACCCGCGCGGACTACCGAGCGCTCTGCGACCGCTTCGAGGTCGACGACTTCGCCGACGTGCTCTTGCCGGCCGACGCCGACGGCATGCGCCGGTTGCTCGCGGTTGGCGTGGAGCAGGAGGTCCACGCGCCCGGCTTCCTCCTGCGCCAGGCGCGCGAGGAGCTCTTCATCGAACAGGCTGACCAGAAGCGCGCGATGATCGAGGCGCTGCTCCGTGACCTCGAGGAGCTCCGGTCGCGCCCCGATCCGCGTGCGCGGGACACGCTGCTGGTCTGGGGCCGCGACGACCCGATCTTCCCCCTCGAGCTCGGCGAACGCCTCGCCCAGCGGCTGGGGCCCGGGGTCCGCCTGGAGGTGATCGACCACGCGCGGCACACGCCGAACTTCGAGTGGCCCCATCGCTTCGACGCGCTGATCCTGCAGTTCCTCGACATGCCCTGCAGCTGCGACCCCCGAACGTGAACGCGCCCGCGCTCGCCGAAGCGAGAGCGGGCGCGAGCGTCGCCGACGAGCGGACTCAGGCGGCTTCGGTCTCGGCCGTCGCCATGGGCTCCGCGGGGTTCATCAGCTCGCGGCGCTGACGCATCTGCATGATGCGCTTCTGGCCGGCGGGCTTGAGCGTGACCCACATGAAGTCGTGCAGATCGAGGTAGTCGCGGGGCTCGAGGCCGGCCTCGGTGAGCAGGTCGTGCACGCCCTTGGTCATGGTGACGAGGCGCTCGTAGAGGAGACCCATCGGGCGGTCACTGACCAGGAGGCCGGGGGCCATCCACTCCGCCTGCAGCGAGAGCACGCGGGCGCGGACCACGACGTGCTCCTTGGGATGCACGGCGCCGAGGAAGACGGTGGCGAGCTCCCAGGTGGGCGTCTCCTCCATCGCGTTCTCGAGGGCTCGGACGTAGGCGTCCATCCGCTGGATGAGGTTCGACTTACCGTAGAGGAGCGCGCGCAGAGCGCTCATCACCGGCTCGTGGTGCGCCTCGTCGATGCCCTTGAAGAGCTTGCGCTCCTTGGCGCCGACCAGGCCGGTCACCGTGAGCACCTTGCAGGCGTTCTTGTGGGCCTCGGTGGGGTCGCCCTGGAGGATCTTGCGCGTGAGGTGCTTCTCCGCGCGGGCCACCAGCGCGTCGCGGTGGCGCTTCAGGGGGCGCTTGCGGCCGTCACCGCGGTGGTGCTCGGCGTAGCCTTCGTCCTGGAAGCCGCCGGGGAAGAGCTCCCGGAGGTACTCGACCTGCTCGTTCATCGAGGGCGGGAGGATGCGGCGGTTGAGCTCCGGCCGATCGTCCTCGGGCATCATGCTCTGGAGCGCGTCGACGATGCCGGCGGCGATGTTCATCGGTCGGTCGACCGCGTCGAGGAGGTGGTAATAGCCCTTCTTGAAGGATCGGTTCCGCCCGTCTTGGAACTGCATCTGAATCCGGTCGTCCATGACGCTCTGCAGAATGCCGAGGCCCCACGACTCCCGCTTCATGTGGCGGAAGAGGGTCGGCATGGAGGAGTTGGGATCCTGGGTCTCGATGTCGTTGGTGATGACGTTGGTCTGGGCGGGCTCGGTCAAAAGGTGCTCCTGGGCAGGGGGGACGTTGGGGCGACGGGAGGTCGACCCGGTGGAATTCCCATCCGGACGGCGGAACGCACGGAAAGCCGCGTTCCGCTTCGCGAAGATGCGAGACGGCGTCGCAGCCAAACCCGGGGGGCGATCGGAGATCGCCGCTGGGCGTCGGACGGGCCAGGTGCCGATTCGAGGAGATTCGGCTCCTGCGGTCTTTCGTTCTATGGCTCTCGGACGGTGGCGCGCGTCGGCGCTTTTCGACCGGGAGTGAATGCCACTATAGTCACTTTTTAGGAAATTGAAAGCCCCTCTTGCAAATCGGGCCCGAGTCAGGGTCGTTCGGGGGCGATCGATGACCCAAACCGGCCGGGTGGCCGAAAAGGATCGCGTGCGCTAGATCCGGGCGATGACGCAGGTGGAGGGGATGCCGATGAAGCGGTCGCCGAAGGCCGAGTCGCCGTGGAGCAAGCACGTCCCGGAGGGCTCCTTCGACACCGTGGTGATCGGGTCGGGGATGGGCGGGATGACCGCCGCGGCGCTCCTCGCCGAGACCGGCGAGCGGGTGCTCGTGCTCGAGCAGCACTACGTGCCCGGGGGCTTCACCCACACCTTCCGACGACCCGGGTACGAGTGGGACGTCGGGGTCCACGCGGTCGGCGAAGTGACCCGACATTCGCTCACCGGACGATTGCTCGATCGACTCACCGACGGGCGCCTCGAGTGGGCTTCCCTCGGCGAGACCTACGACGAGTTCACCTACCCGGATGGACTACGGCTCGCGTTCCCGGACACGCCGGCGCAATTCCGCGAGAACCTGATCGAGGCCTTCCCCCACGAGCGGAGGGCGATCGACGAGTACCTGCACTTGGTCAAGGTCGTCGCCGGCACGATGCGGGGCTACTACCTGGCCCGCCTGGCGCCCAAGGGGCTCGCGCCGGTCGCCGACCTCTTGCTCGCGCGCAAGGCCAAGGAGTACCTGACCATGCGCGCGAAAGAGGTCATCGAGGACCTCACCGAGGACCCACGCCTGCGCGGCGTGTTCGCGGCCCAATGGGGCTACTATGGCGCGCCCCCGAGTCGCGCCTCGTTCGCGATGCAGGCGCTGGTGGTGAAGCACTTCATGCACGGCGGGTACTACCCGGTCGGCGGCAGCGGGCGCATCGCCGAGGAGCTCCTCGGGCGCGTGGCGCGCGCCGGCGGTTGGACCGCCATCCGCGCCGACGTGGACGAGATCCTGGTGCGCGGCGGCCGCGCCGTCGGCGTGCGGCTGGTGGACGGTCGCGAGGTCCTCGCGGCGAAGGTGCTCAGCGCGGCCGGGGTCCTCTCCACGGTCACGCGTTTGCTTCCGCGCGAGCTCCGCCGCCGGGAGTGGGCCGACTCCATCGGCGAGCTGGCGCCCTCCCCGGCCCACGTCTGCCTCTACCTGGGCTTCGAGGGCGACATCCGCGCGGCCGGGGCCACGGCGGCCAACCAGTGGTTCTACGAGACCTGGGACATGGAGCAGGACGCGTGGGACGTCGGTCCCGACGGCCCCCGCGGCGACGCCCCGGTCCTCTACTGCAGCTTCCCGTCACTCAAAGATCCGGCCCACGATCCCGGCCCCCGCGAGCGGCACACCGGCGAGGTGGTCACCTTCGTGCCCTGGGAGACCTTCGCGCCCTGGAAGGACGCGCGCTGGCACAAGCGCGGCGACGACTACGAGGCGCTGAAGCAGAAGACCCAGGACGCGCTCCTGGCTCACTTCGTCCGGCGGATGCCGGCGCTGGAGAAGCACATCACGCACGTGGAGCTCTCGACGCCCGCGTCGACCCACCACTTCGTGCGGCCCATGCAGGGTGCGATCTACGGACTCGAGCCGACGACCGAGCGCTTCGAGAACGAATGGCTCCGGCCGCGCTCGCCGATCCCGGGTCTCTTCTTCGGCGGAAGTGAGGTCGCGACCGTCGGGGTCATCGGCGCGATGATGGGCGGCGTCCTCGGTGCGGCCGCGGCGCGACCGCTGCCGGTGATGGACGTGGTTCGCCAAGTGAGCTGAGCTCACCGCCGCGATTGACATGTTGGGGGGTGGGCACCGCGCGAAGGATTCCGCAGAGACCGTAACGAGAGCGTGTCGCGCTCGGTGGGTTGGGGCGTTGCGTCACGTGATCGACCGTGGATCGCTGGTCATTCCATGGCTTCGGCGGCTGGTATGGAGTTCGCAACTCAATCCGGCATCATGGCCCAGAAACCCAACGATCCCGCCTATTCCAAGGACCGCATGCCTCCCGAGTTCGAGCATGGAGGCCGCCGGCGGATGCACGCGCATGCTGCCGCGGAACCCCATGCCACGGCTCCGGCTCACGCGCCGCCCCGAAGCGCGCCGCCCCTGGACGTGCAGCACGTCCGGCCCGAGCCGGTGCCGTCTGCCGCGGGCCGCATGAGCGGTCCCTTCCGGGAGGCGCCGCCGCCCGAGAAGGCCGTGTCGCGCCGGAACCCCGCGACGACTCTCGCGGTCGTGGGCGGCGCCCTGGCCATCGTGGCGTTGGTGCTGGGGATGCTCTTCTCCGGCCCGACCTACGTCGACGAAGGCGACGTGCAGAACCAGGAGTCGATGCAGGCTCGGGAGCCGGCCGCGAACCCGGCGCCCTGATCCGACACATCGAGCCCGACGCGATGCTCAGACCCTGGGCGACCCTCGCGGTCCTCGCGGCGTCGGGCTCAGACGAGCTCGAGGCGCCGCGCGAGGTTCGACGTGAAGACGCCGTCCGGGTCCACGCGCCCTTTGAGCGCCAGCCACTCGTCGAGCCGGGGATACATCCGCCGGAACGTGGGCGCGTCGAGGAAGGCGTCCTTGCCCAGGTAGAGGCGACCGCCCGCTTCGAGGACGATGGCGTCGAGGTCCGCCAGGAGCGGCGCCAGGCCGTCGCCGATCGGGAAGTCGATGGCGAAGGTCCAACCCCGGAAGGGGAACGAGAGCGGCGCCTCGTTGGCCTCGCCGAAGCGCTTCAGGACGTTGAGGAAGGGCGCGCAGCCGCTGGCAGCGATCCGGCTCAATATGGTCCGCATCCGGTCGCGGCCGCCCTCCAGCGGGATCACGAACTGGTACTGCGTGAAGCCCCGCTTGCCGTAGCCGCGATTCCATTCCCCCACGAAATCGAGGGGATAGAAGAACTTCTCGTAGTGGGCGACGGACGCGCCGTGGGACTGCACCTGGTCGAGGACCAGGTTGAGGATGCGGATGGTGAAGGTGCTCAGCGTGAAGCTGGGCAAGTCGAAGGGGACGACCAGCGGGGACGGCGCCGACACCCGCAGCGGGTCCCGACGCCGGGCGGGGCTCAGGTCCGCGAGCTTCGCGTGGTCACCGACCGTGAGCACGCCGCGGCCGAGGGCGTCGCCGGTGGCCAGCGAGTCCAGCCAGGCGACCGAGTAAGGGTAGATCTCGTCGTGCTCTTCGATGGCGTCGAGGAGCTCGTCGAGGTTCCGGGCGGTGATGGCCTTCTGATGGAAGAAGGTGGTCTCGATGGGGCGGAGCCGGATAGTGGCGTCGAGGACCACGCCGAGCAGGCCCATGCCGCCGAAGGTCCCCCAGAAGAGGTCGGCGTTCGCCTCCCGGCTGCACTCGACGACCTCGCCGCTGGCGAGGAGCTTGCGGAACGAATCGACGCAGCTCGAGAAGCAGCCGTCGGCGTGGTGGGCCTTGCCGTGGACGTCGTTGGCGATGCAGCCGCCGACCGTCACGAACTTCGTGCCCGGCGTGACCATGGGGAAGAACCCCCGGGGCGCGAAGTCCGCGATGATCTGCTCCAGGGTCGTCCCCGCCTCGCAGCGTAGGGTGCCCGTGGCTTCATCGAAGCCGAGGTACCCGTCGAGGCCCTCCATCGCGATGACGCGCCCGTGCTCGTTCAGCGCGGGGTCACCGTAGCTCCGGCCCAGCCCGCGAGCGATGGTCCCCGCCGAGCTCACCGCACGACGCACGCCCTTGGCGCTCTCGGGGTGGGCCACCTCGCACTCCGCTCGGGGGTAGTTGCCCCACCCGGCCAGGGTCTCCGTCACGACACTCATCGCGCCTCCATAGCATCTCCGGGGGCGCTCGGCGCCCCGAGGAGCAGACGGCGGAGAGCCCGCCGAGTATGCCCCGGCCGCCCGGACGAGTGAGGGATCCGATCGGCCACGAACTGGGGTACCCTCGCGGCGTGACTCAGGGAGCCACGAGCGCCATCGCCCACGCGCGGTCCACCGACGTCGGGCAGATCCGGGAAATCAACGAGGACTTCGTACTCGTGGACGAGAGCCTCGGGCTCTACGTGGTCTGCGATGGGATGGGAGGCCACGCCGCCGGCGAGGTCGCCTCCAAGACCGCCGCGGAGACGGTGCGCGAAGTCGTCGCTGCGGGGCCCATGCCTGCGGAGATGGACACCCCGGCGCTGGAAGCGCTGATGCGCAGCGCGGTGACCGAGGCGAACCGCCGGGTCCATGCGCTGGGGCAGCAAGCGGGCTCCCGCCGCGGGATGGGCACCACCTGCACGGCCCTCCTGGTGCGCGGTCTGCGCGCGGCGATGGCCCACGTGGGCGACAGCCGCCTCTACGTGCGCCGCGGCGAGGCCGTCCACCTGATGAGCCAGGACCATACGTTCATCGCCGAGGCGGTCCGGCAGGGTGTGATCAAGCCGGAGGACATTCGGCCGGACATGCCCCACGCGAACATCGTGACCCGCGCCGTCGGCCCGAAGCCCTCGGTGCTGGTGGACACGCTGGTCTTCGATCTAATCCCCGGCGACACCCTCCTGCTCTGCTCGGATGGGCTCCACCAGTACTTCATGGACCCGACCGAGCTCGCGGCGCGGATGGGCGCCGAAGAGCTCGAGGAGATCGCGCCGCAGCTGGTGGGCACCGCCAACGAGCGCGGCGGCGAGGACAACATCTCGGCGCTGGTGCTCCGGGTCCTCAACGCGCCCCAGGTCGCCAAGCGCGCCGGCGAGATCACCCAGACCTTCTCGGCGCTGACCCACATCCACCTCTTCCACGAGCTCTCCATGAACGAGCTCGCCAAGGTGCAGGAGCACCTACAGCACGTCGCGCAGCGAGCGGGGAGCGTGGTCTTCGAGCAGGGAGAGACCAGCGAGGGGCTCTACATCGTCTCGACCGGCAAGGTCCGGGTCCACCGGGGCGACGTGCAGATCGCGGTGCTCGGCGAGGGGGCGCACTTCGGGGAGATGGCGCTCCTGAACCAGCGGCCCCGCGCCGCCACGGTGACCGTGCTCGCCGACGCGCGCCTGCTCTACCTGAGCCGCGAGGCCTTCTACGCGGTGGTCCAGGCGGACACGGTGATCGGCGTGAAGTTCCTGTGGAAGCTGGCGCAGACCCTGAGCCTGCGACTCGACGAGGCCTACGAGACGCCCGAGCAGTTCCTTCGCCAGCGCGAGACCCTGGCCTTCGGGCTCTTCCCCTCGCCCTTCAGTCGGAAACGGAAGTAGCGTCCGCGGCGCGCCGGGCGGCGCGGTAGTCGCTCCAGCAGACGGGGACGTACTTCTCGTCGGCGCCGAGGTCCACCTGGGGTCCATCGAAGACCGGGTGCCCGTCGGCCAGGCGGAGGTTGAAGACCGCCTTCTTGCCGCAGTAGTAGCAGGTGACCTTCACCTCCTCGATGCTGTCCGCGAGCTCGAGCAGGCGCTTGCTCCCGGGGAAGAGGCGGGCCTGGAAGTCGGTGCGGAGGCCGTAGCAGATCACCGGGACCCGCAGGTCGACGGTGATGTCCCGGAGCTGCTCGATGACCCGCTCCGAGAGGAACTGGGCCTCGTCGACGAGGACGCAGTCCTGGCCCTCGAAGAGGCTCGGGTCGAGGTCGGCGTCAGGGTCCACCAGCAGGTCGGCCTCGGCCTCGAGGCCCGAACGAGAGCGGATGGTCTGGGTCCCGAAGCGGTCGTCGAGGCGCGGCTTCATCAAGAGACAGCGCTTGCCCTGCTTGCGGTAGTTGTGGGCGACCGCCAGCAGGTTGAGCGTCTTGGCGCTGTCCATGGTGCCGTACCGGAAATAGAGCTTGGCCACGGGAGCGGATATGAACGGTGTCGGCTGCCACGTCGAGCGGTCGGAGACTGGGGCCGAGGGGCCGACTTGGACTAAGCTCCGAGCAGGAACGCCCACCCGATGAGCCAATCCGACCCACGCCCCGCCGAGACCATCGAGGATCCCCTCATCGGGCAGCTCGTGGCCGGGCGCTACCGGGTGCTGCAGCGCATCGCCGCGGGCGGGATGGGCGTGGTCTACCGGGCGACGCAGGAGCCCCTACAGCGGCCGGTCGCCATCAAGGTGCTCCGGCGCCCGGAGGACCCGCGGCTCGACCGGAGCTACGCCGAACGCTTCCTGCGCGAGGCGGCAGTCGTGGCCCAACTGCACAACCCGAACACGGTCACTGTCTACGACTACGGGAACGACGGCCCGAACCTGTACTTCGCGATGGAGTACCTCGATGGGCAGACGTTGACCCAGCGGGTCTTCGAGCGGGGTCCCATGGCCGCGATGGATGTGATCCACGTGGGCCGGCAGATCGCCCAGTCGCTGGGCGAGGCCCATGAGCTGGGGCTGGTCCACCGGGACCTGAAGCCGGGCAACGTGATGATCTGCCCGCGGCGCCACGACGCGCTCTTCACCAAGGTGCTCGACTTCGGCCTGGTGAAGCTGGTGACCGAGGAGCAGGCCAAGAAGCTCACCCAGAGCGGGATCATGATGGGCTCGCCGCGCTACATGTCGCCCGAGCAGGTGCGCGGCATCGAGACCGTGGACCACCGCGCGGACATCTACTCGTTCGGCGCGCTGATGGTCTTCTGTCTCACCGGGAAGCCGCCCTTCCCCGACGGCTCGCAGTTCGAGGCGATGCGGCACCACGTGTACACGGCGCCCCCGGCGCTGCGCTCGCTGGAGCCGCGGTGCACCGCGAGCGCGGAGCTCGAGGCCGTGGTCCAGCGCTGTCTGGCCAAAGACCGGACGACGCGCTTCCAGACGATGGGCGAGGTGCTCGTGGCCTTGGCCCGGTGCCCGGAGGCCACCGACCCGTCGTCGTTCGCGCACACCGAGGAGGCGGGGGAAGACGGGGCGCGGACGTCGGTGGACCTCCTGCCCGCGGGCGCACAGGCGCCGGTGGGCGAGAGCCAGATCAGCCAGATCAGCAGCTCGTGGTTCCGCAAGGCGGACGGGAGTTCGCTCAGCGCGTTCGGGTGGCTGGTGCGCATCCTGGTCGCGTTGACCATCGTCCTCGCCGGAGCGGCGGCGGCGTTCTTCGTGCCGCAGGCGGTCGACGAGGTGGATGGGGTCGGTGGCGTCGGTGGCGTCGGTGGCGTCGGTGGCGTCGGCTCCACCGCTGCGCCGGCGACACCTCCGCCTGGCCCGGAGGCTCCGGCGGACGGCGAGAGCGCCGAGGTCGCGCCCGGGGAGAACGAGACGACCTCGGGGACCGAGGCGGAGGCGGACGAGGCAGACGTGGGCGAGCCGAGCCCCGCCGAGAACGCCCGCGAGGCGGACGTGGAGGTCCGGCCGGTTCGCGTGGTGACGGATCCTCCGGGCGCGATGGTGACCAACCGCGGCGCCGTCCTCGGGACGACCCCGCTGGAGCTCGAGGTGGCGGTCGGCGACGTCTGGGAGCTCGAGCTCGAGCTCGCCGGGCACTCGTCGGAGCGGCTGCGGATCGACGGGACCCAGGACCTCATCCACGTCGACTTGCCGCGGGAGAGCCGCCGGGTCCGGCGCGCGCCGGAGCGGACGGAGGCGGCGGCGATGAACGAGCCGGCGGCGACGACCGAGACGGCGGGGACGACCGAGATGACGATGACCGAGACGGCGACGATGTCGGGCGACCGGACCATCCGGGATCCTTGGCAGTAGCGGCGACCGAGGGTTCGTGCGGGCCGAGTCGTGCCCAGCGCGTCGTGCGCGGCGAAATGACGACAATGACGACGATCGTCCCCGGGTTCGTGCGGGGCGCGTCGTGCGGGTGAAATGACGACAATGACGACGATCGTCCCCGTCGAAATGACGACGATCGTCGCTGTCAGTCTTCGGCGAGGGCGAGGATGAAGTCGCTGAGGATGCGGCGGCCGTCTTCGTGGACGACCTCGGTGCCGATGGGGGGCATGGAGACGCCGAGCTCGCGGGAGCTCATGCGGATGAAGGTGGAGCTCTGCTCGGGCTCGCCGGGGACGATGCGGCCGGTGGCGCCCATCAGGGCCCAGAGACCCTCGACGTTCACCGCGGTGGTCGCGACGTCCGACTCGGCGAAGGACTCGGTGCCCACGTTGGACCAGAGCCGCATACCCGCCTGCGCGCCGGCGTTGCCGTGACACATGCCGCAGTTGGCGTGCATGTAGCCGAGGGCGGCGGCGTAGCGCGAGTCGCCATCGCTCGGCACGTTGGCGTCGCCGGTGGGGATGGTCTCGGTGAGTCGGCCGTCGCGGTTCAGGTCGTCGAGGGTCACGTCGCTGCCGGCGTGGTTGAGCTGGATGGCGGAGAAGCCGTTGACCACGTCCGCCCGGCCCGGGGTGCCGTGGCACTGCACGCACTGGCCCCGGGTGGGGATGTCGTGGTCGGTGCCGAGCACGTTCTCCATGCCGCCGATGACCTCGGTCACCGCGTCCTGGGACTCGTTCCAGACGTAGGTGCTCATGTCCCAGAAGTCCGGGCCCGCCCCGTCGGCCATCTTCTCGAAGTAGCGGGTCTCGAGCTTCATCGAGCCGTCGGCGGTGAGGAAGTTCTTCCAGAGCCGGGTGCCCACCGGATAGATCCAGTTGTCCGGGTCGGTGGTGTCGATCTGAGTGCCGGCGGGGAGGGAGACGAAGCGCTGCTTGTCGGTTCCGTCGCTCCAGAGCCAGTACCGCGGCTCGTAGGCTTCGACGTCGTCGGCCAGCACCGCGCAGCCGGGATCGACGTAGAGCCCGGGCGGTCCGTCGCAGGGCGGCCCCATGTCCGGCGGCCCTTCGTCGGGCTCCACGTAGGCGTCTTCGGCGCCCAGATCCTCGGGTTCCATGAAGGAGTCGATGCCCATGTCCTGGGGATCGGGCGTGGTGTCATCGCCCGCATCGTCCCCACACGCGGACAGAGCCAAGATCGAGAAGAGCGCCAGGCACTGCGCACGGAACGAGACGATTCGTCGCATCAATGCTATCCAATAGCACCCTCGGCGGAACACGTCTCGCGCGAGGGCTACTTCTGAGGGGCAAACGTGATCCATCGCTTCGGACGATCTTGTGTCTTCGTATGTCTTCTGCTGGCTTTCGCCGCGCCGACCGCGGCCTTCGCCCAGGGTGACGCCGAGAGCGAATCGGCCGACGCGGACTACGACGCGAACCTCGACCAAGCGGCGCGCCGGGTCTTCATGTCCGCGCGGCAGGCGTTCTCCGCGGGCGAGTACGAGGTGGCCCTGGAGCGCTTCCGGCAGGCCTACCAGCTGAGCCCGCGCCCGACGCTTCTCTACAACATCGCGGCCACCCTCGACCGGCTCCGTCGCGACGAAGAGGCCCTCGAGGGCTTCAAGGCCTACCTCGAGGCCTCGCCGGACGCCGAGGACCGCACGGAGATCGAGGCGCGCATCCGCGTGCTCGAGGAAGCCGTCGCCCGCCGCCAGGCCGCCGCGCCTCCGCCGGACACCACCGTGCCGGACGACACGCCGGTGGGACCCACCGAGCCGACCGAGCCCATCGAGCCCGACCCGGTCGACCCGGTGCGCCCCGAGCCCGAGGAGAGCGGCGGTCTCCACCCGGCCATCTTCATCGCCACCGGCGGCGCCGCCCTCGTGGTGGGCGGCCTCCTGGTCTGGTCCGGGCTGGACGCCAAGGGCAAGGACGACGACGTGATCGACTACGTCGACAACCGAGCCACCAACGGCGCCACCCTCGCCGAGGGCGAGCAGATGTTGGACGACGCCGAGAGCGCCGCGCTCCGGACCAACGTGCTGATGGGCGTGACCATCGCCCTCGGCGCCACCGCGGCCGTCCTGGCCATCTTCACCGACTGGGGCGGCGACGAGGACGAGCCGAGCTCCGGCAGCCTCTCCCTCGGCGGAGCCGCCGGCCCCGATGGCGGCATGGTCGGCCTCCAGGGGACCTTCTGATGCGACTCTCCCTCTCTTCTCTTCCTCGCGAGACGACGATGCGCACCCTTCCCTTCCTCCTCCTCGCGGCCTGCTCGGTCTCGGACCCCTCGATCCTCGATCCGCTCCGCGGCGACGGCGGCGTGACGCCCGGCGAGGACGGCGAAGTGCCGATGGAGGACATGGCGACGCCGGACGACACCGTCGGCGCGAACCTCTGCAACGACCTCGACGACCCGCTCTCGGCGCCCATCGCCGCGCCCCGGGAGCAGATCGTCATCGACACCCGCACCGCGACGGACAGCGTCCAGCTCGAGTGTGGCTCGGTCACCACCCCGGGCCCGGACCGCTTCCTCGCCCTGGAGGTCGGCAGCCCACAGGAGATCTGGCACTTCCACCTCATCGTCAAGGAAGCCGACGGTCCGGTGAACCCGGTGCTCTACCTGCTCCAGGGCGGCTCGCAGGATCGCTGCGACGCCCGGAACTGTTTCCAGGTGAGCGACAGCTGCGTCGAGAGCGGCGAGGAGCACTTCGCCTTCATCGCGCCCACCGGCGGCACCTGGTTCGTGGGCGTCGACTCCGGCGCGGCGGACACCGGGGCCCTCTTCGAGCTCAACGCCTACCGACCGGTCTGCGGCGACGGCGTCCGCGACCACGCCGAGAGCTGCGATGGCGAAGACGACGCGCTCTGCGGCGGCGCCCCCTGCGTGGACTGCCACTGCGTGGTGAACGACGCTTTCCCGAGCGAGAAGGCCTTCAACGACACCATCCACGAGGCCAACCTCCTCGAGATCGACGACGGCGACCTCACCTTGACCGGCGCCATCGGCGGCACCGGCCGCTGCAACTTCCCCGACTACTACCTCCTGGAAATCGAGGACCAGCAGGACCTCGAGATGCGCCTGCGCACCGGCACCGGGCTCCCCTGCGACGCGGACCACCCGGTGGGGCTCCAGCTCCAGCTCCAGTCCAAGGACGGCATCACCGATCTGCGCGCGCCCCAGGCCGACGCCAACGGCTGCGCGTTCATCCTCGAGGAGGACATGACCGCCGGGATCTACCTGCTCAAGATCACTCACGCGGACCCCGCGGATCGTTCGTCGATCGGCTACCAGGTCGCCATCGACATCACCCCCTGATCGGAGCGCCCATGTCCCCGACGCGCCTGCTCGCTCTCGCCCTCGTCCTGTTGGCCGCCCCCGGCTCGGTCGCCCACGCCCTGGAGTCGTTCGCGAGCCGTGTGCCCAACACGGCCACGGCGACGAGCAGCCTCGGGGACCCGCTCCCCTGCATCACCTGCCACAACAACCCGGACGGCGGCGCGGGCTGCGAGCCCCCCGCGGGCACCGGGACTCGGCCGTGCCTGAACCCCTTCGGGATCCAGTTCCAGGCGGCGGGGTACAACTGGACCCCGGCTCTGGCGATGATGGACGCCGACGGTGACGGGTTCACCAACGGGCAGGAGCTGCAGGACCCGAGCGGGTCCTGGGTCTTCGGGCAGCCTTCGCCCGGGGACGATGCGTACGTGACCCGCCCCGGCTTCTCGACGAGCAGCCCCGGGACGACCGACGCCGACGGCGACGGCCACTGCTGGT
Source organism: Myxococcales bacterium UBA1660 (assembly GCA_002320815.1). Taxonomy (GTDB): domain Bacteria; phylum Myxococcota_A; class Polyangia; order Polyangiales; family Houyiibacteriaceae; genus UBA1660. Next base: position 108,576 of record DCLA01000061.1, read on the forward strand.
ATGGCCAGGACCTCGATGGAAACGGGGACTGCCTCGGTGCGGGTGAGAACAACGGCGAATTCGACTGCGACGACATGGACGTCGCCATCAACTCCAGCGCGCCCGAGCTCTGCACCAACCTCGTGGACGACAACTGCGACGGCCTGGACACCCTCTCGGACCCGACCTGCTCCAGCGTCGTCGACCGCGACGGCGACGGCTTCTGTCCCACCGGCGAAGACCTGAACGGCGACGGCAACTGCGTGAGCAGCGCCGCCGAGATGAGCGACGCGGTCGACTGCGACGACACGCGCATCACCGTCTACCCGGGGGCCCGCGAGAACTGCACCGACGGCCGGGACAACGACTGCAATGGCGTCGCCGACATGGACGACGACATGTGCCGCGCCGACATCGACATGGACATGGACGGCTTCTGTCCGGTGGGCCGAGACCTGAACGGTGACGGCGACTGCCTCGACGCCGGCGAGCTCACCGCGGGCTTCGACTGCGACGACACCAACCCCAACCAGAACCCCGACCAGACCGAGATCTGCACCGACACCATCGACAACGACTGCGATGGCGACGCGAACTTCGACGACTCGGAGTGCGAGGGCTTCTTCGACGAGGATGGCGACGGCTACTGCCCCGCCGGCCAGGACATGAACGGCGACGGCAACTGCACCGGCGCCGGCGAAGAAGGCGGCCTGGTCGACTGCGACGACTCCGACCCGCTGGTGAACCCCGGCGCGCCCGAGGTCTGCACCGATGGGGACGACGAGGACTGCGACGGCGTGGTGAGCCTCGCCGACGAGGACTGCGCCGGTTACCTCGACGCCGACGGCGACCGCTACTGCTTCGAGGGCTTCGACATGAACCTCGACGGAGACTGCGCCGACATGGGCGAGATCGGCGGCGGCGCGGACTGTCGCGACGACCTCGCCGACGTGAACCCCACCGCCACCGAGATCTGCACCGACGGCCTCGACAACGACTGCAACGGCAGCTTCGACGCCTACGACCCGGCGTGCTCGACGGACTACCTCGACTTCGACGGCGACGGCTGGTGCGGCGTGGGGCAGGACCTCAACGGCGACGGCGACTGCTCCGACGAGGGCGAGCAGGCCGGACCGGCCGACGCGGCGCCCAACGACTCGACGGTCTACCCCGGCGCGCCCGAGAACTGCTTCGACATGAAGGACAACGATCAGAACGGTCTGATCGATCTCGGCGGCACCTTCCGGGTGGACGGCATGGACGTGACCACCGAGGCGGACCCCTACTGTCGCAACGACGTCGACGCCGACGGCGACGGCTGGTGCCCGGTGGGCCAGGACATGAACGGCGACGGCGACTGCACCGATCCCGGTGAGAACATCGGCGCGTCCGACTGCGACGAGTCGAACCCCATGCGCCACCCCGGCGTGATGGAGAACCTCGCCGGCGAGGACATGCGCGGCTGCTTCAACGGCCTCGACGACGACTGCGACGGCGACGTCGA
>DCLA01000061.1:110360-110583 GCA_002320815.1 Myxococcales bacterium UBA1660
CGACGACTGCGACGGCGACGTCGATCTCTACGACTCCGAGTGCGCCTTCGTGCTCGACCGCGACGGCGACGGGTGGTGCGAGGTCGGCGCCGACGACAACGGCGACGGCGACTGCCTCGACTTCGCCGAGGACCGCATGGGCGCGTCGACCGACTGCGACGACCTCGATCCCAGCGCCTACCCCGGCGCGGCCGAGGTCTGCGACGACGGGATCGACAACGAC
>DCLA01000061.1:110887-111026 GCA_002320815.1 Myxococcales bacterium UBA1660
GGGATCGACAACGACTGTGACGGCCGCATCGACGCCGTCGACCCGCTCTGCGGCGGCTGCACCAGCGGGAGCTGCGGCGACGGCGACGAGTGCACCCAGGACGTCTGTGAGCCCGACGGGACCTGCAGCAACACGCCGA
>DCLA01000027.1 GCA_002320815.1 Myxococcales bacterium UBA1660
GGGGGGGCCGGGGACGTACCCGGGGTCGGGGATGACGTTCTCGGGAGGCGGGTCGAGGGGTTCGGCCTGGGCTCGCACTCCTGCGGAGAGCAGCAGCGTGGCCAGCAGCGCGATCGTGGTTCGAAGCATCGTCGAGGGGTCTTGCAGGGGCTGTGCCGTACTGGTCCAAGTCGTGCCGGTGCGCGCTAGCTGTGCCGAAGCGACGTCTCGGTCGGTCATTTCGTTTCCTTGGCCGTGCCACAGTGGGCCGCCCAACCGACCTTCGTGACCTCGGGGTCGCGCGGTGGGCGGGGGGCCGGAAGTGCGCCACCCTGGGACCCATGGCGACCCTGACGAAGATCCCCGATGGCTTCCGAGTGGAGCTCAGCCCCCTGGAGAAGGTGGGCGCGCTCAGCCCCGACGTGACCGTGACCTGGACCCAGGTCCGGCGGGTGACCTACCTCGACCAGCCGCGCACCGAGCTCCACGGGCTCCGGGCGCCGGGCACCGGTCTGCCGGGGGTGGTCTACCTGGGCACCTGGCGCACCTGGGAGCGAAAGACCTTCGTGGCCGCGTATCGGCACGACCCGGGCTACGTGATCGACCTCGAGGGGCACGACTTCGACCGCCTCATCGTGAGCGGCGAGAGGGTCCCCTTCCTGGAGTCGGCGCACCTCGATGGCTGATCCGGCCCGGGTCGATCTGCCGCCCCAGGTGCTGAACCACCCGGGGCTCCGGAACCGCTACCGGCCCAACGCGGCCCTGGTGATCCGCAACCACGCCGGGCTCCTCCTGTGGTGCGAGCGCATCCGGTACCCGGGTTGCTGGCAGTTCCCCCAGGGCGGCGTGGACCCGGGCGAGACGCCGCTCGAGGCGGCGTGGCGCGAGGCGGGCGAGGAGCTGGGGCTGCCGGACCCGGCGGCGTCGCTCCGGCTGGAAGGCCAGGTGGCCGAGCCCCTCCGCTACGACTTCACGGTGCCCTTCATCGAGGAGTTCCTGGAGCGGCGCGGGCACTCCTACGTGGGGCAGGCGCAGCACTTCTTCCTCGCCCGCTTCCTCGGCGACGAGCGGGAGCTGACCCTGCGGCCGCCCCCGGGCTGCGAACCCGAGTTCGCGAGCTGGCGATGGGCTGGGCCCGAGCTGGTGGAGACGGTGCCCTGGTTCAAGCGCACCGTCGCCCGCGACGCGCTCCGCGCCCTCGGGGTCCTGGAAGCTACGGATCCGTAGTCTACCGATGGGGGCCTTCCCCCGAGTATTCTGGACGCCATGGAACTCTCGGGGGTCGCCCTCTTCCTGATGACCGCGCAGGCCATGGCCGGGTCCCGGGCGTCGGGCGCGTAGAGGGTCTCGTCGATCACGCAGACGGCCGCGCCCGCGGCGCCCTGGCAGACCAAGCCATCGGCGCAGTCCTCGGTGGTCACGCAGGAGCCGGGCGGCCCCATATCGGCGCGGTCTGCGCGCCCGCCACGAGCACCAGCGCGTGGTCGCCGCTGGCCGTGGACACCGTCTGCCGTACGGGCAGCGGGGACCTCTGCGATCCCGACGAGGTCTGTGACGGCACCGCCCTCGCGTGTCCGGAGGACACCGTCGCGGCGGCCGCGACCGAGTGCCGCGCGTCCGCCGGCGACTGCGACGTCGCCGAGGTCTGCTCCGGCGTGGCCAGCGAGGCCTGCCCCGTCGACGTCGTCGCGGCGGGGGGCACCGTCTGCTGCGCGTCCGCCGGTCCCTGCGACGTCGCGGATCGCTGCGATGGCACCCGCGTCGCCTGCCCCGCCGACGCCTTCCGGCCGGCCACCCGCGTCTGCCGCCCGGCGGGCTTCCCGCTCAACGGGGCCGGCGTGCCCTACCGCGTGGGCACCGGCGATTGCGACGTGCCCGAGATGTGCACCGGATCGTCCGCCGATTGTCCGGCCGACGTGGTGGAGCCGGCCACCACCGTGTGTCGCCCCAGCGCCGGCGTCTGCGACACCCACGCGGAGACCTGCACCGGCGGCAGCAAGAGCTGCCCCGCGGACGTGTCGGCGGCGGTGGTCTGCCGCGGCTCGGCGGGTTCCTGCGATCTCCCGAGGTCTGTGATCCCGCGGGCGTCGACTACCCCAACTGCCCGCCCGACGACTACGCGCCGATGATCACCCGCTGCCGCGCGGCGGGGACCGCGCCGTGCAACCCCGCCGAGTACTGCACCGGGAGCGACGTGGACTGTCCCGCGGACGTTCCCGCGATGGCCGGCATGGTCTGCCGCGCGCCCACCGGACCCTGCGACGCGCCGGACACCTGCAACGGTCGCACGCAGATGTGCCAGCCCTCGAACGTCAACCTGCTCGATGGGCAAGCGTGCGGGACCGGCGGCACCTGCATGGGGGGCACCTGCTCGGTGCCCGCCGCGCTGGACATCGGCGACGAGTGCACGAGCAACGCCGCCTGCACCTCGGGCAACTGCGGCACCATGGCCGACGGTTCCCGCCAGTGCATCGGCGCCACCCAGGCGGGCTTCGGTGAGAGCTGCGATGGCCGGGACGGCCTCGCGCCCGGCGACCCCAGCGGCACCCAGTGCGCCACCGACGGGCCCTTCCTCGCCTGCTGCCGGGGCGGCACCCGCGCCGGCACCGGCCAGACCGGCACCTGCCGCGAGTGCTGCGGGACCGGCGACCCCATCGCCGGCTGCGCCGGGCGCGACAACTTCTGCTGCGGCGGCGTCTGTCAGGACCTCTTCAACGATACGGAGAACTGCGGCAACTGCGGCTACGACTGCGAGGACCAGACCAACGCCTGTCGCCCCTCGGTCATCGCGTGCTCCGAAGAGGACTGCATCTTCAGCTACGCCTGCGCGCCGGGCGAGGTGTGCACCGACTTCGACGAGGCCTGCGCCGAGACCGGGCTCCCCTACTTCTGCGACCGCTCCGGCTACGACTGCGGTACAAGCCTGACCATCCTCGCTGGCTCGACGTGCGACACCTGCGTGACGGACGCGGACTGCACCCGCGCGGGGGAGACCTGCTACTCCGGCTGCGCCGTGGGCTCCGGTGCGAGGGTGGAACTCTACGGAGGCTGGTGCACCGCGGGCAGCTACTGCGCGCTCGCGCCGGCGGACTGCGGCGTCGACTGAGGCTACTCGAGGCCGGGGGGCATGGGGAGCTCGCTGGTCACCGGCGGGCCGGCCCCCATGAAGACCAGCCGCTCGTAGGCGTTGTAGTCCGAGGCCAGGACGAACGCGCCGCCGGGCGGCAGCGCTTCGACCACCTGGCGCAGCCAGGCGGCGTGGGGCGCGTTCGCCGCCGCCGTCGGGAGGAACGCGGCGACGAAGGCGTCGGCCAGATCGGGGACCGGCAGATCCGCGTCGGCCCAGTCGAGGCGCGCGGGCCCCAGCGACCCGCGGGTGTGGCGCGGCTCCAGGCTCAGCGCGTCCCAAGGACCGCTCGGCGGGATCTCGCCGATGGCGTAGCGCCAGGCCATGCCGTTGGGCGCCATGGCCGGCACGATCGCCAGGGACTCGTAGCCCCGCCGGTGGAGCTCGGCGACCATCAGGATCAGCGCATGGGCGAGCTCACGTCCGTTCCGTTGCGTCATGGTCTCCGAGGGTAGCGTGTTCGCGGTCCCTTGACGGCGACGACCGAAGCCGGCGATGACGACCCATGGCCGACGACGTCGAGGAGTGGTTCGCGAGCCGCAAACGCTGGCAGCCGGAGCTCGCCGCCGTGCGCGAGGTGTTCCTGGGCGCCGGGCTCGCCGAGCAGCTCAAGTGGCGCAAGGCCTGCTATACGCACGGCGACCACAACATCGTGATCCTGCAGCCCATGAAGGCGCACCTGGCGCTGATGTTCTTCAAGGGCGCCCTGCTCGCAGATCCAAAGGGGCTCCTCCACGACCAGGGGCCCAACTCGCGCTCGGCGAAGCGCGTGGAGATCCACGACGTCGCCGAGGTGAAGGCAGCCACCAAGGCGATCCGAGCGCTGGTGCGCGAAGCCGTCGCCGCCGCCGAGGCCGGCCTCGAGGTGGAGCCCACCGGCGGCCCTCAGATCCCCGACGAGCTCGCGGCGCGCTTCGGCCGGGAGCCCAAGCTGGCGGCGGCCTTCGCGGAGCTCACCCCGGGGCGCCAGCGCCACTACTGCATGCACATCGGCGGGGCGAAGAAGACCGAGACCCGGCAGCGGCGGGTGGACCAGTGCGCGCCCCGGATCCTGGCCGGCAAGGGGCTCCGCGACTGAGCTCTGGTAGAACCGGTCCGATGGGACGACGAGGCGGGACCTTCGGACGGCGAGACCTCCTGCGCGCGGCGGGCGCGGTGGCCGCCAGCAGCGTGGCGTGTGGGGAGGGGGACCCGGCGATGCCCGGTCCCCAGCGGATCCTCTTCATCACCGCCGACGACCTGGGGTGGAAGGATCTGTCCAGCGCCGGGAACCCGAACCTGGCCACGCCGAATCTCGACCGGCTGCTGGCCGGGGGCGTGTCCTTCGAGCGGGCCTTCGACGTGACCTCCACCTGCGCCTCGAGTCGGACCACCTACGCGACCGGGCAGTACCCGCACACCCACGGGGTGACCGCGCTGGTCCACCGGATGCCCGAGCTCTCCTTGCCCCCCGGGACGCCCACGCTCGCGAGTCACCTGCGCGACGCCGGATACCTCACGGGCATCGAGGGCAAGTTCCACCTCGCCTTCCCCACCGGGGCCGAGGAGTACGGCTACGACGACGTGCGGACCTCGCTGCTCGCCCAGAAGATCACCGACACCGAGGAGACCCTCGACTTCCTGCGGGTCCACGCCGACGAGCCTTGGTTCTTCGAGGTCAACTACATGAACCCGCACCGGAACGGGCTCGGCGAGTTCCAGCAGCACGAGGACCACCCGGTGGACCCCGCGGCGATCGTGATCCCCGCCACCATGCGGGTGCCGGACGTCGAGGGCGCCCGGGAGGAGATCGCGGCCTACTACAGCCAGGTCGAGCGCATGGACGCGATGATCGGGGAGGTCGTCGCCGAGCTCGAGGCCCTGGGTCAGCTCGACGACACCCTGGTGGTCTTCATCAGCGACAACGGGAGCCCCTTCCCGCAGAACAAGCTCAGCCTCTACGACCGGGGCACGGGGACGCCCCTCTTCTTCCACTGGCCGGCCGCCTTGCCCGCGGGGGTCTCGCGGACCGAGCTGGTCTCGTCGGTCGATCTGATGCCCACGATCCTCGAACTCGCCGAGGTGCCGATCCCCGACGACGTCGAAGGCGCGAGCCGCCGGTCCTTGCTGGCCGCGACGGCTCCCGGTGCCCCCGTTGCCCCCGGTGCCGTGTTCGGGGAGATGACCCGACACATCGGCCCGCTCTTCCCCATGCGGAGCGTGCGCACCGACCGGTACCGCTACGTGCGGAACTACAGCGCGGCGCCGATCCCCCTCGAAGGCGACGACCAACCCTGGGTCCAGGAGGTCCTCGCCGACCTTCCGGCGGATCTCACCTGGGGTGAGCCGCGGGTCCCGGAGGAGCTCTACGACCTCGAGAGCGACCCGCACGAGTCCACGAACCTCCTCGAGGCCGGCGAGGAACCCGCCGCGCTGGCGGAGCTCCGGACGCTCCTCGACGAGCACATGGCGCGCACGGCCGACCCCTACCTCGGCCAGCCCTTCGAGAGCTGAGCGGCCCTCGGTATCCTCGAGGGGTCAGCCGGCGGCTTCGGCGCGCAGCATCGCGACCAGGTCGGTGACCCCGATGTCGTGACCCTGTTGGGTCAGCAGCGTGGTGACCTGGCCGCGGTGGTGGGTCTGGTGATTGAAGACGTGCACCACCGACCACCAGAGCGGGCTCTCGCTGCGCTGACCGCGCCTCACGTACACGAGCGGTCCGGTGAGCTCCTCCGGGGTGAGCCCGCCGACCCAGGCGGCGAGCTCCTCGTCGGTGCGCGCGCGCTCGCGCCGGAGCTGGTCGAAGTCCTCGTAGAGCACCTCGTCGAGGGCCATCACGCCGGGCGCGAGCTGGCCATCGGGCACCTCCGTGCCCCGGAAGCGCGCCAGCCAGATCCGGTCGGCGACCAGCAGATGGTTCAGGGTGCCGTGGATGGAGTCGAAGAACGCACCCATGGGGCGCTTCCGCTCGGCGTCGTCCAGCGTGGCGACCAGCGCGTAGAGGCGCTCGTTCATCCAGCGGTTGTAGCGGGCCAGGGCGGCCAGCCAGTCGGGGCTCAGGGGGTCTCGCACCGCCGGAGCATAGCGCCCCGGCGCGATCAGTCCGCTTCGGCTTCGCCGGTGAGGCCGGGTCCCGCTTCGTCGGCCGCCTCGTCGATGGTGTCGAGCTGCTCCTCGTTCTCCTCGTCGGCCTGGTCGGCGGCTTCGTCGATCCGCTCGTTCATCTCGTCCTGGACCTCCTGGGCCCGCTCTTCGGCGGGGGTCTCCTCGCAGGCCGCGGCGAGGCAAAGGATCGATGAGAGGGTGATTCCGAAAAGGTGATTCATGCGCGCTCCTCTCGGAGTGGACGTGCGAACCGTGGCCTGCGTTTCTACCGGCCGCGCCGACGCCCCAGGGCCAGGAGCACGAGGAGGCAGAGTCCCGACCCACCGGGGCCGCCACCGACGGCCGAGCACCCGTCCCCCGAGCCGCCGCCATCCGAGCCGTCGGACGCCATCGGCCGGCCTCGCGCGAGAGACAGCGCGGACATCTCCAAGGACCCGGGCGTCGTGCGAGTGAGGGTGACGAGGCGAACTCGCTCCCCGGTCACGGCGAGCGGGGTGAGGTCGACCTCCCCGTAGCGACCCTCGGGCGCCGCCGCGAGGCGTTGGCAGGTGCGGGCTCCGACCGAGGTGTCCTCGGCACAGACCTCGACTTCGGCGTCCGCGCGGAACCAGAAGCTCGCGCTCCGCGCATCGGCCGTCGCCACTCCTCGGGGCAAGTGGCGCGCGACGCCGAGGAAGCGGTCGACACGAGAGGCCGCCGTGCGCGCGCACCCCGAGAGAGCCACGCCGTCGGCGCGGTGCGCCTTCCCCTCGCACGTGCTGTCGAAGGTCGCGTCGGTGCTCCCACCCCAGACGGCATCGTCATAGGCGGCCCACGCCCCGTCCGAGAGCCAGAGGCGGTCGACCACGCGGTCCTGGTGAAGGACTTCCACCGTCAGGTCACGGACGAGACCGACGTCCAGGGATACCGAGCGAGAGCCCTCGAGCGTGTCCAGGTCCACGTCGAGGCGGGGCATCGACCCGCCGTCCGGGGCGACCCGGTCGATCCGCAGGCGAATGGCCCCGGCCGAGCCGGCAAAGCGCTCGAGGTCCAAGCCGAGGTCGGCTCCCAGGAGAACGGCTGCGGTCACGGCGACCGGTGGCACCGTCGCTGTCGCCGGCGAGGGGCGGGTCCAGGTGTCGACCGTCGGCTCGTCCAGGACGGTGCTCGCGGCAGATCGCAGCAAGTCTGCCCTGGCCAGCGTCTCCAAGAGAGCCCCGACCAGCTCGCGCGCCAAACCAGAGCGGTGACCCCAGACCTGTACGTTCAGGACTCGTTGGTCCGGAGCCGGGGCCGGGTACTCGTCCCGAAGCCACTGGGTCCGTGCGGTCCATCGACCCTCGGCCGAGCGGTAGAGCTTGAGCTCCACAGCTTGGTCGAGGGTTCCTTCGGCATCGTGCCGGTAGGTGGCCTGGAGGGCGCCCAGGGCCGGAAGCAAGCCCAGGTCCACCAGGGCCGCGCCGCCCGCGCGGTCGCACAGGGCCTTGCTGTGCTCGTAGGTCTCGCCGGCGGTCTCCACTGCCAGGAGACTTCCCGCGACCACACCATCTTCGACGAGGTCGAAGGCATAGACCCGCTCGGCGTTCGTGAGTTCGGGCAAGTCGTTGGGGGTACTGTCGACCCGCTCGAGTCCATCGATCCGAAGCGTGTCGAGGAGCGTGGTGACTTCACCGAAGATGGGATCGGTCAGCGCCAGTCGGACGCTTCCGACCGGCTCGGTGAGTCCAGCCGGGGCGCTCAGGCGGCTGCGAGCGATTGCGCGACGAGCGAGCTGAGCGCCGAGCCGACCGTTCGATTCGAGGCCCCCGACCGTACCCGAGGAGGACTCGAGACCGTACTGGAGACCGTCGGGGATCCCGTCGTCGTCCGAGTCGGGATCGTTCGGGTCGGTGCCGTAGAAGCAGGACTCGGCGAAGTCCCCGAGGCCGTCGAGATCCGTATCGGCGAGACCGCTGACCGCGGCGACTTCGATATCGGCGGACGTATCCGACGCGAGCCACACGTAGGTGTCGAGATAGTTCTGATTGCCCTTGCCCGTCGACGTGTGATTTCCCCAGCTCCGCGCGTTGAGGTTGGCCACCGCCGGAAGCCCGTAGGGGCCCGGGTCGATCCCGGCTTCCCCCGAGGTCTCGAGTCCGAGCTCGCCGGAGAGCATCGTGTTCGCATTGGCCTGGACCGCCGAGTCGTTCCACCGCATCGCGAGCGGCGACCGAGAGCCGTCGGACCGGACTTCATACATCCGCATGCCTTGGTAGCTCGTCTCGATGTCCGAGCCGACATAGTGGAACTCGCCGGTGTTGATGCGAACCCGGCATGCGTAGTTGCCCGGCGCGACCGGGGTCCCCGCGTGCACGCCGTTCCAGAGCACGGTGTTCAGGCCTGGCGAGGTGGGGCCGACGGCGAGGAAATCATCGTCGTTCGTGCCTTCGAAGAGCCCATCGCCGTCCAGGTCGCACACCAGGTGGTAGGTGCCTTCGACGTTGGTGTCGAACTGGAAGCGACCGAAGCTCTCTCCCGGGACGACCTGATTGCAGGGGGAGATCGGCGTCCCATCGACATCGAGGCTGACCCCGCCGATGTAATCCAGACCATAGGCGCGCGGCGCTAGCGACACATAGGTGGCCACGGTAGGGGGGCGCAGGTAGATGGGGAACTCGGGGGTGACGGTGTGGCCGTACATGGAGACCGAGCGCCCTCCGTCGGGACCGTCCACGCCGATGCGGTTGGCGTTGACGTTATAGACGTAGCCCGCGAGCCCATCGAGGAGCAGCTCGACTACCGCGGTCTCCCCCGTATCTCCTCCAGGGACCACTGCGTAGAATGATGCGTTCGTCGCGCGGCTCGCTGCGAAGGAGCCAGCGTTGAACATCCAGTCGTAGGAGTGCAGGCGGCCGCCGTCGTCTTCCTGGCCTACGACCTCCACGTCCCAGCGGATCCCGACCACCTGCCCCTGCTCGGTCGTCAACCCGTACGCCCCGGCGGGCAACCCCGTCGTGTCCGCCGTCTCACCGGAGGCGAGCGTCGTGACGGGCGTGCCGTCGGGAGCCGTCACCGAGACGTTGCCGACGCCGACCCACCGAATGGACTCGGCGCCTGGGGCCACGATGTCCACGTAGAGCTGAGCGCCGCTACGCAGCGCCTGGGTGGTGGCGAGCTGATCCGTCCCTTCGGCGAGCGCCAGACCGGGAACGAAGAGCGAGGAGAGAGCGAGGAAGGAGAGGATGAGCCGTTGCATTGCCGAGACGCTCAGCAAAGGATGGGCCACCCCCCGGGACCGAGCGTCGTGCTCGCGCGTCCCGATCTGGCACCCGAAATGGGACACGGAGAGGCACTGGCGGGCTCCTATACTCGCGTCGTGCAGACGATGGCCTACCTGAACCACGCCGGAACCTCCTGGCCCAAGGCGCTCGAGGTCCGGGCGGCCGTGGAGCGCGTCTTCACGGGGGACCCGGGGACCTGGGCGGAGGACTTCGAGCGGGACCAGGCCGAGGTCGCCCGGCTGCTCGGCGTCGCGCCCGACCGACTCCTGCTCACGCCGGGGTGCACCTCGGCCCTCGCCCTGGCCCTCGCCGATCTGCCCTGGAGCCCTGGCGACCGGGTGCTCACGTCGTCCTTCGAACATCACGCGCTCATGCGACCGCTGCGGGCCCTGGAGCGACGGGGGGTGGAGGTCGTGGCCATCCCGGCGAGGGGCGACGACCCTTTCGACCTCGACGCCTTCGCCGACGAGCTGGCTCGTGGGGCCCGCGCGGTCGCGATCAGCCACGCCTCCAACGTGACCGGCGCGCTGCTGCCCGTGGGGGCCATCCTCGCGGACGCACGCGAGCGCGGCGCGTGGACATTGGTCGACGCCGCGCAGACCGCGGGGTGGCTCCCGCTCCCCCTCGAGGCCGACCTGGTCGCCTTCGCCGGCCACAAGGGGCCCGGCGCGCCCTGGGGAGTCGGTGGCCTCGTGGTCGGGTCCGAGGTCCCGATGGCGAGCGCGGGGGCGGTGTGCACCCTGGGCGGCGAGCCTCCGCCGCGGGCCACGCCCGGCTACTGCGACGCCGGGTCGGTGGATCGCGCGGCGCTGGCGGGCCTCGCGGCCGGGCTGCGCCGCATGGCCGACGACGCCCCCCTCGACCGCGCGCGGGCTCACATCGCCCGCCTCGAAGCGGCGTCGGGCGAGCTCGAGCGGTTGGGGCCGCCCCCGGCCGCGCGCATGCCTACCCTGGCGCTCCGGGTCCCGGACCCCGAGCCCATCCGGGTTCGCCTCCGCGACGCCGGCGTGGTCGCTTCGGTGGGCCTCCAGTGCGCTCCCCGAGCCCACGAGACCTTGGGCACGGCGCCGAGCGGCGCGCTCCGCTTCAGCGCCGGTCCCACGACGACCGCCGCCGACATCGACCGCGCGATCGCGGCGCTGACGCGCTGAGCGCCTCGTCCCGCGTACGAGACCGCGCTCGATCCCTCCCGATGGGGGCGGTACCGTGGAACCCATGGCCCGCGCGATCCTCGGTCTCCTGCTGTCGATGGGGACCCACGTCGCCCTCGCTCAGGAGCCTTCTGCCGACCCCCCGCCGATCGAGATCGTGGAGCACTCGGAGCTCGGTGGCTCGGCGAGCGCGGAGGTCGAGGTCGGCTCCGGCGAAGTCGAGCTGGGCTGGCTGGGCCTCGTCTTCGACGTGGAGCTCCTCGGGGTCGGCATCTACGCGCCGCCGGTCCGCGCCCAGCTCAACCTCGCGCTCTTCGTCGCGGTCGCCTGGCATCCCTGGCTGGAAATCGGGCTCTACTCCGGTGTCTTCGGGGTCGCCCCCCGGACCGACACCACCTACCGGGTCGGCGGTCAGGTCCGGATCAACGTGCCCATCCCGCGGTGGCGCCGCGATCTCGATCGCTTCATCTCCTTCGCGCTCGGCGGCGGAGTGCACATGGTTGCGCCGGAGGACGACGTGCCCGTCGACGGGACCGTGGGTCCGTGGGGAACCGCCGCCGTCATGATGCGCTGGCTGAACCTGAAGCCCAAGGGCGAGGCCAATGATGCTCCGTGGGCCGCCCGGGTCGGCGCCGCGCTCGGGGTCCGCTACCACTACCTGCACGGAGGCAATCCGTCGCTCCTCGGTCGCGAGCGCGGTCACGCCATCGTGGGGTTCTTCTCGTTCGCGATCTCCCTCGAACACATCGGGTAGACTCCGCGCGTGGGAAAGCTCCTGGGGGCGATGAAATAGCGGCCGAAGGCCCTGTGTCATGCGCCTGCTCCCGTGCCCCGCCGAAGGCGGTTGCCCCGCCGCAGGCGGTTGCCCCGCCGTAGGCGGTTGCCCCGCCGCAGGCGGTTGCCTCGCCGCAGGCGATGCCCGACGGTGTCGAGCCTGGGCTCAGTTGGAGCCACCGAAGCTTCACGTGATGCGGGTCCGCAGCAGAGAGACCCGTAGGAGAGTCTAGGCGGCTGAGGTAGGCGGCGAACTGAGTCTTCCGTTCCCGCAATCCGCCACTGGGCTCGACGAAGAAGCGCCCATGCCCTTCGACCACGAGAAGCTGGACGTCTACCACCGCGCACTCGACGCACTCGAGCTGTCCGATCGGATCGGCACGATGCTGCCGCCGGGCCGAGCCGGCGTCCGCGACCAACTCGACCGCGCCTCCACCTCCGTGGTCGCGAACATCGCCGAAGGTGCCGGCGAGTTCAGCCGACCGGAGAAGGCGCGCTTCTATCGAATCGCTCGACGCTCTGCGATCGAAGTCGTCGCCTGGTTGGATATCACCCGGCGCAGGAACGAGGCCAACCGATCGACGATCGATCAGGCGATGGAGGACTACCGAGCCATCGTCGCCATGCTCGTTCGGCTGATTCGGGCCGTTCGGCCCTGAAACGCAAAGGCGTCCGCCTGCGGCGGGGCATCGCCTTCGGCGAGGCAACCGCCCTCCGGGCGGGGCAACCGCCCTCCGGGCGGGGCAAGGGAGCAGGCGAATGAAACGCGGCCGAAGGCCCTGTTTCATCCACCTGCTGACTCAACCGGTCCACTCGGCGAGGAAGCGCTCGGCGCGGGCCATCTCGGTGGCGTCGAGGGAGACCCGCATGTGGTCCAGGGCTTCGGGCACCGCGCGGAAGGCATGCCGCCGTTCGTTGCGGACCTCGCGCACGATGCGGTCGAGCTGCAGACCGAGGGTCGCGTTGGTCGGCGAGACCAGGATGGCCACCCGCTCCAGGCGAGAGTTCATGTGCGTGAAGAGCTCGGCCAGGCGGTCGGCCGCCGGCTGCGGGTAGATGCGCACCGGGCGATGGTCGGCGCAGAGCACGGGAGCCACGCCCTTGGGCATCTGGGAGACCACCTCGGCCAGGCGTCGGCTGTACTCGTCGGCTTCCTCGCGGGTGTGGAGGTCGAAGACGCGCGCCTCGATCAGGCGGCCGACGGAGGGCTCCAGCGTGTAGCTCACGGCGGGCCAGCTTAGCGGAATGGTCCGGTGGCGCACTTGGTGAGCGCCACTTTCAAACGTCCGCGAGCGGGGAGTATGACCGCTGGGGGTCAGTTCAGGCAGCGGGGCATCGCCGGCGCGGACTCGTCGTTGGTGTCGTCGCACTGCCGGAAGAGCGGTGCCGCGGGGTCGACCAGGATCCTGGCGACGAAGGTCGTGGTCAGCGGCAGCTCGGCGGGAGCGGTGAAGCGCACCTCTTCGACGCGCCCGGCGAAGAGCGGGCCGGCGGTGGTCGCCGTGCCGAGGAGCGTGTCCGCCCCGCCCTCGCGGGTGTAGAAGCCGACGGTCACGCCCGAGGGGAGCAGGGCCGGACCCTGGTTGCGCACGGTGGCGACCAGCTCGATGGGCGAGACGCACTCGGCGCGGAGATCGACCAGCGCGTCGGGGGCGTCGAAGAGCCCCTCGTCCTGCACGTTCTGCCGGAAGTTGTTGAGCCAGGGCACGGTCCAGTTCTTCCGCTCCCGGGTGGGCACCGAGCCGTAGGCGCCCGCGGGGTCACACGCGCTGTCCCGGTCGTCGCAGGTGTTGGTCACGTGGTAGGCGTGCTGGGTCCACAGGGTCCGGGTCCCGACCCAGCCGTTGGCCCGATCGCGGAAGACCGAGAGGCCCCGCCAGGACGGGCCGTACTCCGGCGGCGTCCAGACGGGGAAGCCGTCCGTGCCCGTGGTGTGCTCGGCGCAGGTCCAGTTGATGGGGCTCGCGCCGGTGGAGATCATCACCATCTCCGCGTGCCCGTCGCCATCCACGTCGGCGACCAGCGAGGCCTCGGTGCCGGTGAAGGAGTCGGTCGACGCGAAGAAGCGCACGTTCCCGGTGGGGCCGTCGTAGACCCACATCCAGCACTCGTCGTTGTAGATGACCTCGGCGATGCCATCGCCCTCGAAGTCGAAGACGGTGGAGCCGGTGACCGAGGAGCTCTGGTCGTGGTTCTGCGCGCTCCACACCAGGCTCATCGCGCCCGCTCCGTAGTCCGCCTCGACCACGGAGTAGAGGTTCTGCTGGGCGACGCCGATCTCCGGGACTCCGTCGCCGTCGAAGTCGGCGATGGTCGGCGGGCCTCCCCGCCCGTTGCCGGGGAGCGTGAACGGCGGCATCTCGCTGGCGCCGCTCGAGCCCTCGAGCAGGTGCACGGCGCCGGCCGCGACGAGGACCACCTCGGGCGCGCCGTCGCCGTCGAAGTCGGCGACCGCCGCGAAGCCATCGGCGATCCCGCCGCGCTGCCACAGGAGGCTCCCGTCGGTGTCGATGGCGGTGCGCCCGGCGACGAGCTCGAGCTCGGGGTCGTCGTCGAGGTCGGCGAAGAAGCTGGTCGCGGTGGAGACCGTGCCCTGGTCCCAGCCGCCGATCACGCCGGGGACGTCGAAGACCTCGGCGAAGCCGGTGCCGGTCCAGGTGGACACGTGGCCCTGCCAGGCGACCTCGGGGGATCCGTCGCCGTCCATGTCGGCCATGGCCAACCCGCCGCCCCAGCCGAGACCGCGCACCGAAGGGGCCGGCAGGACGTCGGTCCCCACGCCCAGGAGCGTCCCGTCGCCGGCGATGGCCGCGAGGCGGCTCTCGGCGGTCAGGACGACGATGTCCATCACGCCGTCGTCGTCGAGGTCTCCGAGCGCCGCGGAGACCCCGGTGAAGCCGGCGGAGCCCTCGATGTTCGGCAGGGACCAGAGCTCCCGGCCGGTGGCGCCATCGAGGGCGCGGAGCACGCCGTCGTTGCAGGCGTCGACGGAGGAGCCGTGGCAGGCGCCGCTCATCGTGTCGTTGGAGACGAAGACGATGGCGCTGGGGTCCAGCTCGTCGATCGCCCCGTCGCAGTTGGTGTCGTAGATGCGGCCGACCACCGGGGTCGACCAGACGTCGACCTGGCTGGGGTACTCGTCCACGGTGGTCGGGTCCCAGCGCCACTGGGGCACCGCGTCCAGGTCGGCGACCTCGGGGCGGTACTCGCAGTCGGTGCGCACGCAGGCTTCGCCCGCGGCCGCCGTGTCGCAGCTCGGCGGCAGGGCCAGGCAGCGACCCACGTCGACCGAGGGCGAGCACTCGCCGGGGTCGGGCATCGGGCCGCCTTCGCCGAGGCCGGGCTCGCAGTACTCGCCCGCCGCGCACTCGGCGTTGGTGCGGCAGGTCGCTCCGGGGGTCACGCAGGCGTTGGCGAAGCAGACCTCGGCGCCGCCGCAGCACTCGTCGCCGCAGACGGCGTCCGCCGAGCCGCAGCAGACCCCACCGACGCATACCCCGGTCCCGCAGTCGTCGCTCGAGACGCACTCCGGTCCGGCGTCGGGGTCGGTCGCGCCGTCCGGTTCCGGCCCGCCATCGGACGTGGGCCGCGGCTGACAGAAGCCGTCGATGCACAGCTCCCCGGTCGCGCACTCGGTGCTGCTGGTGCACGGGGTCTCGCCCCCGTCGTCGCCGCAGTCGCAAGCGGCCAGGGAGAGGAAGAGCAGGATCTGGAGAGGTCGGCGCACCCCGCGATTCTACCCGCTCCCTCGCGTGGAGGAACCCGCCGCACCACACCTTTCGTTCGCCGCGCGCTGGCTTGACGCCGGCTCTGCTCGGAGGAGAGTGCGCGCACGATGCGCTCCCTCCTCGTCCTGGCGGTTCTGGTCCTCGGCTGCGGGGACGCGCCGACCCAGACCTTCGTCCGGACCCGGGTCGTGGGCTACGAGGTCCCCGGCGAGGTCGACGCCGTCGTCTACGACGTGGTGGGACCCGACGGGCTGCGGGCGCGCAAGACGGTCTTTCTGGAGACGCTGGACCCGGAGAAGCGCAACGATTTCCGCTTCGCCGTGGTGCTCGCCGACCGGCACCCGCTGGAAGGCTTCACGGTCGAAGCCCACGGCGAGATCGATGGAGTGGCGCTCACGCCCCCGCTCGCGGCGACGGTGTCCCTGCCCTTCGAGCGCCACGGGACCCAGACGGTGGAGGTGGTCCTGGCGCGCCCCTGCGCCGCGGGCTGCCCCGCCGGCTTCGCGTGCGAGGACCAGGTGTGCGTGCCCCAGGGGGTCGACGCCGGGCCGGGGGAGCGAGATGGCGGAACGCGCGACGGGGGAATCCTCGATGGCGGAACCCGCGACGGCGGGCCCCCGGACCTCGGCGTGGACGCGGGGATCGTCACCGAGTGCCCGGAGGGCTGTGAGTGCGTGGACCTCTGCGACGGTCGCTCGGGCGACGACTGCAGCTGCAACGGCCGGAGCTGGAGGTGCCCCTGCGGTCTGGCGTGCAGCCCCGGAGCGCGCTGCGAAGCCCAGTGCAAGTTCACCACCGAAGAGTGCGTCGTGGCCGGACCCCGCGCCGAGTCCCTCTCGGTCCAATGCGACACCGCGCGGGACTGCCGGGTGGACGCCAACGGGGCGCGGTCGGTCGACGTCGACTGCAAGCGCCTCGGCTCCTGCGCGGTGGACTGCCGTGGGGCCCGGGAGTGCGAGGTCCGCTGCCGCCAGGGAGCCCACTGCCTGCTCCGGTGCAGCGGCCCGGACTGCGGCTTCGGCATGACCGATTGCGATCCGGTGGACTGCGGCGGCGGCGTCTGGGTCTGCAACCAGAGCTGCCCCTGAGACCCGGTCGGCATGCGCCTCGCCCCGGCGTTCCGGCAGCACCGCCGACCCCGTCGGGAGCCCTCTCGGGGCGCTCCCGTTGCGCTCCGCGCTGAGAGTGGCATGATGTCTGCCTCAATTTCTCCAACGAATCGAGTCTCGATATTACCCGTACACACTTGAGTCAGCCCCGGAACCCGAACCTCCTCCTCGTGGGAGGTGCGCTGTGACCACCTTCAGCAAGCGGGCCCGTGAACAGAAGAAGGCGGAAAAGCTCCGCGAAAAGGAGCGCCGTCGCGACGAGCGACGTGACCGCGAGCCGGAAGAGCCCGAGATCGTCACTCGTGCCTCCATCGTCGGTGAAGTCCGGTCGGCCGAAGAGGTCCTGGCCGAGCTCTTCGACGGAAACGCCGTCAGCCGCAGCGCGGCGCCGATTCCCTCGCGACTCTTCGTGGGGAGCCTGAGCGATCAGACGACCTCTGCGACCCTGCGCGAGCACTTCGAGGAGGACTTCTCCATCGACGAGGCCGTCGTGATCACCGATCGCGGCACCGGCATGTCGCGGAACTTCGGCTTCGTGACCGTCACCGACCGCAAGGACGCCAACGCCGTCATCGACTCGCTCCACCGCAGCGAGCTCGACGGCCGCGAGATCGTCGTCCGGGTCGCCACCGAGCGCTGACTCGACGGGTCCCTCGGCCGAGCGCCGAGGGACCCCCGCTCACCCCTCGGGGTAGAGCGCCACGCCGTCAGCGCGCGAAGACGTGCGCAATGAAGCCCTCTTCCTCGAGGTCGACGGGTTCGCCTTCGAAGGTCGTCACGCCACCGTTCAGCGTGCAGATGAACCCCAGCCGCGACCGGTGGGTCGCGATCAGCGGTTCGCGGACGACCGCGTCGTCGTCCGTGGCGTCCATGCCGTTGGCCCACTGAACCGCGCCGGCCTCGTCCAGGGCGAGGACGAAGAAGGTCTTCCCGGTGCCACGGATCTCGGCGCCCGCGAAGGAGAGCGGTGAGTCCGCCCGCCCCGCGATCGCCACGCCCCGAGCGTCGGCGACCAACTCGTTGCCGTAGCCCGGGCCCGTCCCCTCGTGACCCCAGAGCATCGTGCCGGCGAGGTCGAACCCGGCGACGAAGGGAGTCGGCTCACCCGAGGACTTCAGGGAGCCGGTCACGTAGACGGTCTCGCCGTCGGGGGAAACCGCGACGTCCTGGAGTTCCATGGGGCCGAGGCCCGCGTCGTCGACGAGGCGAGAGCTCCGGTGGCTCCCATCCGGACCGAACGACGCGACGAACTCGTGCACGACGTCGTCTCCGGCTTCACCGAGGACCCCGCCGCCGAAGTCGACCCCGCCCTCGACGTTCCCCACGACGACCACGCCGCCGTCGGGGGTCGCGGCGAGTCCGGTGGCTTGGTCGAACTCGAGGTCACCCTCGGTCCCGAAGAGATGACCCCACCGGTGCGTCCCGTCGGCGTCGAAGGCCGCGACGATGGCGTTGCTCCCAAAGCTTCCGGTTCCCTCGAGTTCTCCGCCGCCGAAGTCGATGTCGCCATTGGCATACCCGGCGACGGCGATGCCTCCATCGGCGAGGAGCACGATGTCGGCGAAGGTGTCGGAGTCGCCGTCGCCGTAGCCCGCCGA
Source organism: Myxococcales bacterium UBA1660 (assembly GCA_002320815.1). Classification (GTDB taxonomy): domain Bacteria; phylum Myxococcota_A; class Polyangia; order Polyangiales; family Houyiibacteriaceae; genus UBA1660. The sequence goes on from DCLA01000027.1 coordinate 17,790, forward strand.
CCACCGGTGCTCGCCGTCGCCGTCGAAGCTGACGATGAAGCTCTGGGAGCGCGAGGTGCGATCGTAGATACCGGAATCGAGCTCGTCGCCACCGAAGTCCACCTCGTCCCGGAACGAGCCGGCGACGAAGATGTCGTCGTCGGCGTCGACGACGACCCCGTACGGAAAGACGCTCCCTTCGAACGTCTTCGCCCACCGGAGCTCGCCTTCGGGCGAGTCGCGCGCGACGAACATCGCCCAATCATCGAGCACCAAACCAGCACCGAGGTCGGTGGGATCCGAGAGGTGGCCGACGAGGATGACGTCGCCGTCCGGCGCGAAGGCGATGCCGTCGCCGCTGGCGTTCGCGCCGAGCCTGGACCAGATGGGCGCGCCTGGCTCCTCGGAGCCAGCGCAGGCGTGGGTGAGTAGCGAGAAGCAGAAGAACAGGGCGCGCGTGCGGGCAGACATGAGACCTCCGGGTTGGGAGCGCCTCATCGGCGGGGAGCGGCGTCGGTTGCGTCCGCCGCGTTCTTTTTCCTGCCCGCCTAGCGCGTCGCGTGGGCTTCAGTCTTCGGCGGGGGGGAGGACCGAGCCGGTGTCGAGGCCCTCGAGCTCGCGGACCCGGTTGTACCCGTTGAGCGCGGCGACGCGGTAGGCCTCGGCCATGGTCGGGTAGTTGAAGGTCGTGTTGATGAAATACATGATCGTGTTCGCGTCGCCCGGCTGCGCCATGATCGCCTGACCGATGTGCAGGATCTCCGAGGCCTGGTAGCCGAAGCAGTGGATCGCCAGGACCTGGAGGGTCTCGCGATGGAAGAGGAGCTTCAGCATGCCCACGGTGCTGCCGGTGATCTGCGCGCGCGCCAGGCTGCGGAAGAGGGCGTGGCCGACCTCGTAGGGGACCTGGGCCTCGGTGAGCTCGCGCTCGGTGGGGCCCACGCTGCTGATCTCCGGCATGGTGTAGATGCCGGTGGGCACGTTCTCCACCAGGGTGGCGTCACACACGCCGAACATCAGATGGTTGGCGGCGAAGCGCCCCTGGTCGTAGGCCGCGCTGGCCAGGCTGGGGAACCCGACGACGTCGCCGACGGCGTAGATGTGCGGGACCGCGGTCCGGTAGCTCTCGTCGATCTCGATCTGGCCGCGGCGGTTGGGCGTGATGCCCACCGACTCGAGGCCGAGCCCGTCGGTGTTGCCGGTGCGGCCGTTGGCCCACAGGAGCACGTCGCTGTGGAGCTTCTTGCCCGACTGGAGGCTGAGGACCACGCCGTCGTCCATGGGGGTGACGCGCTTCATCTCCTCGTTGTTGCGGATGAGCACGCCGCCGTCGCGGAGATGGTAGGCCAGGGCGTCGATGATCTCGTCGTCGAGGAACGAGAGGAGCTTCTCCCGGGTGTTGACCAGGTTCACCTTCGAGCCGAGGTTCCGGAAGATCGAGGCGTACTCGCAGCCGACGACACCGGCGCCGTAGATGGTGATCGACGAGGGCGTGTAGTCGAGCTGGAGGATCGTGTCGCTGTCGAAGATGCGCGGGTGCGAGAAGTCGACCTCCGGGGGTCGGTAGGGGCGACCGCCGACGGCGAGGATCATGCTGTCCGCGGTGAGCGTCTCGACCACCGCGTCGTCCCGGTGGACCTCCACGGTGTGCTCGTCGATGATCCTGGCGGCGCCCTGGAAGACGCGGACGTGGTTCCGGTCGTAGAAGGAGCTGCGGACCTTCACCTGCTGCGCGATGACCGAGTTGGCGGTGCGCACCAGGTCGGCGAAGGTCACGTCGAGCTGGGTCGCGCACTCGCGGAAGAGCGGGCTGGTGCGGAACTCCATGAGGGAGCCGACGGTGTGCCGCAGGGTCTTGCTGGGGATCGTCGCCCAGTGGGTGCAGGCGCCGCCGAGCTGCCCGTGGCGCTCGACCACGGCGACGCGCTTGCCTTCCTTGGCGGACTTCATGGCCGCGCCTTCGCCGCCCGGACCGCTCCCGATGACCAATACTTCGTAGTCCCGTCGCTTCATCGCGCGGGACTATAGCGCCGTGGCGCCCGAGGGCACATGGCGCCGGTCCGGGGCCCGCGTCGATGCGCGGGCCGGGGCTCGGAGCCCAGGGCTGGGGGCCCAGGAGTGGGGGGCGGATTCGGACGAAGAGGCAGTCGCTGTTACCCTCCGCCCATGCTTCGATTCAATCTCGGTTTCTGTCTGCTTTTCTCCCTGGTCGCTTGCGGGGACGATGGTCGCCCGGTGAGCGAGGACGGGGGCGGCGGGGAGTGTCACGCCACGGTCTGTGCCAACGCCGCGCCGCCGTGCTTCGATGCCGCGGGGTGCTCCGAACGGGCCGAGTGCGTCGGAGCACCGACCCCCTGTGCCAGCATCCCCCGCGTGGATTGCGGCCTGCAGATGGGGTGCGCGTGGGACGAAGGGTCGGCGACCTGTATCGGCGTGGCCGCGGCGTGCGAAGGGTCCACCACGGTCGAGCAGACCTGCGTCGCCCGGGGCTGCGATTGGGAGGTCTCCTGCGCAGGGGAGACCCCGGAAGGCAACGAGGAGTACTGCCAGGGGCTCCAGCCTTCGGTGTGCGTCGCGGCTCTGGAGTGCACCTTCGAGTGACCGCCGGGAAGGGCCGATGACGAACGCGAAGGAAGTGCTCGCGTCGTCACCGCCGGAGTACCTTCCGGGCCATGCGCCTCGCCATGGTCTTCCTCGCGTGTTCGCTCTTCGCCTGCGGTGACGACGACGCCGCTCTGCCCGACGCGGGCACCGACGCCGGCGGCCGAGACGCCGCCACGCCGGACGCCATCGTCGATGGGCCCGACCTGGGCGAGCCCGACCTGGGGGTCGACGCCGGTCCGCCGGACCCCTGCGCGGACGGCGTCGGGATCTGCGAGGACTTCGAGGGCTACCCCGAGCTGAGCGCGCTGGCCGACGGCGACCGCTTCGGCCCCTGGCGCGCCGCCCGGCGCGGGGACGGGATCTTCGACCTCGACGACACCCGGGCCGTGTCGGGCAGCCGCGCGCTCCACGTGCGCATCGGCGACGGGGCTCGCGACGGCGGCCGGCTCTTCGCCGGGAGCGGGGCGTCGATCCTCGCCGAGGGCCGCACCTCCCTCCACGGCCGACTGATGATGTACGTCGGTGACGACGGGCACTCGGTCCACTGGACCTGGGCCGGCGTGAGCGGACCGACGATGGACGACCCGGTGGCTGGCCTGCGCTCGACCTACCTCTTCAGCTCGCTGCGCTCCGACGAGAGCAACCGCTTCAGCTCGGTGGTCTACATCAACTCCGATCCTGCCCAGGACTGCTGGAACGGCTCCGACGACCCGATCCCCGCCGGCGAGTGGATGTGCCTGCAGTGGAGCGTGGACTCCGCCGGGCGGCACATCGAGGTCACCCGGGATGCCGCGGCCGAGCCCTTCCTCGTGGTCGACGAGACCGGCCAGGGGTGCGTGGGCGACGTCGCCAACGACTCGCCCTGGTACGGCCCGGCCATCGACCAGCTCTACGTGGGCACCTGGAGCTTTCACCCGATGACCCGCCCCCTCGAAGTGTGGATCGACGACGTCGTGGTGGACACCGAACCCGTCGCCTGCCCCTGAGGGAATCGGCTCGCTGGGGGTCGGGCGATCCGTGAAGCGTCAGGGGCAGGCGAAGCAGCCGGGCGGGCCATCGGCCGAGAGCATGCAGGTCTCCAGGGTCGCCTGCTGCGTGGGCGTGAGGGCGGCCAGGCAGAGGTCGAGCCGGAAGAGCGCGTCGTCGCACCGGAAGTCGTCGATGCCGGCAATGCACTCGTCGACGTAGGAGTCCACCTCGTCGCCGCAGACGAGGGAGAAGCAGTGGAACTCCTGGTAGCTCACGCACGAGAGGCAATCGAGACCCGGGTTCACCGGAACGGTGCCGATGGTGTAAGCCTTCGACGGAGTCGAGTCGGCGTCGACGGCCGCGTTGCGACACGCGTTGGAATCGCAGGCCCGATAGGCAGCGGCGGTCTCGGCGCTGCAGCGGGGGAGGCAGGGAGCCGTGAGGGGACCGAAGCTCCCCGCCGGGACCCGGAGTTGGCAGCTTCCCGAGGTGGGCGTCGAGCAGACCTGGGCGCGGCACGCGCCGGAGAGACACGAGAGGTCCGGCTGGCAGCTCGCGTCGTCACTGCACGGTTGGCCCTCCGATGCCAGCGCCGTGCATCGACCCGCGCGACAGACCAGCGGGGCCATGCATTGGCCGTCGGCCGCGCAGGAGGCCCCCATGCCCCCGGGGCCTCCGTCGCTGGCGTCCCGCGGGACCGGGCTCGCGTCCACGGGGACCTCGGCGTCGCGCCGGACGTCGGGACCCGCGTCCATGGGTGCGTTGGGATCGAAACGGTAGACGTCGTCCGGCCTCGAGCGGCCGTCGTCGCAACCGATGACGAAGAGCATCGACGTCATGACGCCGACGACCTGGGGGACGAGGCGCATCACCAGTCGACCCGGGTCGGCGTGAGGATCCAACCGCCGCGACTGGTACCGTAACCTTGGCCCCAGCAGAGGACGTCGCCGGTCGGTTCGATCGCGCAGGTGTATTGGGTTCCCACGGTGACTTCCATGCCGCCGCCCGCGCCCAAGGGAGCGGCGGTCGGGAAGAGGGAGTCCGTCCGGGTGCCGTTGCCGAGCTGACCATAGTAGTTGTCGCCCCAACAGCGCATCGAGCCGTCGGTGCGAAGCGCGCACGTGTGTAGGGCGCCCACGGCGAGCTCGGACACGTTGGTGAGGGAGGGGACCACCAGGGGTTGCCACCGGGAGGTCCGAGTGCCGTCGCCGAGCTGCCCATCACGGTTCTGGCCCCAACAACTGGCGCGGCCGTCATCCAAGGTCACGCAGGTGGTGTCCATCCCTGCGAAGACACGCGCGACGTTGGTGAGGCCGGCGACCCGTAGCGGGACGGACGACGAGGGGGTGGTCGTCGGGTCCACTCCGAGCTGGCCCACGGCGTTGGCGCCCCAGCACCAGAGCTCGGAGGCGACGACCGCGCAAGTGTGAAAGCGGCCTGCGGACACGCTCGCGGCTGGACCCGGGAGCGCGACGTCGGGACCGGGAGAGGTGAGCACGGAGTCGGAGCCGGTGAGCTGGCCCGACGCGTTGCTGCCCCAGCAAGTGATTCCTCCAGTCGAACGACGAGCGCAGTTGTGCCGGTCGCCGACCGCGAGCTCGACGACGCCGCTCAGACCAGTATCCGACCAGGTACCCGTGGAGCCGGCCGGCCCGTTGCCCAGCACCCCATAGAGGTCATTGCCTCGACAGCGAACCACGCCTCCCGTGAACAAGGCGCACTCGCGCTTTCCGGTGCTGAACCGACTGTAGCTGACGACGTCGACGAGACCGTTGGGCGGCTCGTCGCGTAGTAGGTACGTGCCGTCGCCCCACTCCGCGAAGCGGCCGTCGGCGAGGACCATGACGGTGTGATCGCCGTCGGCGTCGATATGGACGGCGGTGTTGCAGACGCCCGTGGTGCACGCCACCGCGCAGGTCGTACCACAGGTTCCGCAGTGGTTGGGGTCATCGCTGGTGTCGACGCAGGCGCCACTGCAGACCTCCTGGTCGCTGTACCTACAGTTGCACGCGCCACCCGAGCAAGTGGCGCCCGTGGCGCAGACGTTGCCGCAGGCTCCACAGTTCGTCGGGTCCGTCCCGCCGGAGACACAGACACCGCCACAAACCAGGGGGTCGGAGCCGCTGCAGACGCACGATCCGCCGGTGCAGGTCGCTCCGACCGGGCAGACGTTCCCACATGCCCCGCAGTGGTCTTCGTCGACCATGAGGTCCCGGCACGCGCTGCCGCAGACCGCCTGGGCCCCCGGGCAGTAGCAGGCGCCCTCGAGGCAGGTGGCGCCGGCCGCGCAGGCATTTCCACACGACCCGCAGTTCGCTTCGTCGGATGGCAGGTCGGTACACCCCGAGGCGCACAGCGTCTCGCCCGCGTCAGTGCAGCTGCAGGCACCATCGGCGCAGGTCGCCCCCGACCCGCAGGAAATCCCGCAGGCGCCGCAGTTTCGGGCGCTGGTGGCCGGATCGACGCAGGACCCCGAGCAAGCGATCTGCCCGGCCGGGCAGACACAGGCCCCCCCCGAACACGTGGCGCCGAAGGGGCAGGAGTTGCCGCACGCGCCACAATGCGAGCGGTCGATGGCGATGTTCCGGCACTGGCCCGAGCAGAACTCCTGGCCCGCGAGACAGCCGCAGGTGCCGTCGACGCAGAACTCGCTCGAGCGGCAGATGTTGCCGCACGAGCCGCAGTTGCGGCCATCCGTCGCGGTCTGCACGCAGACCCCGCTACAAAGCGTCTGGTCGTCCGAGCACCGGCAGGCACCGCCCTCACAGGCGGTCCCGCTGGGACAGCGGTTCCCGCAGGCGCCGCAGTTCAGATCGTCCTCGAGGATATCCACACAGGCGGCACCACAGGTCATCAGGCCTTCGCCACAAACACAGCTGCCGCCCACGCACACGCGCTGCGCGCTGCACGTGTTCCCGCAGGAGCCGCAGTTGGCGTCGTCGGAATCCAGGTCGGTGCAGACCCCACCGCAGTCCAGCGCGGCGTCGGTGCACTGACAGAAGCCAGCGACACAGCTCTCACCGGAGGAGCATGCGTTCCCACAGGCGCCGCAGTGGTCTTCGTCGGTCGCGAGGTGCACGCAGCTGTCGTCGCCGCAAGAGGTCCGACCGGAAGGACACCCACAGGATCCATCGACGCAGGCGACGCCGCTCTCGCAGGCATTCCCGCAAGCACCGCAGTTGGCGTCGTCGCTCTGGACATCGATGCAGGTGCCGTCGCACACCGCCGACCCGGCGGCGCACTCGCATCGATCCCCGTTGCACACCTCGCCGGCGCCGCAGGCGTTCCCGCACGAGCCACAGTTCTCGGGGTCGTTCGGGGCGACCGGGCGGCCGTCACAGAGCTCGCAGTCGTCGACGGCGCCATCGCAGTCATCGTCGAGGCCGTTTCCGCAGATCTCGCTTTCCGACGTCGGCACGCAGCCGCAGAGGCGAGCGCCGTCCGGGAAGGACTCGCAAGTCCAGTTGTTCGCAGTCGGGCACTCGGATTCGGCTTCACAGGGCTGCGAGCAGACGCCTGGTCCCGAGCCGGAACTCACGCAGAAGCCCGACGAGCATTCCGAATTGAAGGCGCAAGGCGCGCCAAATTCGAGGGATCCCTCGACGAGATCGTCCGAAGCACAGCCCGCGACAGCCACCAGAGCGGTCAGGCCCAACCAACAACGAAAGCGCACCGAGCCGGTCTAGCACCAATTTGGGTCCGTCGGCTTCGAGAATTTGTGCCGCGATGCGCATTTTACAGGTGAGTCATTCTTCGAACTTCGCTACAACTCTGCGCCGTGAGCCGCTTTAGCGCCGTTTTTCTCGTGCTTCTCGTTGCGTGCAGCGAGCCTCGATCCGACCTGGATACGTATCGCTTCGATGGGTCGATCACCCCGAACGACGTGGGCGTCGGCGATGGGGGCGTCGATGCATCAATGGCGCGAGACGCGGGCGAGACAGACATGGAGTCACCCGATTTGGGTAGCGATGTGGATGCGGGAGGTGGGGGAACCTGCGGAGAGACGTCCGCCGCTCGAGTCAACGCGCAGGGGATCCTCACCAACCGACCCGACGTGTCGTGGCTTCTCGCCAGCTCGCCCCTGACTCCGATCAGCGCGACCTTCGTGCTCACCAATGACGGCGGTACCCGGCCGTTCTTCGAGCTCTTCATCGAGGTGCGCAACGACGGGACTCGCTCGTACTGCGACTTCGTCCCCGCGGTCGAGCTCGATGGCGTCGACATCATCGGCCTCATCGACACGCCGCCGCACCGCGACAGCGACTTCGACTTCAACAACGACTGCCTGAGTCCCGGCGACGTGGGCGTGATGCGCGGCGTGTCGCGGGACGTGACCGAGGCGAACTTCGGCAGCGGTAGCCTCCTCTCCTTCGATGCGGGCGAGAGCACGTTCAGCGAGGGGATCCCGCTGACGGCGCAGCCGACCCTCCAGGGCGAGCGGGTCGAGGCGGTCCCGGACGGGGGCTTCGGGCTCGTCGGGACGGTGCTGCCCCATCGCTCCATCTACAACTACGCGCTCCTCGTCTACCCGCGCGACTCGCGGGGTTTGCTGGTGGACGAGCTCCAGGCCTATCCGAACGAGCTGGAGACGCTCCCGGCCGGATCCCGATGGGACTTCGCCACCGACGGAACCGAGTGCACCTTTGCGATGGACCGACGGTTCCAGAGCTGGATCGACAGCCCGACCTCGGGCTTTCTGGCCGGCTCGCCCCGCGAGCCCCGCGCGGTCGACGTTCGTCAGCTCGCGGTGCGCGAGCGCGTGCGGGAGCTCCAAGGCGCGCGTTGACCGCTGCGTGAACCGGGGGACCGTTCGAGCCCGCGCGCCGGCTCGAGGTCTTCGCCGGCGGACCCGCGCGTCAGCGGTGGACGGTGTAGATCGCGCCGTCGGCGGTGGGGCGACCGTGGACGGTCACCCCGCCGCGGCCGCCGAGCTCGAGCACCGTCTGGATGCCCACCCCGAAGGCGTCGCGCCCGATCTGGGACATCTCGGGCCGGCCGGTGAGCTCGCAGCTCCCGCCGGAGCCGGCGTTCAGGTGGACCTCGATCTTGCCGCGGTCGTAGGCCCGGTCGTAGGCCCGGGCCGTGCGCGAGAGCAGCATGTCGTCGGTCGCGATGCGCAGGAGCAGGCGCCAGACGGTGCGGAAGCTCGCCTCCGTGGCGCGACGGGCGGAGGCGACGTTGACCTCGTGGGGGTCGCGGTTGGCGGCCTCGGCGCAGGCGAGGACGAGCCGCTCGGTGTCGGCCACCGGGACCCAGGACAGCGCCGTGCACTGCTCGATGCCGATCCGGGCCTCGGCGTCCAGGGTCGCGAGCGCTCGCTCGTAGACGTCGACCCCGAGGAGCGCCTTCAGCGCGGTGCAGCGGCCGCCGACCAAGGACCCCGAGACCTTGGTCGTCTCTCTCGTCGAATCCACGAATAGGGACATGGGGCATTTCTAGCGTGACCCCTGCCGCCCAGCCACCCGCAGCTGCGTTCGAGCTGCCGCGCTACTCGTCGGTCCAGGTCGCGGCGAGCATGGAGTGGCCGGCCGGGTCCGAGAGGTCGGGGAGGCTGAGCGAATAGGTCAGGTCCACCCGCGTCGGGTCGTCGAGGTAGAGGTAGAAGATCCCGAAGCAGGCGCGGCCGGTGGCCTCGTCGACGAGCATCGCGTGCAGCTCGTTCCAGCCGCCCATCGCACACTCGGAGCAGTCCACGTGCTCGAAGGGGTGGACGACGAAGCGCTGGGCCCCGAGCTCGACCCACCCGGGAGTGGCGCCGCCGAGCTCGACGTTGGGACCGGTGATGATGGTCCCTTCGTAGAGCAGGGGGTCGGGCAGCCGGACTTCGTCGAGCTCCACCGGGGTCGTGGTCTCCCCGTCGGTGTCCACGCAGGTACCGGTGCCCGGGTTCCAGACCAGGAGGTCCCCGTCGGTCGATTCCGAGTACACGCCGGTGAGCGCGCCCTCCTGGCAGTAGAACCAGAGCACGACCCAACCCTGGTCGCGCGGCATCAGCGCCTGGAAGAGGGTCTGGTTCGCCTCGGGCCAGTCGGTGCGCTCGTAGACCACCAGCCGCTCTTCGGTGCCGCGATAGGTCACGGTGCCGATGGCGTCGTCCACGGTGATCTCGCCGAAGCGCCGGGTGCCGGTCCCGCGGATGGCGAGACCGAAGGGCAGGGTGAGCTCCCCCCTCGTCGCGGCCACCAGGAGCCCACCTTCGGCTGGCCCGGCGTCCCCGGACGGATCCGCGGCGTCCGGCGTCTCGATACCGTCGTCCATCGTCTCGACGCCCGCGTCCATCGGCTCGGCGTCGTCGTCGCCGCAGCCCGAGAGAGCGAGAGCGAGCACGACCATCCCGACCCAACGCATGCGCGGACTCTACGCGCTCCCGGGAGCGCGGGCACGCCGCACCCGGCTCGCTGCCTCTCTGCCCCGCTCCGGGGGGCCATGGTATGCACTTGGGATGCGCCGCCCCGTCCTCTGGGTTCCCGCTCTGCTCCTCCTCGCCTGCGGAGGCTGCCCGGGCTCCGACCCGGCGCCCGAGACCCCGAGCCCGGCTGCCGGTCCGTCCGCTGGATCGACCGAGTCGGACGCCCCGGCCGCAGCGGCGCCGGCGCCGGCGCCGGCCGCGGTGACCGGCGAGGACCCGCTGGGGATCGGTCTCCCCGACCACCGCGCGGCGAACGAGACGACTCTGCGGATCGTCAACGACCGCGCCGAGACGATCCGCTTCGTCATCTCCTTCGGCCGGGGCCAGCCCTTCGCGATACTGCCCCGCGACTCGGAGCGCGAGTTCCGCCTCGGCGGCGAGGGCCCGGTGGTCGCCGGCCCGAGCTGTGATTGCCGCTGCGGCTTCGACTGCCTCGAGTGCGAGCCCCCGCTCTACCAGGAGGCCGAGGTGGAGCCCGGCGGGCACTTCGACTTCGCGTGGAGCGGGCGGGTCCGCGTGCCCGAGGGCCACTGCTTCCACCCCTACGGCGCGCCGACTGGACCCCGCACCTTCGAGGCGTGCCTCGGCGACTTCGGGACCCAGCCCCGGGATTGCGTGCGGGTGGACACCGAGCTCCCGACGGACTCCCCCATCGAGTTCCACTTCGGCGCCCTGGGCGCCGCCGAGCCCGCCGCCCCCTGAGTCAGCGGCGCTCGCGTTCCGCCGGGAGCACCCCGGTGACCGCGGTGACCATCCGCTCGAGCCCGCGGAAGAAGCCGACCCCGTCGAGGAGGCCGTTGAGCCAGCCGGTGGTCACGCAATAGCCGCCGTCGTGGGGCGCGGTGTGGTGGCCCCGGTGGGCATCGGCCGGGAGGATCAGGCGCGCGCGCTGGAGCCAGCGCGCCACCCGGGGCGGCCGCTCCATGTGGGCCCATTTGTGGAGCTGGCTGGTGAACGCCACGAGCAGACCCGCCCAGAAGAGGAAGACCGTGGGCCCGGCGCCGATCGTCTCCGGCACGAGCGCGGCCGGTGCCGTGATGGCCACCGAGAGCATCGCGTTGTGTCCGTTCGTCTCCACGAAGTCGTGGTGGACCATGGCCTTCGGATCGAGGTGGTGGTGCCGGAAGGTGCGGATGGCGAGCTGGCCGACGTTGGGTGTGTCCACCGACCCCCAGGTGTCGAAGCCCCAGTGCACCAGCCCGGACAGGAGGTCCGCGAAGGCGGCCCCCGCGAACGCGGCGATCAGCCAGAGCAGTACCCCGGCGTCGAGGTAGCCGAGGGCCTGGAAGGCCGCCAGCCCCAGCGAGCTCGCGGCCAACGCCAGCCCGATCCATTCGTAGAACCGATGGGCCTGCGTGTAGCCGGCTTCCAAGGTGTCCGCGTCGTCGACCTGGGTCTCCAACCCCTCGGGGTTCCCGGTGCCCATCGCGCTCGATTCCATCAACGTCCCTCCACCGCGCGGGCGTCCTCGGCGCCCGCGACGTCGGGGGGCCTACGGCCCGCCCGCTCCCTCGTTTCGTCCATCGTTCCCCTCCCGGCCCCGCACTCCCGATGGGGCCACCTCCGGCTAGCAGCCCGTTGAAGTCCCCGCCGTTGCGACGGTCGCACCG
>DCLA01000023.1:0-37933 GCA_002320815.1 Myxococcales bacterium UBA1660
AGCAGGAGGCGTTGGCGCCGCAGGGGGTGCTGGCGCAGTCGGCGGCGCAGTCGCCGTCGGCGTCGTTGTCCTGGAAGCCGGCGTCGCAGCCGCAGGTGGCGGTGCCGGAGGCGTCGGAGCAGGAGGCGTTGGCGCCGCAGGGGGTGCTGGCGCAGTCGGCGGCGCAATCGCCGTCGGCGTCGTTGTCCTGGAAGCCGGCGTTGCAGCCGCAGGTGGCGGTGCCGGTGGCGTCGGAGCAGGAGGCGTTGGTACCGCAGACGACCGAATCGCAGTTGGCGGTGCAGTCGCCGTCGGCGTCGTTGTCCTGGAAGCCGGCGTTGCAGCCACAGGTGGCGGTGCCGGTGGCGTCGTCGCAGGAGGTGTTGAGGCCGCAGGTCGTGTTCACGCAGTCGGTGCTGCAGTCGCCGTCGCCGTCGTTGTCCTGGGTGCCGGCGGCGCACGCGCAGGATGCGGTGCCGGTGGCGTCGTCGCAGACCTGGCTCTCACCGAGACAGACGCCGGCCGGAGCGGCGCAGCCACAGACGACCTCGGACCCTGCGTTGCAGCCGGCCGCGCCGACCCCCGCGCTGGTTGCGTCGAAGCTCCCGTCCCACACGAGCGCGTCGAGGGCGCACACGCCGGGGCACTGGGCCTCGGCCGCGGCCATGTCGAAGGTGCCCGGGGCGCCGACCAGGCAGCGGTCCCCCGGCGTCGCCGTCGGGAAGACGCAGCCGCACACGACGTCGGAGCCCACCGCGCAACCCGCAGCGGTCACGTTGGCGTCTTCGGTGGTCCAGTTGCCGTTCCAGACCAGCCCGAAGGGCTCGCAGGCGCTCGCGCACTCGGCGTCCGCCGCGCTCTGATCGAAGGTGCCGGGATCGGCCGCCAGGCAGCGGTCGCCCTCGGCCTGACACGCCGGGGTACACACGCCGTCGCCGTCGAGATCCTGCAGACCCGCCGCGCACGAAGAGCAGTCCACGCCGGCGAACCCGTCGTCGCAGTCGCAGACGACCGTCCCGGTGTCCGCGCTGCAGGTGCCGTTGCCGGAGCAGGTGTCGGTGCCGCAGCCGGGCTCGCAGGTCCCGTCGCCGTCCTCGTCCTGGAAGCCGAACGCGCACACGCACGTGGCGGTGCCGTCGTCGTCCGAACACTCGGCGTTCGCCATGCAGCTCAGACCCGCCGTCGCGCAGTCGGCGGAGCAGTCGCCGTCGGCGTCGTTGTCTTGGAAGCCCGCGTCGCAGGAGCAGGTGGCGTCGCCGTCGTCGTCGGCGCAGGTCGCGTTGGCGCCACAGGTGGTGCTGGCGCAGTCGGCGCTGCAGTTGCCGTCGCCGTCGTTGTCCTGGGTGCCCGCGTCGCAGACGCACTCGGCCACGCCGGAGCCGTCGGTGCACACCGCCATGGCGCCGCAGGTGAGCCCGGCAGCGCCGCAGTCGGGTGCGCACTCGCCGTCGCCATCGTTGTCCTGGAAGCCGGCCGGGCACTCCGACCCGGCGTCGCCAGCGTCGCCGCCATCGGCCGGGCTCGCGTCGTCGGAGACGGACGCATCGGCCACGCCCGCGTCGTCATCGCTACAACCCCCCGCGAGGGCCAGCCCCCCCAGAAGCACCACACACCACCGCACTCTCATCATCTACGACACCTCCGTTGACTCCCAAGATCGGGAACCCGGTTCGGGGGTATCGTGCGCCGCTTGCGCTGTGCAAGGAAAAATCCTTTATTGGTGCAAATTGGGTCTTCGGCGAGTCACTCGGTCCGAATCGAAGCGATCCACGCCTCGATCTCGTCCTGGAAAGTGCCCTCCTCCAGCCCGGAGACGACGTGACCCGCGCCGGGCACGACGACCACTCGAGATGAAGCGGCGGACTCGGTCCCCCGCGCGAGGCCGGGGTCGAAGACCGAATTGACGAAGCGGCAGTTCCCTTCGGCGGACGCCCCGGGGAGCAGGTCGAACTCGCCTCCCCCACAGCAGTAGGGGTCGTCGGCGCCCTGGACGATGAAGTAGGGCGCGGCCCCCTCGGTGCCCAGGTGGTGCTCGAGGAGCTCGGCCTCGTACGCCGCGAGGTACTCGGGGCTCACGTCCCCGAGCACCTTCCGCAGGATGTGCTCCACTTGGTCCTGGAGATTCAGTCCGAGCTCGCTTTCGGCGACCGACGAGTAGGGCGGACATCCGTTGCCCATCACCGCGTCGCGCAGCGAGGTGAAGGTTCCGGCGTCGAGCAGAGCCCCGGCGACCTCCACGCCGCGGGCGGCGAGGGCCCGGGACAGATGGTAGGCGCCCACGGACCCCGCGGAGCTGCCATGGAGCCAGAGCCGCCCCTCGGGGTGGGCCGCGCGGACGTAGGAGGTGGCCGCGATCGCCGCGGAGAGCCCATCGACGGTGGCGCCCTCGACGGGGTTGTCGGAATAGGGGTGGCCCGTGCCGCCATAGAGGTCGTGATCGCAGTAGGCGACGGCGACGACCCGGGTCCCTTCGGCGAGGCGTCGTCCGATGGCGGTGTCCCGGAGCCCCGAGCCGTCGAACCCCATCATGACCACCCGGCCGGCGAGCTCCTCGACATCGGGCTCGTCGTTGAGGGCCTCGCGACCTACGTAGACCGGGCCGTCGCCGGTGGGCACGTAGTACCCCGTGCCCCCGCCGCGAAGATAGACCCAGGTGTCGGTAGCCCGGTCGAGGGCGTCCGTCCGCTGGATGGTCATGAACTTGTGGTTCCCCGTACGCCCACACCGGTAGCTCTCGTTGCGGAAGACCTCGTAGGTGAAGTCCACTCCCGCGACGCGGACCTGGCCGTCACCGTCCGGGTCTCGGGTGGGCTCGAGCTCGTCGACCCGCACGATCCCCGCGGTGTCGGCCGGGAGGGAGGGATCGGCGAGGATCGTCGCCGGCCGCCCGTCGGGTCGCGCCGCGTCCGGGGTGAGCTGGGCGTCGGGACTCGCCTCCGCGTCGCCGGTCGCCTCCGCGTCGTCGGGAGCTCCGGCGTCGACCGGGAGGTCGTCCTCGCCGCAGCCGGAGGTGAAGAGCCAGAGGGCGAGCGACAGGGAGGTCGCCCAGCGGGAACGTCGAAGAGCCATGGCGAGAGGCTCGGCGATGCGAAGGACCGCGGACAAGGACCCGCGCGGACGATTCCAGGACCCGCGCGGCCATCGGCGGTCACCGGGGGGTCAGGTCGCGGGCGGCCGCCGGTGTGCACTGGTTCCACCGAACGAAGGCCCGGCGGAACGAGCGCGCGTCGGCGAAGCCCAGCCGCTCCGCGAGGGCCCGGTCGTCGAGGGCGTGGAGCCAGAGCCCCGCTCGGCTCGCTCGGAAGCGGTCCAACTCCGCGGCGAACGAGGTGCCCTCCGCGGTCAGCGCTCGGCGTAGACTCCGCGGACTGGTCCCGAGAGCACGCGCCGCCGCCCGCTGAGGCGCTTCGGCGCGACACACCTCGGGGAGCACGTCCCAGACGCGGGCGAGGACGCTCGCCGAGGGTCCCACGGTCGCCAAGAGAGCCTCGGCGCGCTCCGTGAGGACGGTGTGCAGGCCGTCGTCCGACCCGCGCAGCTTGCCCTCCGGACCAGGAGCCTCGAGGTGGATGCGGTCGGCAGCGGCGCCGAAGTGGATCGCCACACCCAGCTCCCGCTCCAGGAAGGAGCGTGCGGTGGCTGGCCACGGACTCTCGCGCAGATGAAGGGCGCCCAGGGGGGCAGTCGGGCTCCATCGCTGCAGGTAGCGCAGGATCGCGACGGCCGAGAAGAGGAGATCCCGGCGCGCCCCGAGGCGCTCGGGGACCGGGCCGAAGATCAGGTCGGCGCTTCGGCCGAGCTGGACCTCGATCCCATGGGCGTCCGTGACCAGCGGCCAATAGCGTGCCGCGGCGCGCAGCGCGCCGGCGAGATCGGGGGCCGACCCGGCCACCATGCGCACCAGGTTCTTCGAGCTGCCGCGGGAATGGTCGGCGACCTCCAGCGCGAACTCGGGTCCGATCCCCGCGCGGTCCAGCGTCTCCCACGTCTCGTAGAGCGCGGTCATCGGGACCCTCGCTCGGAGGTCGGTCCCTTCGCCCGTCGGCCGATCCAGGAGCAGGCCTCGTCGCTGAGCGGTCGCCACGAGGTTGTCGAGCGCGAGCCGGGTGCGGGTCGCTTCCACCACCACGGCTCATCCTACCAGGACCGGCGAGGTGCCGGCGCCGGGCTCACATCTTCTCGAGGACGCCGATGCCGAGGAGGCTCAGGCCGTGCTCGAGCTGGCGAGCGCTCAGGGCGCAGAGCGCCAGCCGGCTCTTCTCCTCGGGGGAACCGAGGACCGGGCAGTCGCCGTAGAAGCTGCTGAAGGCGCTGGCCACCTCATAGAGGTGCTCGCAGATGAGGTGCGGCTGGTAGGTCTCGGCGGCGGTGTGGACCACGTCGGGGTACTTCACCAGATGGCGGGCGAGCTCCTGTTCGCGCTCGTGGTCCAGCGCGATCGGGGCGGTGAAGCCCTCGAAGTTCTGGCCGCCCTTGGCGAAGATCGACCGGATCCGCGCGTACTGGTACTGGATGTAGGGGCCCGAGTTGCCGCTGAGCTCGACCAACTTGTCGGGCTCGAAGCGATAGTCGGTCATCCGGTTCTGGCGGAGGTCGGCGTACTTCACGGCGCCGATCCCGATCGTCTTGAAGGCCTCGTCGAGATCGGCGTCTTCGATGCGCAGCCGGCCCTCCTCGCGGAGCTCTTCGATGCGCACCCGCGCCCGCTCCTCCGCCTCGTCGAGGAAGGGCATGAGCTTGGGCACGCCGCCGTCGCGGGTCCGGAGGGGCTTGCCGTCGTCGCCGAGGATCTTGCCGAAGCCGACGTGATCGAGGCGCATGTCGATGCCCATCAGCTTGGCCACGGTGAAGAGCTGCTCGAAGTGCTGCCCCTGCCGGGTGTCCACCACGTAGACGGAGCGGTCCGCGTCCCATCGCTCCTGGCGGTAGAGGATGGTGGCCACGTCGGTGGTGGCGTAGTTGAAGGCGCCGTCCTTCTTCCGGATGAGGAAGGGCGCGTAGCCCTCCTTGCGCATCTTCTTGGGGATGTCGCCCTCGAGTTCCTGGAAGAAGACGCCGATGGCGCCCTGGTCTTCCTTGGCCAGACCCTTCTCGAGCAGCAGCCCGACCACCCCGTCGAGGCGGTCCTGGTAGGCGCTCTCGCCGAGCCACTCGTCGAAGGTCACGCCGAGCCGATCGTAGACGGCGTCGAAGGCCTCGCGGGTGATGGCCATGAAGCGCTCCCAGAGCGCGCGCTTCTCGGGGTCGCCCCCCTGCAGCTCGGCCAGGGCCTGGCGGGCGGCGTCGGCGAAGGCCTCGTCGTCTTTCTTCTTGGCGGCGGCCTGGGTGTAGAGGCGCTCGAGCTCCTCGACGCCATCGCGCTCCAGGGCCTCGTCGTCGCCCCACTCGCGCAGGCCCATGATCAACAGGCCGAACTGGGTGCCCCAGTCGCCGAGGTGGTTGTCGCCGATGACCTCGTGGCCGGCGGCCCGCAGGAGCTCGACGATCGCCGCGCCGATGATGGTCGAGCGGATGTGGCCGATGTGCATCGACTTGGCGGTGTTGGGGCTCGAGAAGTCGACGACGATGGTCTCCTTCGTCGCCACCGGGTCGATCCCCAGGTTCTCCGCGGCCAGCGCCGCGCTCAGCTGCTGCCCGACCCAGCTCGGCCGGAGCCGCAGGTTGATGAAGCCCGGGCCGGCGACCTCGGCGCTGGCGACGGCGTCGAGGGCGCGCAGGCCCACGGCGGCCTCCTCGGCGATGTCGCGAGGCTTGCGGCCGAGCTTCTTGCCCAGGGCCATGGCCGCGTTGAGCTGGTAGTCGCCGTGCTGCGGGTTGGCCGCGCGCAGGAGCGGATCGGGGCGCTCGTCGAGGCCCAGGGTCTCCTGGAGGGTGGCGGCGGCGAGCTCGGTGAGGTGCTGGCTGAGAAGCATGGCGCCGGACATTTAGGCGACCGCTCCGGCGCCGTCCACCTCAGCCCTCGACGATGAGGAACTCCACCCGGCGGTTCTGGGCGTGACACGCCGGGGTGGTCTCCTGACAGAGCGGCTGGCGCTCGCCTTCGCCCGAGGGGGCCAGGGGAATCTGCACGCCGCGGTCCCGGAGCGCGCGTGCCACGGAGCCGGCCCGCCGTTCGCTGAGGTCCTGGTTGTGGAGGTCGTCCCCCTGGGTGTCGGTGTGCCCGACGATCTTCAGGGCGTCGATCTCCGGGTGGTGCAGGATGGTGTCCGCCAGGTGGTCCAGGATGGACCCGGAGCGCGGCTGGATCACGTCGGAGTCGGTCTCGAAATGGATGTGCTCGTCGATGACGATCTTGCCGGCTTCGACCCGCACGTCGCTGGGCGGGACCCAGTTGGGGTCGTTGACGATGCGGCGAGGCTCGGCGCAGGCGGCGGCGAAGAGGACGAGCAGCAGGGCCCAGAGGGGGGAAGAACGCATGCCGCTCCTTCTACGCCCCTCGCGGCGGCCCGTCCACGAGGGGAACGGGGGAACGACCCGTGTGGGGATCCTCCTGGAGAGCGCACCGAGGTTGGCCCCAAGGTCCCTACTGAACGGCGCTTCAACTTTCGCTTGACGCACCGCGTCGCACCCCCCACGTTTCTTCTCTGTTTCGCGGGGGAACTCCTTCCCACCTTGGAGGTTTCGAGTGTCTGGGCAGCGCATCAATCGGTACAAGGCGGACCTTCGGGACGTCTTCTTCCTCTTCTTCGAGCAGTTCGGTCTGCAGGACGTGCTGGGCGCCGAGCCCTTCGCCGAGTGGGACGAACCCACCATCCGCGAGGTCATGAGCCAGGTCTATCGGTTCGCCACCGACGTGACCGGGCCCATCAATCAGATCGGCGACATGCAAGGTTGCCGCCTCGAGGACGGCAAAGTCTTCGTGCCCGAAGGCTTCAAGGAAGCCTGGGACAAGATCTACGAAGCCGGTTGGCGCACCCTCGGCTCGCCGGCGGAGTACGGCGGCATGGAGTCCCCCGCGGCCGTCGCCGTGCTCGCCGACGAGCTCATCAGCGGTTCCAACACCGCCTTCAACATGTACCCCGGTCTCGCCCTGGGCGCGGCCGAGCTCATCGCCGAGTTCGGCACCCCCGCCGAGAAGAAGCTCTACGTCGAGCGGATGATGAACGGCACGTGGGGCGGCACGATGTGCCTCACGGAGCCCCACGCCGGATCCGACGTCGGGTCCTCGAGCACCACCGCCACTCCGATCGGTGACGGCAAGTACAAGATCAAGGGCACCAAGATCTACATCAGTGGCGGCGACCACGACATGGCGGAGAACATCATCCACCTGGTGCTCGCCCGCATCGACGGCGCCGTGGCGGGCACCAAGGGGCTCTCCCTCTTCGTAGTGCCCAAGATCCGCGCGAACGACGACGGTTCCCTCGGTGAGCCGAACGATGTCCAGGTGACCTCCATCGAGCACAAGATGGGCATCAACGGCTCGGCCACCTGCGTGCTCGAGTTCGGTGAGGACGGCGAGTGCGTCGGCGAGCTCGTGGGCGAGGTCGAGCACCAGGGCATGCGGCAGATGTTCAAGATGATGAACTTTGCGCGCATCGGCGTAGGCATCCAGGGCCTCGCGGTGGCTTCGAGCGCCTACTTCAACGCGCTGGAGTACGCCCGGGACCGCAAGCAGGGCAGCTCGATCAAGGACTGGAAGGATCCCGAAGCGCCGCGGGTGCCCATCATCGAGCACCCCAACGTCCGACGCGACCTGCTCGAGATGAAGGCGAAGGTCGAGGGCATGCGCGCGCTCATCACCAAGCTCGCCGTCCATCAGGACCGCATCAAGGCGATCGGTGGCAAGGACGACACCAGCGCCGCCTACCACAAGGGTCAGGTCGACCTGCTCACCCCGATCGTCAAGGCGTACACCTCCGACGAGGGCTTCCGGGTCTGCGAGAAGGCCATTCAGGTGTACGGCGGCGCCGGTTACCTGAAGGATTGGCCCGTCGAGCAGTACGCCCGCGACGCCAAGATCTTCAGCATCTACGAGGGCACCAACGTCATCCAGGCCCTCGACCTGGTCGGCCGTAAGCTCGGCCAGGGCGGCGGCAAGAACACCCAGGCCTTCTTGGGCGACATCCAGAAATTCATCGACGCCCACAAGAACGACGACGAGCTCGAGGACGCCATCGCGAACTTGCAGAAGGCCCACGAGGCCGTCGGCGGTTCGGTGATGCAGTTCCTGGGCTGGTTCCAGGGCGGCAAGATGGCCAACATCCCGCTGATGGCCGAGCGCTTTCTGGGCATGATGGCGCGGCTGGCCATCGGCTGGCTGCTCCTCGAGGGCACCGTCATCGCCCGCGAGAAGCTGGCCGACGAGAGCCTCGGCGAGTCCGACAAGGCCTTCTACGAGGGCAAGAAGCTCTCTGGCCTCTTCTTCGCCATCAACGAGCTACCCCCGGTGGTGGCCGAGGCCCGCGTCCTGCGCGCGTGCGACGACAGCCCGATGCAGATCAGCGACCTCGCCTTCGGGCCCGTCTGATCCGACCCACGGTCGGCCGACGAGCGGCGGCCGGCCGTGGGTTCCCGTGATACGGTTATCTTGCACATGAGAGCCGCGCTCATCGTTTTCGTGTTGTGGTCGCTCTCCTGTACGCCCACGCAGACGGTGGTTCGCTTCGAAGCGGGCCCGGGCGTGCAGGCTCGGGCGTCCGCGGTTCGGGTCCGGCTCTATCGGCTGCCGGCCGATGAGCTCTTCTACGACGAGACGATCTCCCTGGGGGGCGACCTGCCGGAGCGGCAGGTGCCCGTCTCGCCTCGCGACGACGACGCCAGCCGTCGGTTCCGGGCCGAGGCCACCCTCTTCGAGCGCGGGCAACCGTTCGCGAGTGCCGCGGTGGAGGCCGGATTCCGAAGCGGCGAGCAGCGCGAGGTGTGGATCGTCTTCGACGACGTTTGCGTGGACGTGGAGTGCCCCCCGGCCCGAACCTGCCTCAACGGGCTCTGTCAGCCCCTCTGTGTGGGTCCCTCGGACGATCCGCGCGACCGAGTCGACTGCGGGTCGACGCCGCCGCCGGACGTGGGCCCGCCCGACCCGGTCGATATGGGGGCGAATGACCAGGGAGCCGACGACGGCGGCGCCCCCTGCGACTGTCCCTGTGGCGGAGACGTGTGCACGCCGGATGGCAACTGCGCCCCGTCGGTGGCGCTCCGGGCCTTGGACGTCGGGGCGCGGCATTCGTGCGCGATCGACACGGAGAATCGCCTCTGGTGCTGGGGCGACAACCGGGAAGGGCAGCTCGTGGGGAGCGAGATCGTGGTCACCGAACCCACGCTCGTTCCCGTGGCAGATGGCACCGCCGTCGTGGACTTCGCGGTGGGGGGAACGCGTGAGGCCGGGACGGGGTTCACCGCCGTCATCGTTCAGGGCAGCGCGCTCTACACGTGGGGCGCTTCTCCCAACGGGCGCCTCGGGCGGACGGGCGACCCCCGGCAGCCCGGCCAGGTCGAGGGGAGCTGGTCCTCGGTCGATCTCGGTGGCGGCCACGGATGCGGCACCAAGGGCGACGCGATGTGGTGCTGGGGCGCGGGGGACTCGCGCCAGACCCAGCGCGAGGGCGACACGACGGAACCCGTGCAGACCACCGCCACGATCATCGGGCTCAGCCTGGGCAAGGACCACACCTGCGCGTGGTCGAGGACGACCGGTGCCTGTATGGGCGCCCATGAGCGCGAGCAGTTGGCGCGGCCGGACCCCGCCGACGCGACCGTCGCGGAGCGGCAGCGTCTGGCGCCCGTGCCGGCTCCGACGCCCGACGACCGGCCCGGTGCGGATACCTTCCGCTATACGATGATCTCGGCCGGTGCCGAGCACACGTGCGCGCTGGGCGTATCGGGATCCTCCGGCCCCACGTGGCTCTACTGCGCCGGCGCGGGTGCGGAGGTAGACTTTCGGCTCGGCCTCGACGTCACCCTCGACGTGAACTTCCCGGACCGGTCGCTCGCTCAACTGGACGTCGATTGGCGTTCGGTGAGCGCCGGTTGGACGCATACGTGCGGCATCGATTCCGCGGACACGCTGCGTTGCTGGGGGGACGCGCTCCTCGGAGGTGAGCCGATCGCGTCGGACCTCCCGGCCTCGGCGACGGTCCCCGGCAGCTACCAGGCGGTGTCGGCCGGGAATCGCCAGACCTGCGCCATCGACATCGACGGCAGGCTGTTCTGCTGGGGCGAGAGCCCGCTCGGCAACCTCGGGCTCGGGAGTGTCGCGCGCGCCGCGACGCCGACCCGGGTCTGCTTCAGCGACGACTGAAGCGCGCCGGGTTGCCGTCCCCCCCCTCGGCGCTTCTCCTCCCCCCCTGTCATGGGTCTTCTGGCCCACCCTCGGAACCCTCGCCATCGACTGACCATCGGTCCCGATGCGTTCACCGCGCGGCCCTCGTAACCGCGCTCGCGCGACCGTGACCGGTACCCTGGCGGGCATGCGGGTTTCGAGGACACGACACGCGCGCCTTCCGGGGCTGCGTCCGACGTCGCGCCGCCGGATCGCTCTGGCCCGGATCGCTTTGGCCCGGAGCGCGGCGCGGGCGGCGAGGTGGCGCTCTGAGCGATCGTCGCCCCCACTGGATCTTCGGGCTGGGCCCACCGCGGAGCCGCCGCTCGATGCTCATCCTTCCCGCGCGCGCCACCGCTCGGGAGGTCTGCGCCGACGCTTGCTACTGACGGCCTCGCTCTTGGGTCTGGTCGGGGCGGGTTGCGAGGGGACGATCGAAGGGCGCGCGAGCGAGGCCGAGACGCCGTCCGCAGCCGACGCCGAAACCGAATGCAGCGCATCCCCTGGCTCTCGACCGCTCCTCGCCGAGCGCCGACTGACGAGTGAGGAGCTGCTGCGGACCTTCCAAGTCCTGGTAGGCGAAGAGCGGATGGCCGAATCAGCCGACCTCGTGGCTCAGCTCCCGAGCGACCGGCTCCATGAGAGCCCGGACGAGCTGGACCCGCTCCCCTCCCAAGCCCACACGGACGCCTCGCTGCGGCTGGCAATCGACCTCGCGGAGCGCATCGCGGCGAGTCGCGAGAGCCGCGCGGCCCTCGCGACGGAGTGCGCCGACCAGCCCAGTAGCGAGCCCTGCGTCGAGGCTCTGCTCGACGGCTTCGCGCCTCGAGCGTTTCGCCGCCCCCTGTCGCAAGCGGAGCGCGACCGACTGAGCGCGACGGGGCCGTCGGATGAGGTCGACGAGACGTTCACGGTCCTCGTCGCCCGTCTACTGAGCTCACCGGCGCTGACCTTCCACCACTGGTCCTCGCCTCCCACCCCGTACGACGTGGCCTCCCGGATCGCCTACACCACGACCGGAGGTCCGCCCGACGATGTGTTGGTGGGCGCGGCATCCCGCGACGAGCTGTCGACTCCCACGCAGATCCGAGCCCAAGTGACCCGACTTCTCGAGAGCCCCTGGGGCCGGAGACGCGTGGCCGACTTCTTCCGGTATTGGCTGCGGCTCGACGCGGTTCCCGTGCCCTCCCGTCGGGCGAGCGAGCGGCTCGGGCTCGACGCCGGAGAGCTGCAGCGCTCCGCGTTGGCCGAGGTCGATCGCTTCGTGGAGCAAATGGTCTTCACGCGGTCGGCGGAGTTCCGAGAACTCATCACTTCCCCTCTCGTCTACCCGGAAGACGACGCGCTGGCGGGGCTCTACGGTACGGCGGTCTGGCACGACGGCGACCCGCCGGTCGAGGCTCCCCACCATCGAGGGCTGCTCGGGCGGGTCGCGCTCCTACTCTCGCAGGCCGACCGGACTTCTCCGATCATGCGCGGCATTCGCCTCCGCGAGCGCCTGCTGTGTCAGGAGATCGAGCCGCCGGACCTCGAGATCATCGATTCGCGGGTCGACGAGCTCGGCGCGATCGACCGCACCGAGCACTCGACGCGCGAGGCGACCGAACGGTTGACCGGGGTCACCCCTTGCTACAGCTGCCACCAGCTCATCAATCCACCGGGGTTCGTCTTCGAGTCCTTCGACCCGCTGGGGGCCTACCGAACGGCAGAGGTCGTCTACGACGAGACGGGGCGCGAGATTGCGCGACACGCCGTCGACACGACCGTCGCCGACCTGCGCATCGGACCCGAGGCGAAGTCGGCTTCTCGGTTCGACGATGTCGTCGACCTGGTCGCCGACCAAGCAATGGCGCACGTGTGCGTCGCCGACAGCTTGGTGGAGTTCTACTTCGCCCATGAGGTGGAAGCGTGCGCGACGGCCGACGTCGTCGATGCGATCGCCGGCTCTCAGAGCTTCGTGGACATCATCGTCACCGCGATTGCCACCGAGGAGATGCTTCGATGAGCGAACGAGACACAGCTCGAAACGAGGGTCGCCGGCTCTTTTTGCGCGGACTCGGCGGCGCTCTGTTGGCGCTGCCGACGATCCCTTCGTTGCTACCGCGAGTCGCGCGCGCAGCGCCGGAGCGCATCCCGTTACGCCATGTGCAGATCCAGACGCACAACGGTGTGGCGGTCGATGATTTCTGGCCCGCCGACGAGGGCCTGTCCGTTCAGGCGCCGGGCGTGCGGGCCCGGCGCCTGGACCTCGACGCCGCCCCTATTTCGCGCAACCTGGGAGCCGCGTTCGACCCCCTGCGAGCCAAGATGAGCGTGCTGCGCGGCCTGGACGTTCAGGTTGGAGTCGCGGTGGGAGAGCTGTTCCACGGTCGCTACGTGAGCACCACGGCGTCGCACCGAGACGACGAGCTCTTCGGCTACTCCATCGACATGGTGCTCCAGAACTCGCGCCCCTTCGCCGACCCGCCGGCACCCCTCGGGGGGCTGCGCGTGGGCCGGGGTGGAGAGCCGAAAGCCATGAGCATCTGGGAAGGTCGGAACGTCCCCTTCATCGAGGATCCCATCGACGCATGCCGTGCCGCCTTCGGCTTCGGCCCGTCCCCCGAAGAAGAGTCGGGACGCCGCCGGGCGCGCATCGTGGACCGCGTCCTCGAAGACTACCGGGCCACCCGGGATTCAGACAGCATCTCGAACGAAGGTCGAAGACAGCTCGACCACTACATGGAACGCATTCGCGACCTCGAGGCGCGCCTCGAGGTGGAGTTCGACCGAAGGGCCGCGCTTTCCTGCGAGGAGCTCGCGGCGCCCGCGGAGGATGACAACGACGCGCGCCAAGAACTCTACATCGACGTCTTGGTGGCGGCGCTCGCGTCCGGAGCGACCCGCATCGCGAGCTGGAAGCCAACGGGCTACCGCGACCGGAGTCTCGACTTCGACCATAGCGATGTCCACGCACGTCGAGCGCCGTGGCGCACGATGATGACCTGGCAGTACGAGAAGATCGCTCGTTTCCTCAGCCGCCTCGACGAGGTCGTCGAAGCCGACGGGCGCACCCTGCTCGACCACAGCTTGGTGCTGGTGAGCTCGAACATGGGCGTGCCGAGTCACGGCGTGGAGGGCTTGCCGACGCTCATCGCCGGCAACGGTGACCGAGTTCGACTCGGGGAGTACATCGACTACCGCCGCATGGACCACCCCGACCTGCGCGGCCGGCCGTACAACGAGCTCTTGATCACGCTCTTCCAAGCGCACGGTCTGACGCCGCCCGAGTATCAACAGGAGGGCCGCCGGGGATTCGGGGTCTATCGCAACGAATCCGAGTACGGGGCGTTCTACTCCGCGAGAGACACGCCCCTGCCTCATCTGTGGCGCGGCTCGATGTGATGTTCGTCGTGGGCCGAGGTGCCCCTCGGGCAGCGATGGGGACCATGGGTTCGAGACCGAACGCGCGGTGCTCGTAGTCGCCGACCTTCCGCTGCCTCCCCTAGCGTGAAGCCATGGCGGTTAGAGAACTCGGCTTCTTCTTTGCTCATGGCGCTCATCCTCCACGGCCGACGGGGGCCGATGGCGTGAGATTGACCCCATGTCGTGGAGTCGCCCGTATCGAACACCGGGGTTCACCTTCGAGCGGACGATCCTCCCCCACATCGAGCGCGAGCGCGGCGCTCAATGCAATCGGAGCTGCCCCGATAATCTCGCAGAGCGTCGGGGCGGCCGTGTCGACTGAACGATCGGCGCCAATGCTCCGTCGAGCGCGAGCGCAGCCGTGGCCGCGCCGAGGTGTCCTGCTCTGCCGACTGGTCGTGCTGGTCTCGGGGCTCGACGGATGCGCGGACCGCTCACCCGATGCTGAGGACTCGGCAATGGTCGGCGAGGACGGAGCGGTCATCGAACCGTCCGTCCCCGACGGCGGCGACCGGGACGCCGAAGGCGAGGCGGCGGACATGGCCCGCCGCTGTCCCGAGCAGCTCGATTTCTATCTGGATGCCACGGGTAGCTTCTTTCACCTCGGGACCACCGGCGTCGCGCACGACTTGCGGGCGGGTCATCAAACCATCGTCTCGGTGGAGACGTACGGCTGCACCGCCGATTGCGGAGCTTGTCGGGTGCGGGGACCGATCACGCCGAACAGTGCCAACGAGTACCGTCGATGCGTCCACGACCCATCGACGCCGTGCGTATCTCCCGACGATTGCCCCGGATCTCGGTGCGCCATCTTCTTTGGACCTCCCGTCAGCTACCGAGCTCGGCTCCAGATACTACCGGACCCCCTCGATGCATGCGCTCGCCTGTGGTTCGAGCCGCTGGGAGACGATGTCGAGTACTCGATCGAAGGCACCGTGGATTTCGTGACGGGGGCCTTCCGTGCAGACCGCTTCGATCTCCGCATGGCGGTGGCGCTCGATGGCTTCTGCGAACAGTGCCTCGGTGATGCGAATCCGCTGGTCGGTGACGACGGGGGTGTCTGCGAGTTCTCGGGTCGCGACTGCGACGAACATGGGGAGGGAGTGGTCCGCGTCGACCGCCCCAGTCACGACTGCCCGCGGGGGCGCATGGTCGATCGCGACGAGGAGGCGCCCGACGACACCGTCTCGTATCCCCACGGCCGCGACCCGCTCGAGCTCCGCGGTGTTCCCGTCCTCGTCGATCTCCCCTTGTCGCTCAGCACCCTCGGTGCGCGGTGGGAGGGCCCCGTCGAAACCTGCGGTGACGGTCAGCCTTGCTGGTGTGGACAATGTGAAAGCGGTTCCGCGTGCGGAGGGCCCGCCCACGACCGGACGGAGTGCTCGGATGGATCCGCTTGCCGCGCAGCGCCGGTTCTCAGCAGCCTCTGCGACGAACCCGACGACCCCTCGGTGCCGGTGTGCGTCGACGATGCCTCCCGCCCCCGGTCGCTGCGCTACCACTGCGGCGCGGAGGACACCGCAGACCAGGGCTGCTTTCCCTCGGTCGTCGACGCCGTCGGCGGCCGAGAGCGTAGCGGCGAGGACTGGACGCTGCGCTTCGCGGGCATCAACTGCATCCCCGCAGCCTTCAGCCCAACGAGCGGATTCGTCAGCCCCGCCATGGGGCTGCCCGGTCCCATGGTCGTGGAGGCGAACGCCACGATGAGGATTCGCTAGAGCGCGGACCGACGCTCATCGGCCCCGAAAGGCGCCGGACGGCTCCCTGATGTCGATCGGCAAAGAGAAGAACCCCGTGATGCCACACCGTTCATCCCGTGAGTCCATCGAACGAGCGCGGCTCCGGCGTAGGCCGTGGCGAGCGGCCGAGCGGCGCCGCGCCCCGCGTCGACGCTCGTCCTCATGGGCTTGGCCCTGAGCTGCCGGAGTCCCGAAGCGCGCGGTGACACGGGTGCGGAGCCGGACGCCAGGATCGGGATGCCCGCCGCCGCCGCCGCCGTGTACTCGATGCCTCGGCGCGATCTCGGGGCCAGCGCCGATGCGGGACGCGGGATGGCGGATCAAGGAGTCGGACCCGGTCCGCGCCGGGGGCTGCTGCGATGGCCGCCCCATGCATCCGAGGATGACCAATCGGCGCGAGCCGACGGGTAACGCGGTCCGCGCGATGCTTCAGAAGGACAGCAGCGCCGCGGGCGGAGTGGAAAAGACATCGTCCTCGATAGGCCGCGCTCGAAGCGCGAAGACGACCGCCGTCGCGATACCGCCCGCAACCAGGAGCGTGCCGACCGTCCAGAGCCAGCGTCGTCGTCGGCGGCGAGGAGCTCGGCTGGGCTCCGTGACGTCGTCCTCGGTGACCGCGTCGGGGGTCGATAGCGAGACGATGGTGAGCGTCAGCTGGAAGCTCTCGCCGGGCGCCAGCCGTACGGTGTCGGACGCTGCGCCGTCCGCGGACGCCACCGACACCATGTGCTCGCCGGGGTCGACGCTCACCTCGATCTCGTTCCGACCCTCGAACGCGCCGGCGGGCGTACCGTCGATCTCCAGCTCCCCGTGCGGACTCCCTCGCAAGCGCACCCGGATGTGCGCGATGGCGGACGTCGCCTCGGCGAGCACCTCGTCGACCCGGGTACCGAGGCGCTCCGGCACCGCGCCGTAGGCGCCATTCAACAGATCGTCGACGAGGGCCTTGGCCGCCACGGGCTCTCCGAGGCGCGTCAGGGTCGCGGCGAGATTCAGTGCCGTCGACGCGCGCGGCACCAGCTGTAGCGACTCCTCCAGCTTGGTGCGCGCGGCGGCGAAGTGATCGTTTTCGTAGTCCGCTCTGGCCTGCATGAAAAGCTGTCGGGCCCGCTGCACCGTCGCAGGTTCCTGAGCGTTCGCGCGCAGCGTCGCGGAGAGCAAGAGCAGGGCCAGAGCTCCACGGCTCAGCGTCACCACTCGACCCACCCCGTCTGCATGGCTGCCGCCTCGCTCTGCATGGCTGCCGCCTCGCTCGGTACCGCCGCCATCACCGCGTCATCCGTCCCCGGAGGGCCGCCTCGCCGAGGCGTCCGTCGTCTTCTTTTCGTAGCGCTTCGCGGCGCATCTACCGTCCCCACGACGCGTTCCGCTCCTGGTGCGCCAGCGACGGCCGCGTCCATCACCGCCTCTTCCGGAGCCTCGATCGGGATGGGAACCGCTGCCGGGCGCCGCGCGGGCTCCGCGACGAGCGGGGCGGCGAGCGCGGTTTGCTCGTCCGCCGGAGCCGCCTCCGCCGGACGCGCCTCGTGCCGACCCAGTGACCAGCCTGCGGTCGCGACCAACGCGAGCGCGACGAGGGCGACCCCCACCGCGATGCCGACCGCGTACCGACGGTCACGGACCGGCGTCGGAGTCTGGAGCGCGCGGCTCAGCTCGGAACGCGTCGCCGCTTCGTTCGCACTCCTCAGCTCGCTGGCCAGCGCTTCGAGCGTGTCGCTGACCTGGATGTCCCCTTGGGGGTCCATCGCGAGGAGGGTCCGCCGCAGGGTGGCGGCGACCTCGGCGGCCGTCGTCGGCCGCTCCGCCGGGTCTCGGTCCAACATGCGAAAGAGCAACTCCACGATCGCAGGCGGAACCTCCAGCCGCTCCTCGCCGACGTCGGGGGCCGGGTCGTGGAGAATCCGATGAATCCCGGAGTGCTGATCGCCGTGACTCCGGAAGAGCCGCTTCCCCGTCAGCATCTCGTACAAGACGATGCCCAGCGCGAAGATGTCGGTCCGGCGGTCGACCGGCAGGAACTGCACTTGCTCCGGAGCCAGATAGGCGAGCTTGCCCTTCAGGACGCCCGTCGCCGTGCTGGTGCTCTGGCCCGCCGCCTTGGCGATGCCGAAATCCGTGATCCGGGCGCGTCCCGACCACTCGAGCAGCACGTTGTGCGGCGAGAGATCCCGATGCACCAGATTCAGCGGCCGGCCGTCGTGGTCGCGCGCCTCGTGCGCGGCGTGCAGGCCCTCGGCGATGTCGAGCGCGATGCGGAGGCAGACTTCGATGGGCAACTGGCCCCCGTCGTCGGAGTTCAGCTTCATGAGCTTGGTCAGGGGGATCCCGTCGATGTACTCCATGACGAGCAGCGTTCCCTGCTCATCCTCGTCGACATCGATTACGCTGACCACGTTCGGATGCCGGACCAGCCCCGCCACTCTCGCTTCATCCTGGAACATGGCACGGAAGTCCGTGTCCTGTTGCAGGTGGGGATGGAGGCGCTTGACCGCGTACAAGCGCTTGAACCGTCCCTCTTCGCGTACGCAGAGCAGCACCCGACCCATGCCGCCGCTCGCGATCTCGCGGACCGTTCGATAGCGGCCGCTCATGGCGTCCCTCCGAGCGACGAAAGGAGACGACCCTGACCGTCATCGAACCGCCCGAGCGACGGCTGCGAGAATGCCTCGCTGGGGGCAGTCGCGGTGCTCTGCACTACGGGTCCAGCGTAGGCGAAGATACCTACGCCTACAAGATCGCGCGCCGCGCGGTGGAGCATCAAATCGGACTCGATGTCGCGCCTCCCCCCATGGAGGAGGTGCTGAGAGCCTTCGGCGGTGACCCCTCGGGCGACCGCCTCGGAGCGCTGGCCGCCGAGCAGGGAGTACGCGCCTCGGTCTTACGCTTCGATCCCGTCGCGCTGGAGGGTTGGGCTCGGGCGCTGCGACCCCTCGAGGCCGCCCGTATGGCGTGCCTGACTGCCGAGAGCTGGTCGGCGATCTTCCGAGGAGACCCGAGCGAGGCCCTCGTCTCGATCGAGGAACTCTCGATTCGCGCCCGGTCGGAACGCTGCGCCGCATCCCTCATCGAAGCGACGGTGCTGCGCGCCATCCTCCTCGCGACCGACCGTCGCCGCGACGAGGCGCTCGAGACCAGCCGGCGCGCGAGCCGCATGGCCCGCACCGAATCCCTCCCCCAGCAGGAGTATCTGGCGGCGGTCGTGCTCGCCCGGTTGCGGCGCCTGAGCGGCAAGCCCCATCTCGCGGCGCGGATTCTTCGCGCGGTGCTCTCGGTCGCACCCGCGCCGTGGAGCCGCTGGCTCGGCTTGGAGCTGGCGCTGGCCGGCGGAGACGTCCCGGACTTGGGCGAAGCGGCCGCCATTCCCGGGGCGGTCCGAGCCGCGTTCGCGGGGGACGGCGCGGCTCACGCCGAGCAGATGGCGCGGGCACGGGAAGTGGCCGCTGGGGCGCGGTGGATCCACCAGGACCTCGAAGTCTTCGACGTGTTGCTGCGAGGCGCCGCACACCCCGAGACCGACTCGTTCCGTCTCGGGGTAGAAGATGGGGTCCCGCACGGCCTGTTCGCGCTCGCGCTCGACCCCGCCGATGAAGCGGCCTACGTGATCGCGGACCCGCGGGGGCGTCGACGGGTGCTGGCGCCAGGGCTGGGTCTTCTCGCGCCGATGGCGACGTTGCCCGAAGCCAAGCAGCGGCAAGCGCGAACCGAAGCGGCGATTGCGGCGTTGCTGCTCGCCGGCTCGGATGGTTGCAGTGAGGCCGCGCTCTTCGAGCGGCTCTACGGATTTCCGTTTCACCGGCGCCACCGCAAGACCGTCGACGTGCTGTTCCACCGGGTTCGCCAGCGGACCGAGGGTCTGGCCGAGCTCGGCCGCGATGATGGGCAGGTGTCGTTGACGCCGCGATGCGCCCTGGTCGTGCCTGATCCGCGGTGCTCTCCGCCGCCCGACTACCGGCTGCTCCAGCTGCTCGCGCGGCAAGGCTCGACCTCGGCCCGGGACGCCGCCGATGAGTTGGGCGCGCCGCTGCGCACCGTTCAGGACGCGCTTCGCCGGCTCGCCGACGACGGCGCCTGTCAACCGACGAAAGACGGCCGCCGCCTTCTCTATCGCGTCGAGGACACCACGTTTCTCGAGCCGACGCGCGCCTGAAGCCGGGACCGCACGTCGCTCGTAACCGACGAGCGCCATCCGGTGGGACACGGTGAATCGGGCCCCGGCATCGCCAACGGCCTGGCTCTCGCCGCGGCAAGCGCTCCCACGATCATGTCCCGAGTCGATGACTACTCGAACGCCCTGCCGGATGGGATCGCATCCCACCCCACGTGCCGGACCGAGGCGTGGCTTTCGAGGTCGCTCTCGAAGCCACGGGAGAGCGAATCGAGAGCGTCGATATGGACGTCGGCGTCACCGAGGCCCGTATCGAAATGCGCTGGTGAGGCGATTGAGGCGCATGAGCCTCTCCGCTAGGGACGGAAACGACTCCGCATGCCCAGAAGAACGCGATGCCGAGGACGCGACGCCGCTCGGGCCCTCGGATGACTGGGTGTGGGTCAGGGGCCGGGGAGCCGTTCATGTCGCTCGCCACGATCGACACCGTCGCTGGCACGCCCATCACGCGTTCCAGCTGACGTTCCCGCTCCACGAGACGGTTCGGCTCGAGGTCGCGGGGCTGACCGAGGGTCGTCGGCTGGTGCCGCCGGGGCGTCGGCACCGGGTCGTCGGGGCGGGGCCGAGCGTCAGCTTCTACTGGGACGCAGAGAGTGAACTGGGGCGCCGGATGCGTACGCTCGAGGCGGACTCCGAATCGCTGGGTCGACGGGTGGCGTCGGTCGAGGATGAGCTCTTCGATTCGGCCCGAACCCTGGAGAGCCTGTACGAGCGGACGACCGCCGTACTCTTCCAGGATGTCGACCCGTACCGTTTCGATGAGCGCGTCGAGCGGATGCTCGTCGCGCTGCGGAGAGCGGCGGAGCGCGCGCCGTCCCTCGAAGAGCTCGCTCGACTGGCCTGCTTGTCCCCGAGCCGAGCGCGGCGTCTGTTCCGGGAACAGGTGGGCACGACCGTGAGCCGATATCGCCGGACGATGAAGTCCATCGACGCGATGACGCGGATCTACGCTGGCCAGTCGGCAACTCGAGCGGCGGTGGATGCGGGCTTCTCGGATGGAGCCCACTTGTCGCGAACGCATCGAGAGTACTGGTCGCTCCGCGTCACCGACTTCGCCGCGATGCGGAGAGGTCACAGCGAAGTCGTGGACTTCGCGGGTTTCAGTACGAGCTGAGGGTTCAGGGGGCTTTCGGAGAAGACCCCTCGTCGTCGGTTGGATCCCAGGGCCGCACCCCAGCGATCTGAAGACCTCGCGGCGGAGCGGTTCGCCGCGGCTCTGAGCACGCGGCATCTCAGGGGAGGGCGACCGACTGGGGCCGATCCATGGTGACGCTCGTGCTCGCGTCATCCGCGATGAGGGTGTGCGGAGTGTGGCGCTCTTCGATACGTTCGAAGGGAGCGGAGACGCGGCCCATCGAGTCGGGCCATCCGACCGGATGGAGGGTGGTTGCCGAGAGCGGGATTCGCGCCTCGCCCGCTTCATCGAGGCTGCCGGAGTGGACCAGGGCGCCGTCCACGTCGCGAATCTCGAAAGCTCGTCCGGCCGGGCCTTCCACCGTGAGGGTGTAGGCGATGGAGTAGGCGCTGACGGCGCTGGTCTCGCGCCACCACACGTCGTCGTAGGCGGCGCCCCCGACGAAAGTCGGATCCAGCACCACGTGGCCTCGGCTGTCATAGGTGCCGTCGAAGACGAAGGTGTGGTAGCTGGGACGGTCGCCGACTCGTTCGAAGACGCAGCGCTCCAGACGATGAGCGTCGCCTTTCCCGTAGGAGTCGCCGAAACGAACGTTGGCCACATCCGAGACCAGGTGGAGGTCGCGGTAGTAGAGGGGTTCGGCGGCCCGCCGCTCGCGCGTCACGCCTTGCGTCACGATGGGGGCGATATCGAGCGTCTCGTCGTCGGCCGCGACGAGCTCGATCGTCGTGCGAGCGAAGGAAACGTCGGTGATGGTGCGATCGGTGAAGAACGCCGTTCCGCGCAGGAGACCTCCGGAGCGGCCGCGCCCGAGCACGAGATTGTCCTGATAAGACAGGCCGTCGCGCACCTGCCCGCCGGAGCCGTAGTTGGTGATGCGGAACCCGTTCAGCGAGTCGTGGTCGCCGTAGCTCTCCCACCATCGGCGCATCCCGGTCTCGATGGACTCCAGGTGGACCAGGTTGTCGCGGATGACGAGACCTTGGTGGGCCCAACCGAAGCCGATGGCGTGGTAGCCGGTCAGGAAGACCTCGTTCCGTTCCAGTCGTCCGCCGTCGACGCCCGGCTTCGAGTGGGGACTGAGCGCGAAACCATTGGTCGCCCAGCTGTCGATATAGACCTCGTTGTCGATGATCACGTCGGCGTTGTTGAAGGCGGTGTGCCGGGCTCGCTTGACGAGATTGTGGTCGATCACGAAATCGTTGGGGCCATCGGTGTTGGGGAGGTAAAGGCACCGCGAGCCCCCCGCGCCGTGGCGGTCGAGGATCTCCCATCCACCGTCGATCCACTCCGAGTGATGGGCGCGCATTCGCCCCGATTGCCCCGGGAGGTAGACGGCGAAGACTTGGGCGCCGTGGTAGCGGAGCGTCACGCCGCCGATCTCGGTGTCGGTCGAGGAGGCGACCGAGATCGCGTGGAGCCCGCGGTCCCCCGCACTCGACGCGTTGCCAACGTATCCCTCGCTCAGCACGCCGCCCACGATGGTCAGCCCGGATACCCCGCGGGCGTAGACGCCGGATTGGGCCGTCTCGGGGCTGTCGCCGCGGATGACGTCTCGGGCAGCCGCCGAGTACGTCACCTCGTGACCGTTGAGATCGAGGGTGACGCCATCGGCCGCGACGACGAGCGCGGTGCCGTCGGCCACGATGTCCTCCGTCACGACGTACTCCCCCGGTCCCTCGAGCACGTACGGCGGTCCCGCCAGGGCTCCAGGGATCTCGATGGCGCCTTCGGCGGCCGTGACGACTTCCCGAGGCGGGGTTCGGACGACACGCCCCAGCTCGTCCCGGATCACCAAGGCGATGCGATAGGTCGTATCAGGGGTCAGGTCCCCGATGCGATGCAGGTGCTGGTAGAAGTAGCGTTCGGGCTCTGCGGTCGACCCTTGCGTCGATCCGTCTGGAGCGACGACTTCGACGTGGGAGCGGGCGGGCAGGTTGCTCGCGAAGCCCACGGTCAGTGCGTTCGGCGATGCGTGGATCCACTCGCCTGCGTCGTCGAACACCAGATCGGCGCCCCCGTGCTCGTACACGCGGGGTTGCCCCACGGCCCCAAAGTGCATGCGGGCGAACTCCGAGAACTCGGCGTAGAGCCGAGCGGGATCCCATCCGTCCGAGAATCCGTCGGCGCTCTGCGCTTCGAGGGCCGCTCGGGCGACCCGCTGCTCTTCTTCCGAGTACGCATGGGGGTCCGCCATCGCGACGCCGGAGTCCGAGTCGTGGAGGCGGGCGTCGCTGGAAGCGTCGTCGGGGCCGGAGGCATCGACCTCGTCCCGCGCCGAGCCGTCGGCCCCCCGACAAGCCCCCGCGCCAGCGAAGAGGAACAGGCAAAGGAGACCTCGAAATCGGCACCGGAAGCGCATGGCCCCATTCTCCAGGGCTCCCGACGCAACCGCTTGAACGAAGCGGCTGATAATGCGTGCGGAGAGAGGTCATCCGTCGCGTCCATGATACGGAGACGTTGACGACGGAGCCTGGTGTAGGGAACCTGTCTCCACGAGATCATGGGGGAAGCGCGTTCACGAAGCCGGGTCACGAGTAGCGAGCGAGGCCTCGGGGCGCCGCTCGTGCTCGAACAGAGCTTCGGTCGCTACACGCTGATCGCCAAGATCGGCCACGGGGGCATGGCGGAGGTGTTCCTCGCCGCGGCCCAAGGGCCCGCGGGGTTCTCCAAGCTCTCGGTCATCAAGCGGCTGCACCCGCATCTGGAAGAGGAGCCCGCCCTCGTCGGGATGTTCCTCGACGAAGCGCGACTGGCCGCGCGCCTCAACCACCCCAATGTGGTGCAGACGTTCGAGGTGGGCGATGTCGACGCGCTCCACTACCTGGCGATGGAGTACCTGGAGGGCCAGTCGCTCGCGCGGCTTCTCCGCCGGCTCCACCAGGAGGGGCACCGGATGCCCCTGGCCCTCGCCTGCCGGGTCTTCGCCGAGGCCCTCCACGGCCTCGAGTACGCCCACACCCTCGAGGACTACGACGGAACTCCGCTCGGCGTGGTTCACCGCGACATCTCACCGGGAAATCTCTTCCTGACCTACGAGGGGCAGGTGAAGGTCCTCGACTTCGGGATCGCCAAGGCCGGGACCCAGCTCACCGAGACCCGCGCGGGTCAGGTGAAGGGCAAGTTCGCCTACATCGCGCCCGAGCAGGCCCGGAGCGGGGAACACGACCTGCGCGCCGACCTCTGGTCGATGGGCGTGGTGATGTGGGAGGCCTTCGCCGGCCGGCGGCTTTTCAAGGGCGACTCCGAGATCAGCACGCTGAACAACGCGCTCCGGTCGCAGATCCTCCCGCTGGACACCGCGACCGCGGACGTCCCGCCGGAACTGGCCGCGATCGTCGACCGCGCACTGCAGCGTGATCCCGATCAGCGCTACCCCAGCGCCCGCGCCATCCGCGAGGACCTGGAGGCCTTCATGGTCCGCGCGGGGATCCACTCGTCGCGGAGCGAGCTAGGCCGATTCGTCATGGACCTCTTCCGGCGGGAACGCGACGAGCAGCGGGCCATCCTCAAGGCCCACATGGCCGGTGAGCTCGAGGGCCAGGTGCTGACCCCGGTGCCCCGGGGCGCCTCCGGGAGCTACTCCGGGGTGGTCACGGCGCCGCCGACCACGCCGCCCTCGCGGACGCCGGGACGAGGCGCGATCGGGCTGGTGTTCTTGCTCGCGGTCCTCGTCGGGGCGCTCGCCGCGTGGTTGATGCACGACCGCGGGGAGCCCGACCGGGTGGCCGAGGGGGTGACGACCGCCCCGGTCCCCGAGTCCTCGGTGCCCGCCCCCGCGCTCCCGGCGGCGCCCGTCGCTCCCATCCCGGCCCCGCCCGTGGCCGAGGTCGCGCCGGCTCCCGCACCGGAGCTCGAGGCCGCCCCCGTCGCCGAGCCCGGCGAAGAAGCGACGGCGATGGCCGCGCGCCGGACGCGCCGGCGCCGCGCGCCGCGGGAGGAGACGCCGGCCCCGGCGCCGATGGAGGCCGAGCCGGAGGAGGAGGTTGCCGGGACCGGGTTCCTGACCCTGGACACGATCCCCTGGTCCGAGGTGCGGCTCGGGTCCCGGGTGTTGGGCACCACGCCGATCCGCGCGGTGGAGCTCCCCGAGGGCAGTCACATGCTCACCCTGGTGAACCCGGAGCGTGGACTCCGGACCCGCTATCAGGTTACGATTCGCGCCGGTCAGACCGTCACCCGGAGGGTTGGTCTCGAGTGAATTGCAGAGGATTCGGGGGCTTCATCATCCTCGCCACGCTGCTGGCGAGCTGCGGCGAGACCGCGACGACCCAGGACGACCCGATCCGCATCGGCGTCGTCCTCTCGCTCTCCGGTGAGCTGGCCTCCGTCGGGGACCACCTGTCGAGCTCGGCTCAGCTCGCCGCGCGCGAGATCAACGCCGCGGGCGGCCTGCTCGGCGGGCGACCGGTGGAGCTCGTCGTCCGCGACGATCGCACCAGCCCCGATCAAGCGGCCGTGGTCACCCAGCAACTCCTGGATGACGGCGTCGTGGCCATCGTGGGCAGCCTGGCCTCGTCGGCCACGGAGCGGACCCAGGCGCTCACCGCGGAGGCCCAGGTGCCCCAGGTCTCGTGTTGCTCGACCTCCTCGCGCCTCACCGAGGTCCAGGGCTCCGGCGACGAGCGCTTCCTCTTCCGCACGGCGCCGTCCGACACGGTCCAGGCGCGGGTGCTCGCCATGGTCGCCGAGGAGGCCTCCTGCACCCGGCTGGCGATCATGCACGTGGACGACACCTACGGACAGCCCTTCGCCGCCGGCATCGCGCAGGCCATCGGCGAGACCACGGTGAGCCTCTCGGAGGTGGTGCCCTTCACCAGCGGTCGCAGCAGCTACTCCGCCGAAGTGAACACCGTGGCCAGCGCCAACCCCGACTGTGTCGCCCTCGTCGCCTTCCCGGACGACGGCGGCGCGATCCTGCGCGGTTGGAACGAGCTGGGCTCGCCTCCGCCGGTCACCTGGATCGGCACCGACGGCGTGAAGGACCCCGGCTTCCCCCGCGCGGCGGGCTCGGACGCCTACGTCGACGGCGTCATCGGGACGGCGCCCATCGTCGAGCCGGACACGCCGAGCGCCAACGAGTTCGCGGCCGCCTACGAGATCACCTACGGGGAGCGGCCGGGCATCTTCGGTGGCAATCAGTACGACGCGGTGATCCTCCTCGCCCTGGCGATCCAGGCCGCGGGGTCCACCGACGGCGCGGCCATCCGCGACGCGCTCTTCCGAGTCGCCAACGAGGACGAGTCGACCGACACCAACATCATCAGCGGCGAGATGGCGGAAGCCCTCGCGCTGCTCGCCGAGGGCCGCGACATCGACTTCGATGGCGCCAGCGGTCCGGTGAACTTCGACGAGAATGGCGACGTGACCACCGACTACGAGGTCTGGGCGTACGACACCGAGTCCGGCTTCGTGCGCGTCGACGTCATCTCCGAGGCCGACCTCTCCCGATGAGGATCCTTCCCACCTTCGCCCTGGCGGCCACGCTGCTCACCTTCTCCTGCGGTGACGAGGTCGAGACCTTCGGGCTCTCCTTCCCCTCGGTCGAGGCCTTCGCGGCCGCGGAGACCGCCCGCGTCTTCGCGATGCCGGTCAGCGACGCCGACGGGGCCTGCTTCGACCTGCTCTTCCAGGTGGAGAACGTCGGGCCGCCCGAGGGCGCCCAGGACACCGGACCCATCCCGGTCTGCCAGTTCCGCGAGGGCGGGGTGGAGCTTCCCTCGGTGGGCGACGGTCTCCTCGCCTACGTGGCCACGGCCACCGACGTCG
Organism: Myxococcales bacterium UBA1660; assembly: GCA_002320815.1. Lineage (GTDB taxonomy): Bacteria > Myxococcota_A > Polyangia > Polyangiales > Houyiibacteriaceae > UBA1660. The sequence goes on from DCLA01000023.1 coordinate 26,454, forward strand.
ACGGGCGGGTCCTGCTCAGCGGGTGCACCCTCCGCGACGTCTACACCGACGCCGACGGGGTCCGCATCGTGCTGACGCCGACCGACGTCTACCGCGAGCTCCTCGACGAGCCGGACTACGAACCCACCGGGTGCAGCGTCGAGAGTCGCTGTGGCGGGAGCTGCCGATGACGGCCCTACGGCTCCTCGGCGCCCTGATCGTGCTGGCGTTCGCCGGCCGAGCGTCGGCCCAGTCGACGCTGGACCAGGCGGAGAACGCCTACGCGGAGATCGACTTCCCGCGCGTGATCGAGCTCTCGAACCAGGCCCTGACCGAAGGCGGGCATTCGCCGAGCGAGGTCGCGCGGCTCTACGAGCTCATCGGGCTCAGCCACGCCGCCGAACGCGAAGAGGAAGAGGCGCGCGAGGCGTACAAGCGTCTCCTGGCGCTCCGCCCCGACGCCGAGGCGGACACGAACCTCGCGCCTCGGCTGCGGAGCCCCTTCATGGAGGCGAAAGGGTTCTGGGCTTCGCGCTCCGGCTTCTCCGCGGAGGCCCGGGTGGTGCGCGCCCGCGGCGCCGTGCGCGTCGAGCTGAGCGACCCCCTGGGCATGGCGACGACCATCCGGGTCCTCAGCCGAGACCACGCGGTGATGGGCCCGATGGAGGCCACCGAGGTCCCCGCCGAGGGCTCGGTGCTGGTGGACGTCCCGGTGATCGCCGACGCGGCCCAGGTCGACTACGCGGTCCTCGTCCTCGACGAGCATGGGAACCGGCTCGCCGAGCTGGGCAACGAGGACGAACCCCGGGTCTTCGGCGAGGCGCCGATGGGCGGGCCCGGTCCCGGCGCCGGGCCGTCCGAAGGCGGCGGCGGGATCCCCAAGTGGGTCTGGATCGTCGGCGGGGTGGTCGTCGCCGGCGCGGTGGCGCTCGGGGTGGGGCTCGCGCTCCGCGAGAAGCCCATCACGCTCCAGAGCGGCGTCTCGTTCGAGTAGGCCGACGTTCTCGCGACGCAGCGAGCTTCCGTCGCCGACCGGGGGTTCCGGGGCGCGGGGCCTGGTCCTATGGTCACCGCCCGCGAGGCGCACGGCGCCCGGAAGGAGAGAGAGCGAATGGCTGGCAAGAACGTCGAATTCCCCGCCAACGGAAAGACCTGCAAGGGCTACCTCGCCGTGCCCGAAGGGGGCGCCAAGGGCCCCGGTCTCCTGGTCATCCAGGAGTGGTGGGGTCTGGTCGACCACATCCGCGAGGTGACCGATCGCTTCGCCCAGGCGGGCTACGTCGCGCTCGCGCCGGACCTCTATCACGGCGACACCACCAAGAGCCCCGACGAGGCGGGTCGCAAGATGATGGCGCTGGACATCGACCAGACCGCGAAGGACCTGGTGGGGGCCGCCGACTTCCTCCTCGCCCAGGGGGAGTGCGATCCCAAGCGGGTCGCCGCCATCGGGTTCTGCATGGGTGGCCAGCTCGCGCTCTACGCCGGCAGCCTGCACCCGCAGGTTTCGGCGGTGGTCGACTTCTACGGGATCCACCCCGAGGTGAAGCCGGACTTCGACTCCATGAAGGCCAAGGTCCTCTGCCACTTCGGCAAGGACGACGGCTTCGTCGCCAAGGAAGACGCCGAGGCCTTGGTGAAGAAGATGGAGGACTCCGGGGTCGACGTGACCGCTCACTTCTACGACGCCGGTCACGCGTTCTTCAACGACTCGCGGCCGGACGCGTACGACCAGGAGTCGGCCAACCAGGCCTGGCAGCGCACCATCGACTTCCTCTCGGCGCTCCGGGCGTGAGATGAGCGACCCGAGCGCGCTGCGGCAACCCTTTCGGGAGCGATACCTCGACCACGACGAGGTGACCGCGCAGCTGCGCGCTTGGGCGCACGCCCACCCGGACATCGCGCACCTCCAGTCCCTGGGGACGACGGCCGAGGGGCGGGACCTCTGGGTGCTGACCATCGGCTCCGATCCCGAGCGACCGCGACCGGCGGCGTGGGTGGACGGGAACATGCACGCCAGCGAGCTTGCGGGCTCCAGCGTGGCGCTGGCCATCGCCGAGACTCTGCTCGACGCGCACTTGGGTCGTGGAGACCTGCCCGCGGCCGTGCGCGAGGTGATTCGGGAGACCCTGGTGCACGTGATGCCACGGGTCTCGCCCGACGGCGCCGAGGCGGTCCTGAAGACCCGGCGCTACGTCCGCTCCGTTCCGCGCGATGCGCGACCGGACACCGGCCGGCCCCGGTGGGTGGCGGGCGACGTGGACGGCGACGGTCTGGCGCTCCTGATGCGGGTCGAGGACTCCGGCGGCGAGTTCGTGGCCTCGGAAGACTTCCCGGATCTCCTGGTCCCCCGGGAGCTGGGCGACGAGGGGCCCTTCTACAAGCTCTACCCCGAGGGCACCATCGCCGGCTGGGACGGCTGCGAGGTCCCCGACCCGAGCTTCCTCGGGGACAACGAGCCGGACCTGAACCGGAACTTCCCCACCGGCTGGGCGCCCGACCATCTGCAGATGGGCGCCGGGCGCTTCCCCATGAGCGAGCTGGAGTCGCGGGCGATGGTGGAGTTCACCGCCGCCCGGCCGCACCTCTTCGCGTGGCTGAACCTGCACACCTTCGGCGGGGTCTTCATCCGGCCCCTGGGGGATGGGCCGGACTCCAAGATGAAGCCCTTCGACCGGGCGCTCTTCGGTCAGCTCGAGCACTGGGCGGAGGAGCTCACCGGCTACCCCACGGTGAGCGGCTACGAGGAGTTCACCTACGAGCCGGACACGCCGTTGCGCGGCGATCTGATCGACTACGCCTTCGGTCAGCGCGGCTGCGTGGCCTGGGTGTGCGAGCTCTGGGACATCTTCGAGCGTCTCGGCTTCGAGCGCCCCGCGCGCTTCGTGGACCGCTACACGCGCCTCGATCGGGCCGACCTCGTGAAGCTCGCCGAGTGGGATCGGGACCACAACCAGGGCCGCGTGGTGCAGCCCTGGCGCGCCTACGAGCATCCGCAGCTGGGGCGCGTCGAGATCGGCGGCCTGGATCCCCTGGTCGGGCTGTCGAACCCGCCCCTCGAAGAGCTCGCCGGCGTATGTGACGCGCAGGCTGCGCTCTTCGCGCGCATGGTCGCGCTCGCGCCGCGCATCGTGGTCGCCGACGTCGCCGTGGAGCTGGTGGGCCCGGACGTCCGCCAGGTCACCGTCACGGTGGAGAACCGGGGCTACCTCCCGAGCTACGTGCTGGAGAGCGCGCGGGACCTGAGCTGGAACAGCGGGCTGGTGGTGGACGCCGAGGCCGTCGGAGGCGCGTTGGTCGACGCGGCGGCGAGCCGCATCGAGCTCGGTCACCTCGACGGCTGGGGCCGCGGCCGCCACGGCGGCTTCGGAGCGCTCTACTTCCAGCGCTCCAAGGGCACGGGACATCGCGCCCGCGCCCGCTTCCTGGTGCGGGGAGGTGACGCCCTCGAGCTGCGCATCTGGAGTCCGCGGACGGGTCGCCTGGACCACCGCGTCGACCTGACCTGACCTGACCTGACCTGACCTGACCGGCCAAGCGTGCCGCGAGAGCGGACCATTGCAGCCCGGTTGTCGAGGCGGGGGCTCGCGTCGCCGCGCCTCCGCAGAAGATGGATGACGCTCCGCGCGCCGGGACTATGCTTCGAGGACTCGCCCCCGGCGAGAGAAGGGTGACCGACCGATGCGACCGATGCGACGCTGGACGACTTCGTGGATGCTGATGCTGGCCCTGGGCGCGCTGGCCTGTGGGGGCGGCGAAGAGCCCGTCGCCGAGGAAGAGACCGCCGGCGGTGAGGACCCCTGGTCCACCGTGGACCTCGGGGGCGACCACCGGAACATCGACGTCGAGTCCATGGAGGAGTCGCACCCCGAGCTCGTCGCCGACACCGACGAAGACGAGGGCACCGGTCCCGCGCGCATCACCGTGGTGAACCGGGTGGCCGGCGAAGACGTCGGCGGCAACGTCTCCGTGCTGAGCCTGGACGGTTCGGTGGTGGAGAGCGGCCGCTCCGGGTCCACCTTCACCTTGGAGCCGGGGACCTACCGACTGGCCGGCGAGATCACCAGCGACGACGACGTCGTGGGCAAGCCCAGCAAGCAGATGGAAGACACCACCGAGATCCGCCCGGGTCAGGAAGAGACCGTGGCCGTGGTGTTCTCGGTCGCCACCGTGAAGCTGCGCATCGAGCGCGGCGGCCGGGTGGTCAACACCTGGCGCGCCGAGCTCACCCGGCAGGGGACCGACGAGGCCATCGAGTTGAGCTCCCGGGACGACTTCCGCCACGTCCGCGCCGGCCGCTACGACGGCACCGTGATCTTCGGGGTCAACCGCATCGCGGTCAGCGACATCATCCTGCAGGGCGGGGCTCGCGGCGAGGTCCCGGTCCGGATCCAGTAGTGCGCCCCGCGATCCTGCTCTTCGTGGCGGTCATCGTGGCCGCCTGCGGGAACGACGACGGACCCGCTCCGGATTCGGGCGCGCCCGACCTGGGCGCCGACGCCGGTGTCGTCGATGCCTTCGTCCCGCCCCTCCTGGACCCCGGGCTCTTCGACTGCACGGCGTCGACGCCGGCGCGAACCAGCACGCGGCCCCTCCACTGCGCGCTCGACGCCGAGTGCACCGACCGGCTGGTGAGCGCCCATCGCGGCGCGGGGGCGCCGAGCGAGCTGGCCCCCGAGGACTCCCTCTCGGCCTTCCGCGCGGCCATCGCCGCCGGCGCGGATCTCACCGAGCTCGACGTGCACGTCACCGCGGACGACGAGGTGGTGGTCATCCACGACGACACCGTCGACCGCACCACCTCGGGCTCCGGCGAGGTGGCGGCGATGACCCTGGCCGAGCTCCAGGCGCTCCCCTTGCGGGCCGAGGACTTCGTGGGCGACTTCGGCTGCGAGCGAGTGCCCACCCTGGCCGAGGTGCTCGCCCTGACCCGGGGGAAGATCACCGTGGTCATCGACGGCACCAAGACCGACCGAATGGACTTGGTCGTGGCGGTGGTCCAGGCCGCCGGCGCCGTGGACGAGGTCATCCTCGACGCGGACACCGAGCGGGTGATGGCGGCGTTGGCCCTGGAGCCGGCGCTGCCCTTCTTCGTCCGCGCGACCTCGGTGGACGAGCTGTCGGTGCTCGACGCCGTAGAGGGCGCGAGCCCTCGCTACGTGCACATCGAGGGCGCCACCGACGACGACGCGCTCATCGCCGCCGTGCAGGCCGCCGACCAGCGGGTCTTCGGGCTCGCCTTCGGCGTCGACATCACCGTCGCGCTCGGGGGGGACCCGGCTGGCTACGACGCGCTCTGGGAGCGCGGCGTGCAGATGCTCCAGACCAACCGGCCCGAGGTGGTCGCCCCGCGCCTGGAGTGAGGCGCGCTCAGCCGCTGATCTTGCGGTAGGCGCCGTCGAAGTAGACGAGGGGCTCGCCGTCGCCCTGGCGGACGGAGAGCACCTCACCGATGTAGATCGTGTGGGTCCCCTCGGGGTGCCGGTTCCGGACGCGACACTCCAAGCTGCAGAGCGAGCCATCGAGGAGCGGGGCGCCGGTGCGCTCGCCCGGAGTCCAGGGCACGTCCTCGAAGCGGTGCGCCGCGTCGCCCATGGCGAAGCGGGTGCTCAGCGCGTCCTGGTGGTGCGCCAGGAGGTTCACCGCGAACACGCCGGCGCTCTCGATCACCTCGTGCGTGGTGCTCGCCTGGTTGGCGCAGACGAGCACCAGGGGCGGGACCGCCGAGACGCTGGAGAAGGCGCTCACGGTCATGCCGTGAATCTGTTCGTCGACGACGCTGGTGAGGATGGTGACGCCGCTGGCCCAGGCGCGCATCGCGCCCTTGAAGCTGTCCGGGTCGACCAAAGGAAGAGACTGCACGTCGAGACCCTACGCGTTCCGCAGGGGGCTCGCTAGCGAGGTCGGGTCGAGACCCACCCACTCGAGGCTCCACTCCCAGAGCTTCCGGGCCAGCTCTTGGTCCCGGGCGGGATCGCTCGGGGGGAGCTGCGCCTCGTCGGAGAAGTAGCCGCCGGTGACCCCCTCGAGGCGGGGATCGGTGGCCAGGCGGATCGAGGTGGCCGCGCCTTCCGCTGCGGTCTTGAGGAAGGGAGCCGCGATCCGGATGCCCAGGCTGAGGAGGAAGCTGTCCCGGGTCACCTCGGTGCGGACCGAACCGGGGTGCAGGGAGTTGGAGGTGACCGGCTCGCCGCCGAGGCGGCGAGCGAGCTCGTTGGCGAAGAGCACGTTGCAGAGCTTGGTGCGGCCGTAAACCGGGAGCCCTTCGTAGCGGGCGGGATCGGCCAGGTCGGCCAGGTCGAGACCCTTGGGCCGCTCGTGGAGGCGCGACGAGACGGTGACGACCCGCGCGCGTCGTTCGGGGCGGCCGGCTTCGAGGAGCCGGGGCATCAGGCGCAACGTCAGGAGAAACGGGGCGAGGTGATTGACCGCGAAGGTGTCCTCGAAGCCGTCGGTGGAGGTCCGCCGGTTCTGGTGCCAGAGGCCGGCGTTGTTGATCAGGACGTCGAGCCCGCCCCGGGCCTCGGCGGAGACCTCGTCGGCCAGGCGGCGCACGTCGGCCAGCGACGAGAAGTCCACGCGGAACCAGCGGGCCTCGGCCCCCTCGGCGCGGATCACCCGCACGGCCTCGTCGAGCCGCGCTTCGTTCCGGCCGGTGACCCAGATCTCCGCGTCGGGGAGTCGGCGGGCGACACCCCGGGCCGTCTCCAGCCCGATGCCGCTGCTACCCCCGGTGATGAGCACCTTCGTCATGGCGGGCGCCTTACCTCACTTCGCGGGTCCTCGCGACCTGGACGCTCGGCGCGAGTGCCCCAACACTTGGACCCATGCGCTTCACCATCCTCCTCGCCGGACTGCTCTTCGCCTTCGCCGCTCCTGCCGCGGCCCAAGACGCCCAGGCCGAGCCGGCGGGACCCGGAGCGGGCCTGCAGCTGCGGCCTTCGGTGGTGAAGTCCTTCACGCCCCACGACGGGCGCGTCTTCGGCATCGGGCTGGGCCTCGAGCTCCGGCACTTCCCGAACCGCTCCAACTGGCGCTGGGGACCCTGGGCCGAGACCCGCTACGAGCTCGAGGGGGCCTGGCGCGTGAACGGCGGCCTGCGGGTCGGCTACGGCATGGTCGCGCTCGAGGTGGGCGCCCAGCATCGAACCGCGAGCGACGACTACGCCCGGACCACCGGATTCACCGTCGGTACCCAGGTGACCCTGGGCCCCCTGGCGCTCGGCTACCGGCTCACCTTGCCGGTCCGCGACGTCCAGCCCGATCAGGGACCGGCCCTCGCCGTCCGCGGCGTGGAGCACACCATCTTGCTCAGCACCGGGTGGAGCTTCGACCTGATCGGTCGGCGCTCCCGGATGAGCTGTGGTGCCCACGGGCACGGGCACGGGCACCGCTGATCGCGACGCCGAGCCTCGTTGCCCTCGTCCGGGGGGCCGCGTAGCTTCCCCGCCGTGACCGACGAGGCCTCCGCGACGACTCCGCCCGACGTGCTCGCGCTCCATGCGGAGCGCGAACGCCGCCACACCGCCGAGGCGGACCGGCTGGAGGCGAAGGCCACCAAGCTGAGCATCGGCCGGCTGGTGCTCTTCCTGGCGGCCATCGTGCTCGGTGGCGCCGGGTTCAGCGGGAGCGACCCGTTGCTCATCGGCGCGGGAGCCGGTGCGCTCGTGGCCTTCTTCGTCCTCGTGGTGCTGCACGCCAAGACCGAGGCCGCCCGCGACGAGGCCCGGGCCCGCGCGGAGGTCCACGCTCGCCACCAGCTCCGGGCGGATGCGCGCTTCCTCGAGCTGCCGGTCCCGACCACCCGCGCGGTCCCCGATCATCCCTACGCCTCGGACATCGACCTGACCGGGCCGGGTTCGTTGGTGCAGCGCATCGACGTGAGCCGCACCGTGCCTGGCGAGCGCGCCCTGGTCGCGCTGCTCAGCGAGCCGGTGGACCGTCCGACCATCGAGCTTCGGCAGGAAGGCCTCCGCGAGCTCGCGGCGGACCTCGACTTCCGGGAGTCCCTGGAGGCCTATGGCGCCCGCGCGGACGGCAAGGGCAAGCTCGACCCGACGCCCTTCCTCAAGTTCACCCGACGCGCGCCGGTGGTGACCACCGCGCTGGCGGTGGTCATCCACGTCTTCCCCTTGGCCGTCCTCGGCGCCTTCGTGGCCGCGAGCCTGGGGCTGGTCACCAACTACCTCTGGCTCGGTCTCCTCGGCGTGCAGGTCGTCCTCGCGCTGGGCATGGGGGGCCGCGCCATCGACGCTTTCCAGCTCGTCGCGGCGCGCCGGGGATACGTCGAAGCGCTGCAGAAGATGCTCGTCCTCGCCGACGAGGCCGCCTTCGAGGCGCCGCTGCTGAAGGCGATCCAGGAGCGCCTGCGCATCGGGGAGCAGCGCCCGCGAGCCTACATGGCGCGACTCGACCGCTGGGCGGGGTTCGCCGAGTTCTACACCCAGTTCCCGCTGCACTTCTTCGTGAATCTGGCCACCCTCTACGACCTGCACGTGCTGCTGCGCCTGGAGCGCTGGAATCGTGAGGTCGGCACCGGGCTCGAGGGCGCCTTCGCCGCGCTCGCGGAACTGGAAGCCGCCGCGAGCCTGGCGACCCTGGCGGCCATCGATCCCGGGGCGAGCTTCCCCACGGTCCACGCCGAGCCGAGGCCGTTGACGGCCGAGGGTCTGGCCCATCCGCTCCTGGCGCCGGGCGCCCGGGTGGCCAACGACGTGCGCCTCCCCGACATCTCCGGGGCCCTGATCGTCACCGGCTCGAACATGGCGGGCAAGTCCACCCTGCTGCGCAGCGTGGGCCTCAACATCGCCCTGGCGCTCGCGGGGGGGCCGGTCATCGCGCGGCGCTTCGATCTATCGCCCGTGCGGCTCCGGGCCAGCATGCGCATCGACGACTCGCTCCAGCGCGGCGCCAGCTACTTCCACGCCGAGCTCACCAAGCTGCGCACCGTCGTCGGCGAGGCCGACGCCGACCCGCCCATCTTCTTCCTCCTGGACGAGCTGCTCCGGGGCACCAACGCGCGGGCCCGCCACATCGGCGCGCGCGCGGTCCTGCAGCATCTCCTGGCGCGCGGCGCCAGCGGCCTGGCGGCCACCCACGACATCGCCCTGGCCAAGCTCGAAGACGAGTACGCCGGGCGTATCCAGAACGTGCACTTCACCGACGTGATGCGCGAGGGCGCGATGATCTTCGACTACCGCCTGCGCGAAGGCGTGGTGCGCACCAGCAACGCGCTTCGCTTGCTGCAGATGGCCGGCGTCGAGGTCGACGTCGACGATCAGGTGAGCGACGAAGAGGGCCCCGGGGTCCCGGCCTCGTCGGCGTCCTCGGCATCGCCGTCGTCTTCGCCGTCTTCGGCCTGAGCGACGCGGCGGCCCCAGAGGATCAGGGGGATCGCGAAGGCGCCCGACGCGCCGGAGTAGAAGAGGCAGGTGAAGAGGATGTGCCCGTTGGCGTCGGGGTCGTCCGGGAAGAAGAAGCGCAGGAGGAGCAGCCCGATGCCCACGTTGCGCACCACCGCCTCGATGCCGATGGCCGTCGCGTCCGGGTGCGGTCGGCGCAGGGCGCGGACCAGGAGCGGGACCACGACGGCGAGGGTGGCCAAGAAGCCGAGGGTGACCAGCGGCGGACCCCAGCCGTACGCCTGGAGCCGGATGCGCCCGCTGCCCAAGGAGCTGGCGGCGATGAGCAGGATGCACAGCACGCTGCCGCGAATGGACCAGCGACTGAACGCCTCGGACGCGGTGGGGCGGAAGCGGCGGATGACCATCCCCAGGGCGAGCGGGGTGAGGAGGAAGAGCGCGATGTCGCGGAGGATCCGGCCGGTGGGGAAGACGAAGTCCGCGGGCAGATAGGGCGCGGCGAGGAGGCGCAGCAGGAGTGGGATCACTCCGATGCACGCCAGCGTGGTGACCGTGGTGACCGCGATGGAGAGGGGGACGTTCCCGCGTCCGAGGAACGTGAAGAGGTTGCTCGTCGCGCCCCCGGGGACCGCGGCGACCAGCACCAGCCCAACCGCCCAGCCGGGCGAGAGATCGAAGAGCGCGATGAAGCCCGCCGCGAGGAGGGGGACCACCAGCCACTGCATCGCCACCCCGACCGCGAGGCCGCGGGGCTGGGCGAAGACCTTGAGGAAGTCCTGGATGGTCAGCGTGGCGCCCATGCCCAGCATCGCGAGGAAGAGCTGGATGGGCACCAGCACCGACTCCGCGAAAGCTTGCACGTCGGAGAGCGACACCGTGCGGACCGTACGTGGTACCCCGAACGACGTCCATGGTCTCCGCCGACACGCGCGTTCGGGATCGACCCATCCATCGCGTCTTCCCGCGCCTGGACGTGCCCTGGGTGCGGCTGGGCGATTGGCCCACGCCCGTCGAGGCGTTCGGGGAGGGCTTCCTCAAGCGCGACGACCTCAGCTCGCCCGTCTACGGCGGGAACAAGGTGCGGACCCTGGAGGTGCTCTTCGGGGAAGCGCTGGCCGAGGGCGCGACCCACGTCTATGCGACGGGCGCCTTCGGAACCAACCACGGGGCCGCCACCCTGCTCCACGCGCCGCGCGTCGGGCTCCGGCCGGGGCTGGTGCTCTTCCCGCAGCCCACGTCGAGCGCGGCGCGGGCGAACTTCGAGGTGCTCCTGGGGGCCGAGGTCGGGCGGCGCCCCGAGGTGATGGTCCTCCCCCACTGGTCGGCCTTGCCCTGGGGCATGGCCCGGGTACGCGCGCGCCACCGGCGCCACGGCGGGCGCCCCTTCGTCATGGTCCCGGGGGGGGCCACGCCGCGGGGCGCGCTGGGCTACGTCTCGGCGGGGTTCGAGGTCGCCGAGCAGATCGAGGCGGGCGTCCTGCCGGCGCCGGAGCGCATCGTCCTGCCCGTCGGGTCCACCTGCACCACCGCGGGGCTGCTCCTGGGCACCCAGCTCTGCGCGGCGCTGGGGTTCGGCTGGCGGCGGCCGCCGGTGATCCAGGCCGTCCGGGTGACCCCGTGGCCGGTCACCGCGCCCGGTCGCATCGTCTCGCTGGCGCAGGCCGCCGGCCGGGAGCTGGCCCGCCAGGCGCGGGCTCCCGAAGCGGCGCTCTCCCGCGCCCGGCTCGGCTCGACCCTGGAGGTCGACGGGCGTTGGCTGGGCTGGGGCTACGGGCGCGAGACCGCGGCCGGGAAGCGGGCCGTCGACGAGTTCCGGGCGAAAGCGGGTTTCGAACTCGACACCACGTACAGCGCCAAAGGGGCGGCCGCCTTTCTGGAGGCGATCCGTCGGCCGGGGGGTGGCCCGACCCTCTTCTGGTCGACGAAGTCCACCGCGCCCCTCCCGGAGCCCGCTCGGGCGGCTCTGTCGGCCGTAAACGGGCGGGCGACGCGGTGGTTGGCGCGCGCGGACCGATCGCTGCCTTGACAGGATCGAGCGTGCTCTCTAGCCCGAAGGAGTGACCTCCTCGCGCCAGACCGCGTTTCTCTTCACGGACGACGCCGACGCGCCGGCCGAGACGAGCCGCGCCAGCGTGAACGCCG
>DCLA01000023.1:38235-50053 GCA_002320815.1 Myxococcales bacterium UBA1660
GAGCCGCGCCAGCGTGAACGCCGTCGAACGGGTCGCGGCCAGCGAGCGAGCCGCGGGCATCGAGCGGAACGCTGGCGAGCGCGGACCGGGAGCCGCGGCGAGGTCGGGCGGCCGCGAGCCGGGGCGCCCGGAGCCGGGGCGCCTGGCCCACGTGTCCCACGGGCGGGCGGTGCGGCTCGCCGCCGCGCTCGAGCGGCGCCTGGGGGCCCCGGTGCGGCTGGTGGTCACCGACAACCGCACGGCGATGTTCTCCGCGCGCAAGCGACCGGGGCACATCGACGTCCGCGCCAACCACGTCTTCCTCGAGGCGTCGGAGTCCATCGTCGACGCCATGGCCGCCGCCGTGCATCGGGACCCGGCGGCCCGGGAGCGGCTGCGGCTCTTCCTGCGCGAGCGGCGCAAGGCCATCCGCCCCACCGTGAAGCGCGAGCGCCGGGCGTCCATGCGGACCCGGGGCGCCCATCACGACCTCTCGTCCATCTTCGCGCGTCTCGAGTCCGCGTACTTCCCGGACGCCATGACCGGGGTGCGCATCACCTGGGGACCGGCGCTCGGCCGTCGTCGGCGGCGACGCCGCTCCATCCAGTTGGGCCTCTACATCCCCGAAGACCGGCTCATCCGGATCCATCGGGCCCTGGACCAGGAGTGGGTCCCGCGCTTCTACGTGGAGAGCGTCGTCTTCCACGAGATGCTGCACCACTGCATGCCGCCGGCGCGGCGGGGACGGCAGATCATCTTCCACACGCCGCAGTTCCGCGCGCTGGAGAAGGTCTTCCCCCATCACGCCGAAGCCGAAGTGTGGGAGAAGGTCCACCTGGACCGGCTCCTCTCCAGCTGAGCCTGTGCTAATTCTCGGGCATGGTGGCCCCCATGGATCCCTCGCCCAGCCCGCCGCCGGGTGACTCGTCCTCCAAGCTGCTCTACGCGGCCATCGGCTGCGCCGTGTTCCTCGTGATCGGCCTCTGCGCCGCGACCGGGCTCGGCGTGTACTACCTGGGTGCCGCCGCCGACGAAGCCGCCGAGGCGCCGGTCGTGCCCCATGTCCCGCCGACGCCCCAAGGACCGACCGGGGTCCAGCCGCCCAAGCCGGGGATGCCCGGTGCGCCCGTGGCGCCGGGGGGCCCGGTCGCGCCCGGTGGCCCCGCGCTGCCGCCCCCGCCCGGAACACCGACCGCGCCGCGCATCGTGACCGCGACCGTGACCGCCGTGGAGGGGAACGCGCCCGTGAGCGTGGGCACCCCGTGCGCCTTCAACGTGGAACAGGTGCCCAACGCCCAGGAGCCGAACGGCTACTGGTGCCGGACCCAGATCGTCTGCGGCGGTCGTCTGCTCTATGGGGGCCCGAGCTCGGGCTACTTTCCCTGCAACGTGAGCGCCGGCACGCCGCCGACCATCAGCGGCAGCGACGGCATGACGACGGGCTCGGACACCGACGCCGCCATGACCTTGGACACCCCGGGGCAGACCCTGACCGTCCGAGACGACGCCAGCAGCGTCTACGGGGCCTACTCGGTCACCGCGCGCATCGACCAGGTCATGTGAACCATGCCGCAGCGTCGGCGGAACCTCCGGTCGATCTCGACGCCGATCATCCTCGGCGCCGTCAGCGTCCCGTTGAGCATCGCGCTCCTCGTCGGGTGGGCCATCGTCCTGGCGGACAACGTCGCCGAGAGCGACGACGCCACCGTCGACGTCTGGCTCCTCGTCGTGGGCAGCGTCAGCTTCGTCGTCGTCGTCACCATCCTGCTGCTCATGTCGTACTACCTGGCACGCGAGATCCTCGAAGTGCGACGGCAGGACACCTTCATCGACAGCGTCACCCACGAGCTGAAGAGCCCTTTGGCTTCGCTGAAGCTGTGTCTGGAGACCATGGCGCGGCCCGACCTGCCGGAGGACAAGCGGGCGGGGCTCCACAACATGATGCTCGGCGACGTCGAGCGGCTCACCGCCTTCATCGACGACGTGCTCCAGTCGACGCGGCTCGCGAGCGGAGGCTCGGTGGGCATCAACCTGTCCGACGTGAAAATCCGGGACCTGGCGGAGCGCATCTCCGAGTCCAGCGCGCGCCGCCATCAGCGGTCGCTGGGTCTGGTGCGCATCGCCATCGACGCCGAGATGGAGGTGGTGACCGACGAGGCCGCGCTGGAGATCGTGCTCAAGAACCTCGTGGACAACGCGCTGAAGTACTCGCCGCCGGACGCGCCGGTGGACATCGTCGCGCGGCGGGACGAGCGGGGGCGGGCCATCGTCGAAGTGCGGGACCGCGGGATGGGGATCGAACGGAGGCACCTCAAGCGGGTCTTCAACCGGTTCTTCCGCGTGCAGAAGCCCGAGGTGAGGCAGCGGCGGGGGACCGGGCTGGGGCTCTTCGTGGTGAGCGCCCTGGTGCGCAACATGGGCGGCAGGGTAGAAGCGGAGAGCGAAGGTGAGGGAAAGGGGACCACCATGAGGATCACGCTGCCGGCCAACGACGAGGTGAGCGCGCTCGCCGAAGAGGCGGCGCAATGAGCCAGCGGCTCTTGATCGTCGAGGACGAGGACCACCTCGCGGCGGGGCTCAAGCTGAACCTCGAGCTCGAGGGCTACGAGGTCGACGTCGCGGGGACCGCGCGCGAGGCGAGCGAGAAGCTGGTGCAGCCCGAGGGGTACGACGCGCTGGTCCTGGACGTGATGTTGCCGGACCTCGATGGGTTCGAGCTGTGCCAGCGGCTGCGGCGCGCGGGGCACTTCGTGCCGGTGATCATGCTGACGGCGCGGAGCTCGGCGGAGGACCGCGTGCGGGGGCTCGAGGCCGGAGCGGACGACTACATGGTCAAGCCGTTCAGCTTGGACGAGCTGCTGGCGCGGGTGCGGTCGATGCTGCGGCGGCGCGAGTGGGAGGCCGGGAGCCGGAGTGGGGAGTGGGAGTCGGCGACGCTGACGTTCGGGGACTGCCAGGTGGACTTCGACACCCACGAGGTGACCGTGGGCGGGGAGGCGCGGAAGCTGACGCAGCTCGAATTGGACCTGCTGCGGCACTTCGCGGAGAACGCGGGGCGGGTGGTGAGCCGAGACGAACTGCTGCAGAAGGTGTGGAAGCTGCGGAACTACAGTCAGACGCGAACGGTGGACAACTTCCTGTCGCGGCTGCGGCGGCACTTCGAGCCGGACCCGAAGAACCCGGTGCACTTCCTGAGCGTGAGAGGCGCGGGGTACAAGTTCGTCCCCGACCCCTGACGGGTCCGCCTCCGAGGTAGTTCGGTGTTTCACCGACGTGTGGCGGCCCCGGAGTGCTCTCCGCGGGCGCGAGGGCGCGGATGCGGCGGCGGCGGCGCGGGCCTCGTCGCTCCGCCGGCGCGACGACGTACTCCAGCGGCATAGGCCTGCACTATTTGTGTACTCCGCCGCACCTTTGGATGCTGCAGCGTACAGCTGTCCACCGGCGGCCCATCGCGTGTGCGGCCTCGGAGGCCGGATGTCAGTCCCGGGGTGGGTCCCGGTCTCCCGTGGGGCGCGTCGGGACCGAGCCGGTGCCCGGACGGCCGATCTCGAGGGAACTCCGGTGGTGGTCGGGAGCTGAGGGCCTCGAGCTGGGTTCGTCGTCGGCGTCGGACGTACGGTCGTCTCGCTCTGCCTCGGCTTCGACCATCTCGGTCTCGCGGAGCGCTTCGAGCACCGACGCCTGGACTCGATCCATCAGAGAGGGGTCACGCTCGTGGACACACTCCCGTGCCTCCGCCAAGGTCAGGCCGGGCGCCGAAACCCACGAGTCTGCCCCCGGTTCGGCCACCTCGACCCCGAACATGCGGCGCATCTGGTAGGTCCCATGCGGGAAGGCGACGTCGCGCTCGCCGCTACGCCAGCGCGTCGCCGCATCCCGGTAGGCTCGTCGCCATGCGCGGACCTCCCGCGCGGCCCGCGTCCGAGCCTCCTTGCCGAGTCGCGTCTTGAAGCAGGGAGCGGAGCCCCGCTCGTCCTTCCAGGTCTTCGGCTCAGACCACGGATCGATGCTCCGGACCTCCGAGGCGGTTCGTGCCGGGCCGCGTAGTTTCCCGATCTCCCGCTCGCAGATGCGCTCCATCCTCCCGATGTGGTGAAGAAGCGACTCGACGTCGCCACCCGCTCCGAGGTAGGCGAGGGCGGGGGGCGCCATCGGGAGGTGCAGTTCGGCCGACTCTCCGGGGAAGAGCCCTTCGGGCTTCTTCACTCGCCGTCCCCCGGTCTTCCAGTAGCCGAGCGGTAGATTCCCCCCGGGGGCGGTGTCGCAAGTGGCCGCCAGGCCGGCCTGCACGCAGTTGACTCGCTCGTAGACCAGGTGCGCGAGCTGGGCTTCGGCATCCAAGAGACGCATCGCGTGGGTCCCTTGCCCGTCGAAGATCTCGTCCGGCGCGGCGTACCCGTGTCGCCGCAGCAACGCCTTCAGCCCGCTACTGAGACTGCGGTTCAACCACCTGAAGAAGTCCCCGAGGTTCTCCTCCGAGACCGTGAACATGATGTGGTAGTGGTTCCCGACCCGGGTGGCTTGATGGAGGGTCACACCACACTTCTCGCAAGCGAGCGCCAGGCACCACAGCCAGAGGTCATCGACCTCCTCGCACCACCAGCCGAGGAACATCTTCCGCACGACGCACCGGCGCGTCGCGGAATAGGTGGCTCCTCGAGCGACGATGCGAGCGTCCGTCACGCCTTAGGCCTTTGCGAGAGCCATGCCGCCGCTCGGGACCCCAGATCCCCCGGGAACACGAATCCTCCGGGGTAGCTTTGGTGGCCGATTGGTGGCCGATGGGTGGCGGCCGCCGGCCGTGACCGAACTATGACGCGGTCTCACCGAACCATGACGGTCCCCTCCGCGCGACCGCCCTACACATGGGCCATGGCAAGCAGTACCGACCCCGTTCCCGAGTGGCTCGCGAAGCCGCGCCTCGACTGGAGCGGCGCCATCCCCTTCATCCTCTGCCACCTGGTCGCCTTTGCCGCGATCTGGACCGGCGTCCCCTGGCAGGCCCTGGTCCTCGCCGCCGTCCTCTACTTCGTGCGCATGTGGGGCATCACCGCGGGCTATCACCGCTACTTCTCCCATCGCGCCTTCAAGACCAGCCGGGTCTTTCAGTTCGTCCTGGCGTTCATCGCGATGAGCTCCTCGCAGCGCGGCGTCCTCTGGTGGGCCGCCCATCACCGCCGCCACCACAAGCACTCCGACCACCCCGGTGATCTCCACAGCCCGGTCCTCGACGGCTTCTGGCACAGCCACGTCGGTTGGCTCTTCGTCGACGGCTCCAGCGCGACGGAGCTGGACCGCATCAAGGACTTCGCGAAGTACCCCGAGCTCCGGTGGCTCGACCGCTATTACCTCGTCCCGCCCATCGCGCTCGGCGCGCTCTGCTTCGCCCTGCTCGGATGGCCCGGGTTGGTCGTCGGCTTCTTCTGGAGCACCATCGCGACCTGGCACGGCACGTTCGTGATCAACTCGCTGGCGCACGTCTTCGGCAAGCGCCGCTACGAGACGACCGACGACTCGCGCAACAGCGCCCTATTGGCCCTCGTCACCCTCGGCGAGGGGTGGCACAACAACCACCACCGCTACCAGGCGTCGGCCCGCAACGGCTTCTTCTGGTGGGAGGTCGACGTGACCTACGGGGTCCTCAAGGGGCTCAGCTGGCTCGGCGTCGTCTGGGACCTCCGACCCGTCCCCGAGAAGATCCTCGCCGAGGGCCGCCGGAACGACGAGGCCCGGTCGGCGGGCGTGATCCTCGCCGAGCAGCCCGAGCCCGCCGAGTAGCCGGCTAGCTCCCGAAGCGCGCGACGAGCGCCTCCACCCGCTCCACGAAGGGCGCGCGGTGGTGGCGCTCGAACGCGTCCCAGGTGCAGAGAGTGGTCGTGTCCTCGACGCGGTCCACGAAGAGAACCCCATCCAGGTGGTCGACTTCGTGCTGGAAGGTGCCGGCGCTGAGCCCCCACACCTCGCGCTCGATCGGCGCCCCCTCGCGATCCCATGCGTCCACCCGCACCCCCACGGCCCTGGGGACGACGCCGCGCAGGTCGGGCACGCTGAGGCATCCCTCGAAGTTCTGAAAGCGCTCCTCGGTGATCGCGGTGACGGTCGGATTCACCAAGACGGTCAACGGGATGGGCGGCTTGTACGGATACCGCGGGTTCTCCCCCACCTCCATGACGCAGATGCGGCGCTCGTCGTAGACCTGAGTGGCCGCGAGTCCCGCGCCCTTGGCGTGCCGCATGGTCTCGATGAGATCGTCGATGAACCGTTGCGTGTCCGCGCTCGCCAGCTCGTCTCGTTCCACCCGACGGGCGGGACGACGCAGGATGGGCTCTCCGATGGGGGCGATCTTCAATACGGCCATGTGTTCCGGCCTTCGACTTAGCACATCGCGGTTCGGAGCGACCTCGGTGCGCGATCGGTTCGGCCTTGACACCGGGGCGAACACGTTTCAGCACACATGCGTGTCCCTCCCCACACATACACTCCGTTCCGATGACATGAAGAAGCCAACCCGGCGAGAGCAGAAGCGGCTCGAGACCACCGAAAGGATTCTCGACGCCGCCATGCAGCTCCTCACCGAGGATGGCTACGAGGCGTTCACGATCGCGCGACTCGCGCGAGAGCTGAACTATGCCGTCGGTGCGCTCTATCGTTATTTCAAAGGCAAGGACGCCATCCTCGCGGCGCTCCAGCTACGCATCGTGGATCGCATCGACCGTGATCTCGCCGTGGTCGGCGAGCTCGTGGAACGACGCGTGGTCCGCGACACTCTCGACTCGAAGACGGCGGCGGTCCTCCACGTGTGGGCCTCCATCGGGGTCTACGAGTCGCTCACCCGTCGTCATCCCATGCACCACAAGCTCCTCTCGCTCTCCCTGGGCGATCCGCGCGAGCTCATCGCGAACGAGGTGGTGGATGCGGGAGTCCTCGAGCCTCTCGGTCAGGTCCTCGGGCGTCTCACGGCGCGTCTGGATCAGGCGGTCGAGGTCGGCGCGTTCGTGCCCGGCGAAGGTCGCCAGCGGACGATGGTCCTCTGGGGGTCGAGCCAGGGCGTGATGCAGCTCCGCAAGCTCGGCCGTTTCGAGCCCCTGCTGGGCGACCGCGCCCTCGCCGACGAACTCTACCAGGGGCTCTTCGCCGGCTGGGGCGCCCCCGCCGAGACCCTCGAGGTCGCCCGCCGGGCGGTCCACGAGGTGCTGCTGCAGCTCGGTACTCCCGCCGAGAGCTGAAGCACCCCTCCCCGTGAACGCCCTCGCGCCGCTCGGCGCGGGGGCGTTCACGCGTACGCCGCTAGCGTCGCTCGCAGAGGCCGATGGGCGTTCGCCCCCAGCGCTCGTGGGTCCAGTGCGTGGTGATCTCGCTGGTGCAGGCCCAGCCCGGCGAACAGTCGTCGTCGGTGCGGCACAGCTCGCGGCAGCGGCTGGTCACGGAGCCGTCGACGAAGGTCGTGCTGACGCAGGTGAGGCCGTGGCCGCAGTCGCTCGCCGAGGGGCAGAGGTCGTCGAGGCCCGCTGCGCCTGCGGCGACGCACTCGATCACGCCATCGTCGAGGTAGCTGACGCACCGCTGGTCGGCCGGACACCCGTAGGAGTCATAGGGCGAGCACGCCGGGATGTCGTCCTCGTCGTAGCAGCGATAGATGGCCGGTGCGTCGAGGGCGCACGCCTTCCCCGGCCCGCAGTGGGCCTGCTCGGTGCACGGATAGTAGCCGTTCGCGTCGAGGTCGGCCTCGATGCAGCCCGCGAAGAGGCCGACCACCCCGAGGAGCCAGAGTCGCAGAGCGCGAGCCATCAGAACGTCCCCCGGAGCTGCACGCCGCTCGGGCCGAGGGCGACGTCGTAGGCGGCGCGGGTCCGCACGCGCAGCCACACGATGCCGGCCAGGGCGGCGGCCGCGCCCACGCCGAGCAGGATGTAGCCGGCCCCGGAGCGCAGGCGCGCCTGCTGGTTCGCCTCGTCGGCGGCAGGCCAGGTGGTGGCGTCTTCCGCGTCCGCCCGGGCGGGGAGCGCCGCGGCGACCAGCGCCAGGCCCCCCACGGCCAGCACGGCGCCGCCCACGAGCGTGAGCACGGGCGCGAGCCGGCTCGGCCCGGCATCGTCCGACGAGTCGGGACCTCGATGGGTCGGGAAGCTCGGGGCGGTCGTCGCCGTCGGCGGGGTGGCCGGCGTGACGGGCTGCTGCTCGACGATGGTCATCGGCGCCGCCGGCTCGGCGGTCGGCTGGGCCCGGAGGGCGGCGAGGCGCTCCTCGACGGTCGGCCGATGGGGCGAGTCCTCGACCATGGCCAGGAATTTGTCGTAGGCCCGGATGGCCTTCTGGACGTCGCCAACGCGATCGGCGGCGAGGCCGACGTTGTAGAGCAGCCGCGGCCGACGGCTGCGCGCGTAGGCGTCCTCGAAGTGCTCGAGGGCGTCCTCGTAGCGACCGGCGTCGAAGGCGACGCGCCCGGCTTCGAAGAGCGCGCGGGCCTCCTGGTCGAGGTCGTCGCTCGCCTCTTGGGCGTGCGCGGTCGCCGGAGCGCCCAGCAGGGCGCTACCGACGGCCAGCGCGAAGCACAGTGCGGCTTTGGCCATCCCCCGAGCCGCGCTCAGGCGCGGAAGACCTCGATCTCGTGGAGCACGACGTCCTGCTTCGGGCGGTTGCCCGGCCCGCAGGGGACGCGCGCGATGTTCTTCACGACGTCGATGCCGTCGATGAGCTCGCCGAAGACGGCGTGGCGTCCGTCGAGGTGCGGGGTCGGGACCTCGGTGATGAAGAACTGGGACCCGTTGGTGTTCGGGCCGGCGTTGGCCATGGAGAGCACGCCGGGCTTGTCGTGACGAAGGGAACGATCGATCTCGTCACCGAAGCGCCAGCCGGGGCCACCGCGACCGGTGCCCTGGGGGCAGCCCGCCTGGATCATGAACTCGGGGATGACCCGATGCAGGACGGTGCCGCTGTAGAGGGGCTCCGAGGTCTTGTCGCCGTTGGGCTTGGTCCACTCGACGTCACCCTTGGCCAGGGCGACGAAGTTGGCGACGGTGCGGGGCACCTGCTTCTCGAAGAGGCGCACGGTCATGTCGCCCATGCTGGTCTTGATGGTCGCGCGGAGCTCGCCGTCGCCGGGGACGTCGACGGGCGGGGCGGGGGTGTCGGGGTTCAAGCTCATCGTGTTCTCTCGTGTCGATGGAGGTTGGGGCTCGCCGAGCGAGCCGGAGGAAAGACGTCAGCCGCCGAAGTCGCGGACGAAGCGGTCGAGGTCGTCGTTGAGGCCGGCGCGCACTCGCTCCGCCAGGGCGGTCCGCTGGTCACGCTTGGTGCTGGCGAAGGGCTTGGCGGGCAGCTCGGCGAGCATGCGGGCCTGGCCGAGCGCGGCGTCCATCAGCTCGGCGGTGGGGACGACCTGGTCCAGGAAGCCGGCCTCGCAGGCGGCCTCGGGGTCGTGCACGCGGGCGAAGAGGGTGGAGGGGATGCGGGCCCGCCGCTCGAGGCGCGCCTCGGCGAGGTGGCTGACGAAGGAGGGCACCGGCAGACCGATGCGCACCTCGTTGAGACCGATCTTGAAGCCGCCATCGGCGCCGATGCGCTCGTCGCCGCAGAGGAGCATGACGGCGCCCCCGGCGAGCGCGTGCCCGGAGCAGGCGATGACCACGGGCCGCGGGTGCAGATACACCTGCATGAAGAGCTCGGCGCCGGCGCGCACGAGGTCCATGGCGGCCTCCGGGCCGGCGCCCATGACCTTGAGGTCGAAGCCGGCGCAGAAGCGGCCCTCGCGGCCGGTGAGCAGGACGGCTTCGCCGGCCTCCGCAGCCTGGTCGAAGGCGTCGCTGAGGGCTTCGATCATCGCGGGCCCCAGGGCGTTCGCCTTGCCGTCGTCCATGCGGACGATGGCGACGCCGTCGTGGCTCTCGTGCGTGAGGAGGGTATCGGCCATGGGGGGGAGATAGCCGAGGGCACCCGTAGGGTAAAGGGTAGGGCTCGATCCGCGGTCGAGGCCGTTGTAGGAGGACGGGGTGGAGGACGAGCAAGCTCGCGCGCGACTCGGGGAGACGGTGGACCGCTACGTGCTCGAGGAGGTCCTCGGGGTCGGCGGGTTCGGCGCGGTGTACCGGGCCCGGCACGTGCACATGGGGCGCCCCGTGGCCCTCAAGGTGCTCCACCCGCAGCCGCCGCCGACCCCCGAGATGCAGGAGCGCTTCCTCCGCGAAGCGCGAGCCGCCTCGGCCATCGCCGAGCCCGGGATCGTGCAGGTCTTCGACTGCGGGATCACTCCCCAGGGCGAGGCCTTCCTGGCCATGGAGCTCCTCGACGGTGAAGACCTCGCCGACCACCTCGACCGGGTGGGTACGCTCCCCACGGGGCGCGCGGTCGAGTTGACCCGGGCGATCCTGCGGCCCCTCGGTGCCGCCCATCGGGCGGGCGTGGTCCATCGCGACCTCAAGCCGGCCAACGTCTTCCTGGCGGGCGACGCGGTGAAGATCCTGGACTTCGGGATCTCCAAGCTCGAGGGCGACGGCGTGGCGCCCCTGACCCGCACCGGGGTCGTCATGGGGACGCCCCACTACATGGCGCCGGAGACGTTTCGGGGGGCGGCGTCGGTCGACGCGAGGGCGGACCTCTATGCGGTCGGCGCGATGCTCTTCGAGATGCTCACGGGGCGTCCACCCCACGACGCGGAGACCTACGAGCGGCTCGTGGTGAAGGTGGCGACCGAACCGGTGATGCCCTTCCGCTCGGTGGTGCCCGGGGCGAGCGATGCGCTGGCCGCGGTGATCGACCGGGCCTTGGAGCTGGACCCCGGGCGCCGCTTCCCCTCGGCCGAGGCGATGGCGGCAGCGCTCGCGCCCTTGGCCGCCGAAGCGGCCGAGATGGGGACCGCGGCGACGGCGGCCGGTCCCTCGCCAATGCGCGCCGGGACGCCGGCCACGCGCGCGAACCCCGACGCCGAGCCGTGGGGCTCCCCGGCGGCCACACCCCAGCCGGTGAGCTCGGGGGGCTGGGGGGCGCCAGCGAGCGGCGGGAACATCTCCGGCCCGATGGGAGGTCCGGAGACGGGCCCGATGATTCCGCCGACCGGCCCGATGGGGGCTCGGGCCCCGTCGAGTGCGTCGCCCGCGAGCTCGCCCGGCGCGGCCCCGGCGGGGGCCTCGGTCGCGGCGCCGACGCGAAGTCCGCTTTGGCTCTGGGGCGCGTTGCTCGGGATCGGACTCCTGGTCGCGGTGGCCACGCCCATCGCGCTGGATTCGCTCACCAGGGACGAGGTCGCCGTGGCGCCCGCGCCGCCTGTGGCGCCTCCGGGGGGCCCGGCTCCGCCCGTCGCTCCCCTCGCCGAGCTGGTGCCGAAGCCGCCAGTGACGGTCCCGCCGCCGCCGACGTCGCCACCGGTCGCGCCCACGCCTCCGACGAGTTCGCCCCGCTCGACGCGGGACCCGCAATCGGCGACCGAGGCACCCGAGGCACCCGAGGCACCGCAGGCCCGGGAGACGACCGCAGCGCCGCCGTCGTCCGGGGTGCTGGTGGGCTACCCGCGCGCCATCGGCAGTCTGAGCGCGGACGCGGTCGCCGCGGCGGTGGCGAGTCGCGAGAGCGCGCTTCGCCGCTGCGGGGAAGGGGCCCCGGTGCAGGTCCGCGTGCAGCTCTTGGTCAGCCCGGGCGGCCGCATCGCCATCGCCCAACCGGACCCGACCGAAGACCATGGCCCCGAGGCCCAGGCGCGGTGCGCCGCCAGCGTGCTCCGGGGCCTGCGTACGATCCCCGGCGGCGACAACGGGATCGGCTTCGTGACCCTGCGCCTCTGAGTCGCCCTCCATCCGCCCGGGTCGGCGCGCGCCCTCGTCCCCCCCCGTCCGCTGCGCGCCCTCGT
>DCLA01000108.1 GCA_002320815.1 Myxococcales bacterium UBA1660
CACCCGCTCGTCCGTCGTGAGCACGGACGGATCCCCGACTCCCGCGTCCGCCTCCGCTCGCTTCACCCACTCACGCAACGCGCTGGGCGTGAGGTCCAGGTCCCGGGCGACCACGGTCACGCTCCGGCCTCCACGCACCAGCTTCACAGCGTCCGCCTTGAACTCGGCGGTGTACGAGCGCCGGGCCCGTCTCTTAGACTTCGATTTCATGGTCACTCCTCGCGCAGTCTCGCGCTATCAGGGGTGTCCGCCAAGAGGGGGGAGGCCCAGTCTCGCGCTATCAGGGGTGTCCGCCAAGAGGGGGGAGGCCCATTGGGCACCTCGCCCAGCACCACTTCGATGTACGCCATCAAGCACTCCGGGTCCGGGTCGGCCAGGTTCTTGGGCATGTACTCGCCCCGGATCGAGTCGGCGATGTACGTAAGCGCGACAGCTCCCGCTCCGGCCGCGAAGGCGACGCCCGTGAGGTAGGAGTCCGCCCCGTCGGTCCACTCGAGCTGCACGTACGAGTACCCTGTGTCGCGCCATCGAGAGGCTCCCGGCGGCGGGGTCGCCTCCTGCCCCGACATCTCTTCGACGTGGGCCCAGGCAGTCTCCAAGTCCGTGGCGTCGCTCGACTGCGCCACCACCACGCCATGGCGAGCCCAGAACCGCCCCTCACCCGCAGTCGCCATGATCTCCGGTGGGTGCTCGCGAAGCGACGCGCACATGAGCTCGCCCCGCCAGGTGTGTGTGAGCCGCGACGACAAGCGTAGCGCCCGCGTTGGCTCCGGTCCGAGACGCACCAACGCGCTCTCAGTCCGACTCATCGATCTCGGTCTGGGCCCAGGACGACTTCGATGTGCCGCAGCAGGCACTGCTCGTCCGTGTCGCCGAGGTCGGTCGGCATGTACTCACCTGCCAGATCGTTGGCGATGTATGTCAGAGCCACGGCCTTGGCGCTATCAGAGAAGACTACTCCGGTCAGATACGAGTCAGCTCCATCCGTCCATTCGATCTGCACGTATGAATGGTGGGTCGATCGCCACGGGATAGCTCTCGCGACGAACCCAGGTTCCACCTGCCCCGAAATCCGCTCCACCTGGTGCCAAGCACTCTCGACGCCTCCTACGGTGAGCGACTCGGCGACCACTACCCCCCCTCGTGCCCAGAAACGCCCGATACCGCCCGGCGTTTCCATGATCTCGGCAGGATGCTCGCGCGCCGACACGCAGACTTGGTCACCTCGCCTGGTGTGGGTGACCCTCGGACTCAGCCGAATCAGCGTTTCGGGATCCGCTCCCAACACGATCTCGATCATCAGTCGAACGCAGCTCCTAGGATGGTCACGCTACCATCGCGATGGGCGATGCGGGTGACCGTGATGTCGAGCATGTCGCCCTCTGGCAGGGACCACGTGACTGTGCCGTTCGTCGGATGAACGGAGGTGGGCGCAACGTCGGTGAAGAACTCGAACTGTGGACGTCCACCCGGGTTCACTGGCAGGAAATCGAAGTTTCTTGCACGTACCGCGTCCGCGCCTCCGGCTATGGCGGACGCCATGGTCGATCGGAGCTGGCCGTCGCGAACGATGTCATCCAGCCCACCCTTGTTGATCTGGTGCGTATAGGGGCCGAAACGGCGACCGGCCCTGCCCCCCGCACCTCGCGCTGCGACGCC
This sequence comes from Myxococcales bacterium UBA1660, assembly GCA_002320815.1. Taxonomy (GTDB): domain Bacteria; phylum Myxococcota_A; class Polyangia; order Polyangiales; family Houyiibacteriaceae; genus UBA1660. The sequence goes on from DCLA01000108.1 coordinate 1,660, forward strand.
CAGGGCACCCGCCGCATGAGCTGCGCCCCCCACGCCGACCCCACCCAGCAGGTTGCGCGCGGCCCGCGCCCCAGCCTTCCCCGCGATCCCGATGACCCCCTTGATCAGCGGTCCCCCGATCATGTCGAAGGCGACGGCAAAGGCGACTGCTCCCCAGTCGATGGCGGAGACATCGCCACCGTTGTTCAGGAGCTGGCATCCCACGGCGACGCCGAAGGCCCACAGCAGCGGATGGGTGCCGGTGGGGTCGACCAGGTTGACCGGGTCGTCCTCCACGTATCCGTAGAGGTCGAGGCCACCCAGCATGCCGATGGGATCCGGCGTCAGGAAGCGTCCGGTCTCCGGGTCGTAGTCCCGTAGACCCATCCGCAGCAGGCCGGTGTCGGGGTCCCGAACGCCTCCAGCGAACGCAAAGGGCTGGAAGCCGGGGTTGGTATCTGCCAGGACGCGGCCCCAGGGGTCGTAGTCGACCTCCTGAAGGATCGACCCGTCGTCGACCCGAACCACTTGGCGGACCGAGCCGCGGGCGTCGTGCACCAGCCGGTAGGTGACGCCGTCGCGCACCATCAGGTCGGGCACGTGGGGCGCGGTCCCGTAGATGAAGCGGGTGCGAAGGTCACCCCGGGCGTCGAGCTCGCCCGAAGGACCCAAGGCGGATCCGTAGGTCCAGGCGCGCTCCGAAGAGCCACCGACTGTCCGCGCGACTCGGCGCCCGGCGACGTCGTAGCGGTACGCGACCCGTCGCCCGTCCTCCAGGGTCACGGATCGGAGCTGCCCGAGTCCATCGTGCGCGTAGGTGGTTCGCGCGGAGCCGTCGACGCGAGCCGAGCGGTAGCCATCCGCGTCGTGCTCGAAGCGAACCGCGCCGAACGCGGTGACCCGGTCGTCCAGGTCGTAGCTCGCCTCGCTGCGACCGCGGTCATCCACGGTGACCGTGCGGAGGCCAGCGCCGTCGTAGGTGTACTGCCCGACAGGGGCTCCATCGACGCGCCAATCCGTGAGCTTCCCCGATTGGTCGTACTCGTACTCGTAGGTGACGGATCCGGCGGGGGTCGAGGTCGTCTCGCTGACGAGTCGTGCAGCGAGATCACGCGCTAGCGCGACCTCATAGAGCCGCGCCGCACCTGCAGAGAGGATGGCCAGCTCCACTTCGCCGAACGGATTCCGTGCGAAGCTCGTCTCGAGCACTCCGACGTCGGTGCTGTCCGGCAGGGCCGTCATCGAATCCAGCGCGATGTTCAAGGCACCTGCGCCGACGAGTCGCCCATCGTCGTCGTAGCGGAAGTCCACCGCACTGGGCGCAGTCGATCCGGCGGTGAGGGTCTCACGCGTCATCCGCAGGTCGGTGTCGTGAGCCACCGCGACGGTCGCCACCCCCACGTGTTCATAGCCAACGCTCAGGCGACCGTCGTAGTGCGGCACCAGAACCTCGCCGCTGGTCGACGTCGCGCGCACCAGCTGCCCGGTCGAAAGGTCGAAGACCTGGACCTCGGTCTCCCCATCCACCGTCGCGGTCTCCTGGCGACCCGCCCCGTCGTACCCACGCGTGAGCTGGCGCCCGCTGGGAGGCGTCATCACAAGCATGGACCCGTCGGCATCGTATCGGTACGACGTCACGCCGCCTTCTGGGCGCTGCCAGCGGATCACGCGGCCATCGGCGTCGTAGCTCATCGTGTGCACGTGCCCGCCGGGTCGTTCGACGCGATCGATGGCTCCGAGAGCATCCGGTACGAGGCCGATGCGGCGGCCTTCGCCATCCACGGTGCCCACCAACCATCCGCTTCGATCGCGCTCGAACGTGCTGCGGTCACCGAGCCCGTTCGCGGTGGACTCGAGCAGACCGTCCGCGCCATAGCCGTTGGTGGCGACCCGTGCTTCCCCCGCCTCCTGGCGCGTCTCGACGACCCGTCCCTGCCCATCCCGCACGAACGCGGTCTCGGGCAGGGAGCCAACCCGGCCGCTCACCAGGCGGCCCAAGTGGTCCAAGACCATCACGCTCTCCCGCCCGGTTGGGGTCCGCGAGGTGAGGGTGCTCGCGACACCATCCCAGGTGGTGGTCGAGTCGCGACCGGAGTGACTCACTGCGTCCACCATCCGCGCCAAGCCAGCAGGCGCTGCGGGGTCCAGCGTCACGGTGCGCTGAGCCGTGGTCTCGGACTGGAGGCCACTGGGCAGTTCCAGCACGACCTGTCGCGGGATCGCAGCGACCATTCCGAAACGGGGATCGGCACCGAGTACGTTGATGGCCACCGAGCCGTCGGGCTGGCGGACTTCCGAGCGCCCCGGGGTCGTCACTCCAGTGACCACCAGTCCCGACGGCCGGGTGAGCTCCCGGATCAACTCGTCGTCGCCCCCCGACGCGATCCCGTACAGGGTAGCCAACCCTTCCGGGGTCTCGTGCCGTACCGTGCGTGAGAGACCCTCGGTGGTTCGAGCGAAGGTCTGGGTCGCCCCGCCCGCGTTGGTGTCGGCCTCCAGGCGTCCCAATGCCCCGTATCCATAGATGTGCTCGCCCCCCGCCGGGTCGGTCATGCGGACGAGCAGGTCGTTCGGCCCAAAGACGAACCGGCTGGTCCGCTCCATCGGATCGACCACCGCGGAGATTCGTCCGCGGCCATCCAGCTCGAGACGCGTGATGTGACCGTAGGGTCCTTCGATCACCGCCGGCCGCGCGCCCCAACGTCGTATGGTCAGCGCATTCTCGCTCCCGTCGATGGCAGCCACGAGCGGGCCCTCTCCGCCATCCTGGTACTCGAAGCGCCAGAGCGGCTCCTCGGTGTACGCGCTGGTCGTCTCCAGGTGCCGGCCCCGCTCGTCGAAAACGAAGACGGCGGCGCCGCTCGGCGCCGGAACGCGGAGCCTTCCATCCTCGCCAACGGTGGCGAAGGGCAGGTGCATTCGACAGACCGGACCATCGAGCGGATGGCCTCCAACGAAGAGCTCACCCTCCGAGTAGGCCAGCGCGGTGATGCTTCCGAATCCCGCGCCACGAGCGGCGCCGGCGGGGCACCTCTCCCGTGACCGGGGTCCACCACCACCGATCGAGCGGAGCAAGCCATCGCGTCCCAGCTCGAGCACCAAAGCGCTACCGGCCACCCGGCCGCCGATGAAGACCCGGCCGTCGCGCGCGACGGCGAGGCCACCCTCGATGCTGTACCGGGCGTCGGGACCCGGGACGTTCACTGGGGTCGGATCGCCCGCACCGCCGCCGGCCAGGAGCCTGGCCCGTCCGTCGTCGAGCATCCGGTAGAGCCGCGCGTCGATGCCTGAGCCAACCGTGAAGTACGGTTGGTCACGGGGTCCGAACGCGACCTCCTGGAGTACGCCTGCATCCCCGATGGTCCATGTGGTGATCCGACCGCCCGGATCGATCACCCGAAAGTGGCTGCCGATGCCCGAGACCGAGTCGCTCACGACCCAGATTGACCCATCGGGTCCCACGGCCAAGTCTCGGGGTAACGTCAACGAAGCGTCCGTGGCGAGACCGCCATCTCCCTGGCGTGGCTCGGTCGCTCGAGCCCCGTTGCCCGCAACGGTCGTGATGTTGCCTCCAGGGTCCACCCGTCGGATGACGTAGTTGGAATCGCCGACCCGGCCCGAGGCGAAGTAGAGACTGCCGTCCGGGCCGAAATCGAGGGAGGTGGGGAAGTTCAACTCGGCGGCGATCGCGGGTCCGCCGTCGCCCGAGTACCCCTGGGTGCCGCGCCCGGCGACGAGTCGGATCGTCCCCATGGGGTCGCGCCGCACGATGCGGTGGCGGCGCCCATCGGCGATGTAGAGGCTCCCGTCGGGACCGACGGCGAGCCCGGTGGCATCGAGCGCTGCGTCCATCGCGGGGATGTCCGCGGCCGTTTCGCTGCCACCGCCAGCCGCAGGGTCCGCCGCCCACCCCACGTCCCGTCCGCTTCGCCTACGTCCATCGCCGAAGTGGATCGTTCCACTGGTCGGATCGTAGGTGTGGTTCACGTCCAACGTGAATCCACCGAGCCCGAGCTGGGTCGCGTCGATGACGTGGAACACACCATCCATCACGCGGGTGGCGCCCACCTCTTCGCGCGTCCGGTTGCCGGTGAGCAGGATCTCCCCCGGTCGCGCAAAGGTCAGCCCGTAGGGCTCGCTCGGTCCCCGGTAGACTCCTTCGTACACATAGGTCACCGACAGGCGATAGCGATGTGCCCCTTGCACCGTCCGGCCGAAGCGGTCGAGTCCGTCCCACGTGTGGGTGAAACGTGCATCGCGTTCGGGTTCGAACGACTCCGTGAACCGGTGCCCCGCGACCTGCAGCTCGACGTCGATGCGTTCCAGGCTGTCGGGCGGATCCTCGGCGAGGAGCGGTATGTCGATGGTGCGGAGCTCCTCGAACCCGAGCATCCGGTCGCTCTGGTAGTGGAGGCGGTTGCCGGTTCCAGCGATCGCGACCGACTCACCCAGGGTCTGATGCTCGCAATCGACGACCGACCCGAAGACGGTGCAGGCAGCCTTCGCCAGGTTCTCCAACGCGTCTAGCAGTGCGGGGAAGATGGCGTCGGGTGGAAAGCCGAAGGGCCAATTGCAATCCCAGGGAGAGAAGTGGTCGAGTGACGACCGCCACAGCTCGGTCCCGGTGGAATACGTTGCCCCCAAGGCCTCGCGCTCCTCATGCGTGATGCCGAAGCTCGCGAGCCTCGCGACATCGTCGGCGACTCCGTCACCGTCGGTGTCGATGGAGGCGACACCCCCTCTCACCCCCACGATGGCGAGCACGATTCCATCGGGCTCCGCTTCCCAGCGGCCTTCGCGGCGATCGTAGAAGCCCAAGGGGACGGGCGTGCCCACCGGCATGGAGAGGAAGTTGTCGACGTAGAAGCTGACGGGCTTGTCGAAGTGCACGTCGGCCTCCATGCCCGCCACCTCGTCGACGCTGAGCTCCGCGGCGTACGTGTAGGCGCTCGCCGATGGGAGCGCTCCGGGCATGGCCTCCAGCCCTCGCTCTCCGGTGGTGTACTCCGTGGCGCGAACGGAGAGAGTAGTGAGCGGAAGGTCCGTACCATCCCCCATGTGCGCCACCGCGCGCACTCCCGTGGGAAACAAGAGTGTCGCTCGTCGCTCGCCGTCGGCGTCTCTCACCACCGAACCCCGTGCGACTTGGACGGTACCGGCTTCGGCTCCCGTTCGAATGGTGGTGACCTCGTCAGAACGTGGAATCAGCACCACGTCGTCGAGAACCGTCTGGGATCCGTCGGCTACTTCGAGCGCCCGCTGCACGCCCAGTCGGTTTGCGGCTTCGAAAACCAGCACGGGTCGACTCCGCGGATCCAGCAGCAGGTCGAAGCGCCCGTCAGCTCGAGTCTCGACGGCCCCGGCCTCTTCGCGTCCGAGCACCCGCACTCTGGCGCGTCGAATCGGCTCCCCGTCGGAGTCGATGACCCTCCCGTTCACCGAGGCAACCCTGTCGCGCGGCATGGCTTCTCCGGGAACCAGCACACCGTCGATGGTTTGCGGGGGCGGGCACGTTCCCTCGGGGAGTGGCTCGACGACCCAGGACATCAGCTCCCAGGTGCGCGTCGGGGCGCTGGTGTCCAGGACACCAACCAGGCAGTCGAGGTCCGCGCAGTCGGTATCGCCGTCTCCATCGTCGTCGACGCCGTTCGCGCAGTTCTCCAGACCTTCCCCGGGTAGGGAGCCGTCCGCGCCGCGAGTCATCCCGTCGTCGTCGCCGCACGCGAACGCGAGTGTCAGAAGAGTGAGCTGCGCGGCGAACGCAAGGGAGAGGAGAGAGCTAGCAGCCCGTTGATTTACTCG
>DCLA01000050.1:0-9021 GCA_002320815.1 Myxococcales bacterium UBA1660
CCACACGAAGGTCAGGAGAGCCAAACATCTATAATATTGCACGACAGATTCCGCTCGCGCGAGAACGAGCGCCAGCACCCGTCGGCCGCGGCCCCCGTATAGAGCGGCATCCGGCGAGAGAGAAGCGGCCAGCGCCGCGCGTGGGTATCCGAGTGATGGCGAGCATCGCCGGGCCCGGAAGGCGAAGCGAACTCGCCCTGAGCAAGCCTGCGCCAAGCTGGTTACTCTGTTCAACCGTCGCCCCCCCACTATTTTACCTTCTCTGGAGTCTGCCAGACGAACACCTCGCAGCGTTTACCCGACATACCATCGGAATGGTCAGAAACAACGAGCCCACCTCTCTCGGAACCCGCAAGAAGACCAAGACTCCCGCCAAGAGACTCCCAGAGCAGTCCAACAAGCTCTGCAGTGACGGCGGCCCGAAGGACGACGACCGGAAAATCCGTCCATACAGCTATCCGACTTGCACCACAGTCACCAATCAACGTCCTCGCCCACTTGTTGCCAGGCAAGGCATAGGCACCGCCTTTGCTCAACCCTGCTTCTTCAACAAATGGCGCAAGCGCGTCAACCATAACTCTTTGATCTACGCTTCCCCCATACAGTTGAGTGACCAACTTCTGCTCTTGTCCCACGCGATCTGGAGGCATGCATGGGTAAACGATACCAGCTATTCGGGCAGCATCAGCACCGTACAACACATCTTCCAGCAAGACACCATTGAACACCCCCGCACGCTTCGCATTGAGAAACGCCTCCCGCTGGTATAACTCCGAAAACCTGCGAACAAATGGCACGTGAGTCACTCTTCCGCACCTCGTCTTCTTCTGCCGTTTTTTCGTCGATACGACATTGGGACACCGCCAACCTGCGTGTACCTCATTCCTGGCTGGAGACGAGCCACGCCCTCCGGAGGTGTCCCAAACTCCGCCCCACCCCCCGCGTGCACCTGCAGCGGGACCGGATTCGCCCACCGTCCCAAGTGCTGAATCAGGTACCTCTCCCCAAGGTACACCAACCCAACCTCGTCGGCCCCCTCCTTGCCGGTGAAGCCGTCGGCTCCAGGCGAACTGCTCCGACCGCTCGGTGCGCAGCGTCTCCCGCGCCCCGTTGGGGTACAGGGTTTCGGTGTTCAGGCCCGGCGACGCGGCGTAGGTGTCGGTGACGCGGTCGATGTCCAGGCCGCGGCGCTCGAGGTCGCCGGGGTAGACGTAGAGCGCCGCGCGCTCGCCGAAGGAGTCGTCGGTGGCCTTGACCATCCGGACGTTGGCGCCGTCGTAGAGGGTGTGCGGCTGACCGTTCGGTTCCAGCTCGTCAGGCCGTTGCCGCCGGTGGGGGGTCTGCTAGCCCGCTGCCAGCTCTTGGACCCACGCCGGGAGCTGGTCGGCCGGGACTCGCCGGAGGCGGCCCTCGCCGACGTCGCCGGCCTCGTCGTCGACGGGCCACCCGTGCCCTGCGACGATGGCTCGGGCGAAGGCGTCGCCGTCCCCGCGGGCGTCGCCGAGTTCGAGCGCGCCGTGCCGCGGGATCGGGTCGCCGTGCCCCTCGGCGCCCAGGCACTCGCCCCGGGGCTCGAGCCAGCGCACCACGACCTCCTCGGCCGCCAGGCGCGCGCCGACGACGTCGGCGGGCAGCCAGAGATCGTCGACGGCCACCCAGGGCTCGCCGGGGATCTCGAAGAGGAGCCAGGTGGTGTAGTCCTCGTCCTCGCTGGCCAGATGGAAGAGGGAGCGCGCGCGGATGCGCGCCTCGTGGACCCGCCACTCGGGGTCCGGCGCGCTCCAGGGTCCCACGTACTCGTCGACGGCCTTCTTGGCGCGCACCCAGGCCACGAGGCCGCCGACGGCGGCGAGCGCGGCCGCGAGCGCCGCGGCCAAGCGGAGCGGAGCGAAGCCCACGATCCACGCGGCGAAGCCCCCCACGAAGAACATGAGCGCCAACGCGAGGAGCTCCCGCGCCCGCGCGAACTCGAGCTTGCGGACGACGTCGAGGTGTTCGGCGCGCCGGCGGGAGACCAGCTGCAGCTCGTCGGGCTCGAGGGGCCGAACCCGTTCGGTGACCCCGTGAAAACCGCGATGGGGATCGCTCAAGGAGCCACCCGGTAGAGGTCCACCAGCTCGCCGGTGGGCAGCCAGCCCACGAAGGTCGCGAATCCGGGTCCGAAGCGACCGTCCAACGCCCGATGCCCTTCGTCACCGAGCCAGAACGATGCGCCTTCGTGGCAGCGCATCGTCGGCTCGCCGCTCACCTCGGTCCCGTCGGGCAGCGTGAGGACCCCGCCCTCGAGCCGCACGCCGCCGGTGAGCGACCCGTCGCGCTCCCGGAGCGTGCCGACCCACGTGCCCTCCGCGAGGGTGCACGCCGGGTGGGGTTCGACGTCGAAGACCAACCGCCACTCGGGCTCGGCCAGGGTCAGGGTCTCGCCGTCGTAGCTCAGCGCGGGGTCGGTGTCCGTGGGGCTCATGTCCACGTCTTCCACCGGTCCCAGCACCCCACCGACGGCCGAGGTTCGGTTCCACCCCGAGTTGCCCGCGCCATAGAGGATCCGCGGGCCGCAGGTCACCAGCAGGCGCACGTTCAGCGGCTCGCCCAACGCCGGCTCGGAGCGCAGCACGCAGTCGTCCTCCAGCTCGCCCAGCGCGGCGGGGACCGGACCCCGACGCGCCAAGCGCGCGACGGTCCCGAGCGCCACGGACGCCGGCATCGCGCTCGCGCCGGTGGGTTCCCCGGTTGAGCCCGCGAAGGACTCGAGGTGCAGGAGCACGTCCCGGGCGCCGATCCCCGCGCGCCACACGCGCGCCGAGTGGAGACCCGGCTGGACCTGGATCTGCGCCTGGGGCCCCGACCACTGACCGGTGAGACCCACCTCCATCGAGCGGACCACTCCGGTCAGCGGCGGCGTGCCCTCCATGGTCTGGTCCGAGCTCTGGACGATCCCGGCCTCGGTGGCCTCGCTCCCGTCGAAGACGGTGACCACCCCGGTCGGGGTGCCGCAGCGCACCTGGAGCGATGCGATCCCGGGCTCGCTCAGCCCATGATCGACCACGCACCCGGCGCCGGCCTCGAGCCCCTCCACTCCGTCGACCGAGCGGACCACGCCGGCGAGCCGCACGCGCTCGAGGGGCGGCACCGGTTCGGGCGGCACCGGCTCGGGCGGCACCGCGGGCCCACCCACTTGGACGGGATTCGCTGGTGGGTGAGGGGTGCCCAACGGCTCGGAGACGGATGCTGGCGGCGACGAGTGCGAGCGGAGAGAGAGGAAGCCCACCACCCCGGCGCCCATCACGATCCCCGCCAGCGCCAGCACCAGCGGCACCCGGGACACCTTCGGGGCGGCCTTCGCGGACGGACGCCGCGCGCCCTCGAGCCGGGCGAGCTGCGCCTCGAGCTCGGCGATCCGCGCCGCGTCGGCGGCGTCGTTGGAGCGCGCCGCCTGGAGCTGGGCCTCGAGCTCTTCGCGTTCGTCCTCGGCCCGCGCCGCCCGCTGCTCGGCGGCGTCGGCGCGGGCGCGCAGGGCCTCGTTTTCGTCCCGAAACGCCATCGCCGGACTGTAACATCGGGGCCGGGTCGCGATACCATGCCCACGATGGGACGGTGGGTGTGTTTGATGGCGCTCTTGGTGGGGTGCGGCGAGGACCAGGAACCCGAGCGCGCTCGGGCGTTCTGGGACCGGATCCAGACCGAGGACTACCGGAGCTGGGAGCGCGCGCCGGGCTACCCCGAGCGCAGCCCCAGCCGCGCCGCCCACGGCGACATGGTGGACATCTACGTCAACGACGTGGTCACCCAGGACCTGGCGAGCCCCACGCGGCTCGACGAGTGGTCCGACGGCGCGGTGATCGTCAAAGACGGCTACGAAGACGGCGAGCTCTGCTTCGTCGCGGCGATGAGCAAGGAGGACGGGGAATGGTTCTGGGTCGAGTACGACGGCGAGGGGGACACCCTCTACTCCGGGCAGCCGAACCTGTGCACCGGCTGTCACTCGCTGGGCGACGACTCGGTGCGGGCCTTCTTCTTGCCCTGAGCGTCGGCTGCGGCGCGGACCTGGGGGAGTGCGACGACGCCCTCGCCCGGACGGTGGTGTACGACGACGAGGGCCTGCCGGCCTACGAAGGTCAGGCGATGGTGCGGCTCTCCTGCGGCAGCAGCGCGTTCTGCCACGCGGCCACCGCCGAGGGCGTGGGTCGCTTCGGCGCGCCCGCGGGCCTCGACTTCGACATGACCCCGGTGGACCCCGGGTTCGGTGCCCTCGAGCCCCAGCGGGAGCGCCTCGACGCCGGGCGCCAGGCGATCCTGGACCACATCGACGCCGCCTACCTGCTCGTGGAGAGCGGCGAGATGCCGCCCTTCGGCGAGCAGACCCTGGGGCTCTTCGACCGGGTCCCGCGGTACACGGACGACGCCGGCGAGCGGATCCCGCCCATCGACTCGGTGGAGGGCATCGCCCGCTATCGGAACTGGCTGGCCTGTGACGCGCCGGTTGTGGAGGCCACCAGCGGGTCCCCGACCTTCGGCGACGTCGTCCCCGCGCGGCCGTGACGGGTCAGGCCGGGAAGCCGACGTGCGCGTCGATGCGCGCCACGTCCTCGGCCGCCAGCTCGAGCGTGGCGGCGCGGGCGCTGGACTCCGCGCTCTCCGCCCGGCTGGCGCCGGGGATGGGGAACATGCTCGCGCTCTTGCGGCGTAGCCACGCCAGCGCGACCTCGTAGGTGCTCGCGCCGTGGGCTTGCCCCACGTGGATCAAGATCTGGTCGTCGCCCACGCGCGTCTTCCCGTGGCCGCCACCGACCGGACTGTAGGGCAGGAACGCGAGCCCGAGCTCCTCACAACGCGCCACCACGCCGCCCTCGAAGGCGCGGAGGTCGAAGGGGTTGCAACGGTTCTGCACGCTGACGATGGGCACGATGGCGCGCGCCTCGTCGAGCTCGGCGCGGCTCACGTTGGACAGCCCCACGTGCTGGATCTTCCCCTCGTCGCGGAGCCGCGCGAGGGCCGCCACCGAGTCGGCGAAGGGGACATCGTCGTCGGGTGCGTGGAGCTGGTATACGGCGATGGCCGAGACACCGAGCGCGCGGAGGCTGCGCTCGCACGCGGCGCGGAGGTGCTCCGGGTCGCCGTCGGTCTCCCAGGCGCCGCCGGGTCGGGAGAGCCCGCCCTTGGTGCACACCAGCGCCTCGTCGGCGTCCCCGCTCCAGGTGCGCAGCGCTTCGGCGATCAGCGCCTCGTTGTGGCCGATGTCGTCGTCGTCGAGGCAGTAGACGTCGGCGGTGTCGATGAGGCGCATGCCGGCGTCGAGAGCCGCGTGGATCACCCGGAGCGCTTCGGCTCGATCCGGCCGCCCTTGGATGGAGAGGGGCATCCCGCCGAGGCCGATCACGGTGGTCTCGAGGCCGGTCGGTCCGAAGGTCGCGGTGGGCAAGGTCATGCCTCGGGCATCGGGTGCGACCACGCCGCGTCAAGGGCGCCAGCCGACTTCCTTGCAGTCGTGGCGTCCGGGCCGGCGGCCCTTTCGGTGCCCACCGGGGTTGGCGTAGGCTCCGAAACCTCACGGAAACAGCTCGCGAGAATCTGAGGAGAACGACGATGGTCCTGAAGAGCCCCCACGCCGACGTGACGATCCCCGACGGCAATCTGGCAGCGGTCACGCTGGCCCGAGCCGCCGAGTTCGGCGACCGCCCGGCCCTCGTCGACGGCCCCAGCGGCCGCACCATCACCTTCGCCGAGCTGGATCGCCTGGTGAAAGGGCTCGCGGCGGGCCTGGCCGAGCGGGGCCTGAAGAAGGGCGACGTGGTGGGCATCTTCAGCCCCAACCTCCCGGAGTACGCGGTCGCCTTCCACGGCATCGCCACCGCCGGCGGCGTGGTCACCACCGTGAACCCCACCTCGACCGCCGAGGAGCTGGCGCGCCAGCTGAAGGCCGCCAAGGCGACCCGGCTGATCACCGCGCCGCCCTTCCTGGCGACGGCCAAGGAGGCCGCCGCCGAGGTGGGCATCGAGGAGGTCGTGGTCTTCGGCGAAGCCGAGGGCGCCACCGCCTTCGCCAGCCTCTTCGGGGACCCGGCCAAGGCGCCGGAGGTAGCCATCGACGCGGCGAACGACCTGGTCGCCCTGCCCTTCTCCAGCGGCACCACCGGCCTGCCCAAGGGGGTGATGCTCACCCACCGGAACCTGGTGGCCAACGTGGCCCAGGCGAAGGCCGCTCTGGCGGTGAAGGACGGCAGCGTCGCGATGGGCGTGCTGCCCTTCTTCCACATCTACGGGATGACGGTCATCATGAACCTCGCGCTCAGCGAGGGCTCGACCGTGGTCACCATGCCGCGCTTCGACCTCCCGCTCTTCCTCGAGCTCCATCAGAAGCACGGCGTCACGCACAGCTTCGTGGTCCCGCCCATCGTGCTCGCGCTGGCCAAGCACCCGCTGGTGGAGAAGTTCGATCTCTCCTCCATCGAGATCCTCATGAGCGGCGCCGCGCCGCTCTCGCCGGAGCTGGCCGAGGCCGCCGCCGCGCGCCTGGGGTGCACGGTGCTCCAGGGCTACGGCCTGACCGAGACCAGCCCGGTCACCCACTGCAACTCCCCCGAGAACAACCAGCCCGGGAGCATCGGCGTCCTCTCGCCGCTGACCGAGGCACGCATCGTCGATCCCGAGACCGGCGCGGACGCGCCGGAGGGCGAGCGCGGCGAGCTGTGGATCCGGGGGCCTCAGGTCATGAAGGGCTACCTCGACAACCCGGAAGCCACGGCCCACATGATCGACGCCGACGGTTGGCTGCACACCGGGGACGTGGCCACCGTCGACGACGGCGGCTACTTCCGGATCGTCGACCGGCTCAAGGAGCTCATCAAGTACAAGGGTTTCCAGGTGCCGCCGGCCGAGCTGGAAGCCATCCTGCTGCAGCACCCGCAGATCGCCGACGCGGCGGTGATCGGTCGCCCCGACGACGAGGCGGGCGAGATCCCGGTGGGCTTCGTGGTCACCGACCTGGACGCCGACGCGGTGAAGAAGCACGTCGCCGACCAGGTGTCCCACTACAAGCAGCTGCGCGACGTGAAGATCGTGGAGAGCATCCCCAAGTCCGCGTCGGGCAAGATCCTGCGGCGCGTCCTGGCCGAGCAGGACCGCGCGGGCTGAGTCCCGGACGGGGCGCGCCGGGCGGGGCGACCCGCTCGGTGGCGCTCGCTCGCGACGGCGCTCAGCCGAACTCGGTCTGGTTCATCGAGTAGTCGATCGGGCAGTCGATGAGGTGGACGCCGCCCGCGGCGAGCGCGTCCTCGAGGACCGGGCGCAGCCCCTCGCCGAAGACCTCGTGCCCCCGAGCGCCGTAGGCTTCGGCGAGCGCCGGGAAGCTGGGGTTCCCGAAGCGGAGCCCGTGATCGTCGAAGCCCTCTTTCGCCTGCTTCCAGCGGATCATGCCCAGCGCGTCGTCGCGGACCACGACCACGACCAGGTCCAGCCGGAGGCGAACGGCGGTCTCCAGGTCGGCGGAGTTCATCAGGAAGCCGCCGTCGCCGGCGACCGCGACCACTTTTCGGTCGGGCCGGGCGCGCTTCGCGCCGATGGCCACCGGGAGCCCGGCCCCCATCGTCGCGAGCGCGTTGTCCAGGAGCAGCGTGTGGGGCTCGGCGGCGCGGAAGTAGCGGCTGAACCACAGCTTGTACATGCCGTTGTCCAGGCTGACGATGCCGTCGTCCGGCAGCGCCGCGCGGACGTCCCGGACGATGCGTAGCGGGTGCGTCGCCTCGAGGCCCTCGATGTCTCGCGCGAGGATCTCCCGTTCGTAGCGCGCCCGCGTCTCCGGGAAGCCCGCCGGCGCGAGCCCCTCCAGTCGCGCGGCCAGGCCCAGGAGGTTCGCGCTCAGACAGCCGATCACCTCGTGCTGCGGGAAGTAGACCGGGTCGATGGTCGCCGCCTCGAAGGCCACGTGGACCACCTCCGCGCCGGTGGGCTCCATCACGAAGGGCGGCTTCTCGCAGAGGTCGTGGCCGACGTTGATGATCAGGTCCGCCTCGCGCACCGCGTCGTGGACCAGATCCCCCGACGAGAGGGTCGCGGTGCCCAGGCACTGGGGGTGCGCGTCGTCGACGACGCCCTTGCCCATCTGCGTGGTGAAGAAGGGCAGCCCGCTGCGCTCGACCAGCGCCAGCGCGGCGTCGTGGCACTCCTCGCGGTTGGCGCCGCTGGCGAGGAGGAGCAGGGGTCGCCGGGCGGCGCGGATGCGCTCCGCGGCTCGGTCGAGGGCCTCCGCGCTCGCGCCCGGCGGCGGCGCGCTCCCGGCGGGGATCACCCGCCCCTGGCTGGCCCGCTCGGCGACGTCCTCGGCCAGCTCGATGTGCACCGGCCCGGGCTTCTCCCGGGCCGCCAGCCGGAAGGCCTCACGAACCACCGCGGGCACGTCGTCCTGATCGACGATGGCCTGCGCGCTCTTGGTCACCGGCTGCATCATCGCGACCACGTCGAGGATCTGGAAGCGCCCCTGGACGCGGGGCCCGATCGGCTTCTGGCCGGTGATGCACACCAAGGGCATCCCGGCCAGGTGCGCTTGGGCGACCCCGGTGAGGAGGTTGGTCGCGCCGGGACCCAGGGTGGAGAGGCAGACCCCCGGGCGCCCGGTGAGGCGACCCTCCGCGGCGGCCATGAAGGCGGCGGCCTGCTCGTGGCGAGTGAGCACCAGCTCGATGCTCGACGTCCGCAAGGACTCGACGAGATCGATGTTCTCCTCGCCGGGCACGCCATAGATGGCGGTGACGCCCTCGTTCTCGAGAGCCTTCACCAAGAGGTCCGTGGTCTTCATCGACACACCGGATGAGTGGGGCCGGAGCGGGGCACGGTTACGCGGGAGTCGGCCTCGGCGCCGAGGCCCTTGCCGAAACCGGGCGCATCCCTAGGAATCGCTGCATGGAGCCCACCACCATCAACGACGACGAGATCGAGACCCTGGACCCCAGCGCGGAGGCGTTCGAAGACGGCGCCGACCCCGACGCCGAGGACGCTGATTCGGACGCCGCCGACGCGGATGCCGAC
>DCLA01000050.1:9399-30326 GCA_002320815.1 Myxococcales bacterium UBA1660
GATGCCGACGCCGCCGACGCGGACGCCGACGCCGCCGACGCGGATGCCGACGCCGCCGACGCGGATGCCGACGCCGCCGATGCCGACGCCGCCGACGCGGACGCCGACGCCGCCGACGCAGATGCCGACGCCGCCGACGCGGACGCCGACCAGAAGGACGCCTGAGCCCCGGCCATGGCGGAGCCCGACGCCATCGCGCGCTGCGTGGGGGATCCCACCCACTTCCTGCGCGAGGTCTGGACCCAGCATCCGCGTCGCTACGGCGGCGCGGATGCGTCCGCCTGGGCGGACGTCCTGAGCCTGGCGACCGCCGACGCCCTCATCGGCACCGGCGGGCTCCGGTACCCGGCCCTGCGCGTGGTCCGCGAGGGTAAGACCCTCCCGCGCAGCCGCTTCCTCACCGCCCACCGGACCGGGGGTAGCCGGGTGGGCGACGCCATCGACCCCGAGCCGGTCCTCCGTGCCTTCGCCGAGGGCGCCACCCTGGTCCTCCAGGGGCTCCATCGCTTTCACGCGCCGGTCCAGCGCTTCTGCGACGAGCTGGAGAGCTTCTTCGGACACCCGCTCCAGGCCAACGCCTACCTGACGCCGGCGGGCGCCCGGGGCTTGGCGGTCCACCACGACACCCATGACGTCCTGGTGCTGCAGCTCCACGGGTCGAAGACCTGGAGCCTCTACGCCCCCGACGTCGCCGATCCGGTGGGCGCCTATCCCAAGCAGAAGCGGCACCGGTCGCCCGGCGAACCCGTCGAAGAGCTGGTCCTCCGGGCCGGCGACTGCCTCTACCTGCCGCGCGGCGTGCCCCACCAGGCCGCGGGTACCGCCGACGAGTCGTCCTTGCACCTCACCCTGGGCATCCGCAGCCCGACCTGGCTGGACGTGCTCCAGGAGGTCATGAAGGACGCCCCCGAGCTGGCCGGCCTGCGCAAGGCGCTGCCCGTTCGCTACGGGACCCACCCCGGCGAGCTCGAAGCGGGCGCCGCCGAGATGCTGGAGACGGTGGCCGCCTGGCTGAGGGATCGCGATCCCGTCGCGCTGGCGGCGGACCACGCGAGCCGGTCGCGCACGCGACGAAGGCCGTCCGCGGTCGGGCGGCTACGCGCGCTGGCCGAGCCCGACGAGCTCACGGACGCCACCCCGCTGCGCCGCGCGACGGAGGTCCCCTGGGAGCTCGCCGTCCAAGGCGACCACGCCGTGCTCCGAGCCGGCGAGGCGGCGCTCCGGTTCCCGGTGCGCATCCTGGGTGCGCTGGAGATCGTGCTCCACGCCGAGACCCTGCGAGCGCGCGATCTGGCGGATCACCTCGACGCACCGGGGCGCGCGGTGCTCCTGCGCCGGCTGGTCCGCGAGGGATTCCTGCGACCGGACCCGACGTGAGCGAGCGCTTCTTCTGCAGTGACGCCAGCGTCGAGCGCGGCGAACCCCTCCACGGCACCGCGTCCACCGTGCAGCGCTGGCTCCTGGTGGAACAGAGCGGCGCGTGGGGCGCGCAGGCCCTCCGGGACAACGCCCTCGGCCGGGAGGTCGGGGCCCGCCTGCAGCGCTTGGGCCGGACGCTCGGCGCCCGGGTGCTGCTCATCCGGCGGCACGGGCGGTACGAGCAGCGAGGCCATCGGGTCTTCGCGGCCTTCACCGGCCGGGGCAGCCGTTGGCTCGAGCGCCTCGACTTCGCCGACGCAGAAGCGATCTTGGCCCACGACTTCGGACCGCTGCGGCAGGGCTCGAGCGTCGGCGGGGTGGTGGAGCGCGAGCTCCACGCCTTCGTGTGCACCCACGGGAAGCACGACCCCTGCTGCGCGAAGAAGGGTCGTCTCATCGCCCACGCGCTGGCGGACTCCCACCCGGAGACCGTCTGGGAGACCTCCCACATCGGCGGCGACCGCTTCGCGGGCAACGTCCTCTTCCTGCCCCTGGGCATCTACTACGGTCGCGTCGAGGCCCCCCAGGCCACGCGGCTGATGAACCGGCTGGCGGCGGGGAAGCTCGACCTCCCCCACTACCGCGGACGGACCTCCTACCCTTTCGCGGCGCAGGCCGCGGAGTGGCTGGTCCGCGAGCGGCTGACCCTCGTCGGACTCGACGAGCTGCGCCTGGAGGCCCACGAGGCCACCGACCTCGGGGTGCGCACCACGTTCCGGCGCCCCGACGGCAAGCTGGTGACCATCGAGGTCGAGGAGACCGCCGCGGCGCCGGCGCGGCTCACCTGCCGCGCGAACGACGAACATCGCGCGCCGGGTTGGCGCCTGCACAGCTTACGCGAGCACTGAGTCGGCTCAGAACGCGCCGCGCAGCGTGATGCCCGCGCCGCGCGGGCCCACGCTCGGGCTCACGGCGAGGGGCGCGCCCGTCGCGTCGACCTCGATGCGCCGCGGACGATTGAGGAACACCAGCGCGACCCCGGCCGCGGTCCCCAGGCCTCCCAGCACGAAGGAAACCAGCGCGGTCCGATCGAGCGCCTTCCCGCGCTCCTCGAGGTCCCGAACCGCAGCGGGCAGATCCTGCGCCGGGCAACCGACCGGACACTCGGAGGCGACCTCGTCGTCGTACTCGTCGATGTTCGCCGCCGCTGCGAGGCGCAGGCCGACCCCGGTGCCCACGAGGGCCAGGCCGCCCGCCAGGGTCACGTACGGGATCCAGGCCGGCCAGCGCTGTTCGTAGCGCGCGGCGTCTTCCAGCGGCACCAGCCGAACCTCCACCTCCGTGGCCTCGCCGGGCAGCGCGTCGACGGCCCGGACGAAGGTCAGGTGGCGATCGGCGGTGGCCACCACCCGATGGGAACCCACGCGCACGAGCCGCTCGCCGCGACCCGGCGCCACGAAGAGGAGCTCCCCATCGAGGAGCACCTCGGCGCCTTCGGTCTCGGCGACGACCACCACCCGGGCGAGCTGGTCGCGCAGGAGGCGCCGGTTGGTCTGCAGCTGCTGGAGGGTGCTGGGCTCGAAGGGGGCCGCGCCGTGAGCGAGCGCCGCCTCGACCTCGTGGAGCGCCCCGATGGGGTCGTCCAAGTGAATCAGGCTGACCGAGAGGTTGCCGTGGATCGCCGGGTGGTCCCAGTGCTCCAGCGCCTCGCGATAGAGCGCCGCCGCCTCCGCGTACTCGGCCTGCGCGAAGCGCTCGTTGGCCCGCCGGAAGCGCTCCAACGCCGCGGCCCGGTCGTCGTCGCTCACGCCCTCGGCCCAGGGGCGGTCGGGCTCCGCGGGACCGGTCTCTGCTTTCGGTCCCTCCAGGCCCGGCTCCTCGAGCTCGGTCGTCTCCGGACTCGCCGGAGCCACCGCGCCGTCGCTCTGGGCGGCGGCCCCGGAAGGGATCGCCGTCGCCAGAACCACCAGAGCCGCCAGGATCAGGAAGGTCGCGCGCATGCGGTCAGGAAACAGTCCGGGTCGGCGCAGTCGGCCCGGCCGTCGCCATCGTTGTCGACCCGGTCCCCGCAGGTCGTCTCGAAGAGCTCGCACGGGCCCACCGTAGCGCATCCGGGGTCGGCGCAGTCCGTCGCTCCGTCGAAGTCGTCGTCGACGCCGTCGGCGCAATCGGCCTCGGCCCCACACCAGGCCGCGCCGGCGCAGTCGGGATCCTCGCAGTCGACCAGGCGGTCGCAGTCGCCGTCCAGCCCGTCCGCGCACTCGGTCTCGATGCCGAAGCGACAGACGCATGCCTCCGCCCGGCAGGCCTGTTGGGTCCCGCAGGCCTTCTCCTCGCAATCGGGATCCTCGCAGTCGACCAGTCCGTCGCCGTCGTCGTCGATGCCGCCGGAGCAGACCTCGTCGGGCACCTCGGAGCGGAATCCGAACTCCCAGGTCGTCGCGTTGGGGTCCCCGCTGGCCAGGACGATGACGTCGCGTTCCCGGTCGGTGACCACCAGGGGCGAGGCCCGGGCCTCGAAGGTCAGGGGCACCGAGAGGCGAGTCCAGGCCGTGCCGTCGAACTCCCAGACGTCGTTGTAGGCGTCGTTGCCGCCGGCGAGGATGATGCTGCGACGGGCGGGGAAGTAGTCCATGCCGCGGCCGTCCCGGGGCCGGGGGCGCAGCTCGGTGACCACCTCGCGCCAGCGGGTCCCGTTCCACTCCCAGGTGTCGTCCCGCATCGCGTCGTCGCGTCCGCCGAAGATCACCACCTCGCCGCGGAGCGGGTCGAAGGCGCCGAAGGCGGAGGAGCGCTCGGGCGGGCTCTCGGCCGGCGTGCGCTCGGTCCAGGTGTCGCCGTCGAGCTCCCAGGTGTCGTTGCGCCGACTCCCGCCGAAGAGCACCACCACCTCGCGGGTCGCGTCGTAGACCAGGGTGGTCAGCCGCCGGTACGGGGGAGCCCCCACGGTCTGCACCTGGGCCCAGTGCCCGTCTCGGAAGGCCCAGGTCTCCATCTCGGTCGGGCCCGGCCGGACGGCGAGGAGGCGATGGTGCGCGGCGTCGTCGACCATATCGGAGAAGGGATGGGTCATCGGCGGCGCCTCGATCCGATCGCGCAAGGTCCAGTCGGTCCCGTCGTACGACCACTGGTCCGGGCTGGCGCTCAGACTGGGCGGTGCGGTGCGCCCCCCGAAGAGGACCACCTCCCGAGTGCGAGAATCGAAGGCCCCGGCGGGCTCCAAGAGGGCCCCGGGCTGCCGCGACCACTCGTGGGCGGTCCAGTCGCCGTCGTAGGTCCAGAAGTCGTCGAAGGAGGGGCCCATGGTGCGGTCGGTCCCCGAGCGCATCGCGACGCCCCACCCGGGCCGATAGGCGACGGCCGCGCCCCATCGGGGCAGCGGGCCCACCGTGAGGTCGGGCTGGGACCAGGCCAGGCCATTCCACTCCCAGATGGCCGGCTCGGCGTCCCCCGCCATGCCGGTCAACCCCACCGTGACCCCGCGCTCGGCGTCGTACGCCGCCGCGCCCACGCCGACCGGATGGGTCGCCGCCGCGCGCCGGGTCCAGTCGACGCCGTCCCACTCCCAGGTGTCCTCGAGGAGCGCGACGGACGCGCCATGGCCGCCGAAGAGCACCACCCGCTCCCGCACGGAGTCGTACACCATCTGCGCATCGACCCGCGCCGGGGGCGATACCGAAGGCGCGCGGAGGCGCCACTCGATGCCGTCATGGACCCAGGTCTGCGCCATCCGGCGACCGGAGCCCTGACCGCCGAAGAGCACCACCTCCTCGCGGGCGGCGTCGTAGGCCGCCGCGGCTCCGCGCAGCGGACCGATCGGGATGGAGGTGAGCTGCTCCCACGCGCGTCCCCGGAGCACCCAGGTGTCGCCCAGGGGCATGACCCCCGGGGGCCCGTCTGGCGGCAGGCCACCGAACATCAGCACGTGCCGGCGGGCGGCGTCGTAGACGAGGACGTGATCGACCCGAGGCGGCGGCTCCGAGCCGACGGGGGTGAGCCGGGTCCATTGGCGATCTTGGAAGACCTCGGTCCCGCGCATCGGCTCGCCTACCGGGCCTTCACCCCCGAAGAGGACGAAGCGATCGTGGGCGGTGTCGTAGACCATCTGCGCGAAGCGCCGGGCCGGCGCGCCGAAGCTCTTCTCGGTGAAGAGCGGAAGCTCCGCCGTGCACCGACTCGAGCAGCCGTCGTGGCTGCGCAGGTTCCCGTCGTCGCACTGTTCCCCGACGCCGAAGTCGACGACGCCGTTGCCGCAGGTCTCGTCGGAGTCACAGGCGGGACCACAGCCGTCGCCGGCGTCGAAGTTTCCGTCGTCGCAGAGCTCGAGGGGGTCCAGCACCCCGTTGCCGCAGCGCGGGATGCGGCAGGTGCTCCCGCACCCGAAAGTCACGCTGGGCCCCTCGTCGCACTCCTCGCCGAGGTAGGCGTCCACCACGCCGTTGCCGCACGTCTCGTCGGAGCTGCAGCGCGTGTTGCAGCCGTCTTCGAGCTGGTCGTTGCCGTCGTCGCAGACCTCGCCCGGGTCCACGATCCCGTCGCCGCAGGTCGGCAGGGCGCAGTTGGCCTGGCATCCGTCGCCGTCGACCGTGTTCCCGTCGTCGCAGCGCTCGCCGACCCGGGTGTCCACGACCCCGTTCCCGCAGGTCTCGTCGGAACGGCAGTCCGCGCTGCAGCCGTCGCCGCCGAGGGCGTTCCCGTCGTCGCAGACCTCGCCGTCCCGCGCCGGATCGCCATCGCGCTGGCCGTCGCCGCAGTCGAAGGCCTGGCAGTAGCCGAGGTAGCAGAAGCCGGTACCGGCGCCGTAGGAGCACGGGTCGTCGTCGACGAGGCCCACGCAGGCTTCGATCTGCTCGGGGAGCACGCAGCGACCGATGTCTTCGGCGCACACGAAGCCCCCGGGACAGATCATGTCCAGGCAGTCGCTCGCGTGGGCTTCGAGGCAGCCCGAGAGCAGCAGGAGCCCCAGTAGGGCTGGTGTGCGATGGAGCCTGGGGCGCATCACCCCAGTACGCTAGCAGACGACTCGGCGCGCATGGGGTATCTTGGGGGTCCCCGTGGAACCGGAATCCCGCCCGGCACAGCTTCCTCCGACCCTCGATCTGCCCCGCGCCCCCGTCGGCGCCCGGGAGCCGACCGTGGCCGCTCCCGACCTGAAGGGCGACGCCCACCCGCGGGTGGCGCCCGAGCCCCAGGTCGACCGTGGCACCACCATCGGGGGCTACGAAGTGATCCGTCTGCTCGGCCGCGGGGGGATGGGCGGCGTCTACCTGGCTCGCGATCCCCGGCTCGGTCGCCACGTGGCCATCAAGATGATGAACGACACCGACCCGGAGTTCGCGGCGCGACTCCTGGTCGAAGCGCGAGCCACGGCCCGATGCAACCACGAGAACATCGTGGTCATCCACGGGGCGGACGAGTGGGAGGGCCATCCCTTCCTGGTCCTCGAGCGGCTGGTCGGCGAGTCCCTGTCGGAGGCGCTGGACGACGCGCTGCCCGGCCCCGAGCGGGCGGCGGAGATCGGGCTGGCCATCGCCCGGGCCCTCGCCCACGCGCACTCCCTCTCCATCGTCCACCGAGACCTCAAGCCCGCGAACGTCTTCCTCACCGAGGCCGGCGTGGTGAAGGTCCTCGACTTCGGCCTGGCCAAGGCCATCCCCCACCGCCGGACCACCAGCCCGGAGCGCCCCGGCCCGAGCCGGGAGCGGGCCTCGGCGCCGTCGGACGTGGGCTTCGAAGATCCCGGACTGACCCAGGTGGGTCGGGTGGTCGGGACCCTGAAGTACATGGCCCCCGAGCAGCTCCGGGGCGAAGCGGTCGACGGGCGGGCGGACATCTACGCCTTCGGCGTCCTGCTCCACGAGCTCTTGGTGGGGGAGCACGTCCTCGGGCCGGAGACCGGGACGCCGCGCCTCTACGCCGCCGCGAACGGCCTGGTGCCCTTGCCCAACGTCGCCGAGCTCGCCGAGGCCATGCCGCGGGATCTCGCCGAGGTCGTCGCGCGCTGCTGCGCCTACGAGGCGGCGGACCGCTACGGACGAGCCGACGAGATCGTCACGGCGCTCGAAGACCTCCTGGCGGAACGCGCGCGGGCCCGGGTCGGCGAGAACGATTGCCCCTACCCCGGCCTGAGCACGTTCTCCGAAGAGCGCGCCGAGCTCTTCTTCGGGCGCTCGGGCGACACCCGGCGGGCCGCGGCCCGCCTGGACCAAGTCCCGCTCGTGGCGGTCGCCGGCCCCTCGGGGGTGGGCAAGTCGTCCCTGGTCCACGCTGGTCTGGTCCCCGAGCTGCTCCGCTCGGGTCGCTGGCGCACCCTCCGCCTGCGACCGGGGCGCCACCCGGCGAGCCACCTCGCGGCCCTCGCCGGGCGCCTGGATGGCGACGAGAGCGCGGAGGGCGTAGCCCAGCTCGCCGAGCGGCTCGCCGCCGAGCCCGGCCTCCTGGCCATGCGCTTGCGCGAACACGCCCAGCGCCAGGGGACCCGACTCCTCGTGGTCATCGACCAGCTCGAGGAGCTCTACACCCTGGGTGCGCCGCTGGCCGAGCGCCTCGCCTTCACCGCCGCGGTCCGCGCCATCGCCGACGACGTGGCCTCTCCCCTGCGCGTCGTGGCCACCATCCGCTCGGACTTCCTCGACCGCGTCGCCGAGGACGCGGCGTTCCGCGACCAGGTCACCGGGGGCCTCTTGCTCCTGGCTCCTCTCGGTCCCGACGACCTCCGCGCCGCGTTGGTCGAACCAGCGGCCCTCGTGGGCTACGGCTTCGAGGGCGACTTCGTGGAGGAGGTCGTCGCCGAGCTCGCCGGCAACCCCGGCGCCCTACCCCTCATGCAGTTCACCGCCGCCCGCCTCTGGGACACCCGGGACCGCTCCCGGCGGCTCCTCACCGACGCCAGCTACGAGGCCCTCGGCGGCATCGAAGGCGCGCTGGCCTCGCACGCGGACGCGGTCTTCGACGAGCTCCCCGCCGCCATCCGCGAGGAGGCCCCCCGGGTCTTCGACCGACTGGTCACCCCGGAGCGGACCCGGGCCATCGCGACCCTCGACGAGCTGGTGGAGACCGCCGAAGACCCGGCGCGAGCGCGGGAACTCGTCGAGGCCCTCATCCGAGCGCGCCTCCTCGTGGCTCACAGCGACGACCGGGAGACCACGGTGGAGCTGGTCCACGAGGCGCTGATCACCCGCTGGCCGCGCTTGGCCGAATGGCTCGACGCCGACCGGGACGACGTGGTGGCCCTCCATCAGCTCCGGGACGCGGCCCGCCAATGGGACGAGCGCGGCCGGAGCACGGGGTTGCTCTGGACCGGCGACGCGCTCCGCGAGGTCGAGCACCTGCGCCATCGCCGCACCGGCCTGTCCACCCGCGAGCGCGAGTTCCTCGCCGCGGCCGTCGATCTCGAGGCCCGGTCGCTGCGACGCCGGCGGATGGGTGTGGGGGTCCTGGTGGCCGTCGCCCTCGCGGTGGCCGCCGGGGCGGTGATCGCCTTGATCACCATCGCGGGCGCGGAGCGATCCTCGCGCGCCGCCGCCGAGCGAGCGCGGGACGAGGCCGAGCGGGCCCTGGTGGCCGAACAGCAAGCCACCAGCGAGGCGGAGCGGGCCGAGCAAGAGCGCGCGCAGCGCGAGCTCGCCGAGCAGTCGGCCGAAGCCTCCGCCCAACAGGTCGCCGAGCGCGACGAGACCTTGGAAGAGACCAACAAACGACTCGAGCACGCCCTCGAGGAGGCGCGCGCGGCCCGGGACGCCGCTCGGCGGGAAGCCCAGCGGGCCCAGACCGAAGCCGGGCGGGCCCATGACGCCGAGCGCGACGTCCGGGAGCTCCTGGTCGAGCGGGAGCAACGGGTCCGCGACCTCGAGCGGCGACTCAGTCAGATCAGCACGGAGCTCCGATGAGGCGAATCCATCGCATCCCCCGGGTCGAGGGGCTCTGCCCCGAGCAGGTCGTCGCGCCGAGCGAGAGCGCGGTCGGCGCGGGGCTGGTCGACCCCTTCGGCCGCCTGGTGCCGCTCCGCGAGCGCACCGTGGTCGGCCGTGATCCCGCCGAGGCGGACCTGGCCATCCTGCAGGGGTCGGTGTCCCGACGGCACGCCCTCCTGGAGCGCACGGCCGACGGCTGGCGCGTGCGGGACGAGGGCTCCACCAACGGCACCTGGATCGACGGGCGGCGGGTCGGAGCCCCGACCCTGATCGAGGCCGAGCAGCTCCTCGTCTTCGGCGACGTGGGCTTCATCTTCGTGACGGACCTCCGCGCCGCCCAGCAGGTGAGCGGGTCGGTCGCCGCCACCGAGCGGCGGCCCAGCAGCGGGGTCCTGCGGGTCGTCGAGCCCACCCGCGGCGGCGGCGGCCTGGTCGAGTTCAACGGCGAGCAGGCCCAGCTCGGCGCCACCCAGGTGGCCCTCCTCATGGCCTTGGCCGAACGGCGCGGCGAAGACCGGGACGTCCCGGACGACGTGCGCGGCTACATCCCGGCGGTGGAGCTACAGGTCCGGCTCCCCTGGGACACGGCGACGCCCCAGGGCAACCACGTGAAGCAGCTCGTGCGCCGG
This sequence comes from Myxococcales bacterium UBA1660, assembly GCA_002320815.1. GTDB lineage: Bacteria > Myxococcota_A > Polyangia > Polyangiales > Houyiibacteriaceae > UBA1660. The sequence goes on from DCLA01000050.1 coordinate 19,301, forward strand.
ACTCGTCGCGCGCTGGAGCGCATCGACCTCGAGGGCGCCATCGAGTCGCGCCAGGGCTTCGGCTACCGGCTCGTGGTCGAGGCGACCGTCGAGCGGGGATAGGCGGGTCGGGCCACCGGGAGTCCCCGATGGCCCGACGGCTCAGCCCTTCAGGTGCGCGGCGTGGTGCCGCAGGTGGTCTTCGACGAAGGTGGCGATGAAGTAGTACGAGTGGTCGTACCCCTCGTGCCGCCGGAGCTCGAGGGCCTGCCCATGGGCGGCGCACGCGTCCTCGAAGAGCTCGGGCTTGAGCTGCTCGTCGAGGAACGAGTCCGCCAGGCCCTGGTCGATCAGGATGGTGGTGGGATGCTGCCGCTCCGAGACCAGCGCGGTCGCGTCGTGGCGGGCCCAGGTGGCGCGGTCTTCCCCGAGGTACTTGGGGAAGGCCTTGATGCCCCAGGGCACCCGCATGGGCGCGACGATCGGCGAGAACGCCGAGACCGAGCGCCACTGATCGGGAGCCTGCAGGGCCAGGACCAGCGCGCCGTGCCCACCCATCGAGTGACCGAAGACGCTGCGGTACCCCGGCCCCTGGGTCGGGAAGTGCTCGTCGACCAACGCCGGGAGCTCCCGGGTGACGTACGAGTGCATGTTGTAGTGGGTCGACCAGGGCTCCTCGGTGGCGTCGACGTAGAAGCCGGCGCCCTTGCCGAAGTCCCAGCCCTCCTCGTCGGGGACCTGGTCACCGCGGGGGCTGGTGTCCGGCATCACCAGCATCAGCCCCAGCTCGGCCGCCACGCGCTGCGCGCCGGCCTTGGTGGTGAAGTTGTCGGCGGTGCAGGTCAGCCCGCTGAGGAAGGTGACGACCGGAACCGGACCCTCCTTCGCCTGGGGCGGCTGGTAGACCGCGAAGCGCATGGTGCACCCACACGCGTCGCTCTCGTGCTCGTAGAACCCGTTGATCCCGCCGAAGGAGACCTTCTCTTCGAGGGTCTTCATCAATCGAAGAGAACGACGGAGCGGATGGACGAGCCGTCGTGCATGAGGTCGAAGGCGCGGTTGATGTCCGTCAGGGGCATCGTGTGGGTGACCATCGAGTCGATCTCGATCTTCCCGTCCATGTACCAGTCCACGAGCTTGGGGACGTCGGTCCGGCCGCGGAAACCGCCGAACGCGCTGCCGCGCCAGACGCGGCCGGTGACGAGCTGGAAGGGCCGGGTGCTGATCTCGACGCCGGCGCCGGCGACACCGATCACCACCGACTCGCCCCAACCCTTGTGGCAGCACTCGAGGGCCTGCCGCATCAGGGTCGGGTGGCCGACGCACTCGAAGGTGTAGTCCGCGCCGCCGTCGGTGAGGGCGACCAGGTACTCGACGAGGTCGCCGTCGATCTTCTTGGGGTTGACGAAGTGGGTCATGCCCATCGCCTCGCCGAGGGCCTTCTTGTCGTCGTTGATGTCGACGCCGATGACCATGTTGGCGCCGACCATGCGCGCGCCCTGGATCACGGAGAGGCCCACGCCGCCGAGGCCGAAGACGACGACGTTGGCGCCGGCTTCCACCTTGGCGGTGTTGAGGACCGCGCCGAGACCGGTGGTCACGCCGCAGCCGAGGAGGCAGACCTTGTCGAAGGGCGCGTCCTCGCGGACCTTGGCCACGGCGATCTCCGGGAGGACCGTGTGGGTCGCGAAGGTCGAGGTGCCCATGAAGTGATGGATGGTCTTGCCGCCCTTGGAGAAGCGGCTGGTCCCATCGGGCATGAGCCCCTTGCCCTGGGTCGCCCGGATGGACTGGCAGAGGTTGGTCTTGGGGTTCAGGCAGAACTTACAGACCCGGCACTCCGGGGTATAGAGGGGGATCACGTGGTCCCCCTTCTTGAGGCCCTTCACGCCCGGGCCCACGTCCACGACGACGCCCGCGCCCTCGTGGCCGAGCACCGAGGGGAAGAGACCTTCGGGGTCCTCGCCGCTCAGGGTGTAGGCGTCGGTGTGGCAGACGCCGGTGGCCTTAAGCTCGATGAGGACCTCGCCCTCCTTGGGGCCTTCGAGCTCGATGTCTTCGATGACGAGAGGCTTCTTGGCCTCGTACGCGACGGCAGCTTGGATCTTCATGACGTGCTCCTAACACACCCGCGCGCGGCGGGGAGTTCTCGGGGCGCGGACCCTAGCACCCGACCCGCCCCCACGGTGTGACCGCCCGCGCGTAGCGCCGTACGGCGATGCCTTTTCCCGGCGACTGGGGTTATCCTCGGTGGGCATGCCAGCCACGCCCCAGCCGAGACCTTCGCTCGGCCCCACCCTCCCCCTCCGCATGGGGCGGTTCACCCTCGCCGAGGAGCTCGGCGCCGGCGGCATGGCGACGGTGTACCTGGGGAAGATGCGGCTCGGCGCCGGTCTCGACCGGCTGGTGGCCCTCAAGACGATCCACGGGCACCTGGCGAAGAAGCAGGCCTTCGTCGACATGTTCCTCGACGAGGCCCGGATCGCCTCGAACATCAGCCACCCCAACGTCTGCTCGGTCTACGACTTCGGCGAGGAAGAGGGCGTCTACTACCTCGCGATGGAGCACCTCCTCGGTGAGCCCCTCTTCGACATGATCGGGGCCATCGACCGCGACCGCGGCGAGGAGCTGATGCAGGCGGTGCCCTTCCTGGCCGCCCGGGTGATCGCGGACGCCGCCGAAGGGCTCCACGCCGCGCACACCACCAAGTCGAGCGACGGGAGCGCGCTCGGGATCATCCACCGGGACGTGTCCCCGCAGAACATCTTCGTGACCTACGAGGGCACGGTGAAGATCGTCGACTTCGGCTGCGCGAAGGCCCTCGAGCGGGTCACGCAGACCAACACCGGCGTCATGAAGGGCAAGGTGTCCTACGCCGCCCCCGAACAGCTCCGGGCCGGGGAGCTCGACCAGCGGGTCGACGTCTTCGCCCTGGGCGTGTGCCTCTGGGAGATGCTGGCCGTGCGCCCCCTCTTCCGGCGCGGCAGCGCCATCGAGACCGCCCGCGCCGTCCTCGAAGAGGAGACCCCCCGGGCCGACGCGGACCGCCCCTGGGTTCCTCGCGCCCTCGCCGACATCGCCGCCAAGGCCCTGGCCACGGACGCCGACGACCGTTTCGAATCGGCGCGGGACCTCGGACGCGAGCTCCGCAACTGGATCGCCAAGAGCGGGGTCCCCTTCGAGTCCGCCGAGGTCGCGGAGTGGATGGACTATCTCTTCGCCGACCGCCACGCCGAGCGACGGGCGGTGGTCCGCAAGGTCGAAGGCATCGACGGGTCGGCGGTGGCCAAGGTCTCCGTCGACGACGACTCGCTCCTGAAGGCGGTCACCGCGGTGGACCCCGACGCGGACCAGGGCTCCCAGCCCCGCACGCTCCGCTTCGACGTGGAAGACGAGCGACGGCGGGCCCCGCGGAAGAAGAAGGGCCGCGCCGGGCTGATCGTGCTGGTCGCCCTCCTGCTCGCAGGAGGCGGGGCTGCCGCCTGGGCGCTGACCCAGGATCGGGGTCCCGAGCCCGAGGTCCCCGTCGCCGTGGCGACGCCGGAGCCGGAGGTCGTCGACGAGAGCGAGGGCTACACCGGCGTCGACATGGTCTTCGAGCCCGACGACGTGACCGTGGAGCCGCTGGCGGAGGAGCCCGGCGACGAAGAAGCGACGGAGCCGACCGGCGAAGCGGAAGCCCCAGCACGCCAGCCCATGAGCTCCCGGCGCCGCGCCCCGGCGAGCTCGCGGATGCAGCCCTCCTCGGCCCTGACCGAAGCCGAAGAGGTCGCCCGCGCGGGCGCCTTGGCCGTCCGCGCGACCGGCGGCTTCGCGCGCGTCGTCTACGAGGGGAACGACCTGGGCCGCACCCCGGTCCGCTTCGATCTCCCGCCCGGCCGGCACACCATCCGGGTCCTGCCCAACGGCGAGGAGCCCGGCCAGACCTTCCAGGTCCGCATCGAAGCCGGGACCCTGAAGACGATCAACGTCCAGATCCCCAACGACGAACCCCGGGCCGCTCCGACCCCTACTCCGCCGGCTGACGATCCCGAGGACTCGTGGACCGATCCGGCGGACCTTCCCCCGATGTAGGCGGCGGCACGTCTGCGTTGGCGGCGTTCAGCTCGCGACCGTGGCCCAGGAGGAGGCGCCGCACCTGATCGGCTTCCTCCTCCGCCCGCGCCGCCCGCTCCTCGGCCATCTTCTCCAGACCGGGTGCGTTCGTCCGCTCGGCGGAACGTCGCCCATTCGCGCTCGCTCCTCCAGGACCCGCAGGGCGACTCCCAACGCCCGCTCGACCTCCGAGCGTTGGGCGGCGATGAGCGACTGCTCGCCGTGGACGTGGCCGGTATGGCAGCGCACCCGGAACTGACCGCCGCGCCCCATCTCCCACATGGGTCCTCCGCAGTCGGGGCAGCTCACGCCGCTCAGCTTGCCCTCGCGGTCGAGGAGCCCGTAGTCGTTCCCGCGGTCGAAGGTCGCCTGGGCCTCGAGGCGCACGGACTCGGGCACCGACCAGTCGCTGGGGATCGAGTCGGCGGCGACCCGTCGCGCGATGAGTCCGGCGATGTCGGCGAGGGGGACGACGTCGTCGGGCTCGACGAGAGCCATCGCGTTGGTGGGCATGTCGGGCGCTTGGGCGTCGTCGGGGTCCTGCACGAAGGTTCCGCCGCCGCAGCTCTTCACGTCGAGGAGCCCGGCGGAGCCGTCGTCGAGCCATCCGGTGAGGATCCCCGCGAGGACGCGTGGCCCGTGACTCGCGGCCGCGGTCCGGAAGAGCGGGTCGATCGCTGGGCGACAACGATTCTCCCGCGGGCCGCGGTAGAGCCGGATGTGGTCGCCGTCGACGAGCATGTGGAAATCCGGAGGGGCCACGTAGATTCGGCCGTGCTCGATGAGGTCTCCGTCCCGCGCGTTGGCCGCGCGCAGAGCGGTTTCCCGGTCGAGGATCTCCCCGAGCAGCGCCGGAGAGTCGGCGCCCAGGTGCACCGTCGCGAGGACTGCAGCCGGGAGATCCGCGGGGAGCGCCCGAACGATGGTGCGCAACCCGCTCACCGCGCCCGCTGAGCCCCCCAAGAGCACGAGATCACGTTTCATAGGACGAACCTAGGGCCCAAAGGGGGATCGGCCAGCAATGAGCCCGTCGAGCGAGGTATGCTCGGCCCAGCGAACGGACGGAGGAGCCTGCGCATGTGGATGGCAGTGATGGGAATCGGAGCGGTGACCGGCCTGGCGGCGCTGGGCGGGATCATCTGGGCGCTGCGAAAGCTCCCCGCTCCCAAGAAGTGGGGCGCCCTGGTGGGCTTCCTGGTCCTCGGCGCCGCCGGGGCCTTCATGGTGGCCAACGCCACGGCCCTCGCCGGACCGGACATCGAGGACGAGGTCGCGCCCATGGACGACTTCGACGCGCCGCTCGACGACGACTGGGGTGACGACTGGCCCGAAGACGAGGCCGGCGACGAAGCCGCGGAGGGAGCGGAGGGCGCGGAGGGCGCTGACGACGGCTGGGACGACGAACCCGGCGACGAGGCCGCAGAGCCCGGCGAAGGCGCCGAGTAGTCCTACAGACCCAGCGGCGCGGCGACCTCGCGGACGAGATCCTCGAGCTCGCCGCGCAGCACCAGGTCCGCCTCGTCGTCCATCGAGGTGCCCTCGCGGTTGAGGATGACCACCTTCGCCCCGGTGCGGCGGGCCAGGGGAACCAACCCGGCCACCGGGTGCACGGCGAGGGAGGACCCGAGACAGAGCAAGAGGTCGGCCTCGCGGATCTCCTGCTCGGCGTCCCGGAGCACCGGGCCCAACATGTCGCCGAAGAGGACCACCTCGGGGCGCATCCGCTCCGCGCCACACTCGGCACACTGGGGGACTGGCTTGCCGGAGTCGAGGGCGCGCTCGATGGGCATCTTCGCGCCACAGGCCTGGCAGCGGAGGGTCCGGAAGGACCCGTGCATCTCGAGCACCCGCCGAGACCCGGCGCGCTGGTGCAGGCCGTCGATGTTCTGGGTGATCACCGCCTGCATCCGGCCCCGGCTCTCCAGCCGCGCGAGGAAGCGATGGGCCGCGCTGGGCTGGGCGTTGCGGATGGTCTCCAGCTTGGGCAGCCAGAATCGGTAGAAGCGCGCCGGGTCTTCTTCGAAGCCCGCCGTGGAGGCCACGTCCATCGGGTCCACGTCCCGCCAGAGACCGGCGTCGCTCCGGAAATCGGGGATCCCCGACTCGGTGGAGACGCCGGCTCCGGTGAGGGCCACCGCATGGCGGGCCCGGTCGATCCATCGCGCTACTTCCGCGTTCACTCGTTCGCTCCTGAGACACCACCGACGAAGTCGGCGACCACGGCCACCAGGCCGGGTTGAGATTGCAGCATGGCGCCGCCGTGCTCCTCGCCCTCGGCCAGTCGGGCTTCCCCGGCCGGCGCAACGCGCGCCATGTCCCGAGCCACCTCGGCGCTGGAGATGTCCCCGGCGGAGGCGACGAGGAGCAGGGGCCGGTCGCCGTACTCGGCGAGGGGGCTCAGCGCGTCGATGCCGTGATAGGCGCGGCCCGGCGAGAGCGCGAAGACCGCGTCCACGTCCGAGCGCGCGCCGTGCACCAGGGCGACCGTCGAGCCGATCGACGAGCCCCCGAGGATCATCGCCCGGGGTCGAGGTTCGCGCGCGGCGACCCATTCGAGGACCGCCTCGCCATCGTCCACGACGCCCGGCCAGTCGCCCGCCGCGAACTCCCGCCAGCCCACCGGACCGCCGACGGAGGCGCCGTGGCCCCGCAGATCGACGGCCAGCACCCCGACGCCCTCGGCGCGGAGGGCCTCGAAGAGCGGCGCCCACTCGGTCCGGTCGGCCCCCACCCGATGAAAGAGGACCACGAGGGGCGCGTCCCGCTCGGTTCCGGCCCGGAGCTCGCCGGCGAGGCTTCCGCCATCGACGGGGATGGTGACCGGCGTGGGGGCCGCGGGCGCGACCGGCGACTCGGGGGAGGCGGCGACCTCCGGCGTGGCGGGCGCCTCGGGGACCTCCGGCACCACGTCGTCCTCGCAGCCCGCCGCCAAGACGGAGAGGATCACGAGGGTACGCAGCGCGGGGGACATGACCCGGCTCCCTATAGCGCACGGCGCCCGGCTGACGAGCGGACCCCGCGAGCCCCGGCGTGCTATGCCCGAGCCATGGGCGACGAGCGCACGGCGGCGATGTTGGTCATCGGCAACGAGGTCCTCACCGGCAAGGTCGAGGAGGCCAACGTCGCCGTGCTGGCGAAGACCCTCTTCCGATTGGGGATCACTCTGCGCCGGGTGGTGGTCTGCGTGGACGAGATCGACGTCATCGCCGCCGACCTGAATGCCCTCCGGGCCGCGCACGACCTGGTCTTCACCAGCGGCGGGGTCGGGCCGACCCACGACGACGTGACCATCGACGGCGTGGCCGCCGCCTTCGGCCGCGAGGTGGTCCGCTCCGAGGAGGTCGAGCTGCTCATCCGCCGCTACAACGGCGCCAAGGGCGAACCGGTCACCGACGCGGATCTCCGCATGGCCAACGTCGTCGAAGGGTGCCGCCTGGTCCGGGAGAGCGCCCTCCCCTGGCCCACCCTCGTGGTGGAGAACGTCTACGTGCTCCCGGGCGTGCCGCAGATCTTCCAGATGAAGCTCGCGGTCCTCGAGGCGGAGCTGGACCTCGGCGAGTCCTTCACCTCCGAGGCGGTCTACACGCACCTCACGGAGGGGGCGATCGCCGCGACCCTCCACGACCTGACGACGCGCTTCCCCGGCGTGCTCATCGGCTCCTACCTGGCCTTCCGGGACCCGCGGTACCGGGTGAAGATCACCTTCGACGGCAAGGATGCGGCCACGGTGGGCGCCGCCGCCCAGGCCCTCCGGGACACGCTCCCCGCTGCCGAGCAGGTCGACCCCGCCGACCTCGGGTGAATCTCGGGCGCTGGGCCCCGTCCCCTGGCCGTTGACGGCGCGCCCCCGCCCGCGGGAGGCTCGGCCGACCGGGTGGATCCATGCGCGCACTTCTCCTCACTTCGCTCTTCCTCGCCAACGTCTTCGCCGTCAGCCCCGCGCTGGCCCAGCGCCCCGTCATGGAGCGGGTGACCCCCAGCGCCGGCCCTCCGGGCACGCGGGTCCAGATCATCGGCCGCCACCTCGGGTACCGCAGCCAGGTCTTCCTCGGCGACGTGGAGCTCCCGGTGCACCAGCGCCTGCCCAACCGCTGGACCGTCGAGATCCCCTCGGGCGCCCCCAGCGGCCCGATCCTCCTGCGGACCAACGAAGGGAGCTACGCTGGACCCTTCTTCCGGGTCACCGCGGCCCGGCCCGCGCCGGCGATCACCGGCCTCGAGCCCGCCGCGGCGCCGCCCGGCAGCGAGGTCGCCATCCTCGGCCAGAACTTCTCGGCTCGGCTCGGGGACAACGACGTGACCCTCGCCGGTCGGCGGGTGGTCGTCCGCTCGGCCACGCCGACCGCGCTTCGCGTCATCCTGCCCAGCGACGCGACGTCGGGCACCTTCACGGTGCAGGTCGACGGTTCCCTGGTCCCCGCGGAGAGCCCTCGCTTCGAGGTCACCGTCGGCACCTCCATCACCGCCATCGAGCCGCCCCGGGCGCCGCCGGGCGCCGAGGTCACCCTGCGCGGCACCGGCTTCTCGGGTCGCGACCGCGACAACCGGGTGACCCTCGCCGGCCGCCGGGTCCGCGTGGTCGGCGCGACCGAGACCGCCCTCACCGTGCGCCTCCCCCGGCGCGCGGCCTCCGGTCGCTTCGAACTCGACGTGCGCGGCGGGGGCCACGCGGTCTCCCCGCCCTTCATGGTGGCCGAGGCCCTCGAGGTCTCCGGCTTCACGCCGACCGCCGGCCCCCCCGGCACCGAGGTCACCCTCCAGGGCGAGGGCTTCGGCCGCGACGTGCGCCAGGTCGCGGTCACCCTGGGCGGCCGGGCGGCGCGGGTCCGCAGCGTGAGCCCCGAGGCCATCGTCGTGGTGATCCCCGACGGCGCCAGCGGCCCCTTCGAGGTCACCGTCGCCGGCGTCGCCGTCACCAGCCGCGAGAGCTTCGGCCTCCTGGGGGCGCTGCGGGTCGAGTCCTTCTCGCCGACGTCGGGGGCGGCGGGCTCCCTGGTCACTCTCCGGGGCCAGGGTTTCGCCCCGGTGGCCGCGCAGAACCTCGTGACCCTCGGCGGGGTCCGGCAGGACGTGATCTCCGCGAGTCCGCGGGGGCTGCGCGTGCGGATCGTCCGGGCGGCGAGCGGGCCCTTCGAGGTGCGCGCCAATGGCGCCGTCGCGCGCTCGTCCCAGCCCTTCCTGGTGCAGACCCCGCCGGCGATCACTGCGTTCAGCCCGACCCAGGGTCCCCCCGGCACCGAGGTGACGCTGACCGGCTCCGGCTTCGGCGATTCCGCCCGGCTGGTGCGCGTGACGCTGGGTCGCCGGCGCCTCCCGGTCGTCTCGGTCCGGGACGATCGCCTGGTGGTCACGATCCCCCGGCGCGCCCGCTCGGGCCGCATCGAGGTCGAGGTCGGTACCCAGGGCGGAGCCGCCAGCGCGACGGTGTTCACGGTCGGTGACCGCGTGCGGGTCGGGGACCTCGAGCCCCGGGAAGCGATGATCGGCGCCCAGCTCACGGTGCGCGGCGAGGGCTTCCCCCAGGGCACCTACCAGGTGGCGTTCACCGGGCCCCGGCGCGCCATCCGCGCCGACCGGGAGAGCCCGGTGGCGATCACGGTCGTGGTCCCCAACGGCGCCCGCACCGGCCCGGTCGATCTCGTCTTCCCCGACGGGCGACGGCAGAGCCTCGGCAGCCTCACGGTGACCGAGACGCCGGCCGGCGTCGGCATCACCTCCGTCGCGCCCGAGTGTGCGGAGCCCGGGTGTCCGGCGGTCCTCCGCGGCTACGGCTTCGACCCCCGAGCGCGCAACGATCGCGTGACCTTCCGCGGTCAGCCGGTCGTCGTCCGCTCGGCGACGGCCACGGCGTTGACCATCGTGTTGCCCGACGCGCCCGGCAACGGACGCTTCTCGGTGAGTGTGCGCGGCCGCGGCGAGGGCACCAGCCCGCCCTTCTACGTGCAGCGCGGTCGGTGAGGAGCCTCGCGAGCGTTCGGGCCGCGATCGGGTTATAGGGCGGGACCGGCTCCCACTCCGGGAGCCTCCCCGACCCCAGGAGCCCGCCGTGATCGAAGACCGTCTGCCCGAAGCGCTCACTTTCGACGACGTCCTCCTCTTGCCGGGCTACTCGGACTTCCTGCCCAAGGAAGCCGACTTGCGCACCCGCATCACCCGGGGGCTCGAGCTGAACATCCCGCTGCTCTCGGCGGCGATGGACACCGTCACCGAGTGGCGGACGGCGGTGACCATGGCCCGCCAGGGCGGCCTGGGGATCATCCACAAGAACTTCACCCCCGCCGACCAGGCCAAGGAGGTCGAGGCGGTGAAGCGCGCGGAGAGCGGGATGATCGTGAACCCGATCACCATCACCGCCGACATGCGCCTCGAGCAGGCCCTGGAGCTGATGCGCCAACACGACATCAGCGGCCTCCCCGTCCTCGAGGGCGACACCCCGGTGGGCATCCTCACCAGCCGCGACGTGCGCTTCGAGAAGAACCTGCAGCAGCCGGTCTCCGAGCTCATGACCAAGGAGTTGGTCACCGTCCCGCCGGGCGTCTCCCAGGAGAAGGCCCGGGAGACCCTGCACGCGAACCGCATCGAGAAGCTCCTGGTCGTCGAGCATGGGAAGCTCGTGGGGCTGATCACCATCAAGGACCTCCTCCAGGCCGAGCGGCATCCCCTGGCGGTCAAGGACGACATGGGCCGGCTTCGCGTGGGCGCCGCCGTGGGCGTCGGACCGGATCGGGTCGAGCGCGTGGGCGCGCTGGTGAAGGCCGGGGTGGACGTCCTGGTGATCGACACCGCCCACGGGCACTCCAAGGGCGTCATCGACGCGGTGAAGGCCACCAAGGCCGAGCACCCGGGCGTGCAGGTCGTCGCCGGCAACATCGCCACTGCCGACGCCGCCCAGGCTCTGATCGACGCCGGCGTCGATGGCATCAAGGTGGGCATCGGGCCGGGCTCGATCTGC
>DCLA01000071.1 GCA_002320815.1 Myxococcales bacterium UBA1660
CCTCCCGGGGCCACCCGATCACGCAACCGAGGGCCGGGCGGACCGAGCACGGGGCCCAACCCGGAGGGACCCCATGAGCAAGAAGACGAAGAAGCCCAACGCCAAGACCCGCCGCATGAGCGGGCGACTGCGCCGGTTGAAGGAGAAGCGCGACCAGGAAGTCGAAGCCCTGGTCGCCCAGGCCACCAAGTTCGTCGAGCCCGGGAGCGGCCATCAGACCCTGGGCCGGGGCCAATGCACCTACATCAAGATGAGCTCGGACTGCTCGGCCTCGCGCACCTTCTGCTTCCGCCGGCACGCGGACGCGCAGCGCGCCATGAAGGCGGCCATCCTCCGCGACGCGATCGACGAGGGACGCCTGCACGAGCTGGACGCCATCCTGCGCGACGCAGGGCTGAGCGGCTGAACGCTGGCCGGCTCCGCGGAGCCAAGTCCGGGTCGCGAGTGGCTCCCCGGAGCCACTCCACCGACCTACTCGAAGAGCGCCAGCTGCACCTCGCCGCTCCCTGCGCCGCGCCCGGCGATCACGAACGTCCGCTCCCCGCTCGCCCGCGCTCCGACGTGCGCCTCGAGCCAGGCCGCCACCATCGACTCGTCGACCCCCAGCCACCCGAGCTGCGACGCCACCTCCTTCGCCGCGCGACTCAACCGCGCCCGCGCCTCGGCCACAGCGGGCTCGAGCCCCGCATCCGCGACCCGCGCGGCGCTGACCCGCGACGCCATCAGCAGCACCTCCAGCGGCCCCGCCCCTACCGGCAGCAGCTCCGTGTGCTCCGCCGCGACGTCCACCCGCGGGAGCCGCATCGACCCGATGCGCACCGACTCCGCGCCGACGACGATCCGCACCGCGCCCGTCAGGCCCGAACCCAGCGCCTTCATCGTGGCCGTGGGCACCCGGAACGCCGCGGCGCCCTGGGTCTCCGCGTCGAGCTCATGCACGCCGCCCTTCCACTCCACGGTCAGCGCGCCCGCGCCGAAGCGCCAGATGGCGGGACCCGGCGTCCGCCCGCCGATGCGGGCGAGTTGAGTGAGGGCCGCCGTGAGGGTGGGGCCGTCGAGGGTGGCTTCGGGGTCCATGGCCTCATCGTACGGCGAGCGGCTGACGAGGAATGTCGCTACCCCAATCGGCTGAAGTCCAAGTACCGCTCCCACACGGCTTCGACCCACCGGGCGTCGGTCTCCGCTCGTAGCGCGGCGACGACGTCCTCGAGGGTCCACTCCGCGAACGTCCGTTCGTCGCGGAGGCAGCCGCGGTAGGCGTGCACCGCCTTGGCGCAGCGGGTGTTTTCCCGCGGGTAGAGGAAGACGAAGCAGCCGTCGGCCCAGTCGTCGACTTCGAGCATCGCGCCGGCGAGGAGGTGGTCGCGCCAGATCTGCTGCAGGGGCTTCGCGCGGAGGGCGTCGCGGGACTCGGCGCGGAAGCAGCCCATCGCGGCGGCGAGCGCTTCGTAGCGGGGTCGGTGGCGGGCGGCCGCATCGCCGAGCGCCTCGTGGTATTTCACCTCGACTCCGACGAAGCCCGGACCCGTGGGGCCGGCGAAGCGCACGAAGACGTCGAAGGCCGACTTGTCCCCCGTGTAGCGCGCGTCGCCGCGACCCGGGGAGTACTCGAAGCCGACCGACTCTACCCGCTCCACGCGGCCGGGCATGAGGCGGGCGAAGACTCGGGATGCCAATGGGAGATCCTCGGCGAGCTCGCCGAAGAGGTTGAAGCACAGCGGCTGGCTGCTCAGCAGGTCGGCGAAGATGCGCGGCCGACCATAGAGCTGACCCTGGCCCGGCGGCGCGTCGACGACCTCCCGCCGCACCACGCGGCGGACGGTGTCGGTGAGGTAGTTCCCGAGGGTCTCCTCCGCCCACGGCATGGCCAGTCGGGAGCCCAGCGGCGCGCCGCGATGGAGTCCGATGGGGAGGGCCTGGCGCTCGCGCCACAGCGCCTGCATCAAGCGCGCGCGGCGCTGGAAGACATTGTCGCTCTTCACGCGGACGTGGTGCGCGGCGAGGGCGTCGGGGGTGGGCGCGTCCATGGGACCAACCTACTCGGAGGGCACGAGATCGCAGAAGGCCCAGAGTGCGTGGGTCCAAGAGCGCTCGAAGCTCGCGGGGAAGGGACCCGCCGAACGAAGACCTGCGACTGGTCGCCTGTTGAAGGCCGTCCACCCGGTCGCGACTTCTCTGGCCGCGGCGCGGCAGTGGGACACCCTTGGGCATGGGCGAGAGACGCGAATGGTCCATCAGCTTCGGCTCCATCTCGGACGCGGCCGCGCCCGTTCGCGCGGCTGTCGAGGGCTCGACTGTCGAGGACCGCCTTCGCTCGCTCGAAGCCATGAGGTCCGGTGCCTATGACCACCCTGCCGCTCCACCCCGACTTTCGCGAGTTCATCGGCTCGCTGATGCGCCGTCAGGCGCGCTTCATGGTCGTGGGAGCGCACGCGCTCGCGGCGTTGGGTCGCGCACGGATGACGGATGATCTCGACCTGCTCCTGGAGCCCTCCACGGAGAACGCGGCAGGATGACGATCTCCTTCCTCGGCTTGGCCGAGATGGTGCGCACGAAGCGCGCTGCTGGTCGGACGAAGAACTTGCTGGATCTCGAGCTGCTCGCTGAGGCCGGTCTCATCGAGCCTCGGTAGTACCGGGGGTGCCAGCCGACTTGGTATAGGGCCGCGCGTACTGGAGCGCACCATTTCGAAACCGGGGTCGCCAGCTGGGGGCAACCGGAGCTCAACCCCGGTCGGATCTGGCGCTCAATCGGGAACAAGAAAATTCGCGCCCAAGGTGCTGAGATCACGAACTTTTGTTCATTCTCACCCGTTCTGGGTATTGCTTCCCACGAGCCGCTTGTGATGGATTAATGCCGATGGGGTGTAATCGAGGCGTCGGACTGGGGACCAACGGGGGTACGCAACGCCGGCCGGCCAGCGGGCGGTGGCCCGATCCCGTCGATGACATTCTTTGTCACCCCTTCGATCCAAGGTGCTCCGCATGAAGGGGAACGATGCCATCGGTGCGGCGCTAGCCGCCGCCATCGCTCACGTACGCCAGGAGCTGGGGGACCCGACGGCCTCGGTGGCCGTGGTCACGCCCAGCCGCGTGAACGCGAACCTCGCGCGCCGGGAGCTGGCGTTCGCCGGTCCCTTCATTCGGGTGGCCTTCGTGACGCCGGCGCAGCTCCATGCGGAGCTGGCCGAGCCTCGGCTCCGGCAGCTCGGGCTCCAATCGGAGCCGCCCGGCTGGCTGCGGGCGACGGCCAAGCGGCTCATCGAGGAGCGCGACGACCTCGGTCCCTACGGTCTGGCGATGCGGGACCAGGGATGGCTCCCCGCGCTCACGGCGGCGCTCACTGCGCTGGAGAACGCGCTCGTCCTCCCCGCCGACCTGCGCGCCGCCACGGCGGACCCCGACGTCGAGCAGCGAGCGTCCCTCCTGGCCGCCCTCCTCGAGGCCATCGACGGTGCCCGCGCGGAAGCCGGGCTCGCGTCGCCGGCGCAGATCGCGCAGGCCGCGTGTCACTCGGTGGTGGAGTCGGCGCCGGTCCCCGCGAACACCCACCGCGCCTGCGTGCTCCTCGGCGACGCGCGGATGCCCCGCGCGGTCTCGGGCACGATGGTGGCCTACCTGAAGCGCCGGCCCGTCGCGAGGGTCGACCTCCCGCACGTCGCCGAGCTCCCGCCCGCGGTCCGCGGGCTCACCGCTGCGGCGCCTCACGCGACGTCGTTCGCGGTCGCGCCACTGGACCCGAAGGTCCACCTGGTGCGCACGCCGGACCCCATGCGCGAGGTCACCGAGGCGGTGCGCGAGGTCCAGAGTGCGGTCGCCGAGGGGGTGCCCTACGACCGCATCGCGCTGGTGCTCCCCGATGCGGCCGAGGCGGTGACGTTGCGGGAGGCGCTGGAGCGCGCGGGGATCCCCGCGACCTGGCAGACGGGCCCCGCGCTCGCTTCCGCGCCCGCCGCGCGCTTCGTGCTCCACGCGCTCGGGCTGCGGGCCGGCGAAGACTCGGTGCGCGCGTGGTACGAGCTCTTGCGGCTCCCCCTGCTCCGGCTGCGCGCCAACGCGGGCGAGACCGTCGCTCGCGGTCGCGGTCGTTGGCGCGGCTTGCTCGCCAAGTGCGGCGCCTATCGCGGCAGCGAGACCATCCTCGCCGCGCTCGACGCCTACCAGGCCGAGCGCGCTCGCGGCGAAGAAGACGCCGAGCGTCTCCAGAAGGACGCCGAGGCCTTCGACTCCCTCCGCACGGCCATGCGCCGCATCCTCGGCGACGTCCCCGATGCGGAGCCCAAGCCCCTCGGCCGCTGGGCCCGCGAGCTCCGCACCTTCCTCCGCACCTGGTGGCCGCTCACGCCCGACCAGCGCGCCGTCGACCGCCTCCTCGAGGCGTGGTCGCGCAGTGACGTCGGTCCGGCGATGGGTCCCCACGAGGCCCACGCGACGTTCTCCGAGGCCTTCGAGGCCACCGTGCATCTACGCGGCTCGTTGAAGGACGCGGCGGTCCGCGTGCTCTCGCCCATGCAGCTCATCGGCGGCCGCTTCGACCGGGTGCTGGTCACCGGGATGAACCAGGGGCGCTTCCCCCGGGATCCGTCGGCGGACCCCATCCTGACCGACGCCCTCATCGACGCGATCGCCGCCGACCCCACGGACGACCCGGGGCTCTTCCGCTCCGCCGACCGCATCCCGCTGGAGCGTCGTCGCTTCGCCTCCATCCGCAGCGCGGCGACGGGGACCCTCTGGTGCAGCGTGCCGCGGCTGGACCTCGCTGGCGGTCGCCCGCTCCTGCCCGGGGCGTTGGTGATGGACCTCGCCGAGGCCACGACGGGCGAGCGCCCGACCTTCGGCACCTTCGAGGCCGCGTTGGAGAAGCGCGGGAGTCGCAGCCAGACCTTCCCCGCCGACCCCGCGCACGCCCTCGGAAGCGCGGAGCACCTCCTCGCGCGGGTGCACCAGGCCAGCACCCGCGACGCCGCGCTGGCCGCGCTCGCCGACCATCCGCGCAGTCGCCGGCTGCTCCGACTGCATCGCGCGATGGGCCGCCTGGCCGCCGGCGAGCGCTCGGTCGACCTGCGGCCCTACGCCGGCTTCGTGCAGTCGGCGCCCTGCCCCGGGCTCGATGGCGCGCCGCTCACGCCCCGCGAGCTGGCGCGGCTCGTCGAGAACCCGATGGCCTTCTTCTTCACCAAGGTGCTCGGTGCCTACCGGCCCGCCGCGCTCTACGAGGGGTGGCTGCCCGATGTCGCCAGTGGGCGGCTGGAGCGCGAGGTGGTCCTGGCCGAGCTCACCACGTCCGAGGGCCTCGCCGAGCGCTTCGTCACCGCGTTCGACGCGCGCTTCGAAGCGCAGGCCGAGCGCGCCGGCTACGACGGCGCGGAGACATTGGAGCGCGTCGCCGACGGAATCCGCCGACGGCTCCGGAGCCTGGCAGAGCAAGGGCCCAGCGGGGGACCGGCGGTGGAGCTCGACGGTGCGCGTGTTGCCGGCGACCTCCCGTGGACCCTTCGCGGCGGGTACGCCCGGCGCGTGGGCAGCGGGCTCCAGTGGATCGAGCTCTACGACAAGGCCGTCCCCCGGCCGAAGAGCAAGGTGCGACCCCACGCCGCCCTCTTCGAGGCCAGCGCCCACGCGACCGCTGGCGACGAGCCCAGCACGCTGGAGTGGGTCGGTGCGCACGAGAAGGTCGAGGGCTCGCTGGGCCAACACGGCGCGGCAGCCATCGAGGCCCTGAGCGCCGTCACCGCGCTGGTCACCGAGCACCTCTATGGCGGCTTCGCGCCCAGCGGGGTCCGGCTGAAGAGCGACGCCCGCGGGACCAAGTGGGACCCCGAGCTCGGCGAGGCCTCGCTCGCCGAGTGGACCGAAGCCAACCCTGAGGCCAACCCCGTGGAGGCCGGCCGATGAGCGCGCCCGTCGACCAAGAGCTCCGCGACGCCGCAACCAGCGAGCTGGAGCGCTCCTTCGCCATTCGCGCCGGCGCCGGTTCGGGCAAGACCGCGGTGCTCACCGCGCGCGTGCTCGAGCTGCTGCGCAGCGGCGTCGCGCCCGGCCGCATCGCGGCCATCACCTTCACCGAGAAGGCCGCCGGCGAGCTGCAGCGGCGCGTGCGCGATGGGCTGGAGAAGGCCCGGCTCCAAGCGCCGTCGGCCGAGCTCGACGCCGCGCTGGCCAATCTGCACGAGCTGACGCTCTCCACGGTGCACTCCTTCTGTCGCCGCTTGCTCGGCGAGGAGCCGCTGGCCAGCCGGTGGGCGCCCGGGACCCAGGTGGGCGGTCAGGAGTCGCCGGGCCTCGCCGCCGCGATCCGCGAGTGGCGCAAGGCCGTCCGCGAGCGCGACCCGCACGCGGCCAAGCTGCTCGGCGACGTCTCCGACTACCAAGCGCGGGGCGCGCTCCAGGCGCTCATCGCCCACCGCGAGCTGGACCCGGTAGGCGAGGGGGCCGACCCCGATTGGTCGGCGTTGGCCGCGCAGATCGGCGCCGTTCACCAGCGCATCGAAGACCTCGCGGCGCTCTGCGCCAAGCCCACCGATTGCAAGGCGCTGCAGAAGACCGAGCCGGTCCGCGCCCTCTTCGCGGAGTGCTCCACGCTGGACCCGGCGGAAGCGGTCATCACGCTCCTCCGCTTCGGCGAGGTGCAGACGAAGTTGGGGAACGCCGGTCGCAAGGGCGACTGGGCCAAGGGCGCCCTCGACGACTACCGCGCGCTCTTCGTCACCGAGGTCCCCGCCGTCCAGGCCCGGGCGCGCGGCAGTCTGCACGCACTGGCGCTGGGCACCCTGAAGGAGATCGCCGTTCCCCTCGCGCTGGAGGCCTCGCGCCGCGAGGCGCAGGCGGGCTTCGACGACCTGCTCTTCCGCGCCGCCCAGATGTTGCGCGACGACACCACGCGGGCGCGCGTCGCCGCGCGCTTCGAGGCGCTGCTCATCGACGAGGTGCAGGACACCGACCCGATGCAGGCCGAGATCGCCGCGCTCCTCGCGCGCGAACCGGCCGGCCTCGGCGGGTGGACCGCGCACGGGCCCCGGCCCGGTGGGCTCTTCGCTGTCGGCGACCCCAAGCAGTCCATCTACCGCTTCCGGCGCGCGGACGTGACGGTCTGGGACGACCTGCAGCAGGTGGTGACGAGCACCTCCCCCGGCGGCGCCGTCGAGCTCCTGCAGAACTTCCGTTCCACCCCGGGCCTCGTCGCCTGGTTCAACCACACCTTCGCCGGGCTGCCGCACTACACGCCGCAGGTCGCCTGGCGCGGTGCGGGCGCGCTGGACCCGGTCGTCGTGCTGCAGAGCGAGGACCCCACCGGCGACGGGGACCACCCGGACACTCTCCACGCCGTGGCCTACCTGCACCAGCTCATCGCGAGCGGAGCGCAGGTCGTCGATCGGGACACGGGCGAACCGCGCCCGATGCGCTGGAGCGACGTGATGGTGCTGATGCCCACCTGGGGGCGCGCCCACGAGCTCGCCGATGCCTTCCTGCGCCTCGGCGCGCCCGCCGTCGTCGGAGGCGGCTACACCTTCTTCCAGAGCGACGAGGTGCGCCTGGCGCTCTCCGGCCTGCGCGCCCTGGACGAGCCCGCCGACAGCGAGGCCGTAGTCCACGCGCTCCGCGGTCTCTTCGGGTTCACCCTCGACGACCTCGCCGCGCACCTCCAGGCCGGCGGCACCTGGCGCTACACCATCGAGGAGCAGACCGCCCCCGGCGCGACCCCCACCGAGGTCGCCGCCGCGCTCGGCCTCCTGCGACGCTTGCGGCGCGACACCCACGAGAGCGGCTCCTGGGTCCCCCGGCTGGACCGGCTGCTCGAGGAGAGCCGCGCGCTGCACGTGTGGTCGCTGCTCATCGATGGGCCCGCGCGCCTGGCCAACCTGGACAAGCTGCGCGCCATGATCCGCGAGGTCGAAGCGGAGACCCGCTCGCCCAGCGCCGTCATCGCGCGCCTCGGCGAGCTGGCCAAGCAGGGCGACGAGGCCGAGCAGGGCCGCGTCGACGAGGCGGACGACGCGGTGCTCATCACGTCGATCTTCAAGGCCAAGGGCCTGGAGGCGCCGGTGGTGCTGCTCTTCGCCATGGCGCGGAACAAGCCGACCCCGAGCGTCATCCCCGACCGGACCACCGGCCGGGTCCACCTGCGGCTCACCAAGGAGATCGCGCCGGCCGATTGGGACGAGGTCTACGCCGCCGAGCAGGAGGCCTTCGAAGAGGAGCGCGCCCGCTGGATGTACGTCGCGGCGACGCGAGCGCGGGACCAGCTCGTGGTGCTCCAGCAGCCCAAGGCGAATCTCCTGACCCACCTGGCCACGGGCCTCCCGCAGCCGCCTGCCGAAGGTGCGCCGCGACCCGAGCACGTGGAGCTGGCACCCGGCGTGACCGTGCGCGTCATCGACGGCGACTCGATCCCGGATGCGCCGCTGCAGACGGAGACCTTCGCCGGTCTGGACGAGCACGTCGACGCGCTCCTGCGCGAACCCCTGGGCCAGGGCGACCCCGCCGCCGCCGCTCGCGAGGCCGCGCTCGAGCGCCAGGCCCGCGCCGCCAAGGCGGGATGCGCCCGCTGGAAGAGCGTGGGCGAAGCGGCCACCGGCCGTCGCGGCTTCGGCCTGGACGAAGGGACCGGCACCGGCGAAGGCGTGGGTCGCGCCGGCGGCACCGTGGTGCACCGCGCCCTGGAGCTCCTCGACCTGAACCGCGAGCGCGACGCGCTGCAGAGCGACGCCCCCGACCTGGTGCGCACCCTCGCCGCCGAGAGCGGCCTGAGCGACGAGCTCACCGGGCGCTGCATCGACGTGGTCCGCCGCATCCTCGACCACGACGTGATGGACCGCATCCGCGCCGCCAGCGAGCACTGGAAAGAGACCCCCTTCGCCTTCCACAAGCCGGGCCGCGGCGGTCCCACCGTGATCAGCGGCGTCATCGACCTCTGCTTCCCCACCGACGCCGCCAAGACCAAGTGGGCCGTCGTCGACTGGAAGAGCGACACCCCGCCGCCGGGCAGCGTGCTCCGCACCCGCTACGAGAAGCAGCTCGCCCTCTACGCCCAGGCCCTGCTCCAGACCGTGGCCACCTGCGACGAGCTCCCCGAGACCATCCTCGTGGGGCCGCACGACGAGCTCCCCCACGACCCCCGGGCTGATGCCCTGGAGCTCGTGGACCCGGAGTTCGCGCGCGAGCTGCGGCGGTTGCTGGACGCGGGCGCGCCGGTGCCGGTGATCGGGCTCGAGGTGCTCGACGGGGAGGCAATGCTCGAGTGCGCCTGGGTGGACGCCAAGGTCGCGCTCGCGCTGGACGTTGCGGATGACGCGGCGAGCCGGCTGGAGGGCGATGGGTGGCGGTTGGTGCGGGCGCGGAGTGGGGATGTTGGGTGGGGGCGAGTGGCCGGTGAGGAGCTCGCGGGCGGACTCGAACTGGCCCGATCCAATGCACAGCGCGAGACGCCGGGTGCAGGACGATGATCGGCTCAAAGCGGAGCGATTCTCAGGACCTAGAGACGACGCTCGGTCTACTTAACTTTCTTTTGCTTAGCGATGCCGCCGCCCGCGAATACCCGGAGGCGTGGTGAGCGCCCAGTCCTACGACTTGGCCTTCACCTATGGGTTCATGAAGGCGCAGGAGAAGCTCTCTCGGGCGCAGCGGAACTCGCTCGCGGATGCGATGGAGAAGGTGCAGGACGGGAATCCGTCGGTGCATGTGCACAGCCTCCAGGGAGTGCCGTTCGTGTCGTTCGGCATCAACCGGGATGCGTATCGGGTGATCTGTCAGCGGGACGGGAACACGCTGCTGATGTGTCACGTGGGGGCGCATGACTCGGCGTACGACTGGGCGAAGCGGCACAAGGTTGCGCAGGTGGGGAGCATCGTGCGGATCGTTCGCACGGAGCTCGTGGAGGCGCGGGCCGAAGCCGACGAACCCGAGGAAACTGGGGACTGGCGGGAGTATCTGCCCGATGGGCCGCTGAAGCCGATCAGCGACCGGGTGTTCCAGGGGTTCGGGGTGGGGGCGCACGCGGCGGCGGTGTTGCGGGAGGTGCCGCACGAGGATGCGCTCGCGGACTTGCTGGAGCACTTCCCGTCGGCGCGGGGGCAGGCGCTGCTCGAGCTCGCGCTCTCGCCGTCGGATCTCGACGCTATCGAGACGCGCTACCTGCAGGCGCTGGAGAAGGCGGAGCGGGGCGAGGCCTTGCCTGAGCCGACGTTCGCGGAGGCGGTGGCCGACGACATCAACGTCGGGTCGATCTGGCGGCCGGAGAACAAGGACGCCTATCGGCGCGCGTTGGAGGGCGACTTCGCGGCGTGGCGGGTGTTCCTGCATCCGAGCCAGCACCGCGTGGTGCACATCCGGACCAAGGGCGCGCTGAAGGTCACCGGGGGACCGGGCACCGGCAAGACGGTCGTCGCGCTGCATCGCGGCAAGGTGCTGGCTGAGCGGCATCTGTTGTCCGCGGGAGACGGTGGCACCGACGAGAAGATCCTGCTCACCACCTTCAACGCGACCTTGGCGCGGCAGCTCGAGGAGAGCTTGAAGCAGCTCGTGGGGAAGTCGTCGCCGCTGCTGGCGCGCATCGAGGTGAAGAGCCTGACCGCGGTGGCGCAGCAGGTCCTGCATGCGGCGGGGAAGCCGGCGGAGCTCGTCACCGACACCAAGGAGTGCTGGGAGGTCGCCCGCGCGAACGACGCCATCGACCGGAAGGCGCGCTTCTACGAGACCGAGCGCGAAGACGTGCTCGCCCGCGCCGACGCCTGGACCCGGGCCGCCTACTTCAAGGCGCCGCGCAAAGGCCGCGGCAAGCGCCTGGACCGCAAGGACCGCGCCGCCGTGTGGACCGTGCTGGACGCCTACGACGCCGAGCTGACCCGGCGCGGCGGCGGCGACCTGCTTGCCCTCTGTCGCGACGCCACCCGCGCGCTGGAGAGCGGCGCGACGCGGAGCCCCTACCGCGCCGTCATCTGCGACGAGGTGCAGGACATGGGCGCCACCGAGCTCCGCCTCCTCGCCGCCCTGGGCAGCGACCTCGCCGCCCTGCAAGCCGCCGCGGCGCCGGGCGCCGACCCCAAGCTGCGCCAAGACGCCATCCGCCCCGACGGCCTGACCCTCTGCGGCGACGGCCACCAGCGCATCTACCGCGTGCCCGTCACCCTGCGCGAGTGCGGCATCCGCGTCGGCGGCGGAAGCAGCCGCAAGCTGCTCCTCAACTACCGCACCACCGAAGCCATCCGCCGCGCGGCCGTGGCCGTAGTGGAAGGGCTGGATCTCGACGACCTGGACGAGGGCACCGGCAACCCGTTGAGTGGCTACCGCAGCCTGCGCCCCGGCGTCGCGCCCGAGACCCGTGAGTTCGCGAGCGCCGCCGAAGAAGCCGAGTGGGTCGCCGAGCAGGCGCAGGACACCGCGCGCGGCCAGCTCTTGGTGCTCGCGCGCACCAAGAAGTACCTCGAGGCACTCGCCGAGGCCCTGGCTGAGCGCGGGGTCGAAGCGCGGACGCTGCGCGCGAAGGACAGCCCGTCGCCGAGCGACCCGCTGCTCCTGGCCACGCTGCACCGAGCCAAGGGGCTCGAGGCGCCCCGGGTGGTCATCGCGGGGCGGCATCTGGTGCCGCTGCGGTACCGCGGCGGCGGGGACGAGCGCGACCGGGCGCTGTGGGAGCGCAAGGAGCGGAGCCTGCTGTACGTCGGGATGACCCGGGCGCGGGACTGGTGCGGGATTGGGGAGGCGAGAGCGTGACACGAGTGGTGATCGGGGTGGATCCGGCCTCGGGAAAGAAGGGCTCCTATGTCTTCGCTCCCTACGGGCCGGATGACTTCCACGACCGCTACCTTCAGCCGAAGGAGCTGGGTGAGCTCGTATTGGAGGCGAAGGCGGCCGGGGCCCTCGTGTGCTGGGATGCCCCGCTTACCGCGGCTCCTACCGCCTGGTTCGCCGGAGAGGAGCGATGGCGTACCTCCTCCTTTCTGACCCAACGTCCGCTCGAGCGGGTTCGAGCGTGGGACAACGCCGTGGATGGGAAGATCAATCCCTTCGAGGCTGCCGGGGTCAGCTTGTTGGGGTACGCCGGGCTCTCGCACTGGACGATTAGTCAGGCGGCGCTCGACCTTCCCGCGGTTCCGTCTGTGGTGAGAGACGTCAGCGCCCGGACACGTGGGATCTTGGAGCTCGTGACAGGAAGCGAGCGGCCGACGAACGCCGCTGTGGTCGAAGTCCATCCGACTGTCGCCGCCTGGCTTTGGACATCGGAGGCGGGGGAGTGGCGCCAGTACAAGGGACGGCAGAACTCCAAGGCGATCTCCGCCAAGATGGCTGCAGCCGCCGTTCGCCAAATGTGGGGCTGGTTGACGGGCAGCTCGGGGATAGGTCTGCCCCCCGAGCTGCCCGACTCGAGCTGTGCGGATGCGTTCGACGCTCGGATCGCGTGGCTGCTCGGCACGCGGTGGCTCAGCGGTAAGGGCGGTGAGGTAGAGTTCGTCGGGAACGCCGAGTGTGGCGGTTTTCTCTTGCCCGTGTCCCGACTCGAGCCGGACCAAATCGTCCGTCAGTGCCACGCCCGAGGTCAGCGGGTCGATGGGCCGAACTGAGATCCTATCCGGGTGGTGCGAGTGAACAAGAAGCTGCTCAACGAGACCGAGATTTGTCAGAACTTCATCACGCCGGCGATCGCCGGCGCAGGCTGGGATAGGCACACGCAGATCCGGCGCGAGTACCACTTCACAGACGGTAGGGTGATGGTTCGAGGCAAGCTCGCGACCCGGGGGAAGAGGAAGCGTGCGGACTACCTCTTGTTCTACCAATCCAACCTCGCGCTGGCGGTGGTCGAGGCGAAGGACAACAAGCAGGCGGTTGGCGCGGGAATGCCCCAGGCACTGGCCTACGCCGAGACGCTGGATGTGCCCTTCGTGTTCTCGTCCAACGGTGACGGGTTCCTCTTTCACGACCGCACCGGACAGTCGGCCGTAGTCGAGCAGCAGCTGGGGCTCGATGAGTTTCCATCCCCCGACGAGCTGTGGGAGCGCTACCAGAAGTGGCGCGGCCTGAGCGATGCGGGCGAGCAGCTCGCGCGGCAGCCGTACTATGATGACCCGAGTGGCAAGGAGCCTCGCTACTACCAGCGAATCGCTGTCCAGCGGGCGATCGAGGCCGTCGCGGCCGGCCAGGAACGGATTCTGCTGGTCATGGCCACCGGCACCGGGAAGACCTACACGGTCTTCCAGATCATTTGGCGGCTGTGGAAGGCGGAGCGGGTGCGTCGCGTTCTCTTCCTCGTCGATCGGAACATTCTCGCCGACCAGACGATGACGAACGACTTCAAGCCGTTCGGCTCGGTGATGACCAAGGTCCGCCATCGGAACATGGACCCGAGCTACGAGGTCTACCTCGCGCTGTACCAGGCGGTCACGGGCACAGAGGAAGAAGACAACATCTACAAGCAGTTCAGCCCGGACTTCTTCGACATGGTGGTCATCGACGAGTGTCATCGAGGGAGTGCGCGCGAGGACTCTGCCTGGCGCGAGATCCTCGAGTACTTCGACTCGGCGATCCAGCTGGGCCTCACTGCTACGCCGAAGGAGACCAAGGGCGTCTCGACCCTCACGTACTTCGGCGACCCGATCTACACCTACAGCCTGAAGCAAGGGATCGATGACGGCTTCCTGGCCCCCTACAAGGTGGTCCGCATTGGTCTCGACCGGGACTTGGAAGGCTGGCGCCCGTCTGAGGGAATGACGGATGATCTGGGCGAGGTGATCGAGGACCGCGAATACAACCAGCGCGACATGGACAAGATCTTGGTGCTCAACGAGCGCACCAAGCGGGTGGCCGAGAAGGTCGTCGAGTACCTCGTAGGAACAGACCCCTACAGCAAGACCATCGTGTTCTGCGTTGACATCGACCACGCGGAGCGAATGCGCTCGGCGTTGGCAAACGAGGTCGCGAAGCAGATTCCTGCAGAGGCCGGCAACACCAGTAAGTTCGTCGTCCGGATCACGGGCGACAACAAGGAAGGCAAGCGCGCGCTCGACGACTTCATCCACCCCGAGCGCCGCTACCCGGTCATCGCGACGACCTCGAAGCTGCTGTCCACCGGCGTCGATGCCAAGACCTGCAAGCTCATCGTTTTGGATCAGCGCATCGAGTCGATGATCGAGTTCAAGCAGACGGTGGGCCGCGGTACCCGGATCCACGAGGACGCGCAGAAGCTGTGGTTCACGATCATGGACTTCCGAAAGGCCACGGAGCTCTTCGCAGACCCCGCCTTCGACGGGGAACCCGAGATCATCTACGAGCCCGGTCCCGCCGACCCACCGGTTCCACCCGATGACGAGGGCGGCCCGGGCGAAAGCGGCGAGCAGGAGGGTGGCACAGGCCCCGATGGTGGTGGCGCCGGCGGCGAAGGCGAGCCGGGCGGCCGACAGAAGTACAGAGTGAGCGGCGTGTCGGTGAGCGTCGTCGCCGAGCGGGTCATGTACTACGGCAAGGACGGCAAACTCATCACCGAGTCGCTCACCGACTACACCAAGAACGCGGTGAAGGGCCGGTTCGCGACCCTGAAGGAGTTCCTGCAGCACTGGACCGAGGCCGAGCGCAAGGTCGCAGTCATCGACGAGCTGCGCGAGCAGGGCGTGATCTTCGAAGCCCTGCAAGAGGCGGTAGGCAAGGACATGGATGCCTTCGACCTGATCTGCCATGTGGTGTACGGCCAACCGCCGCTCACGCGCCGCGAGCGGGCCAACAACGTGAAGAAGCGAGACGTGTTCACGAAGTACGGCAAGGAGGCGCAGGCCGTCCTGGATGCCTTGCTCGAGAAGTACGCGGATGAGGGCTTGGCTCCCGTCGAAGACTTGGGGATGCTCCGCGTCCGGCCACTCTCCGATATCGGCACCGCCGTGGAGCTGGTGAAGCTCTTTGGTGGCAAGAAGGGCTACCTCGCGGCCGTTCGCGACCTCGAGGGCGCGCTCTACGCCGACGACAGCAGCGTCGCCTGACGCCCAACCCCCAGGAACCCGACCGTGTCACTGACCACGACCATCAAGTCCATTCAGGACATCATGCGCAAGGATGTGGGCGTCGACGGCGACGCCCAGCGCGTGGGGCAGCTCGTGTGGCTGCTCTTCCTCAAGATTTGGGACGATCGAGAGCAGGAGCTCGAGCTGATCGAAGACAACTTCGAGTCACCGCTGATGAACGTCAGCTGGCAGTCAGGCGGCGAGACATGGGAGATCGAGGACCTGCGCTGGCGGTCTTGGGCTTCGGACCCCGAGGGGGAGACCGGGGACAAGCTGCTGGAGTTCGCGAACGACACCCTCTTCCCGGCGCTCAAGGACATGGAGATCGGTCCGAAGGTCGAGGGCGACGACAACGACGCAATCGCCGCGAGAGCCTTGCGGCGCCGCCGAGTCTTGATCCGGAGCGTGTTCGAAGACGCCTACCAGTACATGAAGTCCGGGACGCTCCTGCGGCAGGTCATCAACAAGATCGAGTCGGATGTGGACTTCAACGACGCCACGAACCGACACCTCTTCGGCGACATCTACGAGAAGCTTCTGAAGGATCTCCAGAGCGCCGGGAACGCGGGCGAGTACTACACCCCGCGCGCCGTCACGCAATTCGCCGTGGACATGGTCGACCCACGACTCGGCGAGTCCATCTTCGACCCCGCGTGCGGTACCGGTGGGTTCCTGGCCTGCGCCATCGAGCACGTACGGAAGAAGGAGGTCAAAAACCCGGAACAGGAAGAGACGCTGCAATCGAGCATCCGAGGCGTGGAGAAGAAGCCGCTCCCACACCTGCTCTGCGTGACCAACATGATCGTGCACGGCGTAGATGTGCCAACGGGCATCGCCCACGACAACACGCTCGCGCGTCCCCTGCGGGACATCACCATGCGTGACCGGGTCGACGTGATCCTCACCAACCCGCCATTCGGCGGGATGGAGGAGGACGGCATCGAGGCCAACTTCCCGCTCGACTTCCAGACCCGCGAGACGGCCGACCTTTTCCTCGTCCTCATCATGGAGCTGCTGAAGCCGGGCGGGCGCGCGGCCATCGTGCTCCCGGATGGCACCCTTTTCGGCGAGGGCGTGAAGACGCGGGTCAAGGAGCGGCTGCTGAGCGAGTGCAACCTGCACACGATCGTGCGGCTACCGAAGGGCGTGTTCGCACCCTACACGTCGATCAAGACCAACGTGCTCTTCTTCGAGAAGGGCAAGCCCACGAAGGCAGTCTGGTACTACGAGCACCCGTACCCCGAAGGCTACAAGTCGTACTCGAAGACCAAGCCCATGCGCATCGAGGAGTTTGAGCCCGAGAAGAGGTGGTGGAAGAAGCGGAAGGAGTCCGAGTTCGCCTGGAAGGTGTCCATCAAGGAGATCCGGGACCGCGACTTCAACCTCGACATCCCCAATCCGAACGCACCGACGGACGAGCACGAGGACCCCGACGTGCTGCTGGCGCGATTCGAAAAGGAGCGGGCTGGCGCTGCAGCTGTCCGTGAGGAACTTCGGCAAGCGCTAGCAGCTGCCCTCGAAGGCACCGCGTGACCCCACGTGATCTGATCGCTGCCTTCAAGGTAGTCTCCGAGGCGCAGGAAGGTGTCACTCGGCTACGAGAGCTCGTGCTTCAGCTCGCCGTCCGCGGGCAGCTGGTGCCGCAGAATGAGGGAGAGGAGCCCGCCGACTCCCTGCTGGAGCGGCTCCGAGCCCACAGGACACAACTCATCAAGTCGAAGGCGATCAAGAAACCCAAGAAGGTGCCGCCTGTGGCGGCTGCTCCCCTTCCATTTCAAGTGCCGCCGACATGGTCATGGGCGCGCTTCGTTGATGTCGCAAACATCGCATCCAACCTGGTCAAGCCGGCGAAATACCCATCGGCACCTCACATCGCCCCCAACAACATCGAGAAAGCGACGGGGCGCCTTCTGCCCTACCAGACGGTGGCAGAGGACGGAGTGAGGAGCGCGAAGCATAGGTTCAGAGCCGGCCAGATCCTCTACTCCAAGATCCGTCCCAACCTGTCCAAGGTCATCACGGTGGACTTCGAGGGACTGTGCAGCGCGGACATGTATCCGATCGATCCTTGGATCGACCGCCGCTACCTGCATGCGTACATGCTCTCGATGGCCTTTCTCGAGCAGGCGACCGACGACGACAACCGGCTCGCGATGCCGAAGGTCAATCAGGAGCAGCTATCGGCCGTAATGGTGGCGGTACCGCCCCTTCTTGAGCAGAAGCGCATTGTGGCCAAGGTCGATGAGCTGATGGGCCTGCTCGACCGGCTCGAGGCCGCACGCGACTCCCGCGAGTCCACCCGCCTCGCCCTGCGCAACGCCGCGCTCGCCGCGCTCCAATATGCCGACTCCGCCGAGGAGGTCGAGGTCGCCTGGCAGCGCATCGCTGAGCGGATGGACGACCTCTTCACCGACCCCGCCGACGTCGAGCCACTTCGCCAGACCGTCCTCCAACTCGCCGTACGCGGACGATTGGTGCGGCAGGCTGAGGGAGATGAGCCGGCAAGTGTGCTGTTGGAGCAGCTCGCTGCAGACAAGGCACAGCTTGTTGCAGCGAAGAAGATCAAGAGGCCGAAGAGAGTGCCGGCGGTTTCGGACGACGCCGTTCCTTTCGCACTACCGCAGAGTTGGGCGTGGGCACGGTTCGTTGCTGTGGCGAACATCGCCTCCAACTTGGTCAAACCGGGGGAGCACTCGTCGAAGCCCCATATCGCACCGAATAACATCGAGAAAGGAACTGGACGACTCCTGCCTTACCAGACTGTGGGCGACGATGGCGTCACGAGTTCCAAGCACTGGTTCACGGCAGGACAAATACTCTACTCCAAGATCCGCCCAAACTTGTCGAAGGTCGTCACCATCGACTTCGACGGTCTATGCAGTGCGGACATGTACCCGATCGATGCGTGGATCGATCGCGACTACCTGCAAGCCTACATGCTCTCGGGGGCGTTCTTGGAACAGGTTACCGGCGACGACAACCGACTTGCGATGCCGAAAGTCAATCAAGAGCAGCTCTCAAGGGTCATGGTAGCGGTTCCTCCCCTTGCCGAACAGCGTCGTATCGTCATCAAGCTCGGTGAACTCGTGGGTCTGCTCGACCGCTTGGCGGAGAGACTTGAGGATACCAAGAACCTCCACCGGGCATTCGCGGCGGCGGCCGTGCATCATCTTGAGGCTTGACCACACCAAGTCCCTTCAGCTGAAGCTGCAGGCCTGCGGTGTCGCATGCCCGGGTGGGGGATCTGCTGCGCGATCTGAGGTAGTGCGCCCGGGCCCGACATATGGCGCCCCAGCGAGACGGTCCCGGCTGTGTCGGAGCACAAAGCGACTCTCGATCGACGCCGCACCTCGAACCGTTCCTGCTCCCGGAGCTCCTCCGACATCTGCCGCCTGACGAGCCGCCGCAACGCGCTGCTCGCCGTTCGACACGCCGACCCGGGCATTCGCCGCTCGACCTTTCGCACCAACGATTCGGACCTCGTAGGCCGCTCGTCTCGTCGTGCAGGGTCGCTCCAGACCTTCTCCTCATGTCCTCCTGGTCTAGCCCCCGAAAACTGAGCCAGCGCTTGTGTGAGTCTCCGGCCACCCGTCACGCTTGACGGGAAGCCCCGGCGCGA
>DCLA01000085.1:0-20733 GCA_002320815.1 Myxococcales bacterium UBA1660
GCCGGCGATTCCGCGCCGACGCCCGCCGGCGATTCCGCACCGACGCCCGGCGGCGATTCCGCGCCCGAAGGGACGCCCGACGGGCCCGTCGAGTCCGGTGGCGCGGCCGCGCCACCACAAGCGACCAAGAGCCCGGCGAGGACGAGATGGATGCGCACGGGCCCCGAACGGCCTCGGGTTCCCTCGAGATTCCCCCCGCCGTGTGGGTTCTCTCGCTTCGCCCCGCGCCCGGCGAACCCGACGGAAGAGAAAAGGCCCCGACGGCGAACCGTCGAGGCCTTCGCTCAGGGGGCGGTGGCCCGGATCACATCGCGTTGATGTTGATCTGGAACTCGCCCGCCGCGGTGGTGCTGTAGCCCTCGACGACCACGAAGACGGTCTGACCGGCGGTCAGGGTCGCCGTGAGGCTCGAGAGGGTTCCGAGGGCGCCGCCCTCGGCGTCGTCGTTGCACGCGGTGTCCGCGCCGTCGCAGGCGTCCTGAAGGGCCAGGACGGTGTCGAAGGTGGACCCGGCGGTGTCGAAGACGTAGGTGCCGGCGTCGGTCGCGGTCCACTGGTAGACGCGGTCCGCCGAGCCGCCGCTACCGCAGCTGAGGGTGAGGTCATCGCCGCCGAGGACGGTGGTGCCGCTGAAGACCGCGTCGCCGGTAGCGGTGCTGCCCTCGACGTTCTCCGGGCAGACCGAGGGGGCCGCGCCGGTGATGGTGGTGTCGGCGCACATCGAGACGGCCTCGCCGTAGGCGGCCGGGGGATCGAGGCACTCGTCGCTGAAGACGTAGGCGATCTCGCAGTTGTCGATGGTCTCCGAGTCGCAGCCGGCGGCCTCGACGCAGTCGGCGTAGGTCTCGGCGAGCTCGGCCTGGCAGGTCACGGGGGACCCGGCGCTCGAGTAGTTGGTGGTGTAGGCGGTGTCGACGCAGCTCTCGTAGGTCGCGGGAGCGTCGCCGAAGGCCTCGCACTCGTCGGTGGTCTCGAAGGTGCCCATGTCGCACGCGCAGCGAGCGGTGTCGGCGCGATCGAGGGCCGCGCGCTCACGGGTGAGGGCCATCGGGTCCGGCTCGGTGAGCTCTTCCATCGAGATGTTGATCTGGAAGTCGCCGTAGGCGGAGTAGTCGTAGCCGGCCACGACGAGGATGACGGTGTCGCCCTCCTCGAGGAGCAGGGTGAACGAGGAGCGCAGGGGCCCCACGTCGTCGCTGTCGTCGTTGCACGCGACCTCCTCGCCGGCGCACTCGGTGTCGAGGGCGGCGAGCAGGGTGTCGAAGGACGAGCCGTCGGTGTCGAAGGTGAAGGCGCCGGCCTCGGGCGCGGTCCACTGGAAGGCGCGATCGGGCGAGGCGTCGCCGGCGCAGCTCAGCTCGAAGTCGAAGCCGGCCTGGAGCGAGTTGCCGGAGAAGACGGCCTCGCCGAGGGCGGAGGAGGCGTCGCCCTCGGGGCAGGAGCCCTCGCCACCGAGCACGCCGGTCTGGACGCAGGTGATGAAGTCGTCGCCGAAGACGGTCTCGGGAATCTCGGGGCACGCCTCGAAGGCGGCGTCGGCCGTCTCGCCGCAGGCGTCGAGCGCGTCGGCGTCGCAGGCAGCGGCGGCGTAGCAGCTCGCGTAGGCCTCGTAGGCGTCGGCGAGGCAGGTGTAGGTGGCGGCGGCGTCCGCGCCGGCGGCGTCGACGGCGGCGCCCTCGCACGCCTGGACCTCGGCCGGGTTCACCTGGAAGGCCACGCACTCGGCGGCGTCGGTGAAGCCGTTGGTGTCACACGCGCAGACCTCGCCGATGAGATCCTCCAGGGCTTCCTGGGTGCGCTCGTAGTCGGAGCCGGTCACCACGTTCATGTCCGGCGTGGTGGTGTCCATGTCCGGCGTGGTGGTGTCCATGTCCGGTGCGGGCGTGCCCATGTCCATGGTGGGCGTCGTGGTGTCGTCACCGTCGTCGTCGCCGCAGCCGAAGCCGAGGAGGGCGATCACGGCGCCCCAGGCAATCCATCGTTGCATTCGTCGTTCTCCCAATATCCGTGGTGCGCCGACCTCGGCGCGAACGCGCCTCAGGCGCGAAAGCGCGCACCTTGTGAGGTGAGGACGCACACGTCAAGCAGACCGCAGCGCGATTCATGGGCCCCTTCATGGGGGTTGTAATCGTTCAGTGTCGGGCGCCCGCGCCACCGGGCCGTGTCCCGGCTGTCACCCTCCCGTCACGAGCAGTCGGAAAGAGCAGCAGGCCCAAGGTCACGAGCGACCGCTCAGGACCCGGCCGGCCGACCGCCCTTGCGGGGGTCGCTGCCGGCCTCGAGGCGCACGCCGTCGTCGGTGTGATGAATCCGGATGGTCTGCACGGTGGCCACGTTGTGGATGGTCTCGTGCTCGTGGCCGCGCGCGGTGAGCGCTCGGATGAGCGCGTCGGGGAGCGGGGCGAACTCCTCGGAGCGGAGCGTGTTGGGGTGGGCCTGGTGGTGGATCCGCGGGGCCTCGAGGGCCTCGCGCACGTTCATGCCGAAGAGGAGCTGGTTCATCACCACCTGCTGGATGGCGGTCACGATGCGGCTGCCGCCGGCGGCGCCGGCGCAGATCACCGGGCGACCCTGGGCGTCGAGGACGATCGTCGGCGACATGGTGGAGACCGGTCGCTTGCCGGGGCCGGGGAGGTTGGGGGCGCCGCCGATCAGGCCGAAGGCGTTGGCTTCGCCGACCGCGCGGGCGAAGTCGTCCATCTCGTCGTTCATCACCATGCCCGCCGCGGTGTACCGGGCCCCGAAGGGCAGGTTCACGGTGGTGGTCACCGCCGCCACGTTGCCCTCCGCGTCGACGACGCAGAGGTGGCTGGTGCCGGCGTTGTCGCTCTGGACGATGTCCGGCTCCTCCGGCGCGAGGGGGAAGTCGAAGTCGGCCGGCGGGTTCGCGAGGGTCGGGTGGAAGGCGTCCGCCCGGGCCCGGATGCGCTCCGGCGCCATGAGCCGCTCGATCTGCAGGTCGACGTGGTCGGGGTCGCCGAAGTAGCGCTCCCGGTCGAGGTAGGGGCCCTTCCAGGACTCGGCGAGGGCGTGCAGAAAGGCCGCGTTGGGGCCGCCTTCGCCGGTGGGACGCCAGCGGGCGGGGAGCCCCTCGAGGATCGCCAGGCTCTGCAGCATGGTGAAGCCACCGGCGCTCGGGGGCGGCGCGGTCACCCAGCGGTAGCCGAAGCGCTGGGTCGAGGCGGGCTCGCGCTCGACCACCGAGTAGTCGGCCAGGTCCTGGAGGGTCATCTTGCCGCCGAAGCGGTTGTTCGCGCGGACGATCTCGCGCGCGATGCGGCCCCGATAGATCGCCGCCGCGCCCTGGCGCCCGAAGGCCTGGAGGGTCCGGGCGAGCTCCGGCTGCCGCAGGGTGGCGCCCACCG
The DNA here is from genome assembly GCA_002320815.1 of Myxococcales bacterium UBA1660. Lineage (GTDB taxonomy): Bacteria > Myxococcota_A > Polyangia > Polyangiales > Houyiibacteriaceae > UBA1660. The sequence continues at coordinate 3,366 of DCLA01000085.1, forward strand.
GGAGGAGGGCCGCGTCGGGGCCGAACCAGCCGCGCATCACCGGGTCGCGCTTCATCTGGTCGGAGAAGGCGGCGCTCATGCGGCTGGTGGCCTCGCCGACCACCGTGCCCTCGCTGGCCAGGCGCCGCGCGGGCTCGGCGATCTGCGCCAGCGGCAGCTTGCCGAAGCGCTGGACCATGGCCTCGATGCCCGCCGGCTCGCCGGGGACGCCGCTGGCCAGGCCGTGGAGCTGGGAGGCCGAGTTCGCCCGGCCGCCCATGGACTCGGGGACGTCGTCGTACATGTCCGGGGTGGACGCGCCCGGGGCCCGCTCCCGGAAGTCGAGGAAGGTCAGGCTCTGGTCGCTCGCCCGGTAGTAGAGGAGGAACCCGCCGCCGCCCATCCCGCTGGAGGCCGGGTTCGCGACGCCCAGGGCCAGCATCGTGGCCGCGGCCGCGTCGGCGGCGGTGCCACCGGCTTCGAGCATCTCGGCGCCGGCCTGGGAGGCCACCGCCTGGTCGGCGGCCACGGCGTATCGGCCGTAGGTCGCGACGAAGTCCTCGGCCTCCTCGGCGGTCGGCGCTCCGATGAGGAGCGCGAAACAGAGCAGGGCGAGCGCACGGGCGAGACGGGTCACGGCGCCGAGTCTAGGACATCGGCGCCAGGACGCGATCGGAAGCCGCCGCGGGTCTCGGGGAGCCGGCGCGGGTCAGAGCTCGACGCCGTAGAGGGCGCCGAACTTCTCGCGGAGGTAGGCCAGGAAGGGCTGCGGGCTCAGGGCTTCGCCGGTGGCGCGCTTCACCAGCTCGTCGGGCAGGTAGGTGGCGCCGTGGCGGTAGAGGTTCTCGGTGAGCCACTCGCGGAGGGGGGCGAGCTCGCCCCGGCCGATCTGCGCGTCGAGGTCCGGCAGGGCCTTCTGGGCCGCGGCGAAGAACTGGGCGCTCATCAGGTTGCCCAAGGTGTAGCCCTGGAAGCCGCCGCCGATGGGCATGCAGTACCAGTGGACGTCCTGGAGGCAGCCCATCTTGTCGGTGGGCGGACGGACGCCGAGGTCGGCCTCCATGCGCTCGTCCCAGGCGTCGGGGAGCTCGGCCACCGGGAGGGTTCCGTCGAGCATCTGCCGCTCGAGGTCGAAGCGGAGCATCACGTGGAGGTTGTAGGTGACCTCGTCGGCCTCCACGCGGACGAGGCCACGCTCCACGGTGTTGACGGCCCGGTGGAAGGTGTCCAGGTCGACGCCGCCGAGGGGCTCGGGGAAGACCTCCTGGATCTGCGGGAAGAAGTGCTCCCAGAAGGGCCGGCTGCGGCCGACCAGGTTCTCCCAGAGCCGCGACTGGCTCTCGTGGACGCCGGTGGAGGTGCCCGACCCCAGGGGGGTCCCGTCGAGGGCGACGGCGATGTTCTGCTCGTAGAGCGCGTGACCGGTCTCGTGGATCGTGCCGAAGAGGCAGCTCGAGAAGTCCCGCGGATCGACCCGCGTCGTGATGCGCACGTCACCGGAGGAGAAGCGGATCATGAAGGGGTGGTGGGTCAGATCCTGCCGGCCGCGCTCGAAGTCGTACCCGAGGGCAGCGCTGACGTGAGCAGCGAAGGCGAGCTGCTTCGCCTCGGGGTAGTCGGCGTCCAGGATGGTCCGGTCGGGGACCGGCTGGGCCAGGATCTTCTCGGCGATGGGCACCAGCTCCGCCCGGAGCTCGGCGAAGAGCGCGGTGATCGAGGCCGCGTTCATGCCCGGATCGTGCTCGTCGATGAAGGCGTCGATGGGGTGGTCGACCGGGAAGTGCTCCGCGTAGCGCCGGCTGAGTTCCACGTTCTTCTCGAGGAGCGGCATCACCTTGGCGAACTCGCTGGCCTTTCGGGCCTCGGCCCAGACCGAGTAGAGCCGCGAGGTGTGGTTCCGGAGCTCGCTCATGAGCTCGCCGGGGACCTTGGTCGCGCGCTCCCACTCCCGGTGGGCGCGGCGGACGAGCGCGCCGTCCGTGGAGTCCTGGTCGGCCACCGTCGAGAGCTCCCCGAGGAGCTTCCCCATGCGATCCGCCGAGCGTCGCTCGTGGGCCAGGCGGGAGAGGAGCGCGATCTGACGACCGCGCGCTTCTGCACCCCCTGGGGGCATGTAGGTGTTCTGGTCCCACTCGAGGACCATGGCCGCCGCGTGTAGATCGGAGATCGCTCGGAGCTCCGACTTCAGCTCCACCAAGGCATTCATGGCGGCGGAGCCTAGTACTACCCGTTCGTGGTATCCAGCCCGCTGCATGTTGGAGACCTTCGCCACCGCGGACGCCTGGATCGCGCTGCTCACCCTGACGCTGCTCGAGATCATCCTCGGCATCGACAACATCGTCTTCATCGCCATCCTCACCGGGCGACTCCCGAAGGAGCAGCAAAAGCTGGCCTATCGGGTCGGGCTCGGGGGCGCGATGCTCACGCGCATCGCCCTGCTCTTGGCGATCAGCTGGGTGATGAAGCTGACAAGCCCGCTCTTCACGCTGCTGGGCGAAGAGATCTCCGGGCGCGACCTGATCCTGATCGTCGGCGGCCTCTTCCTGATCGGGAAGAGCGTCCACGAGATCTACGAGAAGGTCGAGATGCACGAGGACGAGGCCGTCGAGGGGTGGTCCAAGACCCTCGTGGGCGTGATCGTCCAGATCATGATCCTGGACATCGTCTTCTCCCTGGACTCGGTGATCACCGCCGTGGGCATGGTCGACCAGGTGGAGGTCATGATCGCCGCGATCATCGTGGCCGTGCTGGTCATGCTGGGCTTCGCCCGACCCGTCGGGGACTTCGTGAACAAGCACCCCTCGATGAAGATCCTCGCGCTGAGCTTCCTGATGCTCATCGGCGTGGTGCTGGTCGCCGACGGCTTCGATCGGCACATCCCCAAGGGCTACATCTACTTCGCCATGGGCTTCGGGCTCCTCATGGAGCTGCTGAACATGCGCCTCCGGAAGAAGTCGGCGAAGAAGGTGAAGGCGCTCGAGGAGCCGGTGGTCCCCGAAGGGCTCGACGACTGAACGCGGCGCGCGCTACGCTGCCTCCCGTGACCGGAGGGGCGGCGGCGAAAGAGCGCGGGATGCTGGCATTCCTGCTCGCCGTCATCGCGCTGCCGGGTCTGGGCGCGCTGCTCTGCCTGGGCCTCTCGTTCGCCTTCGACGTCGAGGCCATCGCCGCCGGCGAGCACCTCGGGGCCGCGCGGGCTCTGGCGTCGCCGTGCAGCGGCTGCGAGCTCTGTGGGATGTCGCGGGCCTTCGCGGCCTTCTCCCATGGGGACTTCGCGCAGGCTTTCGCGCTCAATCGCGGCGTCGTCGTCGCTTGGCCCCTGGCCTGGCTGGTCGCGGCCGTGTCCACCTTTGGAGTGGTGCGCACCCTGCGCGACCGCCCGCGCTTCTTCGCGCCGACGTCGGCGCCCATGCCCCAGGAGCCCGCAGTCCATGTCTCATGATCCCAACAACCCCTACGGCGGTCCGCCCGGTGGGACGCCTCCCGGTGCCGGCGGCGGCGACTTCGGTCAGCCCCAGGACCAGGGTGGCTTCGGCCAGCCGATGCAGCAGGGTGGTCAGCCCCAGGGGCAGGGCGGGTTCGGTCAGCCGATGCAGGGGCAGGGCGGGTTCGGTCAGCCGATGCAGGGGCAGGGATACGGCCAGCCCGGCGGCTACGGCCAGGATGGCGGTTACGGTCAGGGCTACGGCGGGCCGCCCCAAGGGGGACCGCCCGGGTCGGGGGGCTACGAGCCGCCGCAGGGCTGGAAGATCGCCAGCATCGTCCTGCTGATCATCGGCCCGATCCTCACCGTCATCGGGTTGATCCCCTGTCTGGGCATCGTGAACTGGCTGGCCATCCCCACCAACATCGCCCTCGGCGTCGTCGGCATCCTCGGCCTGACCATCGGCCCCAAGGGGCCGAACGGTCAGGCCTTCCACTTCAACCTGCACCTCGCCGCGACCATCGTCGGCTTCCTCCTCGCCATCGCCAGCGCCGCCCGCTGCTTCATGGGCTCCGGCCTCGTCTAGCAGCGCCCCGAAGGCGCTAGGATCTAGGGGACAGGTACACCCCTTTTTCAACCCTATTTTTTCGGGCGATCCGAACCCAACTCGCCCAAGATCTTCCCGTCCCCACCCACGGCTACCGGGCAGATTCCCCATTCGGCCGTCGAGGACGCGGCCCATGGCGCTCCTCGATCGCCCGAACGGCCTTCCAATGGGCTGGCTCCTCGGCATTCTCGAGCGCCATCCGCAGCCACTTTCGATAGGCCTTCTGTCGCGCGACCGGATCGGCGCCGAGGCCGAGGTACCAGTCCGAGGGGGTCACCCAACCCTCGAACCGACGGTTCCACTCGGGCCGGCCGAGGCCGGTATGGAGACCGAGAGACGACCACTCGTGCTCGTGCACGTCGAAGGTCAGCCCGGCGCGGCGTGCGTTGAGTTCGATGTAGGCCTGCGTGAGCCCGAAATGGTTCTCGTCCTTCAGCGGCTTCGCGTAGAAGCGCTCCTCGAAGAGCTTCCCCGAGCCGCCGCGCCGTCGATTGCGCCAGCTGGCGTAGCGCTGCGCGACGTTCTTGATCGCATTGGAGAAGGTGTCCTCCCGTGACCCTCGAGGCATCAGATGCACGTGATTGGTCAACAGCGAGACCGAATGCATGCGCATCTCGAAGCGACCGCAGGCCTCCTCGAGGAGGACGAGAAAGTACCGCCGGTCGCGCGCGTACGAGAAGAGTCGCCGGCGATTGTTGCCGCGGAGGATCAGGTGATACGGGTGGTCGACGAGGAAGTTGCGGCGGTCACGGGGCATGGCGCCCGTCTCGTCACCAATCGAGCTCGGTTGCGTGTTGCGGCCACGGATGCGTGGAGCGAGTACGTCGGGGGGCCTTCACGCGGACCCTCGAAGCCTGGCGCCAAATGGGGACGGAAGAATCTTGGTCGAGTTTGATCGGAATCGGCTTGTAAAATAGGGATGAAAAAGGGGTGAACCTGTCCCCAGTCATCTCGCCAGGGTGAGGGTGCGGGCGCCGCGGGGGGTGGGGACGAAGGGTTCGTCGGTCGCGGCGTCCAGGAGGGTGGCGTCGGGGAAGCCGGCGCGGGCGAGGAGGCCTTTCAGGGTCAGCCAGGGGTAGAGGCGCACGTCGACGTTCATGCGACGCACGGGGGCGTCGCCGTCGACGATGGTCCATTCGCTGCGAATGGTGCTGGTCTCCATGTCGAAGGTGCGTCGATCGGCGACCAGCACGCATCCGCAGCCACACGTCGGTCTCGAAGGTCTCCTCGTACCACTCCCCCATGGGGGACCTGGCTAAGTCGACTGCGGAGCGACCGCTAGTCCTCGTCTTCCTCTTCGTCTTCTTCGTCCGCGTCCTCGTCATCGTCGGCCCCGGGCGCGCCGTTGGTCACCGTGAACTCGTAGAGGATCGTGTCGTCCGACCCGCGCACCGTCAGGCGCCGGGTGCGCCAGGGCTCGCTGGGACACTCCACCATCTCCAGGGTGGCGTCGGCGTCGACCTCGGTGGCGGCGGGCATGACCATCTCGGTGCACGAGAGGGGCTCCTGGCCCTCGCGCTCCACCGGCACGAAGCGGATCGTGGGGTTCCCCTGGGGCCGCGGCTGGAAGGGAACGAAGATGGGCAACCAGCGCCGCGCGGCCTCCTGGGGCGGCACCTGGGTCATCGACCCGTCGCTCCCGACCTCCCACATCAGCGCCGCCGGCCGCGAGACGAGCCAGGTGCCCCGGGTGGGCCAGAGGTCGGGCATCGCGTAGCGGAAGTTCCCCTCGTGTTCGCCCTCGAAGGTGACCTCGATCATCACCGCCTCGACCCCGGAGGGGTCGGTCTGCCGCTGCATCACGCGCTCGGTGAGCACCACGTCGTCGTCCCACGCGGCCGCGCGGATGCGGTAGGTGGCGATGTCGCCCTCGTCCCAGTCGGCGAGCACCTGGCGATCGGACACGCGGATGGCGCGCCCGGGGAGGTCGAGCTGGACCTTGCGGCCCATCATGAGGTCCATGCCCACCAGGCCGCGGTAGCGGACCTCGCCGTGGATGGACTCACCGTCGCCGCGCTCGGCGACCATCGGCTGGATCACCTGCCAGTCGAGCGCTCCGGCGTGGGCCTCGAGGGCCGCGGGGATCATCCACGCCCGCGCGCCGCCACCCCCGGCGCCGGCCAGGCGGGTCTCCGGACCGCGCTGGATGGGATCGCCGTCGAGGGCCTCCCAGGAGGTGAAGAGGGTGGTCTGGGTGGCGCCGGTGTCCAGGACCAGCGGGACCTCGCGGCGGCCGGCGATCCCCGCCTGCAGGTAGGGCGTCCGCTCGGTGAGCAGCAGCGGGAGCTGCGCCATGCCGGTGACGTCCCCGGCGTCGGGTCGCACCCGGACCACGAGGTCGCGGAAGTCGAGCTCGGTGACCAGGCCGCGCCAGGTCGCCTGGGGGCTGATGATCCCGCCGACGAACTCGACCGGGAGATCGAGGATGAGGGCGGGGACCTTCTCCACCCGCAGCTCGCCCACCTGGACGATCACGTGGGCCAACGAGGCCTCCAGGAGACCGCCGGGCGACCCCACGCGGTAGGTGGTGCCCTCCACCGCCTCGATCCCGTGGGCCTCGGCGAAGGCTCGAGTGATCAGGGTGCCCGACGCGCCGCTGTCCAGGATGAAGGGCGTCGGGTCGGACCCGTTGATCGACGCCTGGACCACCGGCGAGTTGCCGGCGAGCAGGATGGGCAGCTCGTGGGTCGCGTCGCAGCCCGCGGTGCAGACGTCGAGGCCTTCGGCGGCGGCGGCCAAGCGGGCGCCGGCGCAGGCCTCCCGGGCCTGGAAGCGGAGCTGCTCGTCGTCCGGGGCGGACTCGGCGATGGCGCAGGCGCGCTGGCCCAGCGACAACGCGATGGGCGCCACGGGCCGCAGATCGCCGGCGGCGAGCGCGGCGCGGGTGACCAGCCGGGGGTCCTCCAGGGCGCCCACGTCGAGCTGGCCGGCGAGCTCGCCGAGCCGCTCCATGTCCGCCTCGATCATCGCGAGGGTCATCAGCCCCACGGTGCCCTCCGCGGCGCGCTCCCCGCGCTGCCACTCGGTGAACACCTCCCGCGCCCCCTCCACGTCGCCCCACTCCTCCAGCAGGGCCCAGGGCTCGGGCGGCGGCTCGGGGTCGGGGGTCGTCGGGCCCTCGGAGGTCGCGGAGCCGCCGCAGGCGGCCACCAGGAGGAGGGCGGAGAGGATGCGATACTGCGTCACCCCGAGCGCATAGTGACTCCGCGACCCGGCGCCAGCTCTTCCGTCTCCAACGGCTTCCTTCATTCCCCCCCGAGCGCCGGCCGCGCCGGTCAGAGTACGCCGGGTTCGGCGACGGTGTCGCCGGGGCCGTTGCGGTGGATCACGTCGTCCACGAGGGTCTGGGGCAGCTCGTCGGTCTGCTGGAAGGCCCGCATGTGCAGGATGGGCTCGCCGCCGAGGTCGGCGGCGGTGCGGCCGTCGATGGTCTCGGTGTACTTCTTGGGCTCGAAGGGGGCGAGCTCTTCCGGGCTCGCCTCGCCGATGCGGCGGCAGAGCTCGAGGAGCGCGTCCAGGGAGTTCATCTTCATGTACGGGCAGGTCGCGCACCCGCCGGCCACCGAGCAGCCCTCGCCGGCGGCCACGCCGGGCACGATGGGCAGGAGCGATTCGTTGGTCTGAGCCACCGCCTCGCTGGCCACCGGGAAGAGGATGTCCACCGAGCGGTCGCTGCCGGCCTCGCGGAGGATCTCCTGCACCTGGCGGACGATGGGGGTGATCATCCCGGCCTCGGTGCCCAGGACGAACTGGAGCTTCTCGTCGGAGCCACTCTCCAGGACCTCGCGGGTCTTGCGGAGGATGAAGCCCAGGATGTTCGAGGTGGAGCCCACCACGCCGCGACCTTCGTGCTGGTAGTCGAGGGCCAGGGCGAACATCTCGCCGGGGACCTCGAGGTGCGCGGTCACGAAGGCGTCGGCGTGCTTCTCCTTCACGCGCTTCACCACGTCTTCGCCGAACATGTGGTGGACCACGCAGTTGCCCTGCTGGAAGTGGTGGAAGCGCTTGCGCAGCGCCGCGATCTTCCCGGCGTCGTAAGCGGGGTGCAGCGCCCGGACCGCCTGGTCGTCCATGGCCTCGTAGGCCCGGAGCATGCTCTCCAGGTTCTCGCCCATGTAGGTGTCCGGGCCGAAGAAGATCTGCACGTCTTCGATCTGCGAGCTGGCCTGGAGGATCGTCTGCACCACGTTGCTCGAGGTGCAGGTGATGGTCGGCACCAGGGCGTGGGCCTTGGCCTTCGTGACCAGGCTGGTGTTGATGTAGACCACGTGCATCGAGCGCGGGGTCTCCGAGGCCTGCATCAGGTAGGCCCCATAGGCCTGCTTCTCCGCGCTCTCCGCCAGGGAGCAGCCGATCTCCTCCTGGGCGACGCGGTAGACCGGGGTGTCCCGGTGGCCGGCGTCGTCGAGCATGGCCCGGGCGTTCTCGCTCATGAAGTCCACGCCGAGGACCACGATGGTCTCGCACCCTTCGGCCACCATCCGGATCCCGCGGTCGGCCATGAGGAGCGAGTCGCTCACCCCGATGTGCTTCCAGTCGCAGGCGGCCAGGACGCCCTGGAGCTCGGGGTCCATGTAGAAGTGGGCGACGACGCCGATCTTCTTCTTCGCCAGGAGCGCGTTCAGCTCCTCCACCACCGCCGGGTCCGGCTTCAGGAAGGCGGCCTGCGACTCGGCGAAGCTGCCCTCGGGTACGAGGTCGTCCTTGGTGATGCGGAGTACGGGGAAGGGATCCATCGCGCGGAGCATAGGGCTGGGCGGTCCCCTCCGCGAGGGCCTAGGCGACGCGCCGCTCGACGGCCCCGCGTCGGCGGCGCATGGTCCCTCGTTCCATGGCCTCCCCGGTCCCCGACCCGATCGACACCTCGGTCTACGTGCACTTCCCCTGGTGCGCGAAGAAGTGCCCCTACTGCGACTTCGCCACCCGCGCGGTCGAGCCGCAGACGATCCCCCACGAGGCCTACGCCGACGCGCTCCTGCGGGATCTCGAGGCGCGCCGGGAGAGCCTGCGCGGCCGGCGTCTCTTCAGCGTCTTCTTCGGCGGCGGCACCCCGTCGCTCTGGAGCGCGGCGGCGCTGCGGCGGACCCTGGAGGGGATTCGGGGGGCCTTCGCCAGCGAGGTCGTGGACCTGGAGATCACCGCCGAGTGCAACCCCAGCTCCCTGAGCGAGGAGCAGGCGGCGGCCTTCCGGGAAGCGGGCATCGGGCGCATGAGCATCGGGGTCCAGTCGCTGCGCGAGCCGCACCTGAAGTTCCTGGGGCGGCTCCACGACGCCGACGGCGCCCGGCGAGCCATCCGCGGCGCCCGGGCCACCGGTGTGGCCGTCAGCGCCGACCTCATGTTCGGCATGCGGGACCAGCGGGACATCCTCGCCGACGTGGACGCCCTGATCGCCGAGGGGCTCGACCACGTGAGCGCCTATGCGCTCACCATCGAACCCGGGACCCAGTTCGGCACCTTGGCGCGGATGGGCAAGCTCGAGGTCGCCGACGAGGACGACTACGCCCGCATGTTCCTGGAGGCCGAAGCGCGCTTCGCCGTCGCCGGCCTGGAGCACTACGAGGTCTCCAACTACGCCCGGCCGGGGTTCGAGGCGCGCCACAACCTGCACTACTGGCGCGGAGGCGACTACCTGGCGCTGGGGGCCGCCGCCGTGGGCGCGCTCTCCGAGGGGACCCGGGCGCGCCGGTGGCGGAACCAAAAGGATCCGGAGAAGTACCTCGCCGAGCCCCACGAGGAGTGGAGCGAGGAGCTCGACGCCGAGGTGCGCATCCAAGAGGCCCTGATGCTCGGGCTGCGGACCACCGAGGGCGTCGATCTGACGGCGCTGGAGGCGCGGGTGGGGCAGGACCCGCGGGTCGGTCGGAAGCGCGCGCTGGCCCAGGGGCTCGAGCGGGGAGACCTGCGGCTCGAGGGCGCGGTGCTCACGGTGCCGCGGGAGCGGTGGCTGCGGCTCGACGGGATCGTGGCCGACCTCTTCTGAGCGTGGGTGAGAGGGGCGAGGGGGCGAAGAGCGTCCCCGATGGGCCAGTGTGTGCGCGCCCCCTGTGCAAGTCGATGTGCCAGTCGGGGGAAGAAAGGCGGGACTCGGGGCTGGGGCGTGGCATGCTCCGCGCCGTGACGGCGCCCTTCGACACGGTGCGGACCGAGCAGCTCACCAAGCTCTACGGGCGGACGCCGGCCCTGGTGAACGCGAACGTCGAGTTCCGCGCGGGTGAGGTGACGGTCGTGGCCGGCCACAACGGGTCCGGCAAGAGCACCTTGGTGCAGCTCCTGGCCCAGCTCGCCCGGCCCACCCGCGGCGCGATCCGCTACGGCTCCCTCGAGGGCCGCGCGGCCCGGCCGCACGTGGGGCTCCTGGCCCACGCGTCGTTGCTCTACCCGGACCTCACGGGGCTGGAGAACCTCGAGCTCTACGCCGCGCTCTACGGCCGCACCCTGGACGGGGTCCGCGAGCGCTTCGAGCTCGGCGCCTTCGCCGAGCGCCCCGTCCGCACCTGCTCCCGGGGTCAGCTCCAGCGCCTGGCCCTGGCCCGCGCGCTGCTCTCGGAGCCGACCCTGCTGCTCCTGGACGAGCCCTCGACCGGGCTGGACACCAAGGGCGTGGCCCGCCTGGCGTCGGCGATCCGCGCCGAGCGCGAGCGCGGCGCCATCGTGGTGCTGGTGAGCCACGACCGGGCCTTCGCAGCCGACCTGGCCGATCGCTTCGTCCACCTCGAGCGCGGGCGCGTCGTCGACGCCGACGAGGCCGCGTGATGGCCGGGTTCCTCCGCGCCACCTGGCTCATCGCCCGCAAGGATCTGCGCATCGAGCTGCGCACCAAGGAGGTGGTGATCACCGTGGGGCTCTTCGCGCTCCTGGTGGTCGTGCTCTCCAGCTTGGCCTTCTACCAGAACCCGGTGGCGGCGATGAAGATCGCTCCCGGCGTCATGTGGATCACCATCGCCTTCGCCGGCGTGCTCGCCGTGGGCCGCTCCTGGGAGCGCGAGAGCGCCAACGACGTCCTCCGCGGGCTGCTCCTGGCGCCCATGCCCCGCGGCGCGCTCTTCATGGGCAAGCTCCTCGCCAACCTGGCCTTCGTCTTCGCCATCGAGGCCCTGGTGGTCCCGCTCACGGCGCTCTTCTTCCACGTCGACCTGATCCCCGTCGGCGGGATGCTCTTGGCCATCGTGTCGCTGGGCACCCTGGGCTTCGTCTCCGCGGGCACTCTCTTCGGGGCGCTCGCGGCCCGCTCGGGCCAGGCCCGGGACCTGGTGCTCAGCCTGGTCGTCTTCCCGCTGATCGCGCCGGCCTTGCTCGGGGCGGTCATCGCCACCCGGGAGCTCTTCCAGGGCGCGAGCCCCGCCGAGCTCCTCGGGTGGGTGAAGGCCCTCTTGGCCTTCGATCTGATCTTCCTCGCCGCCGGCGGCGTGCTCTTCGACCCGCTCCTCAGCGACTGAGCGCCCGCGGTCCGCCGCCCCCGGCCGGTCCCCGGAGGCGCAGCCGCAGCCAACCTCGCCGGCCATCTACTCCTCGCCCGACCCTCCGGAGGGATCGCAGTCGGCCAGGGTCGGCGACCAGAGGAAGACCGTCCCGAACCACCCCCGACCGAAAACGGGGCGATCGCCTCACCTCCGCGCCGCGGGTCCGAAAAAAGTGCGCGACCGGACGCCCGGGGACGCGTCCTCCCTCCGAGCGCCGGGTCGACGGCGCCGAGGAGGACTTCGATGGATCGATTCACACGCACGCTCACCCACGCCACCCTCGCGGGCATCGTCTTGGTGCTCGCCGCCTGCGCGCCGCGGCTGGTCGCGGTCGGACCCGCCCGGGGTGGGCTGGTCACGCAGACGGAGGACACCACCGAGGTGCGCGAGGCCCTGGCCCGCGCGCTCCGGGCCCGGCGCTACGTCATCGAGAGCGAGGACGAGACCGCGCTCGTGGCCCGCCTCGACAACCGCGGACGCACCCTGCGCATTCGCGTCGACTACGACGCCCAGTCCTATCGCATCGCCTACGAAGGCAGCTCGGGCCTGGGCTACCGGGTCGATCCGCGCACCCAGGAGGCGATGATCTCCGCCTACTACCCACGCTTCGTCGCGCAGCTCGATCAGACCATCCAGGCCGAGCTCCGGCGACCCGCCGAGGAGGCGCGCGAGGCCGAAGAGGCGCGCCAGGAGGCCGTCGCCGCGGCGGCCGCCGCCGAGCGCGAGGCCGAGCTGGCCGCCGAGCGCCGGACGGCGCGGCGGGAGCGCCGCGAGCGCCGCCGGGAGCGGTGGGCCGAGTTCGCCCGGGAGCAGCAGGAGACCGAGCGGGAGCGTCTGCGCACCCAGCGGGCCCAGGCCGAGGCGGACGCCGAGCGCCTCCGTCGCCAGCCGCCGCCCGTCTTCGTGGACCACGAGCCGGTCCATGTGGAGCGCTTCGCCTTCGACGCCTCGCGGACCCGTGGCCAGATCCGCGTGCGCCGGGGTCGGACCGCCCGGACCTTGCGCGCCCACGCCAGCGGCCGCTTCTCCTCGGACCAGTTGGGGCTGCCCTCCGCCTGTCCGGGGTTCTGGAGCAGCGAGCCCCAGCACGTGGTCACCGTGCCCCACGACATGGACTACCTCCGGGTCGAGATCGCGGCGCGCGCGGACACCACCTTGGCGGTGGTCACCCCCGAGGGTCAGGTCTGGTGCGACGACGACTCCGCCGGGAACCAGAACCCGCGGCTCGAGGGGCAGTTCCCCGCGGGCACCTACGCCATCTACGTGGGGACCTACCGCCGCGACGATCGCACCGACTACACCCTGGCCCTCGACGAGGAGCGCGTGCAGCCGGCCGCGGTCTACGCCCAGCGCGCCCCCGCCCCGCGCCGCCGCGACCCCGCTCCCCACCGCCGCGCCGGGAACCAGGTGCCCGACTGCCGCACCTCCCTGCTCCGAGCCGGCCACTCCGCCACCGGGCTGACCTACTGCCGCGACGCCGAGCCCCACTGCGCGGCCGCGCTCTTCGCGGCCGGCCACGGGCCGACCGCGCTCATCTACTGCCGCGGGGTCGATCCCCAGTGCGCGGTGGAGCTGCTCCGCGCCGGCCAGTCGCCTACCGGTCTCACCTACTGCCGCTGAACCGTGCGCTCAGTACATCGGGCCGACGATGCCGACCACCGCGTCCACCCCGGCGGGCTCGGCGACCACCAGGGCGTCGAAGCCGCCGGTCGCGGTGGGGTCGTTGACCAGCGCGGCGTCCCGCCGCGTGATCCCGGTGTCCCAGGCCGCGGCGCCGACGACGATGTCTCCGGTGGCCAGGTCGGCCGCGCCGCCCAGCGCGCCGAAGGCGTCGCCGGTGGCGCTCACCTCGACGGCCTCGAAGGTCAGGCCGGGCACCACGTCCACCAAGAGGCCCACCCGCTCGTTGCCGCTCAGGGTGACCCCGCGCAGCACGGCCTCGTTGGCGCCCACGAGCTGGATGCCGTCGCCGATCGTCTGCGATCCGAAGCTGCCCACCGGGCGGGTCACGGCGACGGTGCCGGTCACCGCGAGCCCGTCCAGGGTGACCCCGGTGGAGTCGAGGACCGCCACGCCGGCGACGCCGTTGGCGGCCACCGTGCTGGCGCCGCGCACGTCGAAGGCGTCGCTGCCGCCGATCCAGAGGCCCACGTCGCCGTTCCCCTGGACGGTCAGGTCGGTGTGCGTGCCCTGGCCATCCAGGCTCACCAAGCCGAAGCGCTCGCCCGCCTCCACGGTGGTGCGTGTGGTGGTCTGCGCGTGGCCCTCGGTGGCCAGGATGCCGTAGCTGGGCACGCCGCGCAGGCCGCTGACCGCGCCGCTCACGGCGACGTCGGTGAGGGTCGAGCGGCCGCCGCGGAAGAGGATGCCGACTCCGACCACGTCGCGGACCCCGCCACCATTCCAGGTCAGCTCGGTCCCATCGGCGACGACGCCGTAGCGCGCCAGCCCGGCCACCATGACCCCGTCGAAGCCGAGGGTGGCGTCGCGGGCGTAGATGCCGATGGTCGGCGCCCAGGTCACCACGCGGCCGGTCTCGTCGCAGACCTCGGTCTCCGACACGATGCTCCCCGGCTCGCACGCGCAGAGCGTAGCCGAGGTGCAGCCGGTGTCCGGGTCGGGCTCGGCGACCACGTTCACCCATGTGGCGTCGGCGGCGTTGGCGGCGGTCACCGGCCCGGTGAGGGTCACATCGCTCAAGGTGTGGTTCCCGCCGGTCAGGTAGAGCCCGATGCCGTGCCGGAGGTCGACCGCGACGGCGCTCAGGGTGGCGTCGCCGCGCGCGACCACCGCAGCGCGTCCGCGGGCCTCGATGGCCAGCTCCGCGAGCTCCGCGCCGGCCCCGAGCTCCACGCCCAGGGCGGAGGTCGCGGTCACCGCGAGCTCGGCGCCGCTGGCGCCCTCCAGGCGGACCCCGGCGGGAACCACCAGCGATCCCTCGACGCGACAGTTCGCGGGGAAGGTCACGGTGGACCCGGCGTTGGCGTCGTCGAGCTCGGCCTGGATGGCGGCGATGGAGCATTCGTCGTCGCCGCCGCAGGCGACGAGCGCGGCGAGGGCCAGCGCGAGACCGGCGAGGTGGGGGGCGTTCATCGGTTCACCTTTCGGGGCGTGATAGCTTAAAGACATCTCGATGGCGTGCGCGCAGGAAGCCGAGCTCCGGGCCTTCGTCGCCGGCGAGCTGGACGACGCCGCCCGCCGGGCGATCGAGGACCAGCTCGACGCCTGCGCCCATTGCCGGGAGCGGCTCGGGGAGCTCGCCCGGGACGCCGAGAGCGCCGAGGCGGTCGCCGCCGAGCCCACCCGGCTGCAGGGGCTGCTGGGCGGAGCCGTGGACCCGCGGGTGGGCTCGATCATCGGTGGCCGCTATCGGGTGGTGCGCCTGCTCGGCAGCGGCGGCATGGGCGCCGTCTACGAGGTGGTCCACACCGTCATTCAACGGCCCTTCGCGCTCAAGGTGCTCCACCCGCGGCTGGCCACGTCGCCCGCGGCGCTCCAGCGCTTCCGCAACGAGGCCCGGGTCGCGGGGGCCATCGGGCACCCGGGGATCGCGCGCGCCTTCGACGTCGGGCGCGACGAGGGCGGCGAGCCCTTCCTGGTCCTCGAGCTCTTGGAAGGCCACGACCTGGAGACCGAGCTGGCCCGGGCAGCGCCGCTGCCCATCGTGCGCGTGCTGCAGATGGGCATCGACATGGCCGACGCGCTCGCCGCCGCCCACGCCGCCGGCGTCGTCCATCGGGACCTCAAGCCCGCCAACGTCTTCCTCACCGACGGCGGGGAGCTGAAGATCGTGGACTTCGGGATCAGCAAGATCCGCGGCGAGCTGCGCACCGCGCCCACCACCGAGGCGGGGATGCTCCTGGGGACGCCGATGTACATGGCGCCCGAGCAGCTCCAGGACGCCGCCGGCGCCGACGCGCGCAGCGATATCTACGCGGTGGCCTCGATCCTCTTCCGGGCGCTCACCGGGCAGGCCACCCGGCCCGCCAAGAACCTCGCCGGGCTGGTGATGCACGCGCTCACCAGCGCGCCGCCCTCGGCGCGGGCGCTCCGGCCCGATGTCCCCGAGGCGCTGGAGGCGCTGCTGATTCGCTGCCTCCAGGTGGACCCCACGCGACGCCCGCGCTCCATGGAGGAGCTCCGGGACGCCCTGCGCTCCATGGCCGCCTCCACCCGCCGGACCTCCGTCCGGCCGATGGGCCAGGGCGAGCGGCGGACGGTCCTGGTGGTCGCCGCCCGGGGGCTCACCGACGGGGCGTGGGCCGCCGAGCGGCTGGCCGAGGCGGGCGCGGTGGCGCTCCCGGGGCAAGGGGACCTCTTCCTCGCCGCGCTCGGCGAGGGGTCGTGGTCCGCGGATCTCGTCGGCTGCGCCGGCCGCCTGGCGCTGACCTTGGCCGAGCGCGCCGAGGCGGTCTGGGTCGGCTCCGGCTCCCTCGCCGGCGGCGCCCTGGAGCTCGCCGACGATCTGCGCGCCGCGGTGGGCGCCGACGGGTCGGGAGCCTTCGTGACCCGCTCCCTCGGTCACGCGCGGATGGGCGGGCTCTCCGTCCGTTCGGTCGACGGCCGCCTGCGGCTGGTGGCCACCGGCGCCGAGCCGAAGCGCGCGACGCTCCAGGGTCGCCGGATGGAGCGGGTCCAGCTCGAGGAGTGCCTCGAGGCCGCCCTCGCCGAGTCGGCGATGGACGTCGCGCTCCTCGTGGGTCCGGTGGGGATCGGCAAGAGCCGCCTGCTCGACGCCGTCGGCGCGGCCAGCCGCGATCCCTGGCAGGTGCGGAGGGCGGTCGCCGATCCCCACGGGGGCGACTTCGCGGTGGTGGACGCGCTCACCGGCGCGCGCGCCGCGGATCCCGAGGGCGCCGACGCCCGCCTCAGCGCGGACCGGCGGCGCTTGGCGGCGCTGACCGCGTTGGAGGGCCTGGCGGCGCGCGGGCCCACGCTGCTCCTGGTGGACGACGGCCGCTTCGTCGACCGCGCGTCCCTCGCCGTGCTCGAAGAGCTGAGCCGCCGGATCGGCACCCCGGTCGCGCTGGTCCTCGCCCACCGGGAGCTCCCCACCGGGTGGCCCATCGATCGAGCCACCGTGGTGCGCCCCCGACCGCTGCGCCGGCACGAGACCGAGCGGCTCCTGGCCGAGCTGGTCGGACCGGGGCGCGCCGGGGACCTGGTCGCGCGGGTGCACGCGCAGACGGGCGGCAACCCGCTCTTCGTGGAGCAGGTGGGGCTCGCGCTCCGGGACCACCGGACCACCGAGGTCGATCTGCCGCTGCCGCCGGACATCGAGGGCATGCTCCAGGCCCGCCTCGAAGAGCTCGAGCCGGCGCTCCGGGAGATCCTCAAGCGGGCCTCGGTCCTGGGCACCGCGTTCGGGCCCGCGGATCTGCGGGCGCTGGGGATCGAGGCGCTGGATCCCGTGGATCTCGGCGAACTCACCGGAAAGGGGCTCCTGGAGCCGACGGGCGACGAGTACCGGGTGGTCTCGCCGCTGCTCGCCAAGGTGGCGCGACGGATGCTCGACCCCGAGGCCAGCGAGGCGCTGCACCGGCAGGCGGCCCTGATCCTCGAGGGCCGGGTGGAGCCCGAGCGCATCGCGGAGCACCTGGAGCGCGGCGGCCGCCCGGCGGAGGCGGCCTACCACTACGCCCGGGCGACCCTGGGAGCGCACGCGGCGGGCGACGTCTCCCGGGTCCTGGCCTCGGCCGGCCGGGCGCTGGCGCTCGGCGCCGACGACGAGCTGGCCATCCGTCGCGCCTACGCCGAGGCCCTGGCCATGCGCGGCCGCTTCGCGGAGCAGACCGAAGTCCTCGCCCTCGCCGAGGGCCTGACCACCGGTCCCGAACGGGCGGCGCTGCGCACCGAGCGCGCCGTCACGCTGCAGCGGCTCGGTCGCAGCGCCGA
>DCLA01000085.1:21035-45385 GCA_002320815.1 Myxococcales bacterium UBA1660
CAGCGGCTCGGTGGCAGCGCCGAGGCCCTGCCGCTCCTCGCCGAGGCCATCGCGGAGGCCGAGGCGGGGGACGACCCGGTCGTGCTGGTGCGCGCCCTCGGCAAGCGCGCCGTCGCGCTCACCTACGCCGGCGAGACCGCGCGCGCGGGCGAGGAGCTCCGCCGGGTCGAGCGTCTGGTGATGACCCGGGCGCCGGAGCTCCGCGCCGAGGCCGCGGTGTGGCGCGGGCAGCTCGCCGCCGTCGCCGGGGATCTCGGCGAGGCGCGCAACGCCTACTGGGCCGCGGTGGAGCTCTACCGGGACCTGGGCGATCTCCGACGCTCCGCGGAGGCGTCGGTGAACCTCGCCGACTTCTACAACCGGGTCGGCGCCTACGACGAGGCCGTCCCCGCGCTCCGCGCGGCCCTCGACGACTGCCGCCGCGTCGGCGCCAGCCGGGTGATGGAGGGCTATGCCTGGGTGAACCTGGGCTACGCCCACCTGGGCGATGGCGACGCCGCCGCGGCGGTGGCGGCCCTCGACGAGGCCGCGCGCATCGCCGCCGAGGTGGACTCGGCGCGCCTGGCCCTCGCCGAGCGGGTCTATCGCGCCCGGGTCGCACTGGCCGACGGCCGGGAGGTCGACGCGCGCACCCTGGCCGAGGCGGCGATCCGGGACGCCGAGACCCACGAGCTCCGGAGCGTGGAGGCCCTGGCGCGCATCGCCGCCGCCGAGGCGGCGCTGGCGGCCGGTGACGGGGCAGGTGCCGTCGGCCACGCCCGCCGTGGCCTGGCGCTGCACGACGCGCTGGGCGGCGTCGAAGAGGGCGCCGGTCAGCTCTTCCACGTCCTCGCGCGATCCCTGGCCGCGGTCGGCGAGCACGACGACGCCGCCCGGGCCCGCGCTCGCGGGCGCGCCATGGTGGAGACCGGCGCGGCCCGCATCGGCGACCGTCACTGGCAGGCCCGCTTCCTGGAGGACGTCCCCGCCCACGCTGCGCTCCTCGGAGATCCCTCGTGAGAAATCTGCTCCTGCTCCTCTTCATCGGCCTCCTCGGCTGCGGCCTCCTCGGCTGCGGCGACGACTCGGGCGCCGACGACGCGGGCGGCCCCGACGCAGGCGGCATCGACGCCGCTGCTGGGACCGAGCCCGCGCCGCCGGCGCCCCCCGAGCTGGGCGCCTGCCCCGCGGGATGGAGTCGCGGCACGGTCGGCGAGGTCGCGGTCTGCGATCCCGGTGACCCCACCGAATGCCCCGCCGGTGAAGAGCGCTTCCACGGGGGCTGCGGCCCGGTCGGCGCGTGCCCCGCGGGGGACTTCGCCGACGACCTCCCGGCGACGGGAGTCCGCTACGTGGCGCCCGGCGGCACCGGAAGCGGCACCCGGGACGCCCCCTTCGGGACCCTCGCCGCCGCGATGAGCGGTGCCCCCGCGGGGACCGTCGTGGCCCTGGCCAAGGGGCGCTACCCCGAGCGGGTCACCATGCGAGCCGGCGTCACGCTCCGCGGCGCGTGTGCCGCGGAGACCGTGCTCGAAGCCGCCCCGGCCACCATCGGCGCGACCTACGCCATTCGCTCCTCCGTCGCCGACGCGGTGGTGAGCGACCTGAGCATCGAGGAGGTCGAGGGCGCCGGGGTCGTCCTCGACGGCGGGTCCCTGCGCCTCGAGCGGGTCCGCGTCGCCGGCGCGCGCTCGTACGGGGTGGTCGCCACGATCGGGACGCTCGCCGCCGACCGCCTGGTGGTTCGCGACACCCGCCTCGACGGCGACGGCTCGGGCTTCGGGGTGGTGGTCAGTGGCGGCGCCGCCACCCTCGTGGACACCCTCGTCGCCGGCAACCACGGGATCGGTCTGGTGGTCGCCGAGGGCGCCGCGGTGACCCTGGAGCGGGTGGTATCCCGAGCTCAGGTCCCCGTCGGCGACGACGCGGTGGGCATCGGGGTCGATGGGGCGGGGTCCTCGCTGACCGCGACCGACATCCTGCTGGAGGACGCGCGAGGCACCGCGCTGGGCGTCACCGGCGGGGCGACGGCGACGGTGGACGGCCTGGTCGTGCGGCACGTGCGCGCCGACGGAGCCCGCATGGGGTTCGCCCTTTCGGCCGTCGGCGAGTCGACCGCCGACGTGCGCCGCGCGTGGTTCCACGACGCCCAGGGCACCGCGGCGGCGATGACCGGCCGCGGCCGCCTCGTCCTCACCGACGTGGTGATCGACGCCACCGTCGCCCCGCCGTCGACGCCGGGGTGGGCGGTCGGCGCGTCGGTGCAGGACCTCGGCACCCTGGAGCTCGAGCGGGTCCTGATCACCGGAGCTGGCGCCGCCGCCGTGGCGGCGGTCGGCACCGACGCGACGGAGCTCGGGGACCTCCATCTGGTCGCCCGCGATCTCACCCTTCGGGACTCGACCGCCGCGGGCCTGCCGGGCGTGGGCCTCTACCTGAACGCGAGACCCACCGCCCTCCTCGAGCGCGTGCGCATCGCCCGATCCATCTACGCGGGGATGGTCGTAGGGTCCGGCGCGGTCCTCACGGCGAGCGATCTGGAGATCCGCGAGAGCCAACCGGCCGCCGACGGGCAGTGGGGGCGGGCGCTGGAGGTGGTGGACGCGGAGGTCACCCTCGATCGGGCGCTCTTCCAGAGCCAGTACGACGTCGGGCTCCTCTTCAGCCAGGCCCGGGGGACGCTGCGGGACATCCAGGTCCTCGACACGGCCGCGCGCGCGTGCGCGACGGACTCCTGTGCCGGCGCGCCGGGTGGCATCGGCCTCGGCGCCTACGACGACTCCCGGGTGAGCGTGGAGCGCTTCCTCGTCGCCGGCGCGCCACTCTGCGGCGTGCAGCTCGCGCGGAGCACCGAGCTCGACCTCCGCTCCGGCGTGGTGCGGGACGCCGCCGTCGGCGCGTGTGTGCAGGTCGCCGGCTACGATCTCGAGCGCCTCGCGGACGACGTGACCTACGAGGACACGCCCACGCGCATCGACGTGACGGACCTCTACGTCCCCGAGGTGAGCGACCCCTTGGAGTGAGATCTGCGGTAGCTTCGGTCCGTGGGAACGGACGCCACACCGATCGAGGTGCTGCGGGCGGAGCTGACGGGAACGTCCGTGATCGGCTCCCTCGAGGCGCTGGCGGCAACGCTCGACCGGGAGCTCGCGGTGGCCCGGGAGACCTGGGGGGTCTTCCCCGTCGACGAGGCCGCGCTGGTGACCTTCCTGGCCGCCCGACTCCCCGAGGCGGACTCGGTCGAGGCCATCGTCGGTCGCCTCCGGGTCCCCGACCTCTACCTGGCCTTCGCCTGCCTCGCCGAGGTGCCGGCGGCGCTCACGCTCTTCGAGCGCGAGCTCATGCCCGCGGTCGCCAAGGCCATCGCGCGCATCGACGGAACGCCGGTCTTCGTCGACGACGTCAGCGCTGCCGTCCGCGTGAAGCTCCTCGTCGGCGGAGGCGATCGCCCACCGGCGCTGCGTGCCTACCTGGGGAACGGGCCCCTGGCCTCGTTCGCCCAGGTGGTCGCCACCCGCGAGGCCCTCGGGCGAAAGCGGAAGAAGAACAAGGAGGACCCGGTCGACCGGGACAGCCTCCTCCAGTTGCCCATCGAAGACCTGGACCCGGAGCTCGACGAGATCCGCAAGCAGGTCGAGCCGACCTTCCAGCGAGCGTTCCGGGAGGCGCTGGCGGCCCTCGAACCGCGCGACCGCACCGTGCTGCGGCTCTACCTGGTGGAGGGCGTGGGGAGCGCCACCATCGGGACGATGTACGGGGTCCACCGGGCCACCGTCGCCCGCTGGGTCTCCGACGCCCGGGAGGCCGTCTTCGCCGGGACGCGCAAGCGGATGATGAAGGACCTCGACCTCGGCTCGGCGACCTTCGCCTCGCTGATGGGCAAGGTGGCCACCCAGCTCGAGGTCACGCTGACCAGCTTCCTGGACGAAGGCACCTGAGGTCGTTCGGGGCGGGCGAGGCACGGCTCCGCCCCGAGGACGCGTTGCCCACGGACCCGTCGCACGAAAAGCGCTCGGGCCGGGCTCAGCAGCTCCCGCCGCCGGACATCCTGCACCCGCTCCCGGTGCTCGACGGGCTGGAGTTGGCGTCGCGGCCTTCGCAGCGGGCTTGCGCGAAGAAGCGCACCCCCCACCCGCTGGTGGGCTGCACCATGTAGGCGTCCCGCCCCATCCACCCGGTCCAGCCGTAGAGGGTGGTCGGGCTGGTGTACTGGGCCTGGAAGCGGTAGCGGATGGTCGTCCCCGAAGGGCACGACGAGGCCGCGCGGCCCCGGGCGTAGAACCAGGTGCCCGGGTCCGGCGGGTCGACCCAGCCCCCTTGGCTCGCGCTCCGGGTGGCGCCCGGGATGGTGACGTCCACGCTGGGGCGGCCGGGGGAGTCGATGGCGGTGACGCCGTTCGCCGAGCTGGACCACTCGCTCTCGCGGCCGTCGGCGGCGAGGGCCAGCACCCGGGCCCAGTAGCGCCGGCCGGGGAGCAGACCGGAGACGCGGGCGTCGGTGGAGCCCACCTCGAGCTCCATGGGCGAGGTGAAGCCCGAGGCGCCGGAGACCTGCACCCGGTAGCTCGAGGCGTCCATCACGCCGGTCCACGTGACGTCCACCGCGTTCTGACCCGAGGCGGTCACGCGGAGGCCGGTGGGTACACCGAGGGGCCCGGCGTCGGGCATGCCGAGATCCGGCGGGCCCAGGTCCGGCGGGCCGAGGTCCGGGGGTCCCAGGTCGGGCGGACCCAGGTCCGGGGGACCGGCGTCGAAGGGCTCGGCGAAGGGATCCGGGGAGCAGCCCCGGTCGGGAGCGCAATACTCGCCGGCGCCACAGCGGGACTCGTCGGGCGCGACGAAGCAGGCGCCCTCCGCGCACACGGCGTCGGCGCAAGCGACGACCGGGCCGCACTCGCTCGAGGCGGCACACTCGGGCTCGGGCGGGCAGTATTCCGGGGCCTCCGGCGTGCATCGCGGATCGACGCACTCGCCGGCCAGGCAGACCTCGCTGGCACCGCAGGTGACGTCGGCGCAGCTCCGGGCGATCACCACCGTGACCGCGTAGTCCTCGCGATGCCGCAGGGTGACCGGACGGGTCACGACCCGCTCGCCGGAGACGTCGATGAGCCGAAGCTCGACTGCGCGCTGATCGCTGGCCGCGAGATCGTCCACGTCGGCGACCCGGAGCCCCGCGACGAAGTCCTGGGTCCGCAGCGCGGCCAGGTCGCCGACCCGCTTGCCGTCGACGTAGACCTCGACCAGAGCGAACTCGTAGCCGGGCCGGTAGTCGGTCAACAGATCCACCGAGAGGGCGACGCCCTCATCGCCGCAGCCGAGCGCGCCGAGAGCCCACAGGGCGATCCAGAAGAGGCGGCGGGGAAGGGACGTCACGGCCTCCGAGGACACACCGCGGCGCGAGACCCGGGCGTGGGTCGGCGGTGACGATGGCGTGCGCGAAAGACGTCTGGACACGAGGCCCTCCCATGGGGCCTCGAGTCGACGACCGACCGAGGCCAGGTCCACGATGGCGGACCCGGCCGATCAATTCGAATCAAAGCGAGGGCCGCCCGGGCGGCCCACCGGCTCAGATGTCCAGGTTGGTGACGTTCAGCGCGTTGTCTTCGATGAAGGCGCGGCGCGGCTCGACCTGGTCGCCCATGAGCACGCTGAAGAGATCCTCTGCCTCGACGGCGTCGTCGATGCGCACCTGGAGCAGGGTCCGGGTGTCGGGGTTCATCGTGGTGTCCCAGAGCTGATCCGGGTTCATCTCGCCGAGACCCTTGTACCGCTGCAGGTAGAGACCCTTGCGGGCGCGGGCGTCGATCCACTCCCAGAGGTCGTCGGGGCCGCCGATGGTCTCCGCCTCGGTCTCCGAGCCGTCCTTGTTCATCGTGGTACCCAGGAAGGGCAGGTCGCCCAGGGCCCGCAGGCCGGTCTCGATGGTGCGGAGATCCTCCACGTCGCCGGCGTTGAGCAGGTCGAAGTCCACCATGGAGACCCGGGTGGACACACCGAAGCGGGTCTTCACCGCGGCCCGGTAGCGGTCGAGCTCCGGGTGCTTGGTGATCTCGAAGGAGACGTGCTGGAGATCCGGCTGGTTGTCCTTCAGGTGGGTCTCCACGCTCTCCATGGCCCGCCGGAGCACGTCCTCGCTGCTCAGGTCGGCGGAGGTCAGGCTGGTCGCGCGGATCAGCGCTTCGACCACCAGGGGCTCGGCGCGCCGCCGGACCCGGTCGAGCCGGAGACGCCAGCGCCGGAGGTCGTCCATGAGCCGCAGCAGGGCGTCGCCGGTGATGGGCGCGCCGCCGCTGGACGTCCGCACCACCGCGCCCTCGGCGCCGGAGTCGATGAGGTAGCGGGCGAGCTCCTCGTCGTTCTGGAGGTAGCGGACCTTCTTGCCGCGCCGCACCGAGTAGAGCGGCGGCTGGGCGATGTAGAGGTAGCCCTTCTCGATGATCTCCGGCATCTGCCGGTAGAAGAAGGTCAGCAGCAGGGTGCGGATGTGCGAACCGTCCACATCGGCATCCGTCATGATGATGACGTGGTGGTAGCGCAGCTTCTCGATGTCGAAGTTGTCGCCGCCCTCGACGCCGCAGCCGAGCGCGGTGATCAGGGTCCCGATCTCGGCGCTGGAGAGCATCTTCTCGAAGCGCGCGCGCTCCACGTTGAGGATCTTGCCGCGCAGCGGGAGGATCGCCTGGCTCCGCCGGTTGCGCCCCTGCTTGGCGCTGCCTCCGGCGGAGTCACCCTCGACGATGTAGATCTCGGACTCCCCCGGGTCCTTGCTCTGGCAGTCGGCCAGCTTGCCGGGGAGGGTGCTGGTGTCCAGCACGCCCTTGCGCTGCACCATCTCGCGGGCCTTGCGCGCGGCCTCGCGGGCGCGGGCGGCCATGACCGTCTTGTCGATGATCCGGCGGGCGGTCTTCGGGTTCTCCTCGAGGAAGGCGGAGAGACCGTCGGCCACGGTGCCCTCGACGATGCCCTTCACTTCGCTGGAGACCAGCTTGTCCTTGGTCTGCGAGGAGAAGCTCGGGTCGGGGTGCTTCACCGACACGATGGCCGTCAGACCCTCGCGGACGTCGTCGCCGCTGAGCGGGCTCTTGAGGTCCTTGAGGAGCTTGTGGTCCTGACCGTACTGGTTGATCGTCCGGGTCAGCGCGGTGCGCAGACCGGTCAGGTGGGTGCCGCCGTCCTTGTTGCGGACGTTGTTCGTGTAGCAGCTGATCGCCTCGCTGTAGGCGTCCGACCACTGCATGGCGATCTCGACCTCGACGCCGTCGCGACGGTCGGTGATCGTCACCACGTCCTCGTGCATCGGGGTCTTGTTCTTGTTCAGGAGCCGCACGTACTCCTGGATGCCGCCCTCGAACCGATGCTCGACCTTGCGCTCTTCCTCGCCGCGCTCGTCGGCGATGGTGATGCGGAAGCCGGCGTTCAGGAACGCGATCTCGCGGAGGCGATGGTTGAGCGTCTCGAAGGAGAACTCCGTCATCGAGAAGATCGTCGCGTCCGGCTTGAAGGTGATCTTCGTGCCGGTCTTGTCGGTGCTGCCGATCGGCTCCAGCCGACCCTGGGGCACGCCCTTGCGGTACTCCTGGAAGAAGACCTGGCCCTCGCGGCGGATCTCCATCTTGAGCCACTCGCTGACCGCGTTCACGGCGCTGACGCCGACGCCGTGGAGGCCCGCGGAGACCTTGTAGGAGTCGTTGTCGAACTTGCCGCCCGCGTGGAGCTTGGTCATCACGACCTCGGCGGCGCTGATCCCGAACTTCGGGTGCTCGCCGACGGGAATGCCCCGGCCGTGGTCCACGACGGTGATCGAGCCGTCGGTGTGGATCACCACCTCGAGCAGGTCGTTCTTGCCCGCCAAGTGCTCGTCGACGGCGTTGTCGACGACCTCCCAGACCAGGTGGTGCAGGCCGCTCCCGTCGTGGGGATCGCCGATGTACATGCCCGGCCGCTTCCGAACCGCTTCCAGGCCCTCGAGGACCTGGATCTTGCTCTGGTCGTATTCGCTGCTCGCGCTTGCCGGGGTCTGCTCTTCGTCGCTCATGCCTGCTCGCTTCGGTCGGTCCGCGATCGTTTCGCGCGCGTCACCGGGCGGGGGCCTGACGACGCGCGCGCGCGTACGCGCGGAAGAGTAACGTCCGGTGCCACCCCGCGCAAGGCCAAGGCTGAAGTCAACGCGCCGAGATCATGGAGGAATTCGGCGCGTGAACGCGGGGTCGGGCCCGGCGCCGGGTCTTTCGGCTGGTGGGGAGCGAGGCGACACGGCGTCCGACCTGTGGCACCTTGCCGGCCAACGCCCCAGGCGCGGGAGCGCGGGCACACCCAAGGAGAGCTGTCGTGACCAGGACGAACCGGGGAAGAACGGTCCTACTCTGCCTCTGCGCGCTCGGCGCCTTCGCCGCCGGCTGCGGCGACGACGAGCCCATGGGCGAGCCCGACATGGGCACCACCGGGCCGATGGACCTCGGCGGCGAGGAGCCCGATCTCGCGCCCACCGAGCGCGACGCCTTCGTGCCGCCCGGCGGCGACCGCTTCGTCCTCGCCGCCGGCGACTGGACCCTGCCGGCGGGCACCGAGGGCTACCGCTGCGTCCGCGCGACCATCGACGAGACGATCTTCGTCCATGAGTTCTTCCCCATCGCGCCCCTCGGGACCCACCACACGGTGGTCACCTTCGACACCACGCCGTCGATCCCGGACGGCGTCGAGGAGTGCAACGCCACCACCAACGCGCCGGACATGATCTACGGCTCCGGTGTGGGCACCGACCCGCTCACCCTGCCCGACGGCGTCGCGGTGAAGATCCCCGCGGGCTCGCAGATCCTGGTGAACCTCCACCTCTTCAACGCCTCCGGCGAGGAGCTCACCGGCAACAGCGGCATCGAGGTGGTCACCTACGCCGAGGCGTCCGTGGAGCACGAGGCCGAGGTGCTCCTCGGCGGCCCCGTGGGCTTCTCCATCCCCGCCCGCACCGAGGGCCACGTGATCGACGGCGGCTGCACCATGCAGGACGACGTGACGATCTTCGGCATGATGCCCCACATGCACGAGTACGGCGTCTACATGAGCGTCGAGGCCGAGGGGACCACCCTCTTCGACGGTCCGTACTCCTTCGACAACCAGAAGTACCGCATCTTCGACGAGCCCCTGCAGGTCTCCGCGGGCACCCGGGTCAACGTCGAGTGCACCTACGACAACCCGACCGACCGCTCGGTGGGCTTCGGCGACAGCACGCTCCAGGAGATGTGCTTCGCGTTGCTCTACCGCTACCCGGCGCTCGGCGACGGCGTCTTCTGCGCCTTCTGAGGAACGATGGGGCCGGAGCCTTCCGGCCCCGCGTTCACCGGGCTCGCTCCCCCGGTCCGGCTCACCAGCCCATGGTGCCCGGGCCGCCCTTGAAGGGGCCCACCACGTCCCCGGTGATCCAGCCGCCGTAGAAGCGGCCCTCCTGGGGCGTCACCCGCTCGTCGTCGACGTAGCAGGCGTCGACGCGCCCGGCGTAGAAGGCCAGGTGGTCCCGGAGGGCCCCGTAGGCGCCGGTCGGGTCCGGATAGGACCAGGCCACCTGGGCGAAGCGTCGCCCCTCGACCACCAGGTCCCAGTAGCGGGCGACGCCCTTGAACTCGCAGTAGCTCTCGCCCCGGGCGGCCTCGAAGAGGTCCATGCGCACGTCGTCCGGCGGCAGGTACCAGCCCGGCGGGTGCGAGGTCTCGAGGAGACGGAGGGCCCGGGTGGTGTCGGCCACGGTGACCCCGGCGGCCACCACGCGAACCCGCCGCGAGCTCGATTCGAGTCGCGGCGGTCGCGGGAAGTCCCATACGGATTGCTGACCGGGCCCGGGAGCGATGCGCTGCATGCCCCGGTCCTGGGGTCGGCCCGGTCTGCCGTCACGGCGGCGTTCAGCGGCCCGGGCAGGGGAAGGGGCTGTTGGTGCCGGTTCCCATGGTCAGCCCCGGGACCCACCCCGCCCGATCGGTGCGGGCCTGTTGGGTGAAGCTCTGCTCGTACACGCGGCAGAGGCCGCTCTCACGACCCTTCACCACCACCATGGCCTGGACGGTCCGTTCGATGGGCCGGTTGGTGATGCGGTTGGTGCGCACGTTCCAGTCCTCGCTCACGACCGAGGCATCGACGAACTCCTCGTTCCGCCAGGCGGCCTCCACCGTCTCGCGGATGGACCCCTGGAGCGCGCGGTTCTCCCGATGGTTCGGGCTCTGGAGCCGGAGCCGCGCCCCGGCGATCGTGCGCCGGAGCTGACCGGGGCCGACCTGCAGGGTGAGCTCGCCCTGAGCCACGGTCTCGCGGATCATGTCGTAGCCGCGCTCGCCGCGGCCGTAGCACTCGGCGATGGCCTCGAAGCGGATGGTGTTGTCGCCCTCCTGGAGCCGCGGGAGCACCCCGGCGACGAACTGGTAGCGCACCAGGTTGCGGTCCTCGGGCGCCGTCAGCGGACCCTCGGTGAGCGAGCGCTCCGGAGCGTTCTCGGGCGCGTAGACCATCCACTCCTGGAAATCGTTCTCGTGCATCCGGTTGGCCTCGAGGTAGACGGCGTCCTCGCCCACGGTGACCCTCAGCAGCCGCCGGTGTTCCCGCTGGCAGTCGTAGCCGCGGGCGCGCACCGCGTTGGCCATGGAGTCGGCCAGGAAGACCCGCGCGTGGATGGGGGAGTTCACCGGCAGGGTGTCGACGAAGGCGTCGGTGGAGGTGGGCGCCTTGGGCACGGGCTCGGCGGAGAAGACGATGCGGCCGCCGAGCTGCTCGTGGAGCGGCCCGGAGAAGTCGTCGTGGGGCAGGGGCGGGAGCGCGGCGGGTTCCGCTTCGGCGCCGGCGGTCTCGTTCGCCACGGCGGTCTGGGTCGCCTCCTCGCCCGAGCCCGAGTCGGTGGTGCCGCCGTCGTCGGAGCTCGAGGCGGAGGCGGTCTCGCCGTCGTCGCCCCGGATACGGCTCACGAGGGAGCAGCCGGAGAGAAGGATGAGTGCAGCGCAGAACGTGCTGGCGCCGGATCGGAGAATCATGGGGTCCTCGGTGTGTCCATCGACCCGGGACGTCCGGGTCGCCCTCTCCTACGAAGCGGGGCCGTCACGCTCCCTCGCCCGAATCGGTCACCGACCGACGGGCCTCGCCGCGCGGGGCCCGCATCTGCTACCCCGTGCGCCGTGGACGAAACGAACACCGACGCCTCCCTCGTCGAGACGCCCGAGGCGCTCGAGGCCCTGGCCACGCGCTGGCACGACGAGGGCGAGCTGGCCTTCGACCTGGAGGGCGACGGGCTCTACCGCTATCGCTCGCAGCTCTGCGCGGTCCAGCTGGCGACGCGCGCGGGCGACATCGCCATCCTCGATACCCTCGCGGCGACCCACCGCGCGCCCCTGGCGCGGCTCCTCGGACCGGAGGGCCCGCGGAAGACCGTCCACGACGTCTCCTACGACGGCCGCCTCCTGGCGGAGAACGACATCCTCCTGGGCAACGTCTTCGACACCTCGGTGGCCGCCCGCTTCCTCGACGAGCCGGCGACCGGGCTCTCGTCGCTGGTGGCCAAGTACCTCGACGTGACCCTGCCCAAGGGCAAGCAGAAGGCCAACTGGGGCAAGCGCCCCTTCGGCCCCGACGACCTCGGCTACCTGGCCGCCGACGTGCGCCATCTGCTCGAGCTCGGTGACCGGCTGGAGGCCGCGGTGGAGGCCGCGGGGATCACCCCCGAAGTGCGCGCGGAGACCGACTACCTCCTCCACCGTGCGCTGACCGACGAGCCGGACACCCGGCCGCCGTGGGTGCGCATCAAGGGCCGCGACGACCTCGACGACGTCGGCCTCGCCATCCTCCGCGAGGTGGCTCAGGTGCGCGAGGACGCCGCCGCGTCGGCGGACGTCCCGCCCTTCACCATCATCGGGAATCGGGAGCTCCTCGAGATGGCCCAGCGGCGTCCGACCTCGCGCTCGGAGCTGAGCCGGATCCGCGCGACCGGCCGGGGGCGCGCGCGCCGCTACGGCCGCGACTTCATCGACGCCGTGGTGCGCGGTCAGAAGGCCGGGCAGGTGCCCGCCGACGAGCTGGCCGAGGCCTTCCCCGAGCCGCCGCCTCGCGAAGAGCGGGAGCTCCGGCAGAAGCTGCGCAAGAAGCTCTCGACCTGGCGCAAGGCCGAGGCGGCGAAGCGCGAGGTGAACTCCCAGGTCGTGCTGCCGGGCCACTGCCTCGAGGCGCTCACCAGCGTCCAGGCGAGCCGCCCGGAGGACCTGGCGGCCATCCCCGGCTTCGGCGAGTTCCGGGTGGAGCGCTACGGCGAGGAGCTGATGCGCTTGCTCTCCAAGGCTGGCCGCTGAGAACCTCGGGGTCCAACCCGAGGACCCCCCCATGAACCCCTTCTACGTCACCGCCCCGCTCCTCATCGTCTCCCTGCTCCAGCTCTTCGTGCTCTGGGGCATGCGCCTCTCCATCGAGCGCATCGAGAAGAAGCTCACCGGCGCCGACGGCACCCTGAGCAGCGGGCCGACCCGCCGCCCGGGCGCCAAGAGCGACGCGCCGCCCGCGCCCTGAGGCGCGCTACGAGTGGCAGAGAATGGATTCCGCGTGGGCCGCGAAGAGCGTCCCCGCGAGGGCTCCGCCGTGGATCGTGGCCAGCGCCGAGAAGAGCAGGATCCGCCGCCCCCGCCGGGGAGGTCGCCGGGTCCGCTCCCGGCCGCCGAGGGCCAGCCGCACCAGCCCCGCGGTCACCGCGGCCACCCCCACCGCCAGGAACGTCGCCGTCGACACCAGGAGAGGGTCCGGCCCGGTCGGCGCGGGGGAGTCGGAGTGACACTCGTACCTCGCCAACGGCAACAGCCCGCCGGCGCTCACCACCGTCGAGCCGCCCAAGGCCAGGAGCCAGCCGACCTCCGGCGTCGTCTGACGATAGGTCGGCGGCGGCGGTCGGCTCGGCGGTCGCTCCCAATCCGCCGGCGGCGCCGCGCGCGCCACCGCCTCCGGCGAGAGCCGCGGCTGGGCCTCGGTCACGCCCGCGCCGAGGAGCACGAGGAGCACCACGGTGGGCGCCAGCGGCACGCCCCGCGTGAGCCCCCGACCACGGATCGAGGGGAAGAAGGCGTGATCCTGGGTTCCGAACACCATGGGCCGGAGCAGAGCAAGCGACGTGCCCGCTCCACTCCGCCCGAGCGGTCACTCGGTGTCGAGGGAGTCGCAGTGGAGCGCGACGAACGTGCCCATCGCGGTCCCCTCGTCGAAGGTGATGTCGAACGTCACCGTCGCTTCTTCCGCGGAGATCGCGAGAACCTCCACCGTCGCATCGGTGGCCATCGCCGGCGCGAAACCTTCCAGGAACGTCCCCTCGAAGTCGAAGAAGTTCGCCCGGATTCCATCGGCGAAGGTGCCGGTCCCGACGACCCGCCCCGGGAAGCCGTCAACGGTGATGATCTGGTTGGGGACCGGGGCGGTCTCCGAGGGACAGGAGTCGTCGCCGCCGCGCGAGAGCTCGAAGTACAGCACCTCCGCGCCGTCGTTGACGCCGCGACCGAAGAACATGCGGTCGAGGTCGACCGTGGTCCCGCCGTAGGACAGGGTCCCGCCGGTCGTGATCCCTCCGTCGGCCATGCCGGCGTCCATCTCGGAGCCGGCGTCCTCGTCGGCCCCGGCGTCCATCTCGGAGCCGGCGTCCTCATCGGTCCCGGCGTCCGTCTCGGAGCCGGCGTCCTCGTCGGTCCCGGCGTCCATCTCGACGCCGCTGTCCACGCCCGTGGAGGCGTCGAGGTCCGTGGAATCATCGTCGCCGCAAGCCAGGGCGAGAACGGGGAAGAGAAGCGGGAGAAGAGTTCGTGCGAAACGCATCCGGCCCTCGTAGCAGGAACTGCGACCGGGCGCTCATTCATCGACAGAGCAGGATCGCCTCGTCTTCGGTACCCGCGCAGGAACCGCGCGTGATGGGCCCAGTGCCCGGCACGCAATCGCAGAGGGTATGCGGGACGGGGTCTCCGCAGTCGCTCGGCTCCCCGGGAGCGGTGGGGCCCGAGCCGATGCACTGCCCGGGGGCACCGTCCGGGAAGCAGACGCCCGCCCCAGAGGTGTTCTGGCAGCGATCGAACGAGGGCGTGGGATCGATCGTCCCGCTACAATCGTAGTCGAAGCTGGGGACCACGACATCGGTGGAGCAGATCCAGTAGCGGTTGGTGATCCGGAAGAGGCGACCGCCCTCGTACGAGCGCGGACACCAAGGCACCTCGAAGTAGGTCGTCTGACCGGCGAAGACCTGCTCGTGGTCGTCCATGCAGTCGTTCTTGGGGAACCCGCCGGTGCAGGGGGCATCGGGCGCCGCGTGCTCGTCGCCGTCGGCGTCCTCGGCTTCGATCGGCGTCATCGCAGCCCCGTCGGGGCAGCCGTTGGCGAAGCCGTCGCAGCGCTCCGGCGCTCCCGGGTAGAAATCGCCGCCCGCCGCGGCGGGGTCGTCGTTGCAATCGATCGCTCCCTCGACGGGCTCGGTCTCGGTCCAGCCGGTGGGGCACGAGCAATCGTTCATGGTCGCGGCGTCGGCGGCCGCGAAGCCGTCCCCGTCGGCGTCCGCGTAGCAGGTGCGGACGACGCCCTCGTCCACCGACCCGTCGCAGTCGTTGTCGATGGCGTCCCCGCAGACCTCGGGGACCGAGGGGTTGGTGCCCGGGAGGTTGTCGTCGCAGTCGGAGCCGCAATTGGTGCCGTTGCAGCAGAGCGCGTCGGGGTAGCCGTCGGCGTCCTGGTCCCGGAACCCGAAGGTCGTCGGGTCGCAGTCTTCGTCGACGCCGTCGACATCGCAGATCTCGGCGTTGCCCGGGTACCTCTCACCGTCGGCGTCGTCGCAGTCGTCGCCGCCGCAAGCGATGTCCCGGCGTCCGTCACCGTCGGCGTCCGCGCAGCCCGTGTCCTCGCAGGTCTGGGTGGCCTCGAGGCACCTCGCACCGGCGCACGGAGCGAGGCCGGCGGTGCAGCGGCCCGCGTCACAGGACTCTTCACCGGTGCAGAAGAGGCCGTCCGAGCAGTCTGCATCGGACTCGCATGCCGATCCCCCGCCATCGGGATCGACCGGGCCGGGGTCGGGATCGCCACACGCCACGAAAGGGATCGAGAGAATCAAGGCCAAGCCGAAGCGCATGACTCGACCCTAGCCTCGATGGCACTGGGTGACTAGCGACTCTCGGACCCGCTGGACGCGCAGGTCCTACGATGGGGAGGTGCTCAGGAGGTGGCGCTCTCGAGGGCGGCTTCGAGTTTGCCGACGGGGATCACGCCCTTGTAGACCACCAGGGCGGCGGGGAGGTCCTCGGGGAGGACCTCTTCGCTGACGCGGAGGCGGCTGGGGACCGCGAAGACCATGGGGACCGGGAGGCCGGCTTCGACGAGCTCGACGCGTTTCCAGACGGCGTCGCGGCTCCAGTAGCCGAGGGCTTCGAGGTAGACCTCGGCGCCGTCCTTGGTGAAGACCAGGTCGGGCACGCAGACGCCCACGCCGGGCAGGGAGAGGATCTTGTTGGCCGGGGCGACGGACCACGAGGTGCTGCCCTTGTCGAAGCGCTCGGCGTGCTTCTCCAGGAGCTTCTGCACGTCGTCGGGGAGGGCGGCTTCGCGCTCGCCTTCCTTGCGGCCGCCGACGGCCTGGAAGCGGAGGCGGTCCCGGGCCTTGCCCCAGCGGACCTCGGCCTCGAGGGACCACGCGTCGCAGGCGCGGATGGCCGGGAAGGCCAGGGCGAGCTGCAGGCCGTACTTCGTCGACGAGGAGATCACGCTGAAGGGGCCGTCGATCTCGATCCGGTAGCCGCCGTCGTCGGGCAGGGGCTCGATGCGGTGCAGGAGCCGGAGGAACTTCAGCTTCCGGAAGAGGTAGCGGTAGGTCGCCGCGGTCTTGCAGGCGACCTGGACCACGACCTTCTCCGCCCGGAGCAGCACCGCCTGGACCTGGGACTCGTCGTAGAGGTCCACCAGGGCTTCGCCCTCGATGGCATCGAAGCCCTCGATGCGGTGGTTCTGCTTCAGGTCGGCGTAGAGCAGCCGCTCCAGCTCGTCGGGGGCCAGACCGTGGGACGCCGCGACGCCCGTCAGCACCGCGTCGCGGTCGAAGGCGCCCAGGTGGGGGGCCTCGCGCCGGGCCTGGGCCGCGGCCTCGAAGACGGCCTTCCGGAGGGCGGCGGGATCGTGCTCGGCGTCGACCCCGACCTCGCAGCGGTCGAGGATCAGTTTGCGCAGGCCGTCCCCGACCTTTCGCTCGCGGCTCGGCACCGGGACGTCGTCCAGCGCTTCCTTGAGCTCGCCGCGGGTCTTGCCCACGTGGGCCGCGGCGATGGTCACGTAGCGCCGGGCGATGCGCTCGGCGTTGGGGCGGGCCTCGCCCTTCCACGCGCGGATGCGCAGCTCGCCTTGGCGGCGGTAGGCGCGGACCAGGTCAGCGGTAAGCAACGTGGTCCCTCCGGCGCTCGCTGGTGAACGCCTCGCTGGTCTCCCGGGTGACCAGCTCGTAGAGGATGGCGCGCTTGCCTTCCTTCTTGCGGAGCACGCGACCCAGGCGCTGGACGTGCTCGCGGACGGAGCCGCTGCCGCTGACGATCACCGCGATGTTGGCGTCGGGGACGTCGACGCCCTCGTTGAGCACCTTGGAGGTGACCACCGCGCGGATGGCGCCCTCGGCGAGCCCGGCGAGGATCTCGCTGCGCTCGGTCACCTTGGTCTGGTGGGTGATCGAGGGGATCAGGAAGCGCCGGCTGATGTCGAAGGCGGTCGCGTTGTCCTGGGTGAAGAGGATCGCCCGGTCGTCCCGGTGGTCGTAGAGGAGCTGCTGGACGGTGTCCATCTTGGCCGACGCCGCGAAGGCGAGCTGCCGATGCTCCCGGTAGGCGGCGAAGGCCCGGCGCCCCTCTTCGCTGAAGGTGGAGCGCATGATGAAGTCGCTCCAGCCGGTCTTGGACCCCATGCGGATCCCCTGGGACACGACGAAGCCCCGATAGGTCGCGCGGGCCTCGTCGTAGCGCGCGCGCTCTTCGGGGCTGAGGTCCACGGCGATGCGCACCGTCTCGTAGTCGGCGAGGTAGTCGCCGCTCATCTCCACGATCTCCTGGCGGAAGACCGTGGGCCCGATGAGCTCCTCGAGGAGCGACTCGCGCCCGTCGGCGCGTTCGGGGGTCGCGGTGAGCCCCAGCCGGAAGGGCGCCAGACAGAGCCGCGACGCCAGCGCGTAGGTCTCGCCGGGCAGGTGGTGGGCCTCGTCGAAGACCACCAGGCCAAAGCGGTTCCCCAGGTGCTCCATGTGCACGTAGGCCGAGTCGTAGGTGGTCACGGTCAGCGGCAAGACCCGGTGCTCGCCGCCGCCCACGATGCCCACGTCCTGACCGAAGGCGGTGCGCAGGTTGTCGTACCACTGGCGCACCAGATCCAGGGTCGGCGCGACGACCAGCGCGCTCCGGCGTCGGTCGTCGATGGCCATCATCGCCACGTAGGACTTGCCGGCGCCGGTGGGCAGCACGACCACGCCGCGGCCGCGCGCCTTGCGCCAGGCGGCGATGGCGTCGCGCTGGTAGGGCCGGGGCTCCCGGCGGACCCGGAGGCCTTCGGCGAGGTCGGGGTAGTCGCGCGCCTCGTCCTCGTAGGGGACCTCGCCGCGGACGAAGCTCATCACGATGTCCGCATAGTCCTGGGCGGCGGCGCGGTGGCAGGCGGAGCGCGCGTCCCAGCGACACCCGGCGGGCACGCGGGGGTCTCCCTCGGGGAGCCCATGCACCTCGATCGTGCCGTTGGAGAACGCGAGACGAACCACTTGGTGACTGATTCCCATGGACCCGGTCCCCCTTCAAGCCCGCTTCTTCGCGGCCGCGCCCCGCGGGTTGCGTGCTACACCGAGAGACGTTGAGCGACTGGATCCGAGAGGAGCGAGCCGAGGCGCGCACCAAGTCGGTCACCCTCACCCCGGAGGGGATCGCCGGCCAGGAGCGTGGGCAGCGGCTGGAGGCGCGCTGGGATCAGGTCTTCGGCGTGGCGCTGATGCCGGTGGAGAAGCCGACCACCGCCTTCGTCCTCGTGCCCCGCCGGCCCCCGGCGGCGCCGTGGATCACCGTTGGTCCGGGGGATCTTCCCGAGGACGTGCCCGACCTGGCGAGCCTGGCCGAGCGGGTCCGCGCGCGCATGGCCCAGAGCGGCTACCGGGACCGGGGGCCCACGCGCCCGCTGCTGCCGCCGGAGCAACTCATGGAGCGCGTCCTCGCCCGGGCCGAGGTGCCCGGCGCCCTCGAGGTCCCGGTGGGCACCGGTCCGGGAGGCTGGTGGCGCCGCGGGCTGGATCTCCTGGCGGCGGGGTCCGCGGGAGGGCTGCTCGGTCTCTATGGGGGCGCCCTCAGCGGGAGCGCGGCGCTGGCGATCCTGGTGGCCGGCGCCGGAGCCGCCGCCGGGGCGAGCGTGCCGGTGGCCTTCGCGCGGAACTGGCGATCCTTTCGCGGCCGGACTCGGCGGGCGCGGGTGCTGGTGCTGGCGCCCGATGGCTGCGTGGTGGGTCTGCCCACCGGGCCCGAGGTCTTCGCCTGGTCCCAGATCGGCGGGTTCCGCGTCGCGGAGGTGGGGGCGGCCCGGAGCCTGGAGGTGACCCGGACCGACGGGACCCTCGCCGGCAACATCGACGAGGCGTGGTTCGGCGCGCCGCTCCCGCTCATCGTCGCCGTCGCCGAAGCCTACGCCGCGCGCCACTCGCCCTGAGCGCGTCGCGGACCGCCGGCCCTCGCCGCCGCCTCGCTCATCGGGGCCGCAAGTACTGACCCGCAATTAGTGAAGGGCGCACCGGCAGTGGTGCGCCCTTCGGTTCGGTCGGGGTCGTAACCCGAGAGCAAGTGTGATGAGGAGTGTGGGTTGGGAGGCTCGCCCTCGGCCTACAGGAGGAGGGGTGGGTTCACCCCGACCGGTCGTCTAGAGGCAGAGGAACTTTTTAGCGCCGGCCGCGAGCGGCTCCTCGCTCGGGGCGCTCGCCGCGCTCCCCGTCGTCGGCGCGCTGGCCGCGCTCGGGCCGCGCCTCTTCGGTCCCGCGGCCGCGGGCCTCGCCATCGGGCTTCGCGCGCCGGCCGTGGGGCGCCTGGGCCTGCGACTCCGCGCGTTCGGGCCGTGCGCGCCGTCCCTCGTTGCGGGCGTGGACGGCCTCGGCGCGCTCGGCCCCGCGGGCTTCGCCGGAGCGCTCGGCCGCGCGGTCGAGGCCGCGCTCGTGACGTCGGCCGCGGTGGGCGATGGCCTCGGTGCCCTCGGCGGCCGGGGCGGCGGTGGTGTGGAAGGTCGCCTCTTCGGCCGCCGGCGCGGCCCCCATGGGCGGGGTGACATCGGCGAAGGCGACGGCGGCGCCGCTGCCGCCGACGACGGCGGCGAGGGAGAGGGCCTTGGCGAACTGGGGGAGGCTGGCGAAGAGGCTGGACATCGGGTTTCTCCTTCGGGGTCACCGGCGGTGCCGGCGTTCGGTAGGAGAGACGCCCGGTTTCTGAAGCTTCTCTTTAGGCCGCGATTTTTCTTCTCGCGGGGTCGATTTTCTCGCTGGCGCTCGTACGTCAGCCCGCGCGGCGCATCGGAGCCGCATCGGCGTCGAAGTGCACGTCGAGCTGCTGGTAGGCGATGGTGATGTCCGCCCGCTTCAGCGCGTTCCACATGGCGAAATAGAGCTCCGAGGCGAGCTGCCGAGAGCGCCAGGGATCCCGGCACCAGACCGCGACCTCGAAGTCGACGCTGCTGGACCCGAAGCCGGTGAGGAGTACCTGCCACTGCTCGCCGGTGGTGTCGTCGTGCTGCTTCTTGGCCACCGCCTGGAGGACCTCGCGGGTCTTCTGCAGGTCGGACTCGTAGTGGACCCCCACCGCGTTGCGGATTCGGTAGAGGGGCCGATGGAGCGAGCGGTTGCGGACCAACCCCTGGATCAAGGTGGCGTTGGGGATGAGCAGGTCCTCGCCATCGCGGCTCCGGGCCACCGTGCTGCGGATCCCCATGCGCTCGATGCGCACGATCATCTGCTCCACCTCGAGCACGTCGCCGGGCTTGATGCTCCGCTCCATGAGCAGGATGACCCCGCCCACGAAGTTCTGGACGATGTTCTGCATGGCGAAGCCGAGGGCCACCGCGAACACGGCGCCGGCGGCGAAGAGCGCGCCGAGGTCGATGCCCAGCGCGCTGAGCGCGGTGGTGAAGCCGATGAGCAACACCAGGTAGTGCAGCAGGTTGGTGACCAACCCGACCCGCCCCACGTCGTCGATGCCGCGGAGCTTGAAGGTGCGCCGCACCAGCCGCCGCGCGACGGTGGAGATCAGGAAGGTCATGGCGATCGCGAAGATCGCCAGGAGCACCCGACCCACCGTCAGGCTCACGGTGCCGAGGTGGAAGAGCTCGAAGTCCATCCACTCCTGAAAGTGAGCCTTCACCGAGGCCTCGACCTGCTCTTCCATCGCCCCCGAACGGTATCGGGTTCGGGGGAGTGGCGCGTAGTTGTCGACAAAGGTGGGTGGACGCGGCCCGACCTCGCCGTAGGAGAAGAGGCATGCCGGAACTCGCCGACCCCTCCCTGATGCGAACCCAGGCCTTCGTGGCCGGCGAATGGCGCGACGCCGACGAGACGATCCCCATCGTCGACCCGGGCAAGAACGAGCCCTTCACGGAGGTGGCGAGCTGCACCGCCGCGGAGGCCGAAGAGGCCATCGACGCCGCCGAGAAGGTGCTGCCCGAGTGGCAGGAGAAGACCGCCGAGGACCGCTGCGCCATCCTGGCCGAGCTCCACCAGCTCATCCGGGACAACGAAGAAGACCTGGCCAAGATCCTCACCCTCGAGCACGGCAAGCCCCTGGACCAGGCCCGGGGCGAGATCCGCTACGCGAACTCGTTCGTGAAGTGGTTCGCCGAGGAGGGCCGCCGGGCCTACGGGGACCTGATCCCCAGCGCCGACGCCGCCAAGCGGCTCCTGGTCTTCCGGCAGCCGGTGGGGATCACCGTGGGCATCACGCCCTGGAACTTCCCCAGCGCGATGATCACCCGGAAGCTGGCGCCGGCCCTGGCCGTGGGGTGCACCTTTGCCTTGAAGCCCGCCCAGAAGACCCCGCTGAGCGCCCTGGCCCTCGCGGCCCTCTGCGAGCGCGCGGGGGTCCCCGCCGGGGTGGTCTCGGTGATCCCCAGCAGCAGCGCCAGCGCGATCTCCAAGCCCTGGCTCGAGGACTTCCGCGTGCGGAAGCTCAGCTTCACCGGG
This sequence comes from Myxococcales bacterium UBA1660, assembly GCA_002320815.1. GTDB lineage: Bacteria > Myxococcota_A > Polyangia > Polyangiales > Houyiibacteriaceae > UBA1660. Next base: position 42,202 of record DCLA01000085.1, read on the forward strand.
TCCACCGAGATCGGGAAGAAGCTCTACGAGGGCGCCGGCGAGACCATCAAGAAGATCAGCCTCGAGCTGGGCGGCAACGCGCCCTTCCTGGTCTTCGACGACGCGGACATCGACGCCGCGGTCGACGGGATCATGAAGGCGAAGTTCCGCAACGCCGGCCAGAGCTGCGTGGCGGCCAACCGCTTCATCGTATCGAAGGCGATTCACGACGAGCTGGTCGAGAAGCTGAAGAAGCGCATCGAGGACGAGGTGGTCGTCGGCTACGGCTTCGACGAGGGGGTGACCCTCGGGCCCCTCATCGACGAAGTCGCGGTATCGAAGGTGGAACGTCTCGTGGGCCAGGCGACCGACGCCGGCGCCGAGGTCGTGGTCGGCGGCAAGCGCCACGATGCGGGGCTCAACTACTTCCAGCCGACCTTGATGACCGGGGTCGACCCGAAGATGGACCTCACCTGCGAGGAGATCTTCGGCCCGGTGATCCCGGTGATGAGCTTCGAGGACGAATCGGAGGCGATACGGATGGCCAATGATACGCCCTTCGGCTTGGCCTCCTACTTCTACAGCCAGGACCTCGCGCGGGTCTGGCGAGTCTCGGAAGCCCTCGAGTACGGCATGGTGGGCGTGAACACCGGCCTGGTCTCCAACGCGGCCGCTCCCTTCGGGGGCATCAAGGCCTCGGGTCAGGGGCGCGAGGGCTCCCGCTATGGCCTCGAGGACTGGACCGAGCTCAAGTACGTCGCCATGGGAGGCCTCGGCTGACGCGACCGGATTCGACCGGCGATCGGGCTGGACCGGCGACCGGGCTCGACCGGACGCAGTGGCGGACGGCGTTCGACGGTCGGGGCGGTTCGAAGTGGCACCCGGTGCTAAGAAGTCTCCCATGGCACGACGAGTAGGGATCCTCGACGTCTTCGGCCTGCGGCCCCTGGGGCCGGCGCTGAAGCAATCCTGGGCGGCGCTCGCTGGTGATGGGTACACCCCGCCGACCCAGTTCGGGCCGAGCTCCCTGCGCATGTTCCGGCCCTGGGTGTCTCTGCCGCTATGGCTGCGGCGCGAGCGCGGCGATGGCCGGGTGTGGGTCTACAACCTCTTCAACCGGAACCCCATCCCGCGGGACGAGGGCTATTCGGTGAAGATCACCGACTGCCGCGACTTCCGGGGCGGCCAGCTCACCTACGACGGGCACGTGGGCACCGACTTCGCGGTCCCCCCGGGCACCCCGGTGCGTACCTGCGCTCCCGGGGTGGTCCGCTCGGTCCAGAAGGAGATGCAGCGCGGCGGCCTCAAGGTCGTCGTCGACCACGGCGACGGGTTGATCACCCACTCGAACCACCTGGCCCGGGCGCTCGTTCGTCCCGGTCAGACCCTGGCCCGCGGAGAGGTCCTCGGCCTCAGCGGGATGTCCAGCGTGGACGGCATCCTCTTCTTCCCCTGGCTGGCGCCCCACCTCCACCTCAACGTGCTCCTCGACGGCGAGCCCGCCGATCCCTTCGCGCCCCCCGGCGAGACCCCGCTCTGGCGCACGGGCAACGACCCCCTTCCGGCGCCGCCTGGCGACCCGGGCGCCCGCGGTGAGCCCACCCGCTGGGACATGGCGGCGGTCGACGCCGCCATCCGGTCCGTGCTCGACCCGGAGCTTCGCCGGGAGCTCGAGGCCATCGACGACCCCCAGGCGCAAGGGTGCGCGGTGGCCACCGCGCGGGTGTTCCGGTACTCGGCGTTCGGCGACCACCCCCGGCTCGTCGCTCGCCCCCATGGGCGCCGGCCGCGCTTGGACCTTCCCTTCGACGGCTACCGAGGTATCGTCTTCGCTGACGACGGCTCGACGCCGATTCCCCGCGGGGACTCCGCGGCCCGGGAACCGACCGGGATCGACGGAATCTCCCACGATTCACGCGGGGGCAGACGTTTTGCGCCAAAAAGTCGGAGCTAATTGGGCGCGATAGTGGCGTTGTGCTACGTTGACCCTGCGAATTCACGAGGCGTGATCGCACTTGGCCCGGAGAGTGCACTTCGCGCGGGCCGTAAACGGCGCTGTTTTCTGCGCGGATCTGACTCATTTCCGCGGGTTATGGTGCCACCTGAGACATAGTGGTATCGGGAAGAGCATACTTTCCGAGCCCGGTTGTTGGCTCCATTCAGCCTTTCCGGGTCTTCGCCGACCACGCTTTGGCCGCCTCCGGCGGCACCTTTTCCAAGGAGTCCTTTTTGTCGGGTCCGCAGCTCTTCATCCATACGAGTCGTCCCAACTGGGGCCGCGCCATCCTCGCGGCCGAGGCAGATGACCGTCGCCATTACCAGTTCGAAGATGGTCGGGTGCGCACCATCGCGCGCGACTTCTACGATCTCCTGCAGCCGGTCAACCCGGAGGAAGCCGTGGCCAAGAAGGCCGCGCGGCGTCTGCTCACGCTCCTGAAGCATTCGGACTTCGACGAACCCACCGCCAACACGCCCTCGGTCTCCATGACCTTCGGCGATCAGATCGCGCTCTTCAAGGCCGCTCTTCCGGAGGGCTTCGAGGCCGAGGCCTACAAGACCGCCTTTCGCGACGCGTCGCGCCGCAAGCGCGCCCACGTGGACGCCAGCATCGAGGCCAGCCGGGAGAACCTGGCGGTCGAGAAGCTCGACGCGCTCATCGAGGCCGAGGACTGGAAGGGTGGCTGGAAGGTCATCAGCGACGTGCTCATGGGCTGTGATCTCCTCAGCTCCACCGAGCGCAAGGCGGTCCGCGGCATCGAAGACGAAGAGTCGGCCCAGCTGCTCACCCTCGCGGTCCGCGATCTCCTCCACGGCGACGACGTCTTCGCCGAGCGCTTCAAGCGCTTCCTCGAGCAGGTGGAAGAGACCGAGATGCGGGGCTCCTGGTCCCTGGTGACCGCGCTGCCGGCCCTCCACGACCCGGAGGTCCACGTCTGCATCCGCGCCACCGCGTTCCGCGACCAGGCCAAGATCCTCATGCCGCAGCTGCGCATGGAGATGAAGCCCGAGCTGCCGACCTACGAGGTCCTCCAGATGATGGCCGTGAACGCTCGCGACCAGCTCATCGAGGCCAAGGTCCAGCCCCGCGACCTCTTCGACGTGCGCAACTTCATGTGGCTGACGCTCCGCAAGGACGCCGACCGCAAGCTCCGCGCGCTTTGATCTGGGGGGTCTTTTGCAGAAGACCCCCGCTCGTCGCGGGTGA
>DCLA01000080.1:0-8644 GCA_002320815.1 Myxococcales bacterium UBA1660
GCTCTCCAACGGCCGCCTCGAGGCTATGAACACGAAGCTCCGCCTCCTCACCCGGCTCGCTTTCGGCTTCCACTCCCACCGGCCTCTGATCGCGCTGGCGATGCTCAAGCTGGGTGGCCTGGCGCCGACCCTACCCACGCTCGCATGACCCACAATCATGTCAGGAGCCCCAGATGTTTTAGATGTGATAGAGAGCTCCTAGTGACAATGGGTGTGTGTGCATGAACCCGCCGTTTGATGACGAAGGGGTGTACATCGGAGCTCTGGCGACCTTGTCGGAACTCGGTGCGGACCTTGACGAGGATAGGCTTGGTCCCCTGGTGGCTATCAGATTCGATGGCCCTCGTGATGGCTTCTTGGATTGGTTTGCGCGGTGGGCCGCGTCCACATTTAGAAGTCTCTCGGGACGGCCGGAGTGGGAACAGAATCCCGAGTGGTTGTATTTCGATGGGGTGCCGATGACGTTTGTGGGTCAGGTTTCAGTGCCTCCTGAGTTGAGTGGTCTACACGATGTGGCTAGTTTCTACGTGTTCTGGGACCGCGATTCGGGGGTGACGGAAACGGTGGTGCAGGTTCGTTAGACGCACGCAGGAAGTAGATCCGCGAAGCTGATCGGTCCGAGGGCCATGCCCGCCGCCCGGACTCGGTTGACCAGGTCCTCGTAGCGCTCGGCGTTCCCGGCGGCGCCGATGGCTTACGCTTCCTCCATCGTGATGCCGGGCGCTCACCCAGCCCTCCGGGCCCTGTGCGGCTCGAGGAGTGGGAAGACGCTCCCGGACCCGCGACCGATGGGCGGGACGAGCCGGTCGTCGGAGAACGAGCCCGAAGGGCGGGCTCGAAGCGGCCCGGCTATCTCCCTGCCCATCTCCCTGCCGAAGACGGCCAGCGGGCCCTGGACGCGCTCGTTCGTCGCACGGAGCGGGCTTCATCCCATAGGCCGCGCATCGAGGCAGTCGGGGTCGAGCCTGCTATGTTTCGTCGTGCCTTCAGCAGGAAGAAGCGGCGAAGAATCACCGTCGATGGCCAGGGGTACCACTGGGTCGCATCGGGGAACGATGCGTGGATCGACCTCCGCGTGATGGCGGACGTTCAGCCCAGCCAGCAGTTGGCTTGCATGTTCGACTACCACCAAGGCCGGTTCGTGGTCACACCCCACATCGTCCGGCAGGTCATCGAGTACGGCCTGACCCATGAATGGAAGCCGCTGGAGCCTGCCCCTGAGCTCTGGCTCGGGCACCTGGACGGGAAGATCGACCTTCGCCTCGACGAGAGTTGCGACAGCTCCGAGAGCGGACCCTGACGGACGGGGTCCGCGTTGGTCCGAGGACTTCCGTCGGCGACCACCCCCGCGCTCGGTCCAGGCGGCCGCCGTCACGAGCTTCGGGGGGCGAGCGCTCAGAGCCCGGTGATGGAGACGTCGTACGAGCCCGAAGCGGAGCCGTAGCCATCCACCACGACGCCGAACAGGCCGGGGCCGGTGATCGATGCGCTGACGGTCGACTGCAGGCCGCAGTCGTCGTCGTTGCAGTCCTCCTCGGCGCCGGCGGAGCGCAGCACCAAGACGGTGTCGTAGCTGGAGAGGCTGCAGGTGGTGGCGGTGACCGTGCGGCTCCCGGAGCAGGTGGTGAAGAAGTACATGTCTTCCGGGCCCCCGCCGGCACACGACCCGATGAAGCCACTCGTGCCCGAGGTGGTTCCGCTCTGGGTACCCGAGCTGGTGATGCGGGTGTTGTCGCCGCCCACCGGGGTCATCGTCTGCCAGCGCAGGCTGACCGTCCCGGTCTCCGACGAGTCGTAGGAGTGCACTGCGATGTGGTGCGTGCCCGCCGGAAGGAGGCGCGCGGTCTGTTCCTGCGGGGTGCTGCAGTCGTCGTCGTTGCACTCCAGCATCGCGGAGCCGCAGCCGGTTCGGATGGAGACCCGGGTGTCGAAGGTCGACCCGAAGGTGTCGACGTAGACGATGGTCGGGACGGTCAGGTTGATCGAGTACCAGATGTCGTTGCTGGTGCTGCCACAGTCCCCGATGGTGCGGGTGGCGTCGGTGAAGCTGTCGGTCCGGGTACCGCTCGCCCCGGTGAGGGCGATGGCCGCGGCGCAGGTGTCGTTGGTCGGCGGCATCGAGCAGTCCTCGTCGACCATTCCGTCGCCGTCGTCGTCGCAGCCGTTGCCGCAGACCTCGGAGCCGACGCACGAGCCGTAGCCGGTGCACGAGCCGTTGCACACCTGGTTGCCGGGGGTGCCGCAGGCGGTGGTGCAGCTCGAGGTCTCGCCCTGCACGCAGGGGAAGGTGTCGTCGGGGCCGTTCATCCCGTCGTCGTCGCAGCCGTTGCAGACCTCGATGCCGCGGCAGGCGCCGAAGCCGTCGCAGCTCGAGTTGCAGCTCAGAGTGCCGGTGGTGCCGCAGGCGGTGGTGCAGCTCGCCGTCGAGCCGAGGGCGCAGGTGAAGCCGTTGTCGATGGTGCCATCGCAGTCGTCGTCGACGCCGTTGCAGTCCTCGTCGGCGCCCGGGTAGACCGAGGCCATCGAGTCGTCGCAGTCGTTGCCGGTGCCGCAGCCCATCGCCGCGAAGCCGTCGGCGTCCGCGTCGCTGCCGGCGTTCACGCAGGTCCCGGTGGGCTCTTCGCAGAGGTCGGTGGTGCAGGAGTCGCCGTCGTCGCAGTCGACCGGCGTGCCGGCCAAGCAGCCGTCGCCGACGGTGCTGGTCGCGCCGTCGCAGGTCTCGGCGCCGTTGCACACCAAGCCGTCGTCGCAGAACGTGTCGTCCGCGAGGTTCACGCACCCGTCGGTGGGATCGCAGCGGTCCACGGTGCAGTCGATGCCGTCGTTGCACTCGGCGTCGATGGTGCACTCGGGCTCTGGACCGGCGTCGGGCTCCCCGGCGTCGTCGTCCCCGGTGCCCAGATCCTTGTCTTCGACGATGCCGAGATCCTCGACGACGCCCAGGTCCGGGAGCGGGGCCACGCCCGAGTCCTCGTCGCCGCTGCTGTTGCCCTCGGCACACCCCCACGCCACCACCAGCGCGAGGACCCCACAAGAAATCCGCATCTCATTGGATACGCCGCTCGGGACCCGCCTTCAAGCCGGCGGTGGGCGCGTTGACGCTCTGCGTCATCGCGATTCCGGCCCCTGCGTCCCCGAACGCGGGCGGGCAGATCGTCCCAGGCGTCCGGTTTGGGGTGCCCTAAAAGACAACGATGTCATGTGGTTGGAATGATGGCCAAACGATGACAAACGCCCGCCGGCCGATCCGCTATCCCATGGTCCCGCGCTCCCCCGCGCCCTCGCGAACGTTTTTCACCGACTGATGCTCTCCCCCATCGCCATGTGGTCCCCCGGCGCTGATGCGCCGGGCTTCGGCCGTACCGCGCTCGCCGCGGCGGCTTCCGACTTCCGATCCTCCATCCACGTCCTCCGCGAAGGCCTCGAAGAGGGCCGCGTCGGGGTAGGGCGGGCCGGTGAGGTCACGCCGCCCCGGCACCTGAACGGGCACAGCGGCTACCCGCTGCTGGCCACCTTGCCGCCGATCTACCCGGAGTGGCTGGGCGACCGGAGCTTCCTGGAGACCCACGGCGTCCGGTTCCCCTACGTCACCGGCGCGATGGCCAACGGCATCGCGACCACCGACTTGGTCATCGCGGCCGCTCGGGCGGGCATCCTGGGCTTCTTCGGTGCGGCGGGGTTGGCCTTCCCCCATGTGGAGGCGGCCCTCGACCGGCTGGAGGCCGCGCTCGGGCACGGCGGACCGACCTGGGGGATGAACCTCATCCACTCGCCCAACGAGCCGGCCCTCGAGGAGGCGGTGGCCGATCTCTACCTGCGGCGCGGGGTGACCCACGTCTCGGCGGCGGCCTTCCTCTCCCTGACCCCGGCCATCGTCCGCTACGCCTGCAGCGGTCTCCATCAGGATGCCAGCGGCGCGATTCAGCGGCGTACCCACGTCTTCGCCAAGATCTCGCGGCCCGAGACCGCGCGGCACTTCATGCAGCCCGCGCCCCAGCCGATGCTCGACGCCCTGGTCGCCCGCGGCCTGCTGACCGCCGACGAGGCGCGGCTGGCGCGGCACGTGCCCATCGCCGAGGACTTCACCGTCGAGGCGGACAGCGGCGGTCACACCGACAAGCAGGCGCTGCCCGCGGTCTTCCCGGTCATCGCCGAGCTGCGCGACGCCATGGTCACCGAGCACGGCTTCGAGCGCCCCATCCGCGTCGGCGCCGCCGGCGGCCTCGGGACCCCGCGGTCGGTGGCCGCGGCCTTCTCCATGGGCGCCGCCTACGTGCTCACCGGCTCGGTGAACCAGTCGGCCATCGAGTCCGGCCTCTCGCCCGCCGGCAAGGTGATGCTCGCGCAGGCCTCCATGGCCGACGTGGTCATGGCCCCGGCGGCGGACATGTTCGAACAGGGCGTCGAGGTCCAGGTGCTCAAGCGCGGCACGATGTTCGGCGCCCGGGCCCACCGGCTCTTCGTGGCCTACCGCACCTACGCCAGCCTGGACGCCATCCCCGAGGCCGAACGCCTGAAGCTGGAGAAGCAGGTGCTGAGCGCGACCTTCGCCGAGGTCCGCGCCGCCACCCAGGCCTTCTGGGCCGACCGCGATCCCCACGAGAACGAGAAGGCCGCGCGCGACCCCAAGCACGAGATGGCCCTGTGCTTCCGCTGGTACCTCGGCCTCTCCAGCCGCTGGGCCATCGTCGGCGACGAGAAGCGACGCCTCGACTATCAGATCTGGTGTGGCCCCGCGATGGGCGCGTTCAACGATTGGGTCCGCGGCTCCTTCCTCGAAGCTCCGGAGAACCGCACCGTGGTCCAGATCGCGCTGAACCTGCTCGAGGGCGCGGCGACCGTGACCCGGGCGAACCAGCTCCGCTCGTTCGGCGCCCCGGTTCCCCCCGAGGCCTATCGCTTCCAGCCGCGCCCGCTCGATCTCTAGGGGCCGGACTTCCGCCCGCTTCGCCATCCCCGCTTCCCCGAGGCGCTGCCGCCCGAATCGGCCTCACCGCGCCCCCCGATTTCCACGTCTGAACTGCCGTCCGAACCTGCCGCCCAAGCGAATCGAATCATGACGTCCTCCAAGCATCCCCCCATCGCCATCGTCGGCCTCAGCACCCTCTTCCCCGGCTCGGTCGACTCGTCCGGCTTCTGGCGCGACATCCTCGAGGGCACCGATCGCATGAGCGACGTGCCGGCCTCCCACTGGCTGATCGAGGACTACTACGACGCCGATCCCAAGGCGCCGGACAAGACCTACGCGAAGCGCGGCGCCTTCGTCCCCGAGGTCGACTTCGACCCGATGGCTTGGGGCGTGCCGCCCTCGACGATCCCGGCGACGGACACCTGCCAGCTCCTGGCGCTCATCGTGGCCCAGCGGGTCCTCGAGGACGCGGCCCAGGGTCAGTTCGACTACACCGACCGCGAGCGGATGAGCGTCATCCTCGGCGTGACCAGCGCCCAGGAGCTCCTCGGCGCGATGGTCAGCCGGCTGCAGCGCCCGGTGTGGACCAAGTCCCTGCGCGAGATGGGCCTCGGCGAGGACGAGGTCCAGGAGGCCTGCGAGCGCATCGAGAGCCACTACACGCCCTGGCAGGAGGCCACCTTCCCCGGCGTGCTCGGCAACGTCGTCGCCGGGCGCATCGCCAACCGCCTGAACCTCGGCGGTACCAACTGCGTCACCGACGCGGCCTGTGCATCCACGTTCAGCGCGCTCTCGATGGCGGTGAACGAGCTCTACCTCGGCCAGTCGGACGTCGTGATCTGCGGAGGCGCGGACACGATGAACGACATCTTCATGTACCTCTGCTTCTCGAAGACGCCGGCGCTCTCCAAGAGCGGCGACTGCCGGCCCTTCAGCGACCAGGCCGACGGCACCATGCTCGGCGAAGGCTTCGGCATGGTCGCCCTCAAGCGCCTGGACCAGGCCGAGAAGGACGGTGACCGCATCTACGCCGTGATCCGCGGCGTCGGCGCCAGCAGCGACGGCGGCGGGACCGCCGTCTACGCGCCCAAGAGCGAGGGCCAGGCCAAGGCCATCCGGCGCGCCTACGAGAACGCCGGCTACGGCCCCGGGAGCGTGGAGCTCGTCGAGGCGCACGGCACCGGCACCATCGCCGGTGACGCCGCCGAGTTCGGCGGTCTGCGCATGGTCTTCGACGAGAGCGGTCGCGAGGACCGCCAGTGGTGCGCGCTGGGATCGGTGAAGTCCCAGGTGGGCCACTGCAAGGCCGCCGCCGGCGCCGCCGGTCTGGTGAAGGCCGTGCTCGCGCTGCACCACAAGGTGCTCCCGCCGACCATCAAGATCGACGCGCCCAATCCGAAGATGGAGCTGGAGAGCTCGCCCTTCTACCTGAGCACCCGCGCGCGCCCCTGGGTCCGCACGGAAGCGCACCCGCGCCGCGCGGGCGTGAGCTCGTTCGGCTTCGGCGGCTCCAACTTCCACATCGCGCTCGAAGAGTACGGCGGGGAGGGCGACCGCGGGTTCCGTCGGCGCGTGCTGCCCACCGAGCTGGTGGTGCTCTCCGCCGACACCCCGGCCGCGCTGGCCCAGGCCGCCGAGGCGATGGCCGCGGACGCCCCCGCCGACGGCATGTTCGCCTTCTTCGCGCGCTCCACGCAGGAGGACTACGACGCCGCCGCCCCGTGCCGCTTGAGCGTGGTGGCCGCGGATGGCGCCGAGCTGGCCCAGAAGCTCATCAAGGCTGCCCCCAAGGTCGCGAAGGGCGAGGCGTTCGCGACGCCCGACGGCGTGGCCTTCGGTACCGGATCGCCCGAGGGCGACCTGGCCTTCGTCTTCCCGGGCCAGGGCAGCCAGTACGTGGACATGGGCGCGCAGGTCGCGATGACCTGGCCCGAGGCCGCCGAGGCCTGGGAGCACGCGGGAGCGATCCTGCCCGAGCTGCCCGACGTGGTCTTCCCCAAGCCCAGCTTCGCCGAAGGCGCCGAGCAGGCCCAGGCGGCCCAGCTCACCGCCACCGAGTGGGCCCAGCCAGCGCTCGGTGCGACCAGCCAGGCCTACGCCGCGCTGATGGCCTCGCTGGGCGTGAAGCCCGCCGCGACCGCCGGCCACAGCTTCGGCGAGATCATGGCCCTCGAGGCCGCCGGCGCGCTGAGCGCGGCCGACGCGATCCGCGTGGCCCGCGAGCGCGGCGAGCGGATGGCCGAAGCGGCCGCCAAGCCGGGCGCGATGAGCGCGGTCTCCACCGACGCCGACACCCTGCGCGCCAAGCTGGCCGAGTGGGCCATCGAGGGCGTGGTCCTCGCGAACCACAACCACCCGACCCAGGTGGTCATCAGCGGCCCGACGGCCGGCGTGGACCAGGCGGAGGCCAAGCTGAAGGAGGTGGGGATCCGCTTCACGCGGCTGCCCGTGGCCACCGCGTTCCACAGCAGCGTGGTCGCCGACTCCACCGTGCCCTTCGGCGCCTTCCTGGAGAACGTCGAGCTGCGCGCGCCCGCGGTGCCGGTCTATGGCAACAGCGAGGCGGCGCCGTACCCCGCGGACGCCAAGGCGATGCGGGCGCTCCTGGCCAACCAGATCGCGCAGCCGGTCCGCTTCGTCGAGTCCATCGAGGCGATGTACGCCGCGGGCGTCCGGACCTTCGTCGAGGTGGGCGCCGGGTCGGTGCTCACCGGCCTCGTCGGTCGCATCCTGAAGGGCCGGCCGCACCTGGCCATCAGCCTGGACCGCAAGGGCAAGCCCGGCGCGACCAGCCTGAACCAGGCCCTCGGCCAGCTCGTGGCCGCGGGCGTGCCGATGACCCTCGGCGCGCTCTGGGAGTCCTTCGAGCCCGTGGAGGATCCCCGCACCAGCAAGAAGCCCCGGCTGACGGTGGCCATCGGCGGCGCCAACCACGGCAAGCCGTACCCGCCCCCCGAGGGCGCGGCCGGGCTGCCCCAGCCGAACCCGCCGCGCGCCGCGCAGCTCGCCGCCGCGGCCAAGGCGAGCCCGGCCCCCGCATCGACGACCGGGAGCGCTGCCCCGAAGGTCGCCGCCGCGGCCCCGAAGGTCGCTGCCGCCACGACTGCCCCGGCTGCTGCGGCCGCCAAGGCCGCCGCGCCGGCGCCGGCCCGGGTCGCCAGCGCGGCCGCCCAGAACGCTCACGTCGCGCCCAGCGCGCCCCGACCGGCCGCCCCCACCATGACCAAGCCCACCGTCCCCGCCGCGCCGCCCGCCCTCGTCCAGAACGACGCCATGGCCAGCGCCTACCTGGCGATGCAGTCCAAGGCCATCGAGGCCCACAGCGCCTACACGCAGTCGATGGCGCAGGCGCACGGCGCCTTCCTGGCGGCCCAGCAGCAGGTCATGGCGACCTTGCCCGCGCTTTGTGGCCAGAGTTCGGCACCCAACTCCCACTTCGGCGCGGCCTCGGAACTCCACCCGAGCGTCCCCGCCCGAGGCGCTGCCGCGGGCGTGCCTCAGCCGGCGGCCGCGGCACAGCCGCAGCCCGTCGCGCAGCCGGCGCAGCCCGTCGCGCAACCGCAGCCCGTCGCGCAGCCGACGCCAGCGGCTCCGACGCAGCCGGCGTCTGTCGCGCAGCGAGCGCCCGTGGCGTCGGCGCCGGTCGCAGCGCAGCCGACGCCTGCGGCCCCGAGCGCGGGCCCCGACCTGCAGCAGCTCATGCTGACCATCGTGGCCGAGAAGACCGGGTACCCG
>DCLA01000080.1:9059-9372 GCA_002320815.1 Myxococcales bacterium UBA1660
GGCGCCGAACCTGCCCGAGGTGGATCCGGCCGAGCTGGGCAAACTGCGCACCCTGCAAGAGATCGTGGAGAAGATGTCGGCGGCCGGGGCCGGAGCTCCGGCGGCGGCCGCGAGCGCGGCGCCCGTTGCCGCGACGCCCGTTGCCGCGACGCCCGCGGGTCCGAGCGCGGCCGACCTGCAGCAGCTGATGCTCCAGGTGGTGGCCGAGAAGACCGGGTACCCGGTGGAGATGCTCGACCTGGGGATGGACCTCGAGGGTGACCTCGGGGTGGACTCCATCAAGCGAGTCGAGATCCTGGCGGCGATGCGGGAG
>DCLA01000051.1:0-42768 GCA_002320815.1 Myxococcales bacterium UBA1660
TCAAATCCTGCCCCCGCAACCAAGGAAGACGCCGCAAGCCGAAAGGCTCGCGGCGTTTCTTCGTTTCAGGCCAACATCGTGCTGTCCCTTCGCGGCGCGGCCGGCGAGTGAAAGCTGCATGGACCCCCCGCCGAAGGCGTGGCGCACAGCTTGCGGTACGGCCCGGCCCTGTCCTCCGCGCTGCTGAGCGCCTACCTGCCGGACCGCTTCGACTTCGACAGAGCCGTCGCGGGGTTGCGCGCCGTGCGCGGCCAATCAGGGCGGCCGGGATGACCTGAGCGGAGCTCGCACCGCCCGTACCGGGTCGGCAACCACCCCGCTCACTCAATCGCGCACAGCGCGCGACGGCGGGCGGCGAAGGCCTGTTTGCGCGCGTCGTGGAAGGCGATGAGCATCGTGTTTCCGTTGCGATTGCGCGCGACGTTGATCTGTCGTTCACCCCATCGCCAACGGAACCAGGAGCGGTCGTCGGCGACCGCGGTGGGCTCTTCGCCCATCCGCCGCTGGACCCAGGCCGCGAGCGGAGCGACGTCCGCACTCGTGTAGACATCGACCTCGAAGAGGCCGCTTTCGCGGTCGACCAACGCCGCGGTGCGCTGCTGCCCAGGAATGTCAGCAGTTGGTAGATCGAATGCGACCCAGGGCTCTCCCGGAAGGGGCTCATTCAAGCGTCCGCGACACCGCGCCGGCAGCCGTCCCGTCGTGCCCGGCTCGACCGAGGCTACGGGGGCACCGAAGTCGACCTGCAGACCGAACAGCTGGCGCAGGATCGGGTCCGCCGAGACCTTGGGCGGCGTCGAGCTGCGGGGAGCGACCGCTGCCGGCGTGGACGATGCCGGAGCGGGGCCGATCGGGGCCGCGCTCGCTTCCTCGCCCGAGGAACGGCTGAGCAAGAGAACCGATCCCAGCAGCACGGACAAGGTCCCCGCGAGGGCGAGGACCTTCCTCAGGCTGGTGCGGCGTCGGACCATCGTAGCCGCGACGCCATTCGAGCTCTCCGGTGGAGTGAGTCTTCGCGGGGTCGTCGGGCCCTCGGTCGGAGCGCCGTGCAGACGGCCTCCCGTCAGCGGGTTCCAGTACCGCGCGCGACCCTTGTCGATGGCGCTGAGGATGAAGACCTCGTCGCCGTCGCACTGGACGAAGGGGTGGAGGTCGAGCGCCCAACCCGTGTGGGGGTCGAAGAGGAACATCTGCCCCACGGCTCGCACGGCAGGTACGTCGAGGACCTCTTTATGGCGGTAGGGTGCGACCGCTCGGCCCATGAACGCCGAGCAGACCACCCCGGGCCGTCCATCCGCGGTCGCTCCGAAGCCGTCGCATCGCAACAGCCGCAGCGAGAAGAGCTGGTTCAATCCTGCGAGGACCTCGGCCCCTCCGAGGACTCGCTCGAGCACCTGAGACTCGTGCATCGGCGAGTTCTGAGGGTGAGCCAGGATGTTGCGGCCAGTGACGATCGCGCTCAGCGCCTGCGCAACGCTGGGAGCCTTGCGTTTGGGGAGGTCTGCTGGTCCCAGGACATCGCGGACGAGGTCGACGAACGACTCGCTGCGAGCCGTCAGATCCCATCCGGTCGGCAGCCGCTGGATCAGCTCCAGTCTCTGTCCGAGCGACGCCGCCGTCAGGTACCCCTCGAGCTCGCGTGGATCGAGGTCCTCCCCGGTCCGCTCGCGACGCTGGGCGAGCCCGTAGGCGATGGCCAGCGAGAACATCGTCTCCAGGAAAGTGATCCCGCGTTGCCACTGACCGTGGTCGCGAGTCCGGAGACCGATGCCCAAGCACGCCAAGGGCAGCGGCATGCTCTCCCATTGGGCGAGATGCTCTCCGTGTTCGGTTCGCACCAAGGTCGGCGTCCTATCAGGCGGACCGAACACGATGTCGCGAGAGCGCGTCGAAGAAGCGCTGGTGGGCCACCCAACCGTCGTGCTCGCGATCGATGCGCGAGCCTTTGGGTCGGTGCCCGCTGGGTTGATGGTCCTCGAGGGCGTCGCCGATCCCGGCGCGACAGACGAACACACAGGCTTGCCGATGGCGGGAAGCCATCACGCAGAGCCGGCCGGTATCGAGGTGGAACTCCGAAGCCTCCAGCCGGCCGGACAACGGGTGCCAGGCCAGGAGTACGTCGAACTCGCGGCCCTGGAGCCGGTTGGCCGTGTCGACCACGACGCCTCGCGCTTCGTCGCTCAGAGCCTCCAGGACTCGGTCCCTCTGGTCTCGATGAGAGGTGGCGATGGCGATGCTCTCTGGACGGAGCGGGGCTCCCTTCCGCAAGGTCTCGGGCCACGTGGCGCGCACGCGCGCGTTGCGCGACAAGAGTCGTTCGGCGAGACCGGCGAGAGCGCCGGCGACCTCATCGTCATCCCGTGGCCCCAGGCGGCGCGGAAGCTCCAGGAGGGCCCATCCGTGTTCGGCAGCGAGGTCGAGCACTTCGTCGGTCGCCCCGGCGACCTCACCGCGCTCCAGAGTCAGCGCGCGGTCGTCCTCCACGGATACGGCTCGAAAGGCCAGGTCGGGATAGAAGCATCGCTGCACCACCCGGGCCGCTCGGGCATCCAGGCGCAGCGAAGCCGGTAACCGATGAACGACGGCCTCCACGTCGCTCAGCGCGTCGACCGCGCGGGGTCCGGGGGTGGCGGCTGACGCGGGCAGTCCATCCCACCGCGCCGTGTCCACCTCCGTGAACGGGTCGAGCTGTCCCGGATCGCCGACCAACGCGAGCCGTTCCATGAGCCGGCCGAACCGAAAGAGCGTCGCCGCCGGCATCTGGTAGGCCTCGTCCACCACGCCCAACTGGAACCTCCGGTCGATACGCTGGTTGGCCCTGCGGACGCTGGCATGGTGCGCCCACTTGGCGGCGACGGCGACCACGACGAGGGGGTCGGCGACCTCTTTGGTCTTCTGGAGCACCCGGACCCGACGAGAAGAGCCGATGCGCGCGAGCTCCTTGCCGTACTCGTCCTTTGCTGCGCCCGATGGCCAGACCCCCACCTCACCCACCGTGAGCTCGTCCGCGAGCCCCTGGGCCAAGTCGATGAGCTGCGCGTTCGTTTGGACGGCGACCATCATCGACTCTCCGCTCTCGAGGGCGGCGGCGACCATGCGCTTGATGAGCCGCGTCTTTCCGGCGCCCGGTGGCGCCTCGACCCGCACGAGCTGTGCGCCCCCCGCGACGGCGTCGGCAACGACCGCGTTCATCGCCGCGTCGGCGGCACTGGCCACTGCCGTGTCAGGCACGACCCTCGCCCCCCAGCATCCAGGGGACCGCGGGCAGCCCGAAGGACTGGTAGGAGCTCTCTTCGGCCACCAGTGAGATTGGCCGCCCCGGTGCCAGCGCCCGTTCCACTTCGCTGCGAGCCGCGGTGTGTTGCGAGCACGTCCGCACCCAAACGCGCGTTCGCTCTCGCTCCGGGGCGACGCGGAGGACCTCGAACGCCGGACACTTCTCGAAGTCCCAAACGACCGCGAGCGTCGCGCCCGTTCGCGGCCTCCACGAGCCCTCGACCAGGATTTCGAGATCCACTCGCGCCGAGCGCTTACGCGTGACCAAGACCATGACCACCTCCGACGAGACGATCTCTCCGTCGAGCGCCTCGCCATCACTCGCCGCAATCGCCCGCAGGATGGGATCTGCACGACGCGCTTCCTGCCGATGCTGGCGAAGCTGCTCCTCCGCGTCGGCGAGCAAGACCACACTGCGTTTGAGCGTGTCCGCCGTGCCGAACCATCCCCCGCGATCGAGATACTCGAAGTGCCGTCGAAAATCGGCGCCGGCGCTGGCGGCCTGACCGCTACCGCCGCGAGTCGCGGGCGGAATCTCCCGGAGTCGCGACAGCAATCTCCGGGTCACCTGGTAGGAGCGCTCGACGAAGGGTGCCATCAGCTCGTGCACTGCGGCGCCCCGCGCATCGCGCGCCTTGGCAGAGGCCTTGCCGTACGCTTCGATCGCTGGCTGCAGCCGATCGGCGTCGAAGCGCGGCATGGTCACCGTCCCGCCGGGTTCCACCTCCGCCTCGTGGGCCGCGGCCACTGCACGACCGGGGTTCGCCAAGCAAGCGTCGACGACCAAGAGATGCGCCCCTTCCGCGTTGCTCACCGGCAGGGCCCAATGCTCACGGCAGACATCCGCCGTCACCACGAGCGATCCATCCCAAGGCGTGAGCTCGTAGCGATCCAAGAAGAAGAGGAGCCAGCCCCCGGCGCGACGGATCCGGGGATCGGCCTCTCTCGGAGAGCGAACCATCCGCTCGGCGAGCTTGCGCATCATCACCGCGGCCGCGCCGGTGGGGACCACCAACTGCGGGACGACGAAGTCATCCGCGACCTCACGACCGCGGGCAGCGATCCGTCCCAGGGGATCGAGCCACTCGCAGATGGTAGCCGCCAGCGCCAGTAGAGCGACTCGCGCTTCATCGGGGTCCCGGGGCTCTGCGACCACCGTCACCGTGGGCACCTCGGCATCCCGGCCCCAGGCGAACGCCAATGGCACGGCGTCCTCACCTGCGAGAGTCATCGGGACCACGATCAGCGGAGCTTCCGCGATGCGGACGTGCCGCGCCCCGGTCGTGCGAACCGCGGCGTCGGCGACGTGGGCCTCCGCAGCGAAGAGGGCGGCGGCCTCGGCACTCAGGAGCATCGCTGCCTCGCCGCATCGATCCGTGCACGCAACGGTCCGAGCCTCTCCACGATGGCCTCCTCCTCTTCGGTGGCCGGTTCGTCCAAACCAGTGACGAGCCGATGCGCACGCCGAAGGCTCGAGACGCCCCTCCACACATCCGCCACGGGGCTCCCGAAGTACGCGGGATCGCTGGCCGCGTGGGCAGCACCACGGCACTGCAGGCTCATACCGCACCTGGACTGGCAGAAACTCGGCACGTATCGGACCGCCAACCCCCGCAGCGTGTCCAGGTCATCGAATACGGCCCCGTCCGGAAGCTCCGCGAGAAGCTCTACAAGGAAGTGCGGACCGGTCGCCATCACCCGCTCGACGCGCTCGATCTCCCGCCGAATCTCCTCGATCCCGGCGCTGCCGAACATGCTGCCCGGCCGCCGGAGAACGATCAGCGCGTCGTCGAGACGCGGCACGTCCAGGCCCGCGACCGCGAGAGTCCGCCGAAGAGCGACGGCGTAGACGGCCGCCTGGAGTCGGGTCTGCGCGAGGTCGTGCAGGTCCGTACGATGCTGGTGGTCGACGAACGCTTTGATCTCCACCACGAGCGGCTCGGCGCCAGGCGGCGCCCCCAGGATCAGCGCGTCGGGCTCGAGGTCGCGCTCGGCGCCGAAGACCTCGAGCCGAAATCGGGGATGGAGCACCAGTGTCGCCCGCTGCAGCGCGTTCGCAGCCGAGGCCTGGAGCAGCTCCAATGTACGCTGGCGTCGGAGCTGGGCGGTGCGCTCCCGGTCCGGGGTCCACGGGTACTGCCGGTCGAGGTCCACGACCTCGAAAGCGTCGGGCGACTCCATGTCCAAGGCCGTTCCGACGGCTTCCCGCAACCGCGCGGCGTCGTCCCGCCGGAGCTGATGCTCGAACCGGTTCCCCACGTCCATCGCGAAGGGACTCTGGCCCCCCGGCGGCACCGGACCGAGCAGCTTGGCCGCCTCGTCCACGTCGGCCCCGACCACGGTGAGCGCTCGGCGTCGTGGGCAGCGGGTGCCCGTGAGGGACAAGAGGTCGCGCGCTGTGTTGCTCGAGGGGGAGAGACTTCCTCGGAGTCTCCCCGGAACACCTCGGTCGCCTCCCCATTCGCCGCCACCCATCCGGTGAAGGCTCCCGAGTTCCCTCCGCGCTGTCAACGGAATCGTTCAATAGCGCCAGTGTTCGCTGACGACCTTGCCCAATGTCGCGTCGTCGTTCCCGCACATTTGCTCGAAGCGACGCATGTCTGCCCCATTGGAGAGCCGCAGCCTTTCGAGCGCATTGCGACGACCCATCTCGTCCGCGTCCCGCAGTGCCTCATCGAGGTCGACTAAAATCCCGCAGAACGCGGCGCTCTTGGTCGCTTGCTGACCGATCTCTCGCGCCACGGCCCGTTGGCTGTCGGCGTCCGCACCGCGATTCACGGCGTCCAGGGCGTTCGCGATCCACCGAGCCGCGCTCCCCTGGACATGCCGCGGCCCGCGCACGATCCACGAGTGCCATTCCTCTGCATCCCGGAGCGCGGCTGCGTGATCGCCGCACTGCACACTGGCGCGAATCATCGCCAGCGCCAGGAAACCCCGGCTCGCCGGGCTCACCTGGGGGTCGATCATCAGGGGAACCACCCGTTTGCGCCAATGCTCCCGTACCAACTCCCTATGGCCGCGGACCCCGGCGACGCGAATGCGCTCGCAAAGCGGAAAGCTGGCACCCGAGGGCTCGCGAATGTCCTCCCAGCCCTGGAGCGCGGCGTCGAGGAACTCTTCGGCGAGCTCCCAGCGATGCCACGCCGCGAACAATCGGCCCAGGGCCCCCAAGAGCATGAAGTCCTCGCGCGATTGATCGCTCGGCTCCAGCAGCTGACCCCGGGCAGTGTCCGCGGTCATCTCCCAGTCCTCACCGACCGCGTCCGCGGCCGCTTGGACGGCGTGCGCCATCAATCGGAGCCTCACCGGCCGCCGTTGTGCCTTCCACCATTCCCGGTCCAGGGGAAGCAGCCGTGCCTGGCCGATGTGCCGCTCGGCGATACCCGCCGCGAGCTCGCCGAGCTGCTGTGCTCGTGCCTCCGTCGCCATCGCCGCGACGGCCCGGGCGGTCTGGGCGAAGCCAGACCAATCCTGCAGAAGCCGCGCATCGCTCAGCGCCAGGTCGAAGAGTGTCCGCGCCGCTGCGTTGGCCAGCTGCGGCTCCTCCGTCCACCGCTTCTCCAACCCCGCGAAGAGGTCCGGGAACACGTGGGTGACGACCTCGTCGATGCGCTCGGCTCCAAGGACCTCGAGGGGCAGTTCCCTGGCGTCGACCAATCCCCGAGCGTCTTCGACTTGGCTCTTGGCCACCAGCAGTCGCCGGACGCCGAGGCCCCAGTCGGCGATGGCTTCGAGCTTCTCGCTCAACTTCTCCACGGGACCGATGGACCCGTCCAGGCCGAGAGTCGCCGAGGCGACGACATCGGTTGGCGCGGGGATGTCGGCCAAGAGCGAGATCTGAGCGATCGCCGCAGCGACGCCCAGCGAGCGACCATCGATGCTCTCGTCCTTACCGGAGCCCACTCGGCCGGCGAGCCGTGCCCGCCAGGTGCGCTGCTCGTGGAGTCGCTCCGGGTGCGCCAAGGCAGCGACGTCGCGCCCAACCACGCTCCAGGCCTCCTCGACCTGTTGCCGAGCCACCGGTCCCAGAGGCGTGCGCTCCTCGCTGCAGGTCAGAACCCACAGGCCGCTCCGACTACCGTTCGCCGTCACGAAGAGGGACTCGCCCACGGTTGGGGGCGGCGGCTCGACCTCGAAGGCCGAACGCAATCCCTCCCGCTCGGGCTCCGCCAGAGGCCAGCACCCCAGACTCGCGCGAAGCGCCGCCTTGCCGGCCAGCCTCTGCGCGAGACTGCCGCCGATGGCTCGGTGAATGGCGTCAACCCGCTCAGCTCGCGGCAAGCCACCACCGCGGCAAGAGCTCACGACGGGCCAGTGCCGAGCGCCGCTCGACTCCCAGTGCCGCCGCCGGAGCTCCAGGCTGGTGGAGCAGAGCCGTGAGATGAGCCTGGAGTTCGAGGTCCGTCGCCTCGAGACAATCCTCCAACTCGTCAGCCGCGCCGACCGTACGGAGCGCGGCCAGGACGCTCTCGAGCTCGTCTCTGCCGATGAGCACCCCAGCCGCCACGGTCTGGGCCTGGGATGCGCTCGTGGCCCATAGCCGCGCCACCGCTTCGGCGGTCTCGATGAGGTGGTGGGCATCGCGGATGGCCACTGCCACGAGCAGCCCGCGATCCCGCTCCGAGACCCCATTCATCCAGTCCCGGGCTCGCGCTGCGATGCCCGGCTCCCCGCGGATCATGCGCTGCGTCTCGGCGGCTCGCTCTTCGGTCGTCTCGGGCCCCCAACCACGAAGCGCGAGCCCCGCCGCCATCACCCGGTCCAGCGGACGGGACGAACTCGCCAGCTCACCGAACGCCTGGACGAGCCACTCGGGCGGCGTTCGCGTGCCCAAGAGTACGCCCAGGTCGGGGGTACCGACCTCGGCCTCTGGTGGGTGGGGCACCTCACCGAGCATGATGCCCGCGTCGAGCGGTGCACGGAACACGGTGGTCGCGCCCGCGTCCAGGCGAACGACATAGCGCTCGTCGCCGACATCCAGTCGAACGAGCGCGGGCTCGCGACGAGTGTCGATGAGTCGCGCGTGCTCGAAGAGGACCTCTTCGGTGTCGGAAACCAGGTCGGCCCCCAGATCGAGCAGAAAGATCCCCTGCTCGCCCAGCCAGCGCTGCACCGGCGCGAGGGCGTCGACGGGAGAGATCGGGTCGAATTGCGGGTCCTGGAGCGCGACCTCCGCCAACTGCGGTAGCGCCACCTCGCCAGCGAAGGCGCGACCCACACCGGATGTCGGTGCCGGCCGCATCTCGACCGCGTCGACGGGGGCGTCCTCGGCGATGCCCGCGAGGGCACGCTCCTCGGGTGTCAGTTCAGTGCTCATGGTCGGGTCCTCGAAGGCAGGACGCACGGGGCCCAGCCATCTGACAGGTTCGCTCGCATCGCGTGTCGCCGCTCATCCCTTCCGCCTCTTGAGCCAGCCGAGGTAGGCGCGGGCCAAGTCGGCGGTCAGAGGCTCCAGCTCACCCATCGACCGAAGGTCGGCTAGAGTGCCGAGCAGCTTCCTTCGGCTGCGTTCGTGCCGCTTGAAGAGCGCATCGCGCGCGCGCACTGCGTCCGCGTCCATCTCGGCGACCCCGAGGAGGTCGGCCGCAGTTCGGTCGCTCCCGGCGAGCTCGACCATCTCCGCGAACGATTCGCGGAGAACGCTCTCCGAGCGAGGCCAGCGAACCACGGACGCCTCGAGGACCCGCTCCGCGGCAGCCTCCGCATCATGCAAGACCTGCGAGAAGTCGTCCTCGGGGGGCTCCGCCGCGACCTCGTGGGTCAGGGGCGCCTCACGCCGACTCTGCCGATGCTTCGAATGAAGGGTGTGCTCCAGAGCGACCTGCACATATCGCTTCGCGCCGCCCTCGTGGTCGGTGCGGAGCGGGCCCTCTTCGAGCTTGGCCAACACCTTCCAAAGGGTTTCAGCCACCGCCTCGTCTCGCGCGTCGTCGGATGCGGCCGGCCGCAGCTTCCGTGCGGAGGCCTTCACGAACTCGAGAAGCTGCGCGGCCGCTCCTTCCCGGTCGCCCTCCTCCACCCCCGCGATCACGCGCGTTGCGGTCAGGATGCTCACGACTTCCCTCCCAGCTTCTGGGCCCAGAGCTCCGCCTGTTCGCCGGCCCAGCGTGGCTTCGTGTGGGGCCGCGCGACTCGCTGCGGCGGCTCGAGCTCCGCGCTCTGCTCCAGCCATTGGCGGGCCTCGCCGTCATGGGCCATCGCCGGAAGCATCGCATCGGACCAGCGCCAAGCGCGCGTCTGAATGGGCAGCCCGCACTTGTTCACGGCAGCTTCTGCGAGGCGATCCCAGCTCGAGTCCTTTGAAAGCCAGTGCCGGAGTCGATTGGCCAGGAGATCCGCGAGAACCACCCCGGCGCGGACATGCCGGTCATAGCGAGTGATGAGTTCCAGGGGCACGAGGCGGGCGGCGCCGCCCGAGCCCGAGAGCAGGACCGACTCCTGGGCGGCTCGAGCGGCCTCGACCACGTGTCGAGCCGTGAGGTCGACCTTCGTGTTCAGGAGCGGTTCGTGCACGTTGCGAGTCGCTACCCGAAAGCGGATGGTTCGTGGAGAACCGGGCTCCTCGAGGAGCGCCAAGACGCGCTCCAGCGTGGCGCCGAGCGCGCTCTTGTACGCCGTGTCGGGATGAGTGTCGTCCTTGGGTACGGCAGCTCCTACGACGAAGGCACCGTCGAGCCCGCATTGGCCTCCGAGCTTCTTCAAGAGCTCTGTCAAGCTGCCCAGTTGACGATCCACGAGCCGACCCAGGTCGCCGTATGCAGTCCGCGAGTGGGCTTTTAGCCACTGGTCGCAGGCTTGCATCTCGTCGTACCGGGGCATCCGTCCAGCACCGATGGCGGCCAGGAAACCGGCGGTGGCTGGCGCTCCTTCTCCCCCGTTCTCGATGGCGCGAATCGCAGGCGCGCAGACCCGAGCGAGCTCCTCGGGCGCGTTCTCCATGAGCATGCACCGCGCGACCCGGTACGTCCGGATCTTCAGCTCGGTCGCGTGCGGCGGCCAAGCGACCCCCGGCAACTTCGCCTCGATGTATGAGCGAAGCTCTGCTTCGAGCGTTGCGGTTTCGCGCGCCCGCAGGACCAACCCGACCACACACGAGCAGGAGTCCTCCGCGAAGTTCCCCGACTCATCGATGTAGAGGACCCACTCCTCCCCAGACTTCGGCATCGCCGCGAGCGTACAGCAAAACTCAACGAGAGAGTTCGCTACCTCGAATACCCGGACGCTCAGCCCGTGACCGGGTCTCAGGCGCCCCGCACGACAAAACCTGCGCGCCGGAGCCTCCCAATCAGCTCCGCCTCGATCTCGAGAGATTCAGGGCGGCTCATCCCAATCGCCAAATGCGGAACGGAGAGCAGGCCCAATCCGCGCTTCAGTACGTGACGGGATGAGAGTTTGCCTCCGGCTTTGTGCTGCGCGTACCGCTCCTCGGGAGCTTTCGCCGACTGCCCGACATAGATCCCGAAGTCCTCCTTCTCCTCGAGGACCACGAGGTAGACGCAACAGCCACCCTGGGTGCTGGGCCGGAGCTGCTGCGCGATCGCGAGCACTCGTTCCGTCCACTCCACCGCCGGCCACGGGGGCGCGTGGGACGCCGCTCGCTCGAGTAGCTTCCGGGCGGCGCTAGAACGGCGCTGGCGCAGTTCCTCGAAGACGGCCCTCACCGCGCTCGCATCCCCGCGACGACGTGCATCGCGCAGCCCTGCATCCAGTTCGTCCACCGAGGCTCGACGCCAGGGTCGGTCAGTGGGGGTCACTGGGGCCGCCCGCCTCGACCAGCGTTCCAACAATCGGTTCCGTCCATCTTCACCCGAGTCTACGAACATCTCGCCTGTGGGGCACAGCCCGTCCTTCCGCTGCACCCATGTCCCTTCCATGCGAAGAGAGTGGGGGACTCGGCGAAGCGCGGTCGCTTCGCCAGTCCCCTTGCCGCGCTATCGCCAGCGCTTGGCGGCCTCCTTCACGGCCGTCATCGCCGCAGCGACCGCCGCCGCCCTCAGAATCTTGAGCAGTACCGGATGCATCGTCTCACCTCCTTCCCGCGAGCCATTGCTGCGCTGGGTACGAGACGCGGAGGGCTCGGGAATCTGACGGGTCTCTGCTACGCCCGCC
Organism: Myxococcales bacterium UBA1660; assembly: GCA_002320815.1. GTDB lineage: Bacteria > Myxococcota_A > Polyangia > Polyangiales > Houyiibacteriaceae > UBA1660. The sequence goes on from DCLA01000051.1 coordinate 11,386, forward strand.
GGTTCAATACCGATTTCGCGAAGCTCTGCCCATCCTCCGAGTCATTGGCTGCTAGAGTCAGCAAGAAAGAGGGGGCGTTTTGGATAAAAAGAGCAAAGAGGGACATCCGTCGGTGTCGGGGCAGAGCGAGCTCGCATTGGCTTTGGGCTACGATCCGGGCGGCAACCGCCGTCACGGCGTCGCCGCAATCCATGTCGACTCGAATGGATCGCGGGCACTTCGCTGTGCGACCGTCACCACAGCCCAGGAGGCGATCGATTGGTTCTGGCCCCTATTGGACCGGGTCGGCGACGCCCGTGTTGGCTTGGGCATCGACACCCTGACCGCCCTGTGCACTGGGGGGTCCGGATGGCGTCCGGCGGACGGGTACCTCCGCCGGCGCTACGGCGATGTTGTCCACAGCGTCGTGTCCGCGAACTCGCTCTACGGTGCGATGGCACTCAACGGACTGTCGGTCGCGATCGCTCTCCGTACGGCCCGTAGCAACCTCGTGCTCACCGAGACGCACCCCAAGGTCCTGTACTTCGAGTGCACACGCGTAAAGCACGAGTTTACGGTTGCGGGCTCGATGAACGCCGAGCTCAGCGAGTGGGCTCGCATCGAAGGCGGCGACACGCCTCAGAACGACCACGAGTGGGACGCTGCGGTCTCTGCCTGGGCGGTGGAAGAGGGAGCCGCGGGCCGTTGGGCCCATGACCTCCACGCGCTGCCACTGACGGACGGTCAGCTGGTGTGGCCCGCCGGTCCCTCTGCCTACTTTTGGCCGCGCAGCCCTGACGACCACTGAGGTCCGGAGCCCGGAACATTCACCCCACATCCCCCAAGACCCTTCCTCGACACCTTGGGTATCCCCTCCGAGGCTCAGCCCGCCATCCACGAGTGGGCGCGTCGCGCCGCGCTTCATCATCTGGATGGCCTCGAGCTGCTCGCCGAGGTCGTCCCCACGCGCGCAGTGCCATCCCCCGCATGATGGCTGACGCCCGTGCGGGGACCGTGGTCGGCGTAGACCCCGGCAGCAGCAAGGCGCGGATGGGGCCCTCCCGCTCGCCATGGCGGCCAGGCCTGCCGCCTCGAACCGGCCCGCAGCTGCAGGCTCTCCAGTCGCTCCGCGACCAGCTGCTCGGGGGGCACCAGAGTGGCCGCGTGCATGGTTCGTCGTGAGCTGACCCCGGCCGAAATGCGACGCTGGCGGCCAGCTCAACCAGGGCAGCGACAGCGAACCCGGTGCCGGGCCGTGCAATCGGCGCAGCGGGGCCCAGTGCCGCACTCTACGGAAACACCCTTCGCGCCTGCACCGCCCCGACAGGAGCCTGGGACTGACCGGCGCCGTGGGCACATCCTAGGACGCAGGTTGCGGTATGATCCGCCGCGACCAGTGAGGCGTTGTCGCCCCGCGGTCCTGCTTCCCAGCAATTCGAGGCGAGAAGGTAGCGCAGTGATCACCGGTGAGCTCAAATCCAAGGTCGACCGCATCTGGGACACGATGTGGTCAGGGGGCATCTCGAACCCTCTGTCAGTGATCGAGCAGCTGACCTACCTGCTCTTCATCAAGCGGCTCGACGAGCTCCACACGCTCGAGGAGCGAAAGGCGGCTCGGACGAAGAAGCCCATCGAAGAGCCCATCTTCGAGGAGGACCAAGACCACCTGCGCTGGTCCCGTTTCAAGGAGACGGCGCCCGAGCAGATGTTCGAGACGGTCAAGGACGAGGTGTTCCCCTTCATCAAGACCCTGGGCGCCAAGGGCGACGACGACGGCGGCTCCACCTACACGCACCACATGAAGGACGCGCTCTTCATGATGCCCACCCCCCGCGTGCTCGCGAACGTGGTCGACCAGCTCGACGACATCGACATGGCCGACCGCGACACCAAGGGGGACCTCTACGAGTACATGCTCGGCAAGATCGCCAGCGCCGGGCAGAACGGCCAGTTCCGCACGTCGCGCCACATCATCCAGCTCATGGTCGACATGACCGCGCCCACGCCGAAGGACGTCATCTGCGACCCGGCGTGTGGTACCGCGGGCTTCCTCGTCGCCGCCTCCGAGTACCTCGTCGACCACCACAGCGACGCCATCTACAAGGATGAGAAGTCCCGCCGTCGCTTCAACGAAAGGACCTTCCACGGCTACGACTTCGACAACACGATGCTGCGCATCGGCAGCATGAACATGCTGTTGCATGGGGTGGAGAACCCGGACATTCGCTACCGGGACTCCCTCGCGCAGGCGGACGATGCCGACGCCGAGAAGTACTCGCTCATCCTCGCAAACCCGCCCTTCGCTGGCAGCCTCGACTACGAGTCGACCGCGAAAGACCTGCTCCAAGTCGTCAGGACCAAGAAGACCGAGCTGCTCTTTCTCGCGCTCTTCCTCCGTCTGCTGCAGACGGGCGGCCGCGCAGCAGTCATCGTGCCCGACGGCGTCCTATTCAGCTCGAGCAAGGCGCACAAGCAAGTGCGGAAGATGCTCGTCGAGAACCAGCAGCTGGACGCGGTGATCTCGATGCCATCGGGCGTCTTCAAGCCCTACTCCGGTGTCTCGACCGCCATTCTCCTGTTCACCAAGACCAACTCGGGCGGTACCGACGATGTCTGGTTCTACGACATGCATGCCGACGGCTTCTCGCTCGACGACAAGCGCACGCCGCAGCCGGAGAAGACCGACCTTCCCGACATCCTGAAGCGGTGGGGGAAGCGAAAGGCCGAGAAGAAGCGAGCGCGGACCGACCAGAGCTTCCTGGTGCCGAAGGCCGAGATCGCGGAGAACGGCTACGACCTCTCCATCAACCGCTACAAGGAGGTCGAGTACGAGGAGGTCGAGTACGCCTCGCCAAAGGCGATTCTCGGGCGCTTGGCCGCATTGGATGAGCAGATAGCAGCAGGCCGTGCGGATTTAGAGGGCCTTCTCGGATGACGCTCTCGGAAGTTCCCATCCGTGACTTGGTTACCAAGTGCGCCACCTGGAACCCCAAGAAGCAGGGCACGGGGACATTCGACTACATTGATCTCAGCACCGTCGACAAGGAGACGAAGGCGATCCTGCTTCCGGAGAGAGTTGAGTGTGGAGCGGCTCCGAGTCGGGCCCGGCAGCTGGTGGCCGCAGGGGATGTGTTAGTCGCGACGGTCCGACCGAACCTCAACGGGGTGGCCATAGTTGAGGAGTCGCACGATGGAGCAACCGCGTCCACGGGCTACTGCGTGCTGCGACCAAAGACACAAGCGGTGGATGCGAGGTACCTCTTTCACTGGGTCAGGACTGACGAGTTCGTCCAGCGAATGATTGCCGTAGCCACCGGCGCGAACTACCCAGCAGTGTCGGATTCGAAGGTCAAGGCGTCCTCGATTCCGCTTCCGCCCCTCGCGGAGCAGAAGCGGATCGCGAAGATCCTGGACGCGGCGGACGCCCTGCGGGCCAAGCGCCGCGAGTCAATCGCCCTGCTCGACGAGCTCCTCCGGTCCACCTTCCTCGACATGTTCGGCGACCCCGTCACCAACCCGAAGGGGTGGGACAAGGCAACCGTTGGGCACCTCGTAAGGATCGAGGGCGGTTGGAGCCCGAAGTGTCTCAAACGTCCCCCGGCGGAGGACGAGTGGGGGGTCCTGAAGCTAGGGGCCGTAACCTACTGCGAGTATCGGCCGGAGCAGTCCAAGTCTTTGCCTGCCAATCTTGTGCCGCGGCCAGAGAACGAAGTGAGGAAGGGTGATGTTCTGTTCGCCAGGAAGAACACTCATCAGCTCGTTGCCGCGTGCGCGTATGTTCACACCACCCGCCCCAGGCTGATGTTTCCCGATCTGATCTTCCGGCTAACACCATCCGGAGCTTCCCGCTTGGAGCCACCGTTCCTTTGGCAGCAGCTGATCGCGCCCCGGATGCGCGCGCGTGTTCAATCCCTCGCCGGCGGCGCAGCCGGCTCTATGCCGAACATATCTAAAGCAAAGCTTCGGTCTGTTGAGCTAGTCGTGCCTCCACCTGACATGCAAAAGCACTTTGCCAAAGTTGTTGATATGGTCGAAGAACAGAAGGCGAAGCACGACGCCCACCTGGTCGAGCTCGACACCCTCTTCGCTTCCCTCCAGTCCCGCGCGTTCCGTGGAGATCTTTGACCTGATGCAAGTCTCCGCCAACTTCGCGTTCCTGAAGCAGCAGTTCCCGTACGCGGCGGAGAGCGCGAGCTACGCGGAGAAGCACGTCTATGGGGATCCCCGCGCCGCCTGCTTCCACGCGCGCCACGCTCTCGAGCGCCTCGTCGCGCGCGTCTACAAGATCGACAAGGCACTGAGCCCGCCGAAGGTCACGAACCTCAAGGGCTACCTCAGCGAGCCGAGCTTCCGCCAGCTCGTGCCGCAGGTCGTGTGGTTGAAGGCCGAGCTGATCCGCGATGCGGGCAACGTGGCGGTGCACGGCAAGAAGATGCCGACCTCGGACAAGGCGCTGGACCTGGTGCGCGAGCTGGCTCACGTCCTCTACTGGGCTGGCCGCACGTACCTGAAGAACGGGGCCAAGACGCTCCAGGGCAAGACATACGACGAGTCGCTGATCCCCAAGGACCAGCCCGCCAAGGCACCCGCCAGCGTCGAGGAGCTCGAAGCTCTGACTGCCAAGCTCGACGCTTCTGCAGCCGTCCACAAGGAGCTGGAGGGCGAGCTGGAGGAGCTCCGCGACAAGCTTGCCAAGATCAAGGCCGAGAACGAGGCCGTCCCGGACACCCACGACTGGAACGAGGAGAAGACCCGCCGGCTCCTCATCGACGTCGCGCTCCAGCGGGCCGGCTGGACGCTCGACCGGAAGGAGGACCGCGAGTACGAGGTCACCGGGATGCCCAACAAGAAGGGCATCGGCCACGCGGACTACGTGCTCTGGGGCGACGACGGCAAGCCGCTCGGCGTGGTCGAGGCCAAGAAGACCATGGTCAGCCCGAAGAAGGGGCGCCAGCAGGCCAAGCTCTACGCCGACTGCCTGGAGAAGATGCACGGCCAGCGTCCCATCATCTTCTACACGAACGGCTACCAGACCTTCCTCTGGGACGACCTCGCCTACCCGCCGCGCCAGGTCGCCGGCTTCTACAAGAAGGACGAGCTCGCGTCGCTCATCGTCCGACGTGGCCAGCGGAAGCCCATCGACGTCAAGGAGGTCAACGACAGCATCGTCGAGCGCTACTACCAGAAGCGGGCGATCGGCAGCATCGCTGAGCAGCTCACGCAGTCACACCGGCGGGCGCTCCTGGTCATGGCGACCGGCACGGGCAAGACCCGCGTTTCGATCGCCCTGGTGGATCTCCTGCAACGGTCCGGGTGGGTGAAGCGGGTGCTCTTCCTGGCCGACCGCGTCTCGCTCGTGAACCAGGCCGTAGGCGCCTACAAGGCGCACCTACCGGAGTCGAGCCCGGTGAACCTGGTCACCGAGAAGGACAAGTCCGGCCGCGTCTACGTATGCACCTACCCGACGATGATGGGCATGATCGATGAGACCAAGGACGGCCAGGCCCGCTTCAGCGTCGGGCACTTCGACCTCGTGGTCATCGATGAGGCCCACCGGTCGGTCTACCAGAAGTACGGCGCCATCTTCCGCTACTTCGACTCGCTCCTGGTCGGCCTCACCGCAACCCCCCGAGAGCAGGTGGACAAGAACACCTACGACCTCTTTGGCCTCCCCAAAGGCGTTCCCACCGACGCCTACGAGCTGGAGACCGCGGTGGCCGATGGCTTCCTCGTCCCGCCGCGCGTGCAGCAGGTGGATCTGAAGTTCCCCGCCAAGGGCATCAAGTACGACGAGCTCAGTGACGAGGAGAAGGAGCAGTGGGAGAGCCTCGACTGGGGCGACGAGGCCCAGGAGCAGGGGCTGCCGGATCAGGTGAACGCCTCCGCCATCAACAACTGGCTCTTCAACAAGGACACCGTCGACAAGGTGCTCCAGCACCTGATGGAGCACGGCAACAAGGTCGAAGGCGGCGATCGCCTGGCCAAGACCATCGTCTTCGCGCGCAACCACCAGCACGCGGAGTTCATCAGCGAGCGCTTCGACCACCACTACCCCCACCTCAAGGGCCACTTCGCGCGGGTCATCGACAACTACCAGAAGTACCCGCAGAGCCTGATCGACGACTTCTCTCAGAAGGACAAGGCGCCGCACATCGCGATCTCGGTAGACATGCTGGACACCGGCATCGACGTGCCCGAGGTCGCGAACCTCGTCTTCTTCAAGCCGGTCTACTCGAAGATCAAGTTCTGGCAGATGATCGGCCGCGGCACGCGGCTCTGCCCGGACCTCTACGGTCCGGGCGACCATAAGACGGACTTCAGGGTCTTCGACTTCTGTTTCAACTTCGACTTCTTCAAGGAGAAGCCCGACGGCATCGAAGTCGGCAGCACGGTCCCCCTCGGCGCTCGCCTCTTCCGCAACCGAGTGCGACTGCTCGCCCACGTCCAGGAGAGCCCCGAGGCGGACCCCGAAAAGAAGCTCGTCGAGTCCCTGACCAACACGCTCCACGGTGAGGTCGCGCGCATGAACCCGGAGAACTTCATCGTGCGGATGCGCCTCGAGCCGGTGAACCGGTTCAAGGATCGCGAGGCGTGGAAGAAGCTGAGCGAAGACGACCGCGAGGAGCTCCAGGCGCACGTCGCGGGCCTCCCGAGCGAGCTCGAGACCGACGAGATCGAGTGCCGCATGTTCGACCTGACCGCCCTCCGAATGCAGCTTGCGCATGTCGAGGGCGACGTGAGCATGTTCGAACGCCTGCGAAAGAAGGTCGTGGAGATCGCGACGATGCTGGAGGCGAAGACCACCATCCCGGCCGTGAAAGCGCAGCTCGCCTACCTCCAGTCGATGCAGGAGATGACGTTCTGGGAGGACATCGACATCCACCTCCTCGAGGACATGCGCATACGCCTCAGCGGTCTCGTGCCCTTCCTCGACAAGAAGAAGCGCGTGATCGTCTACACCGACTTCGAAGACGAGGTCGTCGGTGTGCGGGAGGAGACGGCCGTCTACATGCCGAAGATGACCGGCCTCCAGTACGAGAAGAAGGTGAAGGCCTTTCTCGACGAGCACCAAGACCACCTGGTCATCCACCGCCTTCGCACCAACCAGCCGCTGACTCCGACTGACCTCCAAGGACTCGAGAAGACCCTCGCCGAGATCGGCGAGGACGACGGGGAGACGCTCCTCTCCCATCTTCTCGAGCGGAGCGAGGCACCCTCCCTGGCACACTTCGTCCGGCGGATGGTCGGCATGGACCGTGCAGCCGCTCAGCAGGCCTTCTCGGAGTTCCTCAACGACGAGAGCCTCACGCCGCCGCAGATCCGCTTCGTCGAGATGGTCATCGACCAGCTCACCGCTCGGGGCTTCATGGAGCGCGGTGCCCTCTACGACCCACCGTTCAGCTACGTGCACGGTGGCGGTCCGGAAGCGCTCTTCGCGGGCAAGGAGAACGTGATCGAGGGCATCTTCGAGAAGCTGGAGTCGGTGGCCGCGAACCTCGACGCTAAGGCTGGGTGACGACTCACGGACGCTCTACCGCCCGGCAGAACCAGTTCTGCCGGGTCGCGGCGACGACGTCTGAAGGGGACTCAGTCGCGGCCGGTCTCCCTCTGTCGCTGGCGGAAGACCGGCCGTGTGATTGGCACCAGCTGTCATCGGGTGCTGGTCATCGATGACTTCACCGGAATCCCGTCGTCGGAGCTCGAAGACCTTGGCCGTGCGACTTCTTCGCGGAGCGCGTCTCGAAGGAATCGAACGTTTCGTAGACAACGCACAGTCTCGACCCCGAGTCGAGCGCGCCCACGTCACAGGGCCAGGATAGGATGACCCCATGAGCCCGGCGACACCCAAGGCACGTGTGTTCATCAGCTCCGTGATGGACCAGTTCGAAACGTTCCGCGCGGCGGCTCGACGAGGTGTCGTGGCCGCAGGCCACGAGCCGGTCATGGCCGAGGAGTGGTCCTCCCTGGAAGTTTCCTCGCGGAACGCCTGCCTGGATGCTGTTGCCTCGTCGGACGCGCTGATCGTGGTGGTGGGCGAACGAGGCGGGTGGAAGGCGCCGTCGGGAAAGCTCGTGGTCGAAGAGGAGTGGGCGGAGGCGAAACGGCGCAAGATGCCGGTGAGAGTCTTCCTGCAAGAAGGCGTCGAGCGTGACGCCGAGGGAGACCGGCTCGCGAGGGAGCTGAGCGATTACGTCGACGGGTATTTTCGCAGGACGTTCACCACGGCCCAAACACTCGCGAACGAGGTGGAGCGCGCCCTCGCCGCGGTGGACGTCGATGGGTTGTCGGGAGAGCAGATGGAAGAACGAAGCAAGGTGGTGCGGGAGCGGATGCTACGGCGACACCCCGTATGGGAACAGCGCGGTCGAGGGACGCCCCGCCTGCGCTTCATCACCGCCCCCAAGCGGACCACTGAGATGATCGACCCCCGAATGATGGACGAGGCGAGCTTCCAGCACTTCGTGATGTCGACCGCGACGAGCCCAGGGGTAGGTTTGGTACGCTACGGCGAGCCGCTGGGACCGCGGGTGACGCGCGACAGCTTGATGATCGGACCGGTGGACTCGGTGGGTCGGCCGGTCGATTCAGACTCGGCGGTGCGAATCGAGGTCAGCGAGTCGGGCTTCTTCGTCATCGACGTCGACCTGATGCAGTGGGGCCGGGAGAACGCGGCCCCGGACGACTGGTCTCGGTCATTCATGTTCCGGACGTCGACGATGCAGCATGCGCTGAGCGCATCGTTTCAGTTCGTGGGGACTACCCTCGAGCATGTCGACCCGTACAGACAGTTCGAGAATTTCTGGATGGATGCCGCGGTCTTCGACCGGGGCGGCGCCCAGATGGTCGACGAGTTCCCGGTGGCGGGCGGAAGCCGAACCATTCCCCTGGCAGGGCTCCATGGGGAGTCGCCGGTGGTCACACCGATGGACCAGCCGCGCGCTTTGAGTCGGACCGACTTTCGCGAGCCCGCGGACGAGGTCTCGCGACTCATGGCCCGGCTACGCCGCGAGCTGCTCCGTTGAGAGGCCTCCCCGTCTGCTACCTTTCAGCGCCTGGCATCGGGCCGACGTAGGTCAGGTCGTCGCGAACCTCCCGGCCCTGGCCGATACTGCGGACCAGCGTCAGGTACTCCGGGTCGGAGTAGGGGTCCGGCTCCCATGAGAGCTCGTGACCGTGCGCGCTCAGTTGAAGCGGACCGTGACCGGTGGGCACGGAGTGGCAGAGGAACACGTCGGAGCGACCGCAGTCCGGACACTCCGCTGCGTGAATGAACGGCGATGCGCGCATCCAACGATTCGTGCTGGGGCTCCGCCACCAGGTCCCGGGGGCCAGGTCGGCCTCGACCTCCATGCCGGCCTGATACTCGGAGGCTTGGGCCTGGACCATCCGCCCGTACACCAACCGCGTGGCGCTCCGGCGACGGTTGTGGACGGCGTCCACACGCCACAGTTCCCAGTCACACTCCGTGAAAGCCCCACCGAGGTCTCGCAGGGTCCGCCGAATCCTACTGACCATCTCGTCAGCGAGCCGGGCATCGTGGTGGGTTGCTCGGTTGCGTATGTCCTTGGCCCCATGGGTCCGATCCAACCACCCCGAGGTGAGCAAGCTGCGCAGCGAGACGGGCCAGTGGTTCGGCTCGGGGTCTCGGACCAGGCTCTGGATGCAGTGCAGCCAGGAGCCCATGCCGTGGGCGGCGGTGGGGAGCACGGAGAGTAGCCGCGTACTCGACGCGGGAGCCTCGACCGCCGCGGTCAATCGGGGAACCATCAGGGTCCAGGTCAGGTAGCAGAGCGCTCGCTCCAACTGCTGGGACGCGATGCGAGCTCGCTGCTCGGGCGCTGCCTCCGACAGCTGCCGAGTGGCGTCCGCCAGCACCAGGTCCGACACCGGACGCTGCCTGGCGCCGTCGGTGAGCTGGCGCTCGGTCCGGTGGAACCAGCCGGGGCCCACATCCCCCTCCTGGACCACCACGCGATGGTCGCTCTCGAGCCCGCTCAGCGCTTTCCGGACCGCCCCGGCATCGGTCGACGCATTCATGGCCAATGCGCCGGAGGTCCACGCCACGGAGACCCGCGCACCCTCGGGGAATCCGTCGAGGGACTCGGCGACCAGCTTCCTCGTTCGCAGGAGCGGGTCGCTCTGATCTCGACCACGGGGAACGACCAGCGCGACAGTCCGACGCTCACCGGAGCGCAGCTCCATGGTCAGCTCGTCGACTCGACTGCGGTACCAGCGCGGCAATGCACCGCCGGCGCAGAGCCGCCCTCCGCCGGCGATCTTGGCCTGCACCACCTTCTCCGCGACGCGCGCGAAGGGGTCCCGGTCCTCGACCGTGACGGGGAGCATTCCGCCACTCAGCGTCGCACCGTGCTCGGCCAGACCGACCTGCTCGAGCTGAGCTCGCAGAACGGACACCACGTCGGACGAGCTGAAGTCACGCAGCTCGGGCGGAAAGGCCACGTGGAACCGGTCCTCATCGGCGCAGAGCAGAAGCCGCGGGACCCCGATGGCGGCGCTCCAGTTGAGCACCACCGTGGCCATCCGACGACGGATGGTCGCGCAGGCCTCGTCGCCGAGCTGCCGATGCAGTCCGCGGTACTGATCGATGTCCAGAGTCGCCAAGCGGTGCGGTTGTCGGGTCACCCGTAGGCGCCGCTCCAGCTCTCGCGCGAACACCGACCGGACGACGAGCCCGGTGGTGGGATCGAGGAGGCGCCCCTGGACCTCGCGCGGCGCGTCGATGAGGAAGAGCCGAGTGCCACCGATCCAGATGTCGGACCGTCCGTCGACGGGCTCCCGGGTACCGCGCCGCGCTTCGCGGCCATCGACCCGGCTCGGGTTGGTGCGTTCGGCTGCGTCGACCCACGTCCAGCCTCGATGAGAGCGGAACCAATCCAGCGTGGCATGGTGCCTCGAGACCGAGGGGTCTCCGAGGGATAGGTCGCAGCCAGAGTCCCTACCCACCCGGTAGGCGGTCCCGGGAATCAGTACGATTTCGGAACCACCCACCGCGGCCAGGATCGCCATACCATCGGGCATCCACGTCGCTTGTGTGCTGCCGGGGGCGGACGTGGGGCCAGCATCCCCCCGGCGGCGTAGGGGTGGCTCGGTTTCCTGGGCCATGGGGTGTCGTTCTCCCGTGAGTACGACTTTCTACCATGGGCGCCCCCTCGAAACCTACGCGGTCACTCCGCGGCTTCTACCTCCGCGACCGCCACCTCAGGCGCCAGTGCATCAGCGATGATCGGGCTACCGGTCTCTGCCTCTTCGTCGCGAAGCTCCACGTCGAGGGCCAGCAGCGTCTCTTTCGCCTTCTCCACTGCGGTCGCCAGCTTCTTGCGACCCTTGCGGACCTCGTCGGAGATCTTCTCCGCTTGCTTGCGGATGGACTCGGCCGACTTGGCGATCACTTCTAGCCGCCGGATCTCGTGCCCGAGCCGATGTTCGACATCAGCTAGCGCGGCGATGTCCCCGCGGTCTACTACGGCCTTTCGCCGCTGAGCCAGCGCGAGGGCACACACGATGGCGCCGTGCAGCAGGCCGTCGGACACCGCGTCCTCGGGGTCCCACACCACGAGGATGCGATTGCCGAAGCGCGCGAAGGGCGGGAATCCGGCGGGCGCAGTAGCCCTCGCCATGACGAAGAGCGCGGCCTGCGCTCCGCGGTTCGCCATCGCGACCTCCAGCTCGTCGAGCGCCTTGGTCGAGGAGTAGGTCTTGTCGCACTTGGCCTCGATGACCAGGTGGCAGCCGGCGAAGGCGCTCTCTTGACTGAACCCCACGACGACGTCGCCCACCTTGCACGCGCTTCGAAGCCCGGGTCTCGAGCCCGTCGCCTCGACGGTGCAGAGCCCCGCTGGAACGCTGCGCGCCACGAACTCGACCACGGCGTCCTCGAAGGGCGCGCCACGCCGAACACTCTTCGCCTGCTCGTGCCGCCGAGTCTCGATGCGAGCCACGGAGGCCTGGACGTCCGCCTGGAAGCGCTGCTGTTCCCGCTGAAGCGACTCCAGGCGCTCTTCGTGCGATGCCAGGCGGCCCTGCAGCGTGTCCTCCAGGGTTCGACACACGGTGGCGATGGGCGACCCGGGGACCTGCGGGTTCACGGCCCGGCGCAACGCTTCGTGGGCCGCCTGGCTCTCACGCCGCATGGTCGAGATGAGAGAGTTCTCGTCGTTCTGGTTCAACGCAGCCAGCGCGAGCACCAGCTGCCCGTGGCGGTCGTCGTCTGCCTTGGCGATCTCGCGCTTGAGCTCCTTGAGGAACCGACCGACCGCGCCCTCTTCGTGCAGTGGGTCGAGCGCGCGACCGAGCTCCCCGCGGGAGCGTTCCAGCGCTCGCTCGATGCGGTCTTCGAGGAGCCCGACCAGGCCCTCGCTCTCGTTGGGGTCGAGCAGCTTGAAGAGCGGGCTCGACTCGCCGACCTGGCGCGCGAGGGTCTCCGACAGGACGCTCCGCTCCGTGCCCACGAATCGCCGCAGCAGGCCGGCCAGGGTACCGTCGTCCGAGAGGAAAGCCTGGAGCCGCTCGGTGACCCGACCGTCCTTGGGGTCGAAGAAGCGGTTCAGGGCGTCATGCATCGACGCATCCTGGCGGTCGAGATGGGCGGCGAGCTGCGTATCCAGGTCGGCGACCAGCTGGCCGCCGACGTCCTCCAGGCGCGCGGCCTGGGCGCGAGTGAACGCCATGGTCACGGCGTCGAGGCCGAGACGCCAGGCGTCACGGGCGAGGACCATCCGTTGTCCCGTCTCGAGGTCGCGGAAACGTTCGATCGCTTCCGGACGCGCGTCCCGGAGAGCGACCCGAAGCTCGTCGGGTTGGAGGTCGATATCGAGCTCGATGTCCGAGCCGCGGAGTGCAGAGTGCGTCATGTGGAGTAGACGGCCGCCGGGTGTCGATCTGACGGGTCGCGGGCCATCGACTGGAGGGCCGCACGGCTCACACGTCGTGAGTGAGCTCGTCACGGAGTGCGACGCACCCTTGAGTATCCCGGGCAGAGTGCAGCTCAGGCGCCGGGAGCGGTTCTCCTGCGCAAAGGGGGCCGCCGGGCGCGCTCCGAGCTCGGAAGGGAAGTCTACCCCGGCTCGTCGGCCCCTTCCTCGGTAGGCGGAACCGACGCCCCGGCCGGTGCACGCCCAGCCTCAGGCCCAGCAGCCACAGCCAGTCCCCCCGGCTGCTTCGCCGCCGCCACCGGCCCAATCCCCCCCGTCAGCCAACCGCCCTCCGCGAAGTTCGTCCACCCCCACTTGCCCCACGACCCCAGCCGGATGGCGAGCCAGAGGGCCCAGAGGAGCATGGCGATGCGCCAGACCCAGAGGGGCACGCTCCAGACGCCGGCGGTGGGGAGGGTTTCGTTGGTGCGGTCGAGGTACCAGGCGAGCGCGTTGGTGCCGCCTTCGAGGGAGACGATCTGCATGTCCGGGCGCATCAGGAGGCCGATGTGGAGGGCGGCGTAGAGGCAGGCGGCGGCCACGAAGGTGTAGAGCGCGAGGGCGATCTGGCGGAGCAGGAACCAGGTGTGGGGGATGTCCGGGCGTTTGCCGCGGAGGTCGATGAGGAAGAACCAGCCGACGACGATGAGGGCGGAGAACGCGGGGATCTGGGTCAGGCCGATGCCGAGGAGGAACCACTGCCCTACCCCCAGCGGCGTCCGGTCGCTGCGGCCGAGGAAGACGGCCAGGCCCAGGACCAAGAGGAGGTAGGGCCAGAAGAGGACGGCCACCCCCGACTCCGGGCCGTGGGCCCAGAGGATCCACCGGTCCTCGGGCCAGTCGATGGCGACCCGGGCGTTGACGGCCTGCGAGCCGAGCTCGACCTCGGGGGTGCGGAAGAAGACCTCCACGCCTCCGGGTTGCTGCCACTCGAGGTGCACGGTGGAGGCGCCCGGGGGGACGTTGAACCGGAGGGCGCCTTCCGTCATCTGGATCGGTCGGCGGGCGCCGGCCACGGTGAGCGATTGGACCTCGGCGCCTTCGGGGAGCTGGATGGTCTGGCTGCCGCCCTGGCTGGCCCGCACGTCGACCTCGAGGCGCGCGGCGAGCAGGCGCACTCCGGGCGTGAGGCGCAGGTCGGCGCGCTCCAGGGTCAGCTCACTGCCTTCGGCGGCCGCCGGGCGGGACGCGTGGAGGGTGAGCTCTTCGCCGGGCCAGGGGTGGAACTCGGTGCGGACCTCGCCGCGGCCGAGGGCGTAGGGGTCGATCCCTTCGGTGTCGCAGCGCCACATGGGGCTGCACACGAGGACCCACTCTTCGGAGGCGCGCTTGCCCTCGGCGGCGCGTAGCACGAGCTCGTCGGTGGGCTCGAGGGTCGAGGTCCAGCTCACGGGCTGGTTGCCGCGCACGGTCACCGACACGGCGCCGTCCGCCACGGCGACGTTCGCGGCGTTGACCGACTCGCCCGGCAGGAGCGGCAGGCGGAGCAGCACTCCGTGGGCCGCCGAGTCGAGGGGGCGCACTTCGGTGTCCATGATCCACTGGACGCCGAGCGTGAGGCGGCGCCGCACCGCCAGCCAGGTGGGCAGGACCTGATCCTCGGCGTCCTCCTCGGCCAGTCCATCGGGCTCGAGGCGGTTGCGCCGTACGAGCTCCACGGCGTCGGCGGTGCCGTCGGCGCCGATGCCCTCCACGCCCCAGTCGTCCGACTCGGCGCGGACCCGAGCGGGTCGCTGGCCGAGGCCCAGGGTGAGGGCGGCGAGGCCGAGGGGGCCGCTCAGGACGACCCGATGCACGCCCTCGTCCACCCGCAAGAGCAGCCAGTTGTCGGCATCGCGGCGGATGGCGGTCGCGGGCCGACCGTCGACCCGGACCTCCTCGGGCACCCAGCGCGGGGCCGGCCCCGGGAGCCGCACGGCGCTCTGACTCAGCGCGTGGACCTCGAGCTCGATCTCCAGCCGGGCCCCCGACGGAGCGATGCGGGCGTCGGTCACCAGGACGCACTCGTCGCCGCATTCGGGAGCGCGCTGCAGGCGGGTCTGCAGCTCGGTCAACTTCAACGGGTCCTGGGCTTCCGCGGTCCCCGGCGCGAGGCCCAGGAGCAGCACCATGAGGGCGGCGGCCGGGGCGACCGGCGCTGCGGGCCCCGGGGGCTCGTCGTCTTCCCTCGGCTTCGGCGCGGGCGGCGCCGGCAGGCGGGTCAGCAGGAGAGCGAGGAGCGCGGCGAGCGCCACCACGCGGAGCAGCGCGAGCAAGCGGAACATCCACGGGGGCATGAGCCACAGGCCGATCCGATGGTCGGAGCGTACCGGGCCGTTCCAGCGCAGCTCGTGCTGGTGGAAACTCCAGGTCGGCACGCCGGGTCCCGTCTGGGCGATGGCGTTGGGGTCGACCCAACCCGCGGCGACCGACGCTTGCTCCCGGGCCATCGAAGGCTCCGGTGCGTCGGCGGGCGGCTCGAGGCCGTAGTAATTCAGCAGGTCGGACGAGCGGCTGGTGCTGCTGCTGCTGCTCGTTTCGCCCGAGGAGACGCCGGGCATCGCCCCCTCGGTGCCGCGGTAGCGCTTGCCGCGGCCGCCTCCGACGTCGTCCATCGACTCTTCGGCCTCGAGCCACTCCGGGGCCACCACCTCGGCGCCTCCGTGCTGTAAGGTCGCAGCGGACCGCCCACCGCCCGGGACCCAGCTGCCGGAGCTCTCGGCCAGGAAGGGGTAGAGGGCGGTGCGGAGCTGGCCGGTGGCGAAGGGCACGGACACCCACACCAGCACGATCACCGAGACCCAGAAGGCCCCCGACACGACGCGCTGTGCGGTGCCCTCCGGCACCACCCGTCGCAGCGCGAGCAGGGGCACGAAGAGCATCCACGCGATGAAGGGCGCCCCCGGCTCGTGGTAGCCGAGGGTCAGGGTGACCAGCGCCAGGAGCCCGAGCCAGACGTTGCCCAGGCGGGCGATGGCGAGGGCGATCACCAGCACGAAGAAGATGCTCCAGAGGGTCCACTGGTCCAGCCAGGTGCCGGTGACTTCGTCGACTCCCGAGGCGGTCATCAGGAGCCAGCCGGGCGGGAGGTTCAGGGTGGCGTCGAGGGAGCTGACGTCGTCCGACCACCCCACCGCCGCGAGGGACGTGCGCGCGTCGGGCAGCCGCAGGTCGGCGGTCATCTCGAGGCGGCGACTGCGGACCTCGACGCCGCGCGATCCGTCGACCTCGGTGATGACCTGATCGGCGCCGAGGAGCTCGACCCGGCCGAGCTCCCCCTCCTCCAGGTCCAGGCGGAAGTCGCGATTCATCGCGCCGCGGAGCTGATCGCGCACGGTGTAGCCCCGGCCGTCGAAGTCGAGCCAGAGCTGGCGGCTCAGGGCCAGGTCGTTCGGCTCGGGGGTGGCGTCCCCACGCCGGGTGGTCCGCAGCGTGAGGGTCTGGCCCGGCTGGAGCGCGTAGATGCTCCCGGGTCTCCAGCCGTCGGGCAGGTCGGCCCGGGCCTGGTCGATGGCCGGGGCGCCGCTCACGTCGACCTGGCGCAGCGCCTCGTCGGGGTACCAGACCCAGGTCTCCCGGGCGGGCCAGGGCTCGGGCAGCTCCGGCGCCACCAGCGCTTCGGGGGACGTCCCTACCCGCGCGACCACGTCGATCTCGAAGGTGCCCGGCCGGGTCTGCACGCGGAGCTCGCCGGTCTCGGGATCGAGGCGGGCCGCCAAGACCGACGTGATGGCGGTGGGTGTGGTGCCCTCGAGGAGCACCGAGCCCAGCGACACCTCGCGCGCCTCCCCCGACGCGCGCAGCGCGATGCGGGTGTGCACCTCGAAGGGCGTCCTGTCGCGGAGCTGCCGATAGACCTCGAGCTGCAGGCCGAAGCCCTCTTCGTCGTCAGGGGTCGCGGCGCCGGAGCGGAGCCAGAGGTCGCCCCCGTCGTTGCGGCGAACGGGCGCGGGCTCGCCGTTCAACCGGAGCGTCACCAGGGCCACCTCCTGCGGCACGACCAGGAGCTCGGGGAGCGCGTCCACCTCGAAGCGCCCCTCGATGCGGTGGGCCCCGGCCTCGACCCGAACGTGGGGGATGTCGTCCACCCGGAAGAGCGGCCGCGGCCGGCCGTCGACCGTCACGGCCAGGGGGAAGACCCCGTCGCCTCCGGGCAGCCGCACGTCCACCGCGTCGCCGGCGACGACCTCCAGACCGAAGCGCCCGCCGGTGTCGGCGAGGTCCAGGGTCAGCCGCCCCGGCCAGGCGCACTCCCGCCGGCTCCCGAGCCAAGCACAGCGATGGCTCCAGTCGCCATCGAGCACCCAGCCCACCCAGGGCCGGAGCGCCTCGGGGACCTCGTCCTCGGCCAGCGGCTCCTGCGCCTGGAGCGGAAGGGCCAGCAGAAGGAGCCCGAGGCCCCACACCAAACCGAGAAGGCGCCGCATGAGCGACGCTACCACGAGGAGCGAGAAGGGTTCGACGGGGGGGGACGTGGGCCGCATCCTGAAGCGCGCCGCTAGCCGCCTGCAGTCGAGGCGACTTCCGTGGTAGAGACCGGGACGGACGCGATGGCGGACTCGATTATCTGTGCGGCTCTCCTTGCCGCTATTTTCCTCACTCTTCGACTGGGCCGCCGAGCCGTATGGCGAGCACCCGTGGGCGTGCTCGTGCTTTGCCATCTCGCGAGAACATACGATGCCTTCATCGGGCTCTATGTAGGAATGGCCGGCTCGGTGGTCACTTGCCTGGTGTGGATGGCCGTTCACGACTTCCGACCTCGAGACCAATAGTCTCGGGGTGTGCTC
This sequence comes from Myxococcales bacterium UBA1660, assembly GCA_002320815.1. Taxonomy (GTDB): domain Bacteria; phylum Myxococcota_A; class Polyangia; order Polyangiales; family Houyiibacteriaceae; genus UBA1660. The sequence continues at coordinate 29,063 of DCLA01000051.1, forward strand.
CTATCGCAACCGTGTCATTCGACCTCCGCTCCCAGCGTGGAAGCCGCATCACCCATCGGGCCCGAGCCTCTCCAGATCGCCAACCGGGATTGGTGAGTTCGGCTGGGGCGAGAGGTCCTCGCCTTGCAGTCTCGCCACTTCCTGGCCGTCGTGAATCCACACCACGTCGGGCATCAAGGGCACGGTCGGCGTGGCGCGGAGGTCTCCGGTCTCGAAGCCAATGACCTTCACCACCCCGTCGCGGTGCACGAGGAAGGCGGCTTCCCGAGTCGTGAAGAGCGGTCGCGGGCCCACTTGTGAAGCAAAACGCGCCTGCCGACCGCGCGCGACATCTTTTTTGAACTTTCTCGTCACACATCCCCCGCCCACGGTTTCCCGTAGGGGGAGCGGCAGGGAGCGCGGCCACTGGCGGCCCGCTCCCCCGCGAGTTTCACCGCGAATCGTCTGCACTCGGGCAGGCGCGTCGGCGGCGGAGGTGTGTCATGTCCAGGTCCCGTTTCGTCTCTCCTCTTCTTCGTCTCCTCGGGGCGTTCGCGCTCGTCGCGGCGCTGCTCCTGCCCAGCGTCGGGCGCGCGGAAGCGCCGATGACGGGGCGCACGCACGCGGTGCTGGTCGGCATCGCCGACTACCCCTCGTCGCCGCTCGCCCGCACGGATGTCGACGCGGAGCGGCTGGCGCGGGCGCTGGCCCGGAACATCCCGGCGGAGCGGCTGCGCAGCCACCTGCTGCTCAACGCGCAGGCCACCCGGGCCAACGTGCTGCAGGCGCTGGCGACGGTGCAGCGCGAGGCGACCGAGGGGGACAACGTGGTCTTCTTCTTCAGCGGGCACGGTTCGCCGGTGGCCGACGAGAGCCGCCACGAGGGGGACTCCCTCGACGAGGTGCTCTCGCTCTACGACGGCGACCTCGCGGACGACGAGCTGGCCCACGCACTGGACCAAACGAAGAGCCGGCTGACGCTGGTGGGCATCGATGCCTGCTTCAGCGGCGGGTTCCTCTTCGACGTGGGCGACCGCGTGGGGCGGATGACGCTGCTCTCCAGCTCCGAGGACCTGACCAGCGCGGTGCCCGACCGGGAGGCGGGCGGGTGGCTGAGCCTGCTGCTCGCCGAGGCGCTGGAGGGCCAGGCTGACGGGGCGGCGAACGATGTGCAGGGTCAGGCCCGGGACGGGATGCTCACGGCGCTCGAGATCGAGGCCTTCGTCCGCCGCAAGGCCGCTCAGCTCCCGAACATCGGCGCCAGTGACCCCGCGGGGCGGCCCGTGGGCTACCAGTTCATCGACGTGAAGCGCACCGGCGTGCGGCCCGGCATGGTGGTGATGCAGGTCGGCGAGGGCACCGGTGAGTTCGTGACTCCGACGGTCGCGACGGTCGGCACCGAGCTCGCGAGCTTCCCGGGCCAGCGGCTCGGCGCGCAGGGCGCGACCCACACCGTCGAGCTGGTGGCCGGCACCCGCTACCTCTTCGAGACCCAGAACCTGGGCGGCGCCGCCGACACGGTGATGGTCCTCGAGCGCGCGGGTCAGGTGCTGGCCGAGAACGACGACGCCGCGCCCAACGACCTCTCCAGCCGCATCGAGTTCACGGCGACCGAGAGCGGCCCCCACCAGGTCCGCGTGCGCCCCTACGCCCCGAACGCGCTCGGCGAGTACTCGCTCCGCGTCGCCACCCTGGAGGGCACCGCGGCTCCCAGCGGCACCGCGAATGGCACTACCGATGGAACCGCCAATGGAACCGCGGCTCCCCTCACCACGCTCACCGCCGGCGACGTGGTGCTCCAGCGCGGCGGTCTCTCCCTCTCCGCCGGCGGGGAGCAGTTCACCGTGCAGCTCGCGCCGGGCCACTACGTGGTCGCGACCGGGGACCTCGCGGCGCCCGCCGACACGGTGGTGCGCGTGCTCCGCAACGGCACGCCGGTGGCGGAGAACGACGACGCCTCGCCCTACGACCTCTCCAGCCGACTGGAGCTCGACGTGGCCGACGCCGATTCCTACACCATCGAGGTGCGCGCCTACGGCCCCGAGACCCTGGGCACCTACGCCCTCGCGGTGACCCGCACCGGCGACGTCCCCGCGATCGGCGCCGAGCTCCATCGCGTCGCCTCGCAGCTCCCCGCCACCGGTGAGGAGCACACCTTCCAGGTGCCCGGTGGTCCGGTGATCATCGCCACCAGCAACCTGGGTCCGCAGACCGACACGATCGTCGAGGTGCTCGCCAACGGCGTGTTGCTCGGCCAGAACGACGACGTCTCGCCGAGCGATCTCTCGAGCCGGGTGGAGGTCGTGGCCCCCGCGGGCCCGCTCACCATTCGCGTGCGCCCCTACTCCCCCGGAACCCTCGGCGCCTACACCCTGACCGTCTCCGCCGCGAACGCCGCCCCGAGCGCCGCCCCGAGCCCCAACGCGACCCCGAGCGGCAGCGCCAGCCCGAGCGCGACCGCGCGCTGACCTCCGCGGCTCGCCGGCAAAACGGCTCCGCCTCTCGGGCGGGGCCGTTTTGCGTGTCCCCCGCGCCGCTGGCTTCGTATCCTGAGCCGCGGTGACCCGGGAAGAGCGAGACGAAGCCGTTCGCGCCGCGCTCGCGCGGGCCCGGGCGGGCGACCGGGACGCGCTCTGGGAAGCGGCCCATGGGCTCCGGCCCTATCTGGGCGCGGTCGCTCGCAACGTGCTCGCTGGCCGCCTGGACGGGAAGGTCGACGTCGCCGACGTGGTGCAGCAGAGCCTGCTCGCGGCCATCGAGCGCTTCGACCAGTTTCGCGGCGAGAGCGCCGGCGAGTGGCAGCAGTGGCTGGTGACCATCGTGCGCAACGAGGCCCGCAACCTGCTCCGCTTCTGGCACCAGGACCGCCGGAACCTGGCCGCCGAGAACGCGGTGGCGGGGAGCATGGTGCAGACGGAGGCCACCGCCGAAGGCGAGAAGCCCCGGCTCCCCGCCCTCGAGCCCACGCCCAGCCGCCAGGCCGCGACGCGCCAGGAGGCGATGCAGCTCCTCGAAGCGATCGACCGCCTGCCCGGCGAGTACCGCGAGGTCCTCCGGCTGCGGCACTTCGAGGGCCTGTCCCACCGGGAGATCGCCGCCCGGGTGGGCAAGAGCGAGGCGGCCATCCGTCAGCTCTGGGTCCGCGCCCTCAAAGACCTCCGCACCACGGTGGGTCAGCTGCGCTAAGGTCGCCCCACCCTGCCGTGAGCCCCGAACCCAGCCAAGCCGAGGACGAGCGAGCCGCGCTGCTCGATGGCTACGTCGCCGCGCTCGAACGCGGCGAGGCCATGACGCCCGAGGCCTGGGCCGCGAAGCACGGTCTCCCCCTCGACGAGGAGCTCCGGGGCGAGCTGCAGCTCCTCGACTCGCTCTTCGGCGCCGGCCAGTCGATCCAGGTCGACGCCTCCGCCCAGCAGACGGTCGCCGGCCGCGCCGGCGGGAAGCGGGCTCCGAGCGACCGCCGCTTCATCGAGCCCGGCACCCGGCTCGGCGAGTGCGAGGTGGTCTCGCTGCTCGGCTACGGGGGCATGGGCGAGGTCTACCTCGCGCGCCACACGGTGCTCGACCGGCAGGTGGCCATCAAGGTCATGCGGCCGGTGCTCGCCGAAGACAGCGGGGCCATCGACCGCTTCCGCGAGGAGGTCCGCTCGATCGCGCGGCTGGGCGCGCACCCGCACGTCGTCGGTGCCATGCACGCGGCGGAGCACGAGGGCCGGCTCTACCTGGTGATGGAGTACGTGCCCGGCGGCGACCTGCAGCAGCTGGTCGCCACCCACGGGCCCCTCGAGCCGGAGCGGGCCCGGCGCTTCATCCGGGAGGCGGCCGCCGGGCTCGCGCACGCCCACGCGGCGGGGCTGGTGCATCGCGACATCAAGCCCTCGAATCTCCTGCTCGCGCCCGGCGGGGAGAGCGCGGGGACCATCAAGGTGGTGGACCTGGGGCTGGCGCGCCTGCTGATGGACGGTCGACGCAGCCCCCACTGGGCCGACGAGCTGGTGGGCTCCCTCGACTACATAGCGCCCGAACAAGCCGACGACCCGGACGCCGCCGACGAACGGAGCGACCTCTACGGCCTGGGCTGCACCCTCTACTTCCTCTTGGCCGGCAAGCCGCCCTTCGCCGAGCGGCTCACCCTCAAGAAGCTGATGGCGCACGCCACCCAGGCGCCCGCCCCGATCGCCGGCGTCCCCGCGGGGCTGCACCGCGTCCTGGACACGCTGTTGGCCAAGAAGCCGGAGGAGCGATTCCAGTCGGCCACCGCGCTGGTGGAAGCGCTCGACGCCCTCGACTTCGGCGAGACGGGGAGCCGGCCGCGCGACGGTGCCGAGGAGCCGGCGAAGGACCCCGCGGCGAAGGATGCGGCGAAGGACCTCGCGGCGAAGGATGCGGCGACGCCGGCGGCCGGCGACCGGCGAGGCGCGCCCGGGTGGCCGTGGGCGGTGGCCGCGGTCGCCCTCGTCGCCGCGGCGGTGTCCCTCGGACTGCTCGTCGCGGGGTCGTCGCCCAAGGAGCCCGTCGCGCCCGCGCCCGAGCCGCCGCCGCGAACCCTCGGCGTGGGCGAGCCCTTCGCGGGAGCCCTCGAGCCGGACGACGAACGGCTGCCCAAGAGCGGCGCGTTCCTCGATGCGTATCCGGTCGAGCTCCGGGCGGGCCGGACCTACATCGTCACCCTGCGGAGCCGGGCGTTCGACCCGAGCCTCGTGCTGCGGAGCGAGCGCGGTTGGGAGGTCGCCACCAACGACGACGCTCCGGGCCTCGGCGCGACGGCGCAGCTCGTGTGGACCGCGGAGAGCGACGAGACGATGGAGGTCGTCGCCACCTCCGCGCACGCCGAACGCACCGGCGCCTACCTGGTGAGCGTGGCCGAGCTGGACGACGCCCCCTTGGTCGAGGGGGAAGCGAGCGCGGGCACCCTCTCGGCGGACTCGCTGCGCTTCCCCGGCGACGACACCGCGATGGACCGCTACTGGCTCCCGGTCACCGTCGGCGAGACCTACGTGGTCGAGATGCGCTCGGATGCCTTCCGCCCGGCGACCTTCGTGATGTCGGATCAGGGCAACGTCCTGCAGGCGGGCGGCGCGCTCGACGAGACCTCGAGCCGCGTGATCTACGGCGCCACCGAGACCGGCGTGGTCTTCGTGGGCGCCAACGTCGCCGAGGGCCGCGGCGAAGGCGCCTACACCCTCACCTTCCAGAGCGTGCTGGCTGGCCAGCTCGTGTTCGACGAGGCCGGCCTGCTCACCGACGGCGACGAGCGCGCGCGGGACGAGAGCTTCTACGACCCCTATCCCCTCGAGGTCCGAGCGGGACACACCTACGTGATCTCCATGGAGAGCGAGGACTTCGACGCCTACCTGCTCCTGGTCGACGAGCAGGACGAGCGCATCGCCGCCAACGACGACGCCATCGGCACCGACAGCCGCCTGGTCTGGCGCGCCGGCCGCACCCAATCGCTCCGAGTCTTCGCCAACAGCTACGCCGCCGGCATGACCGGCGAGTACCAGATCCGCGCCCGCGAACTACCGAGCCCCAACGACGGCCCCCCACCGACGGCCACCGGCGACGGCGAGTCGAGCCCGTAGTCGAGCTGAGTCGGAGTGGCTGCCCGGTGGCGTCGGCCCGCATCGCGGTCCGCCCTCGGGCGGATGCCTCGTACGCCCAGCGTCGTGGGCAACGTGTCCCAAAACCTTGTGTTTGACATGCGCAATGCTAGTTATTGTGCGTGGAGCAGCGGACTCGCGACGAGCTTCTCGGAGTGGCGGACCTCGAGCAGGAGGGGGTCGGCCGGCGACAGGCTCACCGACTGGTAGAACGGGGCGAACTCCTGCGGCTGGACCGCGGCGTGTTCGCGCATCCCGATTTCGAGCCGAGCGAGCATCATCATCTCGCGCTCGTCGCCTTCCGGTGTCCCAGCGCGGTAATCGCGCTGAGCTCTGCGGCCTCGTTTCACCGCCTCGGCACTCAGCTCCCTCACGCCGTCTGGGTCGCCCTGCCGCCGCGGACCTGGGCACCCAGGCTCGAGAGCGTAGGCGTCGAAGTCGCACGCTTCTCGGGTTCCCGGTACGTGGCCGACGTCACGCGACACCTCGTCGAGGGGGTGCAGGTGCCGGTGTACGGCGAAGCCAAGACGGTGGTGGATCTCTTCCGCTACCGGAACAAGTTGGGACTCGACGTCGCCCTGGAGGCCATGCGCGAAGTCCTACGAAGTAGGCGGGCAACGCTTGCCGAACTGGCCCGCGTCGCGCGCCGCGACGGTGCCTACGGTCCCATCCGGCCCTACCTGGAGAGCATGTCGTGACCCGACGTGGCAACCGAGGTAGCCCAGCCTCGGTCCGGAGCCGGCTCCTCGCACTCTCGAAGGAACGGGGAGCGGAGTTCCAGAGGGTCCTCGTGCGCTACGCCATCGAGCGGCTCCTCTATCGCTTGGCGAACTCTGACCACGCCTCGAACTTCATTCTGAAGGGAGCGACGCTCTTCGCGGTTTGGACCGAGTCTCCACACCGTTCGACGAAGGACCTCGACCTGCCCGGCCTCGGCTCGCCCGATCCGAGCCGTTTGGTCGCCGTCTTCGAAGAGGTGACCAGTCTCGAGACGGTGCCCGATGGGATCACCTTTTCCGGATCGCCCATCAAGGCGACGGAGATTCGAGGCAGCCAGGAGTACGACGGAGTACGACTGACCTTGGAAGCCAGGGTGGGCACGGCCCGCATACCCGTCCAAGTCGATATCGGCTTCGGTGACGCGACCGGGGTTCCGCCGACCACCGTAGAAGTGCCCCCGCTCCTCTCGGACCAGCCTCCGCCCGTCCTGCGAGGCTACAGTCGGGAGGTGGTCGTGGCCGAGAAGTTCCACGCGATCGTGCACCTCGGTCTGCCAAACACGAGGATGAAGGACTACTACGACCTGTTGGTCCTCTGTCGTCGGTTTCCCTTCGATGGACGTGAGCTTGGCCGAGCCGTCGCAGCGACCTTCGAACGACGCGGCACATCGGTTCCGATGGAGTGCCCGGACGGTCTGACGGACGGCTTCGGAAGGGACCACGACAAGACTCGACAGTGGATGTCGTTCTTCCGACGAATCGGCGATGAAGCGGCCCCCGACCTGCAGCAAGTCGTTCGCGAAGTTCGAGGGTTCCTGCTCCCTGTCGCCGACGGCGTTTTGAAAAACTCCTGCGCAGAATCGTGGCCTCCGGGCGGTCCATGGAGCGGGTAGGCCCGCTCTGAAATCACCGCGCGCTAGGGCGACAGTGCGCGGGCTGCGCCACAGGTCCGCGCGCGGCGCGTGCTGCCGGAGACCAATGCGTTGACGAACGCGATGCGCTGCTGGGTCTCCGTCGACATCATCCAACCGTCCTGCAAGGCCCAACGGCCGGCCCACGCGGGCCGATCGCAGCCGGGGTCCGAGAGGCGGAACGAGCCGTAGACGTTCAACTCGGCGGTCTCGGGGCTCGGCCGCTGCAAGGCGGGCACGGCGGCTTCGTCGATGGCGGCGAACTGGAGCCATGCGTCGCGGAAGATGACCGCCCAGGGACCGACGCGTCGAACGTGGCCTTCGGTGTCGGGCGGGACCTCGTCCTCGGGGACGTCGATGGCTCGCGCGAAGGCGAGACGGGACATGCCGATGAACACCGGGCCGATGGCGCCGGGGAGCTGGGCTACGAGGCCGTCACGCGAGCTCACGACCGCATCCACTCGGCACTCGTGCAGCGTGCGGTGGCCCCCGACGGCGCCCGGAACCACCCGGCCCCGGCGGCCGACGACGGAGAAGAGCGTTCCGGGAGGGGCTTCCGAGAGCGCGGAGGCCGAGGGCCCGGTCAGCGCGTCGCACAGATGCGTCCAATCGGCGGCTCCCGGGTCGCGGGCCAGGTACACGACCGGTGGGTCGCCCGTGGGAACACTGACTCCGAGGTAGGCGGGCAGGAGCTCGAGCTGGGGCTCGGCGGTGCGCGAGGGGTCCCGGCGCGGGTCCAGCGGGGTCTCTTCGGTCGGCGAGGCAGGCGAAGAGCGTGAGGCGACGGCAGCGCAAGCCGAAGAGCTGCCGCCTTCGCCGGAGCCATCGCACGCCAGGACGCCGAGCAGGGCGACGAGGCCCCAGACGGGCGAACGGGCCGGAACCGTCACGCGGAGTTCCCGCCCGAGCCCGTAGGGACACCCCACGCGGCCCGCTTCGGAAAAGGTAACGAAAGACAGCGAACCGCTGAACTCACCGGCCTCGAGGGCCGCGTCAAACCTAATTTTCACGAGTCGTTGAAAGTGACCATATCGACATCTATGGAGGACACTCGTGCCAAGAAGGCCACATTGTGGCGAGTATGAAACCAAGAATTGCGAGTTTCAGTGTGAAACTCCGCCCAGTCCGCTCGAGACAACTCGAGTTGCGTCATTCCGAACAGCAGCCAACCCGCGCGCACCGAATGTCCTAGGGTACCCCGGAACCCGTTCCTCCGTGAGCCTGGACGATGGGACCGGAGTAGAGGGTCGACCGGTGTAAGCTGCGGAGCGTGTCGCATCTCTAGAAGGTCGGGCTGCAGAACTCTCCTTGGGCGCTGGTCCTGGTGCTCTCGGCCTGCGCCGTGCGCCTCGATCAGGTCGCCGTCTCGGTGGACGGGAACGCCGGGCCGTCCGACCCACTCCCGCTCGACTGGCTCCTCACGCAGCAGCCGGTCCTGCAGGCGCTCATCGCGATCGGGGACGCGGCGGTGGAACCGCTCATCGAGGTTCTGGAGACCGACGAGCGCCTCACCCGAACCGTGCTCGCCGTCCACCCGCAGATGACCCATCAACTGTGGGTGCTCGAAGTTCACGAGGCGGCTCTCGCGGCCCTCCGCGTGATCCTGAACCGCGACTTCGACGAGCGGGTGCCGAACACCGGCGACTTTCGGGAACGGATGCGCCAGCGACGACTCGCGCAGGCGGCTGCGATCCGCGCCTACTGGGCTCGTTCGGGAGGAGCCGAGTAGGCCGATTCCTCAAACCGCGAACGGTGATAGCGTCCGGGGCATGAAACTGTGGGATGGGGGGGAGGCTTCGACGCAGGCCTTCGAATCGGGAGTCCAGGTCGCCGTCGACCGCGATCAACGGGTGATCCTCGCCCGGCACGAGGGGAGCGGGATGTTGAAGCCCCTCGGCGCGATCGGGGGGCTCCTCTTGGTCGCGGGGATGGCGCTGGCGGCCGTCGGGTTCTTCGTGATGTCCGACCGCCCGGTGGTGCTCTACGCCGGCGGAGGCGTCGCCGCGCTGGGCGTCGTGCTGCTCTTCGCGCGGACGATGATGGCCGGTCGGCTGAGCAACGCGCTGCACCACCAGACGGTCTCGCAGAGCTCGGTGATCTGCATCTTGGACCCGAACGCGGGCGCGCTGCAGAGCGCGCGGGGCGAGCGCTTGGCCGCGCTGTCGGCCGTCGAGGTCCGCGAAGGGGCCCGCGGGGGTAGGAGGGTGCTGGAGCTGGTGTGGCCCGAGGGCTCGCTGGTGGTCGCCGACGGGGCCGCGCCCTCCGTGGCCGGCACGCTCCGCAAGTACGCGCTGAACCGATGAGCCTCCGGGCCCCAGCGACCTTCGCCGTGCTCGGCGCGCTGCTCCTGGTCGCGGGGGCGGCGCTGATCGCGCTCGCGGGCCAGCCCGTGGTGCGGCAGGTCGCCCTGCTCTTCGGCGCGCAGCTCCTGGCGGCGGGGCTCTTCACGATCCGGAAACGCCGCGGCGTACCCCGGATGCATCCGGTGGGCTTCCACGACAGCGGGGTCGGGCTCGCGTGGGCCGCCGGCGGCGCGCTGCCGACGACCTGGCTCGCGCTCCTGGTGGTGCCGACGGGCGCGCTGATGATGGTCTACGAGACCCACGCGGTGGGCTTCGTGGGTCCGGTGGTGGTGGCCCTCTTCGTCCTCGGGCTCGCGGTGCGGCTGGGCACCCTCGAGCGGAAGAACGTGCGCTACCTGTCGCAGCTCCTGGCCGCGGAACCCGGCGGCGAAGGCCGGTGGGGGAGCGTGGAAGGGGTGCTCCGCTCGGGGGGCGTCGAGCGCATCCGCGACCACGAGGCCCACCAGAGCACCCAGACCCGACAGTACGTCGACACGACCCGGGTCGGCCGCGACGGGCGAGCCGAGGTGCGGACCGAGACGACGACCACCACGACCTACTCTTACGACGAGCACTCCACGGGCGGCGCGCTGGCCCTCGAGGCTTCGGGCGGCCCGGTGGTGGTCGAGTCGGATGGGGCGGTCTGGGGGACCTCGCGCGCGCAGGTGGTCGGGCTCCAGCGGACCGAGTGGACCGAGACCGGCGACGTCGTGCTGGCCGCCGGGGACCTCCGCGGGGGCCGGATGAAGGCCACCGGCCCGGAGTCGGTCCTCGCCTTCAGCGCGCCCACCGATCCCCGGGGCGTCGCCCGCGGCCGGCTGCGCGGGCACCGGGCCACCCTGGCCGCGCTCGTGCTCCTCGGGCTCGGCGCCGGGGCGTTGGGCGCCTGGGACGTGGCGCGCTTCGTTCCCTGACGTGACTCAGGGGTCGGGGTGCATCAGCGCCGGCGGCGGGTGATGAAGAGGCTCGCGGCGATCGCGAGGGCCGGCCAGCCGCTGGGACCGGGGCCACCGGCGGCGCATCCGCCGCCGTCGTCGTCCGTGTCCCCGACGCCCCCATCGCCGAGGCCCCCGTCGCTCCGGGTGCCCGGGTCGGGTTCGGGGCAGTCGACCGACCAGTCGCCGCAGGTGTTGCGCTGGACCGTGCAACCTTCGGGCGCGGTGGGCATCTCGTGAGAAGCGCAGCACGCACGCAGGTCCAACGGTCCGAGGTGTGCTCTAATGCGCCGGGCTCATGGGGTCGACGTTGGAGCAGCGAGGGGTGAAGAGGGGCATCGGGTGCCGCGGCCGGGCGTTGGCGGGGCGGGTGGCCGGAGCGTGACGGGGCCCGGCAACCGTGGATCCAGCCCCGGGCCGCATCGGATCTTGGTCGTGGAGGACGTCCCCGACGTGGGTCGCACGTTCTGCGCGCTCCTGGAGGTCTTCGGCCACGACGTCGAGCTCGCGCCGAACGGCGTCGAGGCCCTCGAGGCGCTCGCCGAGCGTGGAGCCAACGTCGTGATCTGCGACATCGGGCTCCCGGGTATGAGCGGGCACGAATTCGCCCGGAGAGTCCGCTCCGCCCCCGAGCTCGCCGATGTCTGTCTCATCGCAGTCACCGGTCGCGGCGGTCCTGAGCAGGACAGACTGAGCGCGGAGGCCGGCTTCGACTTTCACCTGCTCAAGCCGGTGTCCATCGACGAGATCCAACGTCTGATGGGCAGCGACCGGACCCTCTGAGACACCGTCACGTCCGGGTGATGCATGAGCCTAGAAAGTCCAGCTCTCGAAGAGCGCGGGCCCTCGAGCGTCAGAGGCCGCGCCGGCGGCGGCCTTGCCGTAGTAGCCGAGCGCGTAGTCGGTGCCGGTCCACACGATGCGCGGGAGCCGGGCTGCACGCCGGTCACGACGGTGTGATCCCCGGTGCCGCCGCCGCACGGGGACCAGGGGGTGCCCGCGTCGGGGTCACCGGCGTCCATGCCCGAGTCTTCGGAGCCGGCGTCCATGCCCGCGTCTTCGAAGCGGGGCGATGATACGTCGGCCTGCTGCGAACCTCCCCGGGCCCTGGCTTCGCGCTGGGCGAACTTGCTGGTCGCGGCAGGACTCAGTAAGACCATGGCTCGGCCATGAATCGCACGACGACGCTTCTCTTCTTTCTGCTTTCCACCTCGCTGGGAGTGTCCTCGCCGGCGCTCGCCCAGGGGTCCGAGGACCCCGTCGACAACGGCTACTCCTACGACGATCCGATCGCCGCCGACGGCTACTATCCGTCGACGTTCACCCTACGACCACTGACCCTACCGCGCCTGGCCCTTCGGGGAGACTTCGCCCTCACGTTCGCCTACTTCGATTTCGGCATAGGCGATCCGGTCACGGTGATCGGCATGGACGTGGGCGGCGCGTTCGGCGTCCTCGACGACCTCGAATTCGGACTCGGGCAGTCGCCGATCGCCAAGACCTTGGGCGCGCCCTTTCGTCTTCCCGGACTGGGCGGCGACCTGAGCCCCGACTACGCCAGGGCCTTTCATGCGCCGCACTTCTACGGCCGGTACCGCTTCGTGGGGACCGAGGCATTCGACATGGGGGCCGAGGTCGGCCTGGTCCTCCCGACGGAGTACACGGACCTGGGGATCGACGTCGCGATTCCGATGCGCATCCGGGCGGGAGGGATCTTCGCCCTCGACGCCTCGGTGGGCCTCCTGACTCTGTTCCATGAGGACGAGATGGGCGCGTCTGACACGCTCCTCCGAATCAGCGTCGTCGTGTCGCCCCGCCTCGGGAACGACATCTTCTACGCCGGATTGGACACGGGGTTCTCGCTCCCCACCGAGAACCCCGAGCGAACGGTGATCCCCTTCATGATCGAAGCCGGCGTGACCCTCGATACGGGAGGCGCCACCCTCGACGCCTACGGCAACGCGGGGATGCCCCAGTTCATTCGCCCCGGGTCCGAAGGCGACGTGGTCTTCACCAAGCACTGGCAGGTCCTCATCGGAGCGCGGGTCCACATCGGCTTCGCGAGCTGAGCACCGACCGGAGCAGGTCGGTGCCGACCGGCGATGGACGCCGCCCTCCCCCCGCTCGCCATCAGTTGCAGGTGTAGCCGCCGTCGACCGGTAGGCCCACGCCGACCACGAAGCTCGCGCCCGGGCTGCAGAGCCAGAGCACCGCGGCCGCGAGCTCGTCGGGGCGACCGAGCCGGCCGATGACCTGGTTCTGCATGATGACGTCCATCGCCTCCTTCTGCTCTTCGAGCATCGTGGCGACCATCGGGGTGTCGATGGTGCCGGGGCAGATGGCGTTGACGCGGATCCCGTCGGCCGCGTACTCGATGGCCGCGCTCTTGGTGAGGCCGAGCACGCCGTGCTTGCTGGCGTGGTAGGCCGCCAGCCCCGGGTTGCCGATGAGCCCGCCGACCGAAGAGCAGTTGACCACCGCGCCGGAGCCCTGCTTCCGCATCTGCGCGAGTTCGTGCTTCATGCAGGCCCAGACGCCGCGGAGGTTGATGCCATTGACTCGGTCGAAGTCCTCGGCGGACTGGTCGGCGATGTTGCTCGATGGCACCTGGATGCCGGCGTTGTTGTAGGCCATGTCGAGGCGGCCGAAGGTCGCGACGGTCTTCTCGGTCATCGCGGCGACCTGGGCCTCGTCGGAGACATCGCACTCGATGGCCAAGACCTGGACGTCGTGCTCGCGGAGCTCTTGGGCGAGCGCGTCGAGCGCCGCGGCGTCCACGTCGGAGATGACGACGTCGGCGCCACTCTCGGCGAAGGCGACGGCCGTGGCGCGACCGATGCCCGAGGCGGCGCCGGTCACCAGCGCGACCTGGCCGGAGAAGTCGTAGGTGGGTTGGGAAGAGGTGTTCGTGTCGGTCATGAGGTGAACCTGGGGCGCCGTTCCACCCGGCCCATGGGCGATGCTGCCGAAGGTTTGTCTGATCCTCCCGGCGCCCCGGCGCCCTCTTCTCCCCTCAGTCGAGCTCGCGCCGGAGCCGGGCGAGGGCCATCGAGAGGGTCAATGCCGCGTCGCGGTGGTCGTCGACGACGAGGGCCAAGCGCTGCCCCTCGGTGAACGCCGCCCGCGTCCGTCCGCCGGGGTCGACGGGAGCCTCGGGCCTCGGCCGAGCGCGGCAGGGTGACCACCACCTCGGTCCCGGAGCCCGCGCCTTCGCTGCGCG
>DCLA01000051.1:43072-76649 GCA_002320815.1 Myxococcales bacterium UBA1660
GGAGCCCGCGCCTTCGCTGCGCGCCACGACGATTCCGTCGTGGCGCGAGACGATCTCCCGGACCACGGCGAGGCCGAGGCCGAGGCCGCCCTCCGAGCGGTCCAGCGAGCGCTCGGCCTGGACGAAGGGTTCGAAGGTCGCCTCGAGCTCGGCCGGCTCGATGCCCCGCCCATCGTCCACCACCCGGATCCGCACGTCGTCTCCGGCCGCCTTCACGTGGAGGTCCACGGTTCCGCCCGGCGGCGTGTACTTGATGGCGTTGCTCAAGAGGTTGAAGAGCACTTGGTGCAGGCGCTCGGGGTCCGCGTGGACCCGGAGCCCGTCGGCCTCCGGACCGATGTGCGTGGTCACCTGGTGGTCTCGGGCGAGCGGCCGCGCCGCGGCCACCGCGTCGGCGCAGGCCTCCTCCAGGGAGCAGCTCTCCTTGACCAGGGTGACCCGGCCGCGGCTGAGCCGCGTCAGGTCGAGCATGTCGTCCACGAGCCGGGAGAGGTGAGTCGCCTGCCGGATGATCACGTTCAGGAGCTGCCGCTCCTGGGCGCTGCGCTGATCGGCCGCGAGCAGCTCGGCGCCGCCGAGGATCGGGGCGAGGGGGTTACGGAGCTCGTGCGCCAACATCGCCAAATACTCCGGCCGTCGCGCCTCCTCCCGCCGCCGCTCGCTGACGTCCCGGAAGACCAAGACCGCGCCCACGATCACGCCGTCGTCCCGCCGGATGGGCGCCGCGCTGTCTTCGATGGGCAGCGAGGAGCCGTCGCGCCGAACCAGGACCGTGTGGTTGCGAAGGCCGACCACGTCCTGGAGTCGCAGCGCGTGTCGCAGCGGGCTCTCGCTCGGCTCGTCGTCGGTCTCGCCCCGGAGGTCCATGACCTCTTCCACCGGGCGGCCCTGGGCGTCGGAAGAGGTCCAACCGGTGAGCTCCTCGCCCACACTGTTCAGGAAGGTCACCACCCCTTGCTGGTCGGTCGCCACGACGGCGTCGCCGATGCTCGCCAGGGTGATCTGGAACCACTCCCGATGAGCCCCGAGGTCCCGGCGAACCTCGGAGCGCTCGGCGTCCAGCCGGCCGATGACCACCAGGGTTCGCGAGACCAGCGCGAGGAAGACCACCCCGGTCCCCAGCGCGAGCAGCATCATCGAGAAGTGGCCCGGGTACGACCCCAACCCTTCGAAGGTGACGATGACTCCGCCGAGCAGGATCGGCACCGCCAAGGTGGCGGGGAGCAGAGCTCGCGCGACCGAGCCGCTTGGGGTCTTCGCCGCCAGCACCCGGACCTCGGACTCGCGCCAGGCGACGGCCAGCAAGCCCGCGCCGGCCAGCGCGAAAGCCACCGAGGTGTGGATGGCCATGGAGGTGAAGAGCCATACCTCGTAGAACGCGTTGACGTCGTAGAGATAGCCGGTGATGGCCAGCAGACCGACGACCAGCACCCGCGCGGCCAAGCCGCGCCCGGCCCGCCGGGGTCGGTCATGCGCCAAGGCACCCAGCGCGAGGCCGGCGATGACGAACTCGATCCCGGTGCAGCCCGACATGCGCCCCGCCGGCCGGCCGCGCGTGACGCTGTAGGGGTCTGCGGCGAGCATCGTGTCGAGGCCGAAGGACGCTCCCACGAGGTACTCGACGAGGGTCAGCAATCCGAGCCCGGCGACCGCCAGCCCCAACGCCTTCGCCGCGCGACGGCGCGACGCCTCCGGGCGGGAGCCGAGGATGGCGAGCCCGACGCCCAGCATGATGAAGTTCGACGCCGTGTTGGCCTTCATGCTGACCAGGCCGGGCGCCACGGTACGGACCGCGCGCACGTCGCCCCACCAGCCGACCACCAAGACGACGAGACCGACCATCGCGATCAGCCCGCCCGTCGTACGCGGGAGCGCGTCGAGCAGTCGTTCGACGACGCGCGCGTGTCGAGTCTGGACACCCCTCCCCGCAGTGACGGTTACGGTACATCTGTGCCCGCGCCAGCGCCGCGGCGCCATGGGGCAGAATGCCCAAGCAGACCTCGCGAACCGCGCCATGTCGATTCGCGACGCCCAGAGCAGGCGAGAGAGCCCAGGGTGGCGGTCGGTCGTGGCAGACTCGGCCGATGACCGACCGCATCCTCGTCTTCTATGGCTCCTACCGCCGCGACCGGAAGGGCATCCGCCTCGCCGACTACCTCGTGCGCGAGCTCGGCCAGCGTGGCGCGGACGTCGAGCTCATCGACGCCAAGGCCGTGGACCTGCCGCTGCTCGACCGCATGTACAAGGAGTACCCCGAGGGCGAGGCCCCGCCGAAGCTCGAGGCCCTCGCGGAGAAGATCCGAACGGCCGACGCCTTCGTCTTCGTGGCGGGCGAGTACAACTGGGGGGTCCAGCCAGGGCTGAAGAACCTGACCGACCATTTCCTCGAGGAGTGGTTCTGGCGGCCGGCCGCGGTGGCGAGCTACTCGATGGGCCGCCTCGGCGGGGCGCGCAGCAACGTCGCCTGGCACGGGACACTGAACGAGATGGGCATGGTGGTGATCTCCTCCACGCTCACGGTGGGGCAGATTCACCAGGCTCTCGACGAAGCCGGTCGTCCGACCGGCGACGGCGGCGCCGCCCTCGAACGGGGCTTCCCCCGCTTCGCCGACGACCTCGCCTGGTGGACCGAGGCCGCCCGCGCCCAGCGCGCGAAAGCGGAGCCGCCCTACTGACCACCGTGGTCAGTCCGAGTAGCCGTCGCCCAAGGGCGGCTGCACCACACCGCCGATACCCACCCGGACCTGAAACGGGAGCACCGCGACCTGGAGGTCGCGGGGCAGCTTGCAGCGGAAGGCGGCCTCGTCGACCTCCCCGTCCAGCCAGAGGCTCAGGGTGGTCTCCCGCGCCGGTGCGGTCATCGTCGACCAGCTACGCCGGACGATCGTGACGGGCCCGGTGTCGGTGACGACCTCGAGCGTATCGAGGACCGCCTTGGCGACCCCCTCGTCGGTCGCGCGAAGGACGAGCCGGGTGGTCGGGGAATCGCCGGCCGTCCGGCTCACGTGGGCGACCTCGAAGGCGACCCCGCCGAGCACGAAGGCTTCACTCTCCACGAAGCGGACGCGCGGGGTCTCGGCGAGCTCCGGCTCCCCGCCCACGAGGACGGCGAGGTCGGCATCGAGGACGACCTCCCGGGCCCCCGTCTCCGGCGCCACCAATCGGAGCTCCACTCCCAGGCGCCGCCGCTCGGCCTCGACCCAGGTCGCCGAGAAGCCCTGAGCCTCACCGGCGACGTCCGGCGGCCCCGGCTCATCGAAGAGCACCTTCCCCAGGTCGTCGACGACGGACCGGATGACGCTGCGTTCCGGCACGAATCCGTACAGAACGTCTTCGGAGGACTGAACGACCAACGCGACCTTCATGCCGGGGAAGCGGCCGATCTCGTCGAAGGGTCGGGCGGAGTAGACCTCGAAGCCCACGACCTCCGCCGAGAGGCCCTCGGTGCTCACCCGAGGCGCCGGCAGCGGCCGCACGCGTTCCTCGGCGACCGGCGCAGCTTCGGGCTCTTCGGGGTACGCGGGTGTCGGCGGCGGCGCGTGTGCGCAGCCGAGGAGGAGGAGCACGGACGAAGCGAGGCGAGTCATCGCCCGGGAGAATGCCTCGACTCGGGCGTCGGTCGAGGGCCCCGTTCGACCCGGGCCGGAAGGCAGCGCGCCACCCCCAGAAGGCGGCGCGCGAGCGGGACCGCGATGGTAGCCTCCCGGCCCGGTCGCCACGGGGGTGACCGAGCACGAACGAGGAGTGCGATGACAGAGGTATCGAGGAACGCGCGCATCGAAGCGGGGGCGGCGGACGTGTGGGCGCTGGTGAGCGACTTCGACGGGCTGCCCAAGTGGCTCCCGCCCGTCGCGGCGAGCGAGACGGCGGGCGACGGCGTGGGCGCCGTCCGCACCGTGACCATGCAGGACGGCGCGAAGGTCGTGGAGCGGCTCGAGGCGCTCGACGCGGACGCGATGACCTACACCTACTCGATGACCGACTCGGGTTCGCTGCCCATCGGTGACTACGAGTCGACGGTCCGCGTCCGCCCCGACGGGGACGGATGCACCGTCACGTGGAGCAGCACCTTCGAGCCGGCCGGCGCCTCGGCCGAAGAGGTCGCCGGCATGGTCGGCGGTCTCTACGAGTCCGGCCTCGGCTCCCTCGTCGAGAAGCTCGGCAAGAAGTGAGCGACCGCGGTGTCCTCCGGCCTCGCGGGTCGGGGGGCACCGGTCCCATCGGTCGGTGACCCCCGCCGAGCCAACGCGGCGAAGCCCGACCGCGACGGCGCGGAAGAGGCATCGAAACTCCCCGTCCGAGGGCTCTCGTTCAACCGGGTTCAATCGTGGTAGACCGCCCTCATGTTCGAGGTCGATCCCCGCTGGACACCGTCCGAAGTCGTCGCCAACTGGTTCGAGGTCGTCTGGAATCAGAAGCACGTCGAAGCCATCCCCCACCTCTTCGTGGGCAAGGCCTCGGGCGTCCATCCCGAGGACCCGGGCCCTGCGGTCCAGGCCGAGGCCTTCGCCGACGCCTGGCGCCTCTTTCAATCGAACATCGACGACCTGCGCGTCGAGCTCGTCGATTGCCTCGAGATCGGGAAGAGGGGGGCGGCGCGCTACCGGCTCACCGGGATCCATCGCGCGACGCGCAAACCGGTGGAGTTCGAGGGCGCCGGGTTCTTCACTTGTTCGGTGGGCCGCATCGTCGATGCCTGGAACCTGGTCGACTTCTTGGCTCTCGCGCAGCAGGTGGACGAAGGGCTGGGGGCGGACGCACCCGTCCGAGTGTTGGCGGGCAAGCCATTGACGCCCCTGGTCATGGCCTGAGCTCCCCCCGACACGGAGTCCACGAACGAGGGCCGTCGCTACGACTCGACTCCTACGATAGGGTGAGAGTCCATGCGCCCTCCCCCACGTGAGCGCCTCCGGGTGCGGCGCATCTCCGTCCCCCTCTTCCTGACGACCTCCGCTCTCGTCGGCCTCTTGTGGTGGCTGGATTGGCGCGACTGGAGAGCTCAGTCGGAAGCGCGGGTAGAGCGGGCAGCCGAAGAGGCGGCCATGCGCCTGAACGACTACGTGGAAGCCCGACTGCTGGTCGTCGACGGCTTCGCCCGGCTCTCGGCCCAGCGACCCCTCGGCGAAGACGAGCAGCGAGCGCGGGCCGAAGTGGCCCAGGAGCTCTACGGCGGCTTCCAGGGGATCAACTGGCTGGACGACGCGGGGGTGATCCGCTTCGTGGCGCCGCTGGAGCCCAACCGGAACGCGCTGGGCCGCAGCGTGCGGGACCACCCGATAGCCCACACCGCGTTCGAGCGCGCCCGCGCCGACGGGTCGCCCCACATGACCGAGGCCCTCGAGCTCTTCCAGGGCGGGCGGGGCTTCGCGACCTACTACCCCTTCGAGGACGCGGGGGAGCGACGCTATGTGAACGGGGTCTTCCGCATCAAGCCGCTGGTGGAGACCGCGCTGCGCGGCGGGTTCCTGGACGAGTACGCCGTAGCCCTCCGGGACGACCGCGGCGGATCGCTGCTCGAGCTCGACGAGGAGCTCGCCAGCGCCGACCGACTCACCGGCGACGCGGAGCTGACCCTCCTCGACCGAACCTGGCGACTGCAGGCCCGACCCCGCGACGGGCTCTGGGCCAGCATGCAGTCGTCGCGGCCGGGCGGGGTGTACGTCTTCGTCCTGGTGCTCCTGGGCATCGTGGCGACCTACACGCACCTCACCCTGCGAGCGCGGCTGGAGCGGCTGCAGGCCCAGCGCCGCCAGGCGGAGCTCGAGCGCCGCCTCGAGCGGACGTCGAAGATGGAGAGCCTGGGTCGACTGGCCGGCGGCGTGGCCCACGACTTCAACAACGTGCTCACCGCCATCCTGCAGGCGGTCGGCTTGCTCGAGCGGCAGCTCGAGGGCCAGCCCGCCCCCCTGCGCTGCGTGAACATCATCGTGGACGCCTCCGACCGGGCGGTGGTCCTGACCCGCCAGCTCCTCGAGTTCGCCCGCCCCGACGACGAGAGCCCGCGGGTGCCCATGGCCCTCGACGTCAACGGCGAGCTGGACACCATGCGCTCGATGCTGGAGTGCTTGGTGCCCTCGACCGCGGAGCTGGAGCTCGACTTCGGCGAGGGGGTGGGCCCCATCCGCATCGCGCCGTCGCAGCTCGGTCGGATCGTCGTGAACCTGGTGGTCAACGCCGCCGACGCGCTGCCCGAGCGCAGCGGGCACATCCGCGTGCGGACCTGGCGGTCGGCCGACGAGGTCGTGCTGGAGGTCGCCGACGACGGCTCCGGGATGGATGCGGCGACCCGCGAGCGGATCTTCGAGCCCTTCTTCACCACCAAGGGCCGCGACGAGGGGACCGGCCTCGGCCTGGCCACCGTGCGCGAGCTCGTCGGCGCCGCGGGGGGGACCATCACCGTGGAGAGCGCGCCGGGCGAGGGGACCCGCTTCGAGCTGCGCTTCCCGGTGCTGGTCGTCGATTGACGCGGCGGAGCTTGGTCCTTTGGGTCAAGCGAGCGTCGCGGGCGGCTTTCGGAGCACGTCGGACCACTGGTAGCGGCCGGCGCGGAACGGCGGCAGCGGGACCTGGGCCAGGTCGGCGACGAGGCCGAGGAGCTCGAAGAGAGCGTGGGCGGTTCCGCCATAGACCAGCAGCTCGCCCAGCTCGAAGATGGGCGAGAGCCGCGTCTCACCGGCGTCCTCCCAGGGGATGCCGTGGAGGAAGGGGCGCGCCAGCGTCTCGCGGACCGAGAGGCGCAGCACCGCGGCCACCTCGTCGGGGCTGGGGATCAACTCGGCATCCGGGGGGACCTCGGCGACGAAGGGCTCGAGGCGATAGTCCGAGGTGTAGAGCGGGATGCTGGAGAGGCGCCCCAGCACCGCGGCGCCGCGCAGCCCGATCTCTTCCTCGGCCTCGCGCAGGGCGGTGGTCTGGATGGAGTCGTCGGCCGGCTCGGGGCGACCGCCGGGGAAGCTCACCTCGCCCCCGTGGAGCCGCAGGTGGGAGGCGCGCTCGGTGAGGATCACGGCGAGGTCTGCGGGCGACCACTCGATGGGCACCAGCACCCCGGCATGCAGGTGGTTCCGGCGGCCCGGCAGCGCGGGGATGGCGGCGGGGCGATGATCCGCGAGCGCGGTGGCGAGACGGGACGCGGACGGCAAGCGCACGACGACCATCCTACCGCGCTCCTGCGTGGACGCCCGCCGCGCGCGGACGACGCACTTCGACGCGAGCTGCCTCGCGGGCCTCGCCGAGTCGGCGCCCACCCCGTGATTCGGTGACGCCCGGGTGACATTGGGGGCGCCACCGAAGCCCAGCGATGGTAGAAATGAACCATGCAGATTCAGGTGCGTACGGACCACAACATCCAAGGTGACGAGCGGCTCGCGGAGTACGTCGAGGACGTCCTCACGGATTCGCTCTCCCGCTTCTCCAACGACATCACCCGCATCGAGGTGCACTTCGCCGACGAGAACGGGGACAAGTCGGGCGAGCAGGACACCCGCTGCACGCTCGAGGCCCGCGTCCGCGGCCGGAAGCCCACGGTGGTCACCGCCCACGCGGCGAACGTGAAGGACTCCCTCGGGAGCGCGGCCGACAAGCTGGCCAGCGCGATCGAGAAGGAGCTCGGTCGCGCGCGTCGGGTCCGCTGAGACTCGGGGCCGGGCGTCGACGGCGACGCCCGGCTCGGAGCGCGGGTCCCAGCGCGCCCCGGTGTCAGAGCGCGCCGACCTCGCGCAGATGCGCGCAGGTGCGCTCGATGCCCTCGGCGATGCTCACCTGCGGGTCGTAGCCGAGCTCCCGGCGCGCCTTGTCGATGCTGAAGTAGTGGTGCGAGCACATGTAGCGGATGGCGAAGCGGGTCAGCCCGTCCTCCGGCGAGATCGTGCCCCCACGCAGCGTGTCGATGCCCTCTTTGACGGCCGCAATGGCGTACACGAGCCGGTGAGGGACCCAGCCACGGATCGGCGGGAGGTCGAGGCGCGCGAGGACCTGCCGGACGAAGGCCCAGAAGGGCATGGGCTCGCCGTTGGTGATGAAGTACGCGCTTCCGGCCACCGGGGAGTCGAGCGCGAGGCGCTCGTCGGCGAGGAGCAGCGCGTCGATCAGGTTCGACACGTAGGTGTAGTCGCTGAGCCAGGCGCGCCGCCCCACCTGGAAGCGCAGCCGACCGCTCTTGGCGTGGGCGATGACCGCCGGCAGGAAGCGGGTGTCGTGGGGCCCGAAGACGACGTGCGGGCGCAGGGCGGTGGTGGCCACCCCACCCTCGCCGTTCTTGGCGAGCACCAGCTTCTCCGCCTCCACCTTGCTGTGGGCGTAGGGCGCGAGGTTCTTGCGGGCGTAGGGCAGCGACTCGTCGCCGTCCTCGATGTCGTCGCCGTCGTAGACGACGCTGCCGCTGGACACGTAGACCAGCTTGCCCACGCCGAGGTCCTGGCAGGCCTCGAGCACGTGGCGCGTCCCGTCGTAGTTCACCTTCCAGACGAAGTCCGCCTTGTTCTGCTTGGTGTGGACCAAGCTGGCGTTGTGGAAGACCACGTCGGCGCCCTCGATCGCGGCGCGTACGGCGGCGGGATCGGTGATGTCCGTCTTCCGGAACTCGCCGCCGAGGCCGACGGGCTCCACCACGTCCAGGACCCGCACCTCGTCGCCCCGTTCCAGGAGGGCGTTGACCAGATGACGACCGACGAAACCGCCGCCGCCGGTGACGACGCTGAGCTGAGCCATGGGCGGGTGCTATCTCGCCCACCCCGCCCTGTCGAGCACCGAGCTGGCTCGCACCGCGCCGTCGAGCGCCCGGTCGCGCACCGGGCTGTCGCGACGTCGCCGCCGAGCGCTAGTCTTCTTCGGCGGGCGGCAGCGGCTCGAAGCGCAGGCGGGCGATGCGGCGGCGGTCGAGCTCGGTGACCTTCACCTTGTAGGCGCCGAGCTCCAGCTCGTCGCCCTGGCGCGGCAGGCGGCCGAGCTCGGCGGTGACCAGGCCGGCGATGGTGTCGACGGAGTCGTCGTACTCCAGGTCGAGCATCTCGGTGGCCTCGGGGAGGTCCACCGAGCCGGCCATCTCGATGACGCCGTCGTCGTGATGGACCACGAGCTGGCGCACCGGATCCCGCTCGTCGTGGAGGGGACCGACGATCTCCTCGAGGGCGTCCTCCAGGAAGACCATGCCCACCACCGTGCCGTGCTCGTCCACGACCAGCGCGCCCTGGTTGCCGGTGCGCTGGGACTCGCCGATGAAGCGCGACAGCGGCTGGGTGTCGGAGACCATCTGGGTGGGCCGCACCAGGGCCCGCAGGTCGAGCTCCCGGCGCTTCACGTCGTCGACGAGCACGTGGTCGAAGAGGTCGCGCACCAGGAGCATGCCGATCACGTGGTCGAGGTCGGTGTCGCAGAGGGGCCACCGGGAGTGCCCCAGCTTGCCGACGAGCTCGAGGTTCTCGGCGATGTCGTCGTTCACGTCGAGGTACTGGACGTCGGTGCGCGGGATCATCACGTGGCGGACCTCGAGGTCCACCAGGTCCAGGATGTTCTCCGCGAGGAGGCGCTGGCGCCCGCTGATGTTCCCCGCCGACGCCGCGGCCGCGATGATGCCCTTGAGCTCGCGGACGTCGGTGTCGTGCTCGCCGTGGCCGCCCTCGAGGCCGACCAGCCGGAGCAGCGCGTTGCTCATGGCGTTGACCAAGACGATCAGCGGCTTGAGCACCGTGGTGAACGCCCAGAGCGGGAAGGCGAAGCGCAGGGCCGCCTTCTCCGCGCTGTGGATGGCCCAGATCTTCGGGGCCTGCTCACCGAGGACCATGTGGAGGATGGTCACGATGGTCAGGGCCAGGCCGAAGGCCACGTAGTGGAGCACCGGGTTGAGCTCGGGCGAAGCGAGCTGGGCTTCGGTGGCGAGCCCCAGGCCCACCGCCGCGCGTTCGATCAGCGCCGCGAAGGCGGGCTCGGCGAGGTAGCCGAGGACCAGGCTGGCGATGGTGATCCCCAGCTGACAGCCGGAGAGATAGAGGTCGAGCTTCCCGATGATCTTCTGCAGCCGGACGGCGCGCTTGTCGCCTTTGGCCGCCATGGCATCGACGCGACTCGGCCGCGTCTTCACCAACGCGAACTCGGCCGCGACGAAGAAGCCGTTCAGGAAGACGAAGACGGCCGTCCAAAGGAGCTTCTGGGTCACCCGGCGCTTCTAGCCCGGATTCGTCCCCCGTCGACCCCCCGGTGTGTGTCAGGAGTGCTCGACCAAGACCCCGATGGCCAAGCCGAGCACCGTCGCGCCCATGCGGACCAGGGGGTTGGCGCCCACCGTCGCCAGGCTCCGGATCGACCGTCGACGCCGCATGAACGCCCGCCGCCAGGCGGACTGGGCGCCGATGGCGAAACCGGTCATCTGGCTGACCTCGAAGACGAGGTCGACCTCCTCGGTGCCGGTGATGTGGGTGAGGAGCGCGTTGGCGCTACGCTCGCCCTCGAGCTCGCTCAAGTCGCCGTGGAAGCGGAAGAGCAGCCGGGAGCCGATCTGCTCCACCTGCCACCCCTCGCCCATCCAGGGCGTCGAGGTCTCGTAAAGGTGCCGCAGCGGCGTCGCCGCCCCGCCGTCTCGACTGGTCATCGGCGCGGCCCCCACCGTCCGATGTTCTCGCTGTACGGGCCTCGCAGGCCCGACTCGGTTCCCCCCATGCGCTTCGTTCCCCCTGTGTCGCGATGTCTCCTGGACTGGCGCGCCCGATGGGACCGCGCCGAAGAATGAGCGTAGGGCCAGCCCCGCCGACCGGGTAGCTCCCCCGATGGGCGCGGTAGGAAGCACGAAACGACGATCCGCCGTCAGCTCCAGGAGACGTCGCTGGTCGCGCGCTGGAGCGCCGCCCGGACCCAATCCTGGTCTTCGGCCTCGGGTCCGGCCTCCGCCAGATAGGCGCCGAGGTCCTCGGCCGCCTGGGCGTGGGCACCGAGCGCGAGGGCGTGCACGCCGCGGTCCCGCCGGAAGCGGATGGCGCCGGTGAGATCCACGAGCTGATCGCAGACCACCAGGGACCGGGCGTGATCGTTCTGGTTCTCGTGGATGCGCTTCAGGTTGAGGAGCATGCGGACCACCAGGGGCCGGAGCCCCACCGGCGCCGTGTGTTCGGGGCGCAGGGGACGGCCGCCGAGGGCCTGAGCCGCCAAGCGCCGGAGCGCGGGGGGTTCGAGGCTCGCGCCCTCCCCGAAGGGGTCCACCAGGATGCCCTCGGGCCCCCCGACGCGGGCGAGGAAGTGGCCCGGGAAGCCGATTCCGTCCACCGCGACCCCCGCGCGGCGACCGATGGCCGCCCACACGACGCAGAGGGTGATGGGGATCCCCGTCCGGCGCCGGAGGACCTGATCGAGGTAGCTGTTCCGCGGGTCGTAGTAGTCGTCCCGGTTCCCTCGGAAGCCCAGCGCGCCGTGGAGATGGGCCGCGAGGGCGGCGGCCTGGTCGCGCGGGTCCTTCGTGCGCCCCAGCCCCACCAGCGGCGCGGCGAGCTCGTCGAGGAGCGCGAGCTGCGCCTCGATGTCCACCGGGTGCGCGTCGCGCGCGACCAGCAGCGCGGCCACCTCGGGCGATACGCTCTCCGCCCGCACCGCCTCGACCAACGAGAGCTGTCCCCAATTGCGCTCGGCCGTCATCCCGCCCGAGTTCTAGCGCACCTCGGGGCCCTCGTCGCGCCGACGCTCCGTTCGGTGTCGCCAAATGAAAAAGCGCCGCGGCCCAGGGGGGCGGCGGCGCTCTCTCTCATCGGGTCCCGCTCAGATGAGGGGCACGGAGCAGTCGGCGACGGTCCGCGGATCGAAGGCGATGGACCACTCGAAGATGTAGCCGTTGTCGATGCCCCAGAGGTCGGTGACCAGGAGGGTCCACTCGCCGTTGAGCGAGGAGCCCACGAAGGCCGACCAGTCGTCGGCGGCGGAGTAGTCGCCGGGGGGCAGCATCTCGACATCGCCGAAGCCGTTGCAGTCGGTGACGCTGTCCATCGCGCCGCCGCCGTTGGCGTAGTCGAGCATCGAGGCGCGGCTCGAGGTCGGGGTCCAGCAGTAGGTGGCGCCGGTGCCCGGGGTGGGTGCGTCGTCGTCGTCGCAGTCATCGGCCTGGCCGAGGTAGATCTCGCCGCCATCCTGACCGAGGAAGCGCTGGAGGCGCACCTGACGGCCGTTGGGCGCCTGCAGGGTGATCTCGAGGTCCCGGAGGAAGGAGTGCTCCATGACCACGCACACCGAGAGGATGTCGTCGGCCGACTCGAAGGCGCCGTTGCCGAAGCCGGTGAAGTTCAGGGTCGAGCGGTAGGACTCGCGGCACTCGTTCGTGGTGCCCCCGAGGATGTCGTCGATTTCGAAGCAGGACTGATCGCTCGGGCAATCGGAGTCGCTGGTGCAGGACGAGCCACCGACGCCGTCGGGGAGCGCCAGGGGCGAGCCGAGGGGGGTCTCGACCTCGCCGCAGACCGGGCACTCGCCGACGCCGGAGCAGTCGGCGTCCGCGCAGTCCACCTGGAAGTCGCAGTCGTTGTCGACGCCATCGGAGCAGGTGGCGCTGCTGGCGCCCTCCTGGGTCGGGGTGCAATCGCCAGCGTCGCGGCCGCCGATGGTGCCGCCGTCGGGGGTCCCGGTGCCGCCGCCATCGCCGGCGCCGTCGCCGCCGCGGGAAGGCGCCCGGCGACCGTCGTCACCGCACGCAGAGAGTCCGCCGACGAGCAGCAGACAGAACAAACCAAAGCGAACAGACCTCATGGCGAACCAACTCCTGGGCAAAGCGACGGGCGACCTTATGCGGCCATCGGCTGCAGATCAACCCGGCGGGGGTTCGCCGACATGTAGGGAGCCGTCGTCGGAGGTCTTCAGAAGTCGGGGATGGCGTCGACGAGCTCCGGGCGGTCCACGAAGACGTTGCGGTTGCCCTGGGCGGCCTCCACCCGATCCACGCGGCCTCGCTCGACGTCGTCGGGGGGATCCGCCGCGTGCCACGCGCGCAGCGCCGCCTCTTCGGCGGCGGGGAGGTCCATGCGGTAGCGGGTGGCGAAATAGAAGATGGAGCGGGCGATGTCGCCCTGGCGCTCGGCGCGCACCTGCCAGACCGTCGCGCCGGCGGTGTCCACGCCCAGCTCCGAGCCGCCCCGGGCGTAGTCGCATGCGGCGCCGCTGCAGGTGGTTTCGCCGAAGGGGAAGTTGCCGCGCTCGCCGTTCGCTTCCTCGAGGGTCGGCCGGAGGTTGTAGAGGTCGCCGGCGGAGCCGCTGGGCTCGCCCGCCGAGCGCGGCCAGACGTGCTCGGTGTTGAAGATCCCGCCGGGGGTGCGGGTTCCGTCCGGCGCGACGGTGGTGCCGGTGTAGACGCACTCGAGCTCCCCATCGACCACGTCCACGGATCCGCTGATGCCGTACATGAGATCCCGACCGCCGTCGTAGCCGCGGGTCATGTGGCCGGCGGTGAGCTCGGCGCGCACCTCGGCCTCCACGGCGCAGGTGGTCTCGTAGTCGTCGCAACACGCTCCGGCGCCCGCGCAGGAGTCGTCGCAGCGGCAGCCGCCGGTGCTGGCTCGCCCGCAGAAGCCCGCGCAGGTGGCGGGCGGCGGCGGGCCGGCGTCGGTGCCCAGATCGACGGCGCCGTCGGTGCCCAGATCGGACCCCCCATCAGCGCCCGCGTCGGCGCCCGCGTCCATGCTGCCGTCGGCGGGTGCGGCGTCGAAGGGGACTCCGTCGTCCGCGTCGTCGCCGCAGGCGAGGCCGAGGGCGAGGAGCGCCGTGAGCGCGAGGAGGCGTCCATCCATCCTGCAGACTTCCATCGAACAGACTTCGCACCCACGACGTCCCCCGTCCAGGACTCGGACCGTCCATGCCCCCTACCGGGGGCCCCCGAAGGTCGCTAGAGTTCGGGCATCGATGACGCCCCCTCGGTCGGGATCCTCCGGTTCCGTCGGCGACCTCTCCATAGGCGCGGGGTGGCTCATTGGCCTCGCGATGCTCGTCGCCGGGCTGAGCCCGGCGCTCGCCCAGGCGGATCCCGCGCCGCTCACGGTCGTTGCGGAACCGGCGCCGGCCCCACCGGCGACCGACCGGGCAGTCGCGCTGTGTTCGCGGGCCGGCGCGCCATGCTCCGCGCGTCCATCGAGCGGCCGGCGACCTGCTCACGCTGGGACCCTTCGTGGCGGTCGCCGGTGCCCTGGCGCTGGCGTGGATGCAGATCCCCGCCAGCCCCGAGCGGCTCGTGCGCGACGCGGTGACCTTCGGCGCCGCCGGCTGCCTGGCGGCCCCGACCGCCCGCGCGCTCCTCGAGGGGAGCGGCCTGAGCGAGCGCGCGGTCCGATCGGTGCGCGCAGCGGCGGTCCTCGACGACGTGGCCGGGATCGCGCTGCTGGCGCTGCTGAGCGCGTTCCAGCGGCCGGAGCGGGCGACGACCTGGTCGCTCCCGGGCATCGGCTGGCGCTCCTGGCCCTGGTGACCAGCTTCGCCTGGGCCGCGCGCTCGTTCCTGCCCGACGCGCCCACCGACTCGGGGCTCCTACCGGCTCCTGGCCGACATCGTGGCGGCGTCGCTCCCGCTCTACCTGGTCTTCTTCGCCGTCGCCGGCGCCGCGCTGCACCTCGACGCCCTCCGCAGACCGGAGCCCTCTGCCTGGCGCTCGTCGGCGGCCGCGCCCTGGGGCTCGTCGGGGACTCGCGGGTCGCGCTCCACGTCAGCGGGGCCGACGCGAGCGCGCGGCGGCACGTGGGGTTCGGTCTGCTGCCCCAGGCGGGCCTGGCCATCGCGCTCACGCAGGTCTTCGCCCGCTCGTTCCCCGGGCTCGCGGGCGAGGTGTCGGCGCTGGCGTT
This sequence comes from Myxococcales bacterium UBA1660, assembly GCA_002320815.1. Classification (GTDB taxonomy): domain Bacteria; phylum Myxococcota_A; class Polyangia; order Polyangiales; family Houyiibacteriaceae; genus UBA1660. The sequence goes on from DCLA01000051.1 coordinate 57,865, forward strand.
GGGCGTCGTGGCGATCAACGAGCTGGTGGCCCCGGTGTTCTTCCGCCGGGCCCTCCTCCGCGCCGGCGAGGCGAAGGGCAGCTCCATGGTCGAGGAGCGGGTCGAGGGCGCGAGCGCGTCGATGTAGGCGGCGCTGGCTGCGGGGTGGCGCGGGGGCTGGGGCGGGCGCTGGCGCTGGCGCTGGCGCGGGCGCTGGCGCTGGCGCTGGGAAGGAGCGTCCCTTGTGCCAGTGTGCAAGAGCGTCCCTTCTGCAAGTCGGAGGGCGGAGCTGGAGGGGGCGTCGTGGCTGTCTGCGAGTTGGGGGCGGGGTACTGGGGGGTCGGGGGCAGGGAAGGAGCGTCCCTTGTGCCAGTGTGCAAGAGCGTCCCTTCTGCAAGTCGGGGGGCGCTTGACGGGGGGCGGTTGGGTGGGAAGGCTCCGCGGGGCCTGGGAGTCGATGCGGTCGTTGTTCGTCGTCAGCGCGTTGGTGGTCGGTCTGGTGCCGATGGGGGAGGCGCGCGCGCAGGAGGGCCCGGAGCCCAGCGAGGGCGCCGGGGCGACCGAGGAGGAGCGGCGGGATCTCGTGGTGGTGCCGCCGCGGGTGGTGACGATGCCGCCGGTGGAGCTGTCGGCGGAGGGGCAGAGCGCGGCGCGCGAACGGACGGAGCGCAGCGTGGAGGTGGTGATCCTCATCGGGGTCGACGGACGCGCGGAGGTGCAGGAGTGCGCGGCCGCGCCCGCGCTCTGCGCGGACGTGGCCCGCGCGGTCGCTGGGGCGGTCTTCGAGCCGGCGCGGCGCGGGGCGGAGGCGATGCCCGCGCGGATCTCGCTGCGCTTCGGGCTGGGAGACGTCCCGGAGGAGGAGGAGGAGCAGGAGGAGGACGCGACCGCGGGTACACCCGGTCCGAGCGGCGATGCGGCGCCTGGCGATGGCGCGACCGGGGGCGCGAGCGGCGAGGTCGCTGCGAGCGGTTCGGTGCCCACGCCCGCCGAGGCCGCCGCCGCGACGCCCTCCTTCGGCGCCGAGGCCACGGTGGTCCGCCCGCCCGCCGGCGCGCTGCGGCTGACCCTGGACGAGGCGCGGAACCTGCCCGGCGCCTTCGGCGACCCCTTCCGCGCGGTCGAGGCCCTGCCCGGCGTCACGCCCATCTTCAGCGGCCTCCCCTACTTCTACGTCCGCGGCTCGCCGCCCTCGGGGACGCTCTACAGCTACGACTTCATCAACATGCCGCTGCTCTTCCACCTGGGGCTCGGGCCCTCGGTGATCCACCCGCGCATGGTCGGCCCGCTGCGGCTCTACTCCGGCGTCGCCCCCGCTCGCTTCGGGCGCTACATCGGCGGCGTCATCGAGGCCGAGGGCCCGGAGCCCACCCAGGACTCGGTGCGCGGCGAGGCCGAGCTGCGGCTCCTGGACGTCAACGGCTTCGTGAACGCCCCGGTCGGCGAGGGCGAGCTCATGGTGGCCGCGCGCTACGGCTACCCCGGGCTGGTCCTCTCGCTGGTCAGCCCGGACACCAAGCTCTCCTACTGGGACTACCAGCTCCGCTTCCGCTACCCCCTCACCCGCCGCACCGACGCCGAGCTCGTCGCGCTGGGCTCGTTCGATCGGCTGGTGACCACCGACACCGAGACCGACCCCGTCACGGGCCGCACCACCGAGAGCCAGAACGCGCTGGGGATCCACTTCCACCGGGTCGAGGCCCGGCTGGTCCACCGCTTCGCCCACTACGAATACGGCGTGGCCCTGCGCTTCGGCTGGGGCACCTCGTTCCTGGACGAGAGCGGCGGCGACTCCCCCGAGCGCGTGGGCGTGGTCTCCACCAGCTTCGGGCCGCGCTTCTGGCTGGCCGGCAAGCGCGAGAAGCTCGCCTTCCGCGTGGGCGGCGAGCTCTTCGGCGCCGCCGGCCGCATCGACGTGGGCGACATGGCCGACGGCGCCGATTCGGCAGCGATGGACCCGGCGACGAACCAGTTCCTGGCCAGCGTGGCCGCCCGGAACATGGCGGCGCTCTACAGCGAGCTCACCTGGAACCCCAGCCGGTGGATGACCTACGACATCGGCTTCCGCTCCGACGTCTGGCTCGCCGGCGGCACCGCCGAGGTCGCTCTGGATCCACGGCTCCGCGGGACCTTCCACCTCACCGACGAGCTGGACGTCCACGTGGCGCTGGGCGTCACCCGACAGCCGGCCGTCTTCTTCCTCCCCCTCCCCGGCCTCGACGAGGTCGCCGTGGCCCGGGGCCCGCAGGTCGCGCTCCAGTCCGAGGCCGGTGTGGCCTACGAGCCCATCCCGGAGCTGCGCTTCGAGCTCCAGGGCTTCGTGCACCGCTACACCAACCTGCTCTTCCTGGATCTCTTCCTCGACGGTCAGACCTGCGTCGAGGAAGAGATCGGCTGCCAGCGCGTGCAGCTCCCCGAGCGGGTCACCGGCCGCTCCTACGGCGCCGAGCTCTTCATCCGCGCGGACCCCGAGCTCCGGGTCAGCGGCTTCCTGAGCTACACCCTCTCCTGGGCCGACGTCGAAGCCCTCCCCGGCCTCGACTACACGCCCAGCTACGACGTGCGCCACGTGTTCAACCTCGCCGGCCGCGCGCAGCTCATCGAGGATCGCCTGAGCATCGGGTTCCGGCTCCACGTGCGCACCGGCAAGCCCCTGGGCGTGAACTACGTCGCCACCGACACCCTCTCGCTCCAGCGCTACGAGCAGCGGCTGCCCACCTTCTATCGGGTCGACGCCGAGATCGCCTACCAGTGGCGGACCCGCTGGGGCCGCTTCCGGCTGGCCCTCGAGTGGCTCAACGTGACCTTCACCGAAGAGCCGGTGGATCTCGAGTGCGGCGACGGCGTGTTGCTGAGCGCGCCCACCTCGCCCTGCGGGATCGACTACGCCCCCGCCATCGTGCTCCCCAACCTCGGCCTGCGAGCGACCTTCTGATGCGCCGTCGACGTCTCCTCCTCGCGTTCGTGCTCGTGGCCTGCGGCAGCAGCGAGTGCCGCGTGGATCCCTCGCCTTCATGCAGCTACCGGCCGGAGCGCGGCGTCGCCCCCGACGCGGCGGTGGAGACCTTCGCCGACGAGATCCGCTACGCGCGCGCCGGCGACGTGCACGTCTGCGCCCTCCTCTCCACCGGCGACGACGTGTTCGGTGGCGAGGCCAACCGGCCCCGCTGCTGGGGCGGGAACCCGGTGGGCCAGCTCGCCCAGCGCGGCTCGCCCGCCATCGGCGAGCTCTGGTGGTACTCGCGCTGGGAGGAGGTGGGCCCCTTCGCGGTGGGCCCCGCCCACGCCTGCCTCGTGGACGACGACGACCCCGGCGAAGACGGCGAGGAGGACGGGCCCGAGGTCGGCTGCTGGGGCAACGACGCCGGCGGTCAGCTCGGCGTGGCCCCCGAGGGAGAACGCGAGGGCATCGTCGCCGCGTTCCGCCCGCCCGACGAGGTGACCGGCCTGGCCCTCGGCGCGCTCCACTCCTGTGTGGCGACCGCCGCCACCGTGAGCTGCTGGGGGGACGACCGGTGGGCCCAGCTCGGGACCCCGGAGAGCTCCTGCTGCGAACCGGTCCCGGTCGACGACGGCGCGTGGACCGACGTCGAACGCGCCGCCATCGAGCTGAGCGCCGGCACCCGGCACACCTGCGCGCTCCTCCGCGGCACCGACGAGGACGCCGACGCGCCGGGGAGCGCCTTCTGCTGGGGTCACGCCGGCTTCGGCCAGCTCGGCCACGACGCGGGCGCCGGTCCCGGTCGGGTCCCCCTCGACGAGGTGACCGGGATCGCCGCGGGTCCGCACCACACCTGCGCGCTGGCCGCCGGCTCGCTCTGGTGCTGGGGCCGCAACGGCGCGGGCGAGCTCGGCCTGGGGGACACCACCGACCGCGCGACGCCGACGGCGGTCGCGCTGGACGGAACGACGGACGGAGCGGTGGCCGTGTTCGCCGGCGGCGAGTCCGGCGTCGCCTTCGCGGGCGAGCTCGACGCCGTGGCCCCCGGCTCGGCCCACACCTGCGTTCTCGACGCCGAGGGTCACGCCTGGTGCTGGGGTTCCAACGACGCCGGCCAGCTGGGGATCCCCGCGAGCGAGCCCGTGACCCGCCCGGTCCCGGTCCATCCCGACCAGCGCTTCGAGAGTCTCACCCTGGGCGGCCGCTTCACCTGCGGGGTGACCCTCGACGAGCGCCTCCTCTGCTGGGGCGCCAACGAGCTCGGCCAGCTCGGGCGCACCGGCGAGGGCGGCCCGGAGCCCAGCGAGGTCCCCGTCTTCGTGGAGAGCTTCGCCGGCTGAGGGTGCGGGGGTGTGGGTCCCGGCGGACAGGTCGTGGGTTCGACCCCACGACCGACGCCGCCGCGCCCCACCGGACCCCGGCAAATCGCCAGATCCACGCTTGGCCCGATTCTCGCTCTACCTGTCGTCGGAGGGACGACATGAAGGGCCGAGCACACGCCACGAGACGATCACCCACGGCGGGAAGCCTCGGCGGCTTCACCACCGGCGGCTTCACCATCCTCACCCTCCTCACCTTGGCGCTGGGCGCCCCGGTCGTCACGGCCCAGGCTACGACGCCGGCCGACGAGGACGCGCCCGCCTCGATGGAGAACCCGGTGACGCTGCTGCCGGCGACCGAGCCCCTCTCCCTCGACGAGCTGATGGCCGGCGCCCTCCCCGGCTCCCGCCGCGCCCGCCCCCGAGCGGCCGCCGCGCCTTCGGCCGCCGGTGAAGCCCTCGCGGGGCCGAGCGCGACGGACGCCGCCCGAGCCAGCACGACGGTCGCCAGCGCGCCCGACGCGACCCAGGCGAGCGCGCCCGACGCCGCCCACGCCAGCGCCACGTCCAACGAAGTCCCCCCGCGCCCCGCGAGCCAAACGGTGGGTGCCGTGCTCGCAGGTCCGGCGGCGAGCGCCGGAGACGCTCGCCCCGCAACCCCCGCCGCGAACGCGACCACGTCCGCCGGCGGCGTCCTCGCTTCAGTCGTCGAGGACGCGTCCCCGGACTCCGCCGTCCCCGACGGCGCCGCCCCGCTCATGGAGGCGAGTTCGGACGAGAGCCCTGCGGCCCCGGCCGCGAACGAAGGCGCCGACGCTCCTCGCGTCGCCACCGCGCCGACCGATGCGGCGCCGGCCCTGGCGATCCCGGAGAGCGCTGCGCCGACCGATGCGGCGCCGGCCGACCCGACGCCGGCCGCCTCGGCGCCCGCCGACGAGACCACCGTCGCCGCCCACACCCCGACGGACGCCCCGGCCGCGAACACGCCGGCCGAGGCCCACGACACCGAGACCACCACCGACGTCGCCGAGGCGCCCGAGCCGCGGCAGCGCGAGCACACCGACGACGAGCACGAAGAGGTCCTCGACCGCATCGACGACTGCGGCGACGATCCCCTCTGTGGTCTCGAGCACGTCTGAGTCGTGCTGGCTCCCAGCCCCCGGCGCGGGTAGCCTCCCGCGCATGAGCCCGACCGAGTCGCCCATCGCCGTCGTCGAAGCCTTCCTCGACCGCCTCGCGGCGATGGACATGGAGGGCTCCTTCGGCCTCCTCGCCGAGGACGTCGTCTACCAGAACGTCCCCTTCCCCGCCGACCGCGGCTACGACGCGGTGACCCGCACGCTACGACGCTTCGGCAAGGTGCTGACCCACTTCCGGGTGGAGACCCACCACATCGCGGAGCGCGACGGGGTGGTCCTCACCGAGCGCACCGACGTGCTCATCGGCCCGCTGGTGTACCTGGACATCCGGGTCCAGGGCACCTTCGAGGTCCGCGACGGCAAGATCGTCCTCTGGCGCGACCACTTCGACGTCGGGGAGACTCTGCTCAAGGTCCTCGTGGGACCGCTGCGCCGCCAGCTCTACCGCTGAGCGCATCGGTCCTCTCGCCCCCTCACCGGTTGTCCGGGGAACCGGCTGGCGCTAGCACCCGCCCGTGAACCTCCCCCGCTCCCGAGCCGCGCTCGGCCACGCCGACGTCGCCGCGGCCCGCCGCGCCGTCGAGCGCGCCCGCGAGGACCTGCTGGCCCATCCCCTCGCCGAAGGCGCATGGACGCCGTCGCGCGTGCGCACCTTCATGGCCCATCACGTGGTCTGCGTGCTGGACTTCATGTCCCTGGTGAAGCGGCTGCAGCGGGACCTCACCTCCACCGGGCACCCGTGGACGCCGCCGGCGGATCCCGCCTGCGCGCGCTTCATCAACGAGATCGTCCTCGACGAGGAGTCCGACGCCGCCTTCGGACCCGAGCCCCTGAGCCACTACGAGTGGTACCTGCGCGCCATGGCCGAGGTGGGCGCCGACCCCGGGCCCATCCGCGCGGTCGAAGCCCGGCTCGTCGCGGGCGTCGCCCCCGCGACTGCGCTGGCCGCCAGCGCGCTACCGGAGGCGGCGGTCACCTTCGGCGCCGCCACCTTCGCGGTGGCCGAGGCGCCCCTGCACGTGGTCGCCGGGGTCTTCCTCCACGGCCGCGAAGCCATCATCCCCCGGCTCTTCCAGCCCATCGTCGACGGCCTCGACGCCGCGGGCACCGAAGCCCCGCTGCTGCGCCGCTACCTGGAGCGGCACATCGAGGTCGACGGCGGCGACCACGGCCCGCTGGCCGCGCGCCTCTTCGCCCGCGCCTGCCGGGGGCGGGCGGAGCTCGAGGTCGAGGCCCTCCGGGAAGCCCACGCCGCCCTCGGTCGCCGCCGCGCCCTCTGGGACGCGGTCGTCGCCGCCCGCTGAGCCGCGACCCTCGAGGGCGATCGGCGAGGCGAGCCTCTCGCCGCGGGCTCCCCCACGTCGAGGGGGGCAGGGTCCCGCGCGCTGCGCTACGGTAGCCCGCGTGACGTCCCCCACCTGGCTGACCAGCGCTCGAGACACGCTGGAGTCGGTCTATCGTCGCGCACCTTCACCGGACTCGCTCATCCACGAGAGCTTCACGGAGCTCGGCCGGATGATCCCCACGCGCGGCGGCGTCCTCTACCACTACGGGTCAGGTCCCGCGCCCACGCCACTGGCGGGCTCGCTGGCGGACCTCTTCGAGGACCTGGACCCCGCGCCTCCGGCGCGGCCGCCCTCTGGCCGAACTCGCCGCCCTTCCCGCAGCCCGCCTGCGGCGACGGCGTCTGCATCCCGAGCCGGGGCGAGGACGGCGCGACCTGCGCCGCCCACTGTCCGGTGGATTGCGGCGACACCGTCTGCCAGGCAGGCGAGTCGCCGACGAACTGTCCGAGCGACTGCGAGGTGCCCCTGCTCTTCTGAGGCCGGGGACCGGGGCGTCGCGTCGCGGCGCCCCAGGGGCTCGGGTCACCCCAGGTCGGAGCAGACGTTGGCGATGCAGGTGCCGGCGCCCTCGCAGCAGTCGGAGTCGCTACCGCAGGCCTCGCCGCGCTCGCTGCACTCGACCTCGTCGGGCGGCACGCAGACCGGGCCCGCGCCCGTGTCGCGGCAGAAGCCGCTGCAGCAGTCGTCGCTGGTGGCGCAGGTCAGGCCCTCGGAGCGGCAGGGCTCCATGGTCCAGTAGGCCGCCATGTTCTGCTCCAGCCGGTTCTGCTGGGGGAGCCAGTAGGGCACGAAGCTCGGGTCGGCGCCCGGCGTGGCCGCGTTGGAGACCGCGGCGACCCAGAGCTGCCGCCGGCCGCTGCCGCGGGTGCCCGACTGCGCGTTGCCGTAGTCGCGGGTGGAGACGAAGGCGAGCCAGAAGTACCCGCCCTCGTCGAAGGGCGAGAAGTTCGGGTCGTAGTTGTTCTCGACGCCGGCGTTGAGGGTCTCCAGGTTCCAGACGTTCACGCCGTCGCGGCTCACCAGCCGGACCGTGCCCGGGTAGGCGGTGCCCCCGTTGTCGATGCGGCTGTTGGTGCCGTACTGGATGGCGAGCAGGTTCGAGTCCGGCGACCAGGTGGGCCGCGCGACGACCCGACCGGCGCCCGGGTGGATCACCCGGGGGGCCGCGAAGGTGTCCGCGCCGGTCACGTCGATGATGCCCAGGTCGGCGGCCGTGAAGTCCACGCCCCAGCTCCCGTTGGTGTTCATCGCGTAGGCGATCTGGGTCCCGTCCGGCGACCACGTCGGGTGGGCGGAGCCCGTCGCCGGGAGCCCGGCGCCGCCCGCGGGCAGGCGGGCGCCGGTGTTGCCGTCCATGAGGAACAGCTCGTTGCCGGCGTTGGCCACCAGCCGGTCGTTGTCCGGCGAGAAGCTGGCGGTGAGGAACGCGGTGATCCCGGGGGCGACGACCGTCGGGGCCGGGTCCCCGGAGAGGTCGGCGGTGAGGTCGAAGATGGCGCCCGGTCCCCCGCCGGACCACATCTCGGCGGCCATGCGGGTGCCGTCACGGCTCACCGTGTGGCAGGCCACGCAGCGGCTCCCGTCCGACGGGCGCGCGGGCGGGCTGGGCATGAAGGCCTCGAGCCCGGTGCCATCACCGCGGATCCGCTGGATGCGCCCGTTGGCGAGGTCCCAGTAGTAGAGCGAGCCCCGGATGGAGGCGTCGGCGAAGCGGAAGGAGCGCACCGTCCCCGGCACCACCTCGCCGCTGGCCGCCTCGAGCCGGTCGACCGTCAGGGAGACCGAGGTCTCCGGCGCGGCCTCGGCGAGGGCCCGCCAGATGTCGCCCGCGACGGGCCAGTCGTACCCGAAGGCCGCCCCGGTGTGGGCCAGGTAGGCGGTGGCGCTCACGCCGGGGATCTGCATCCGCACGCGGTAGAGGTCGCCCTCGACGCCGCGCTCCCACTGGAGGTCGGCGGCGTAGACGTTCTTGGGGAAGAGCGCGGCGTCCAGCGGGTAGAGCAGGCCGGCCTCCCGGGCGGCCACGTCCACGGTGGCCACCGGCGCGGCGTCGAAGCGCGCCGCGCTGTCCGCGGGCGCGCCTTCGACGATCACGGTCCGCTCCACGGTGATGGTCAGGGTCTCGGTGGCCATCAGCCCCATCGCCTCGAGGGAGACTTCGACCGTCCCCGAGAGGTCTCCGGTGGCGGTGAACTCGCCGCTGGTCGCGTCGATGGTCCCGAGGCGCGCGGAGTCGATGCTCCAGAAGCCGGTGGCCACCGCAGTGGACCCGTCGTCGTAGGTGACCTCGCCCATGAGCGTGATCGATGCGGGCGCGCCGGTGACCACCAGGCTCGGCGCCGCCGGCTGGATGGCCAACGAGGTGGCGATGGGCACCGGGGTCCGGTTCATGTCCCCTTCGCCGGCGTCCGGCACCGAGGAGCGCGGCGCGCAGCGGCCGTCGACACAGAGCTGGTCGCCGTCGCAGTCGGCGGCGGTCTCGCAGGCGCCCCCGAGGCCCGGATCGTCGGAGCCGCAGGCCAGGAGGGAGAAGAGCGCCGAGACGAGGGCGAAGCGGAGATGCGCAGCCATGGTGCCCCAACGAAGCACGACGGGGATGTCCGCGAAAGGGAGATCGTGGCGACCCCCTCGCTTTTCCCGCGAACGGCCCCCTAGCAGGATGATGAACAGCGGCCGAAGGCCGCGTTTCATCATCCTGCTCCCTTGCCCCGCCCGAAAGGGCGGTTGCCCCGCCGCAGGCGGTTGCCTCGCCGCAGGCGATTGCCCCGCCGCAGGCGGATGCCTCTGGGTTCGGGAGCGAGTGACGTCGAGCTTCTCGTGGTCGAAGGTCATGGGCGCTTCTTCGTCGAGCCTCCCTGCCGAGTGCGGATCGACATCACGCCGGCGGGTGATCGGATGGCGCCATGCGCGGTCGCTCCTCGAACCAGTCTTCGATGTCGTGTCTTCTGAGGTCGGAGGAGTGCGTACCGACGACCCGTCCGCTCCGTGCGATTCGGGTCTCTCGGCTAACAGCCTGCGCCACATGAGCCGGCACTTCCCATCGACCCACCTCGATCGAAGTCGGGCATCCGCCTGACGGCGGGGCAATCGCCTTCGGCGAGGCATCCGCCTGACGGCGGGGCAACCGCCTGACGGCGGGGCAAGGGCAGCGCGCTTCCGAACTCGCCCTTCGGGCTCGCTCTTCAGCGCCCTGCTAGGGTCGAACGTGCGCTCCTTCGCGTGGCTCGCTCTCGGACTCCTCGCCGGCGCCCTCGCCTTCGGGTGGTGGTCCCGCGACCGGGCCGTCCCTTCGGTGGCCCCGCCCCCGCCGGCCCCCATGGAGCCCGCGCCGACCGAGCCTCCCCGGGTGGCGCCCGCGCCCGCGCAGCCGGCCACCCTGGCGCCGACCCTGGTCCCCGGCTGCTCCCGGACCGAGGGCGAACCCATCGGCCCGTCGCTGGCGGACACCGCCAACGAGCGCATGGGCGAGCTCTGGGACCGGACGCGCTACCTGCTCAACGCCGGCGAAGGGTCGGAGGAGCTCCGGGCCGGGCTGCGCGCGCTGCTCACCCAGGACACCGAGCGGGCCTTCGCCGCGCTCCGGGACGCGCCGGATCGCGTGGTCGACGGCTTCGACATCGCCAGCGCGGCCGCCTTCGCGCAGGTGATCCGAGCCCTCGGGGCCGACGGGGATCCGGACGCGGCCCTCGCGGACTTGGCGGCGGTGGCCCCCGAGGGCGCGCTCCATCCGCTCGCCGCCGCGCTCGTGGCTCGCCAGCGCGAAGACGACGCGGAGGAGCTCGCCGCGCTGACCACCGCCTTCGCGCGCACGGACGACCCGGCCGTCGCCTTCGCCCTCGCGTCGACGGCGACCCGCCAGGGCCAGAGCGCCCTGGGGCTCGAGGCGCTCCGAGCCTACGCGGCGGAGTACCCCGACGACGAGTGGGCCCGGGGGATGCTGCCCCTCGTCGCGCACCGCGCGGAGGTGGAGAGCACGATGGTGGAGACCACCCGCGGCGGCGTGACCCTGCGGCACGCGCCCGGCTTCGGCGCGCGCTCGGCGCGGGCGGTCCACGAGGGGATCCTCCGGGCGCTCCACGAGGCCGCCGAGCTCCTGGGCGTCGAGCGGCGCCCCACCCTGGTCGCCATCCTCTACCCCGACCGCGAGACCTTGGTCGCGGTGACCTGCGGCCCCGAGTGGACCGGGGGTCTGTTCGACGGCGCGCTCCGGCTCGACGGCGGCGCGCGCCCCGAGTCCTTGGCGGTCACCGTGCGGCACGAGAGCCTCCACGCCCAACTCGCGGCCGTCGCGCCCCGCGCGCCGCTCTGGCTGCACGAGGGGCTGGCCCAGGTCTTCGAAGAGCGGACGCCCCCGGCCCTGGAGCGCACGCTGACGCTGATGGTGCGCGAGCGGACCTACGTGCCCTTCGCCTCCCTCGAGGGCAGCTTCGTGGTCATCGACGACGCCCAGTCCGCCCGCTTCGCCTACCACCAGAGCTACGCGATGGTGGCCGCGCTCCTCGACCGCGAAGGGCCCGACACCCTGCGGCGCGCCGTCGCCCACTTGCGAACCGGCGGGGACCCGACCGCCGTCCTGAGCGCGATGAGCGCCCGGCCGTTCACCGGAGACGAGCTCTTGGCGTGGGTCGAAGCACGCGATCCTTGACCCGGTCGGGGGCCGCGCGCTAACACTGAACGCATGAACAGAACCACGACCCCCGCCTCCTGGATCAGCGAGGTGATCGCGCTCTTCGACGACGCCCTCGAAGGCGTCTCCTTCCCCGGCGTCGACCGCTCGGCCCTCACCGAAGGCCAGGATCAGGTGGCCAGCGCCCAGTCCCGCCTGGAGGCCTGCCAGGAAGCCCTCGAAGAGGCGCGCGCCGAGCTGGAGCGCCAGCGGACGGAGCTTCAGGCGCTGGCCCTCCGCGCGGTGGACTACGCCAAGGTCTTCGCCGGCGAGGACGCCGAGCTGGTCCGGCGCATCGACGAGCTGCCCACGCCCCGGGCGACCACCAAGAAGAAGCGCCGCGGCCGCCCGCCGAAAAAGAAGGCGCCCGCCCCCGACTCCAACCAGCTCGCGCTGGCCAAGGAAGACGCGGCCTAGCTATCCTCGCCCGGTGGCGCGGTGGCTCTTCGACCTGGTGCAGCCCTACGGGCCCGGGGACGAGGTGGTCCCCGGCGCGGTGCTCGTGCGGGCATCGACGGAGCTCGGGCTCCGGCTGACCCTGGCGGTCGACGACGGCTCGGAGCTCCACGTCGACGTCACCCCGGCCGAACCCGACGCACGCTACGCCGCCCGCAGCGAGCGGCTGCTCTTCGGGTACCGGGCGGGTCGCTCGGGTCGGGTCGACGGCCGGCGAGCCCTGGCCGTGTGCCAGCGGCTCGCCGAGGCCGCGCGGGCGAACGAGGAGCGCGTGCTGGCCGCCCTCGCCGCCGAGGAGGCCTCCGGTCGCGTCCGCGAGGTCCAGGTGGAGCGGCTCCTCGAACCGATGGGCGACGGACCGGAGCGCTTCTATGGACTGAGCCCCTATGTGGGCTGCCTCATCGGCTGCCGGTTCTGCTACGCGCCCTCACGGCTCGATCCCCTGCGGCGCCTCCTGGGGCGCGCCGCGGTGCCCTGGGGCTCGTGGACCGACATCCGGGCCAACGCCGCCGAGGTCCTGGCCGACGAGCTGGGCCGTCTGCCTCCGGCGCCCATCAAGTTCTGCCCCATCGTGAGCGACCCCTATCACGCGGTGGAGCGGCGGCGCCCCGTCACCCGGGCGTGTCTGGAGACCCTCGCCTCCCGCGCGCCCCGGTGGCCCGTGCTGGTGCTCACCCGCTCGCCCTTGGTGCGCCGAGATTTCGACGTCCTCGCGCGCCTCGAGCAGGCCTTCGTCGGCGTCTCGTTGCCCACCGCGGACGACGCGGTCCGCGCCCACTTCGAGCCGCGCGCGTCCCCGGTGGACGAGCGCTTGGAGACCCTGAGCCTCGCCCGCGCCGCCGGGCTGCGGACCTTCGCGATGGTCCAGCCGCTCCTGCCGGGCGAGGTCGGACAGCTCGCCGACGCGCTCGCCGCGCACGCGGACTCGGTGAGCCTCGACGTCCTGCGCGGAGTCCAGGGCGCCGCCGCGGACTTCGCCACCTCGGACCACCCGGAGTGCGCGAGCGACGAGTGGCAAGGGTCGCGCGCGGCCGCCCTCGGCGTCGCCCTGGCCGACCGCGCCGTCCCGCGCTGGAAGGGCGAGCTGCCGCCCTCACTCCGCAGCCCAACGAGCGCCTAAGGCCTCGGCCAGGGCGAGGGCGCGCCGCGCGAGGGTCTCGTCGTCGACGCCCTCCCGGCTCCGGTAGAGCACGGCGAGGTCCCCGACCGTCGCCGGCGGCGGCCGGTCGGGATCCACCGGCTGCAGGTCGAAGACCACCCCGTCCTCGAACTCCAGCACCGCGGAATCCCCCCGGGGCGTGACGCGCGCGACCCGGTGGTCGCCGAGGACGGCACCCTCCACGAGGCCCCGCCACTCCGGGGGCGCGGCTTCCGGCGCGGCCGACTCCGGGGGCGCGGCGGTCTCGACGTCGAAGCCCTCGGGGTAACTCAGGGTCCAGACCTCCCACCCGGTCGGTCCCGCCTCGGTGGGGTATGCCTCCACCCGGAGGTCGATGCCCAGGTCCGCCGCCGCGCGCAGCCCGTCGCGGCCGATGGCTTCCGGGTACATGTCGTCGCTCTCGAAGAGCGAGCGGTGCGCGGTGTGGAGCACGTGCCGGGGTCGGTAGGCACGGAGGAGCTCGGTCCAGCGCTCCTGGTGGGAGTCCGCCGGAGAGCTCGCGGAGAAGAGCTCGAAGGCGTGCAACGGGTGGAGACCGATCAGCGCCTCGGGCACCCCCACGTGCAGGTACGTCGTGGTGAGGGTGCGCGGGCCTTCGGCGCCCAGCTCCCGGAGCCGGGCCAGCGCGGCGTGCTGTGAGCGCCCGGAGAAGCAGGCGATGGCCGTGTCCGCGCTGGCCAGCGCGCCTCGCACCGTGGTGCCGCCGCGCCAGGCGAAGACGAGGAGGGCCACGGCGACGGGCACCGCCGCGCCTCGAGGGGACGCCGCAGCCGCCAGCGCGGCGAGCTGCTGCGCCAGCGCCAGAGCGAAGAGGGGCTCCAGCGCCAGCGCGAGCTGGAACTGGTTCTCGTCGGGGTAGAACCAGGCGCCCGCCACCACGCAGCTCGCGGTGGAGAGCACCAGCGCCCGCTCCCAGACGCCGGCCCGGCCGCGCGCCCAGCGCCCCGCGCCGACGAGCACCGGCAGCGCGCCGAGCACGGCGGCCAGCGGAAGGGTCCCGCTCACCCGCTGCTCGCCGGCGAAGAAGGGACCGAGGATGGCGTGGGCGTCGCCGAGCCAGGCGGTGGTGATCAGGACCTGCCGCCCGAGCCGCGGGAGGGCATCGAGGGGGCTGCCCAGGGTCGCCAGCGGCGCCGCGTCGGCGCGAAAGGGGGCGACGGCGTCGAGGATGAGGACCACGGCCACCGGCACGACGAGGGCGACCAAGGCCGCCAGGGCGCCGCGCCTCCAGCGTAGCCCGACGTGATGCGCGACCACCAAGGCCGCGGGGAGGAGCACGGTGAGCACCGGCGCCCGCATCAGCACCGCCACCGCGCCAGCCGCGCCCGCGAGCCAGTGCCGGCGATGGACCAGCGCGAGCAGCGCGGCCAGGAGGAAGAGCCGGCTGCCGACCTCGAAGGCGTAGGCGGTGCGCGCGATGAAGAGCCCACCCCAAGAGAGCGCCAGGAGCGCCGTGGCCAGCAAGGCCCCCCGGTCGCCGAGCTCCGGCCGGCCCACGAAGAAGAGCAAGAGCAGCACCCCCGCCGCCAGCACCGCGGTGGCGTGCAGCCAGCTCGCCGGGTCGTCGCCCAGCCCCGCGGCGAGGCCCAGGGCGAGGTAGGTCCCCAGGGCCGTCTGGTGGCCGCGGATGAAGACCGGCCAGGTGCGCTCCTCTCCGCGCCAGGCGACCATCGGCCAGACCGAGGTGGAGACCCAGCGCGGTCCCGGCTCCGCGCCGGGCTCGTAGGGCGGCATCGGCGCCAGATTGGGCCGCCGACCGACGTAGGGGGCCTCGGGGGGCCACGGATCGCGGTCGCGCACCTCGTCGGCGATGGGCTCGAGGACCACCGGGTGGGCGGGCAGGAAGGGGAGCACCTCCTCCGAGATCCACCCGTGGGCGCTCGCGCCATGGGTCGCGGCCAGGAGGAACCCGGCCACGACGAGCCCGAGCCCGATCCCCACGGCGCGCATGGCTCCGGATACCACCCGGGCCGAACGGTCGCCAAGGGTCGGCGGAGCGCAGTACGCTGCCGGCGTGGAGACCTTCGCGTCGGACCTGCGCCGGAGCCTCGCCGCGCTGCGCGTGCGGCAGTGGGCGCCCTTCGCGCTCCTCCCGCTCGGGGCGGTCGCCCCCGGCGAGCTCCCCGCGGGCGTCGCCGCCGCCGCCCTGGGGTCGGCCGCGGGCTCCCTCGCCTTCGCCTACGGCCTCAACGCCCGCGCCGACGCGCCCAGCGACGCCCCGGGCGCCAAGAACCCCCTGGCCGGCGGGGAGCCACCGCGGACCCTCGCGCCGGTGCTCGCCCTCGCCGTCCTGGGCGCCGCGGCGCTGACCGCGCCCCTCGGACCCCAGGGCCAGGCGGCCCTCGGCGTGTCGCTCCTCGGCGGGTGGCTCTACAGCGGCCCCGCGCGCCTGAAGGCGCGCCCCGGCTTCGGGCTCCTCGGCAACCACGCCATTTTCCTGCCGCTCCTCTACCTGGGTCCCGGAGCGACGCCCGGCCGCCCGGCCCTGACCCTCGCCCTCCTGGTCCTGCTCACCCAGAACCAGCTCCTCCACGAGCTCGCGGACCGCGCCGAAGACCGGCGCGCCGGAGACCGCACGACCGCGCTCTGGCTCGGCCCCGACCGGGTGGACGCGGTCGTGCGCGGCACGGGGCTCCTGGGCGCCGCGCTCCTCGGCGGCCTGGCCGCGTTCGGGGGCTGGGGCCCGCTTCCGCTCGCGCTCGGGCTCCTGGCGGCGACCGTGGTCGGCACCCTCCCCCGTGACCCCGCCACCCTCCGGCGGGTGCACGGCCGCGTCGCGCTGGGCGCCGGCGCGCTGGGTTACCTGGGGGCGCTCGTTGGGTGAGCCGCGCCCACTCCGGGTCCTCTCCCGCGGCCTCGGGCTCGCCGCCGCGAGGGTCCGCGGTCGGCCCCGCCCGTTCTCCATCACCTTCATCCTCACTCACCGCTGCAACTTCCGCTGCGCGCACTGTGACGTCCCGGAGGCCGCCGCCTACGAGATGAGCACCGACGAATTCCGGCGGGCGATCGACGAGCTCGCCGACGCCGGCATGATGCGGGCTTCCTTCAGCGGGGGCGAAGCGCTCCTCCGCGACGACTTGGGTACCCTGGTCCGGCACGCCCGCGAGCGCGGCTGCGTGACCTCCCTGAACACCAACGGGTGGCTCCACCAGCGCTTCCTGGAAGAGGTCGCGCCCTGGCTCGACGTGCTGATGGTCAGCATCGACGGGCCCGAGCCGGCCCACGATCTGGTCCGCCGCGAGGGCTCCTTCGGTCGCGCGATCCGCACTCTCCGTGCCGCCCGGGAGCGCGGCATCGCGACCACCACCATCACCGTGCTGCAGCCGGGGAACCTGCGCCTCGTCGACGAAGTCCTCACGCTCGCCCGGCGCGAAGGGTTCTGGGCTTACTTCCAGCCGGCCTACGCGGACTGCTTCGATCACCACGCCGGCCTCCACCCGGCCCTCGGCGGGCGCGTGCTGGCTGACGTCGCCGACCGTCTCGCCCGTGCCCGGGACGCCGGCGATCCCGTCGGGGCGTCGGCCGGTTACCTGGAGCGGCTCCGAAGCGCCCCGGCCTTCGGCGACTGCACCCGCTGCGCCGCCGGCCGCTATTTCGCGACGGTCTTCCCCGACGGGGCGGTGGTTCCCTGCCACCTGCAGAGCCAGGGCCCGGGACCCAACGGTTTGGACATCGGCTTCGCCGAGGCCTTCGCGGCGTTGGCGCGCCCATCGGGGCCGGGTTGCGCCATCAGCCCCTACCAGGAGCTGGACCTGATCTTCGGCCTCGACCGGCACGCCATCGCCGCCGCGCTCCGTCGTCTCGCGGGGTAGCGAACTGTTTGAGAACGAGCGCGTAGCACGCGTACCAACGGCCTGTGCGTGCAAACTGCTGAGGGCGAATAGCTAGTACTAGCAGGTCATTGAGAAGCGCCAGAAGGGCGAATTTCACGACCCGCTAGTGAATCGAGCTCAAGGCTCCTGGCCGAATATGCCCCTTTCCGCACGGCATGAGGTTACTTCCTCCGCAGGCACGATCTCGTTGACGATGTACTCGGCTAGGATTCTACGCGAGCACTCGCCCTTGTAGAACGCGCCATGCCCGAACGCGTCGACTTCGACGAGTCTCGAGCCATCTAGGAGGCCCCGCGCCCGACGCGCGCTTTCGATGGGCGTAGCAGGGTCATGGAGATTGTTGAGCAGCAGTAAGGGCCTTGAGCGCGAGACCACGAACGGTCCCCTGAATGCATCCTCCGCAATGGGCCAGTCGCGGCACGGCGACGAGAACCAGAGCCAGAAGAGCCCGAAACCCGGTGCCAAGTCGTCTTCCACGGCCGCATGGTCCGTCCACGCAGAAAGACTGGTCGGGTTGTACGAGTCGCTGCAACCCACCGCCTCGAAGCCGTTGTTCGGCACCAGCCTGCGGTAGTCTCCACCCGGGAGCTGGACGGGCAACCAGTGGTCCATCTGCCGTCGAAGGTCGCGATACAGGAAGTATAGCTGAGTCATGGCATCCGAGGCATCGACGTCGCCAAGTTCACCCTGTCGTGGAAGACTCAGCATCCGAAACGGAAATCGAATGACCTCTATTAGCCGCGTCAACATGATAATGCTTTCGTAGGCAGACACACCGTACAGCATCTGATTTGTGAGCGCGGAAAAGTGCTGCTCCCGTATAATCTCCGGCAGGCCTGCAAAGGCGGTTAGATACACTGCCAGAGGTCTCTCCTCGAGGGAGGCTCGGACACGGTCCCATCGCTCAAGGGCGTTCGGTGCGAGCGCGCATGCGGCCGGTCCGGCGGCATCGCACTGGACCATCATTGCTTCCAAAGTTTTCCGCCCTCCAGGTCCTGCGCCGAACCTAGACGTGAAGGGGATCGTGGAGTCGTGATCCCCCAACCAGGCATCCGGGGCAACTACACTATCTAGTGCGATGGCGCGTACACGGTCTGGAAACATAGATGCGTAGGTGGCGCCCAAATATGTGCCGTAAGAAATGCCCACGTAGTTGAGTTCGTCGTCTCCGAGCGCCTGGCGGAGAAGGTCCATGTCGCGGGCCACATCCGCGGTGCTCATGTGATTCACGACCGGGTCGCCACCTCGGAGGCAGCTCTCAACAAGGAACTGGTCGTATTCGATGTGTCGCTGTAGTTCATCGGGCGCGCGAGGGTAGAACACGGAAGGTCTCTCGACAGCGCTCTCATCCGACGCCGGCTCGCATCTGATTGCACTGCTTCCGCCTATTCCGCGGGGATCGATTCCGACAATGTCGAATCTTGACGTGACCTCCTCTCCGAGCAAAGGGTATATTGCCTGAACCAAGCTAACGGATGATCCGCCGGGTCCACCGGGATTAACGAACAAGCTTCCGATCCGCCTCTCCGTATCCGATGCAGGTATACGCTTAACGAGAAGCTCGATCGTATCTCCGCCAGGAACGTCGTAGTCCAGCGGCACGGACACCCTGGCGCACTCTGCTCCGCGTTCTTGGTCCAATTCTGATGCAGAATCACAGACGACCCAATCAACCGATGGCACTGGCGCAACAACCTGGCCCGGGCCCAGGTCGAGAGCACCCGGACCTATATCCGCGGAACTCGAAGCACTCGAGTCCCGTAAGGGGGGCCCGCCGTCAAGGCGCGTCGGCGTGGTAGCCTCCGAGCAGGCAACGCCGCCTATTAGGCACAGGATCAGGGCGGAGCGTGCGATTCCTCGAATCCCTGGAGCCGAGGTTGTCTTGCCAGTCATATACATCTCCAAATTTAGCTCTCGCCGGATTGGTCTGGCCCCCGAAAACTGAGC